>NZ_JMIR01000030.1 GCF_000714935.1 Tumebacillus flagellatus
AGGGATCGAACCTTCGCATGACGGAGTCAAAGTCCGTTGCCTTACCGCTTGGCGACTCCCCAATGATTCGTATCAGCGGCGACATGATCTAAGGTATCACATCTTCATGTCTCGTGTCAACCGCAGGCTTTCGCTCTCATAAGCTCAACCTCTCGCGGCGACGAGATAAATATAACATGAGGCACAGAGCTTGATCAAGGGGCCTTGCGTGTTGATTTTCGCCCGAAATCCGCAAAGAGACGCAAATAACTTCGCAAAAAAGCCCCGATCGTCACCGAACGGGGCTTTTTCTAGTTCGTTTGATTCTCTTCCCGCATCACTTCGTCAAGCAGCTTGCGGTCTTCCTTGGAGAGCTCGCGGCCTTGCAAGAGATCCGGTCGGCGCACAAGCGTCCGGCGAAACGATTCCTTGCGCCTCCAGCGCTCGACGTTGCCGTGGTGGCCGGACAGCAAGACGTCGGGCACCTTCCAGCCCCGGAACTCCGCAGGACGGGTGTAGTGCGGGTATTCCAGCAACCCTTCGCGGAATGAGTCGAGCACGGCGGAGGTGTCGTTGCCAAGCACGCCCGGCAACAGCCGGGTCACGCTGTCCACGATCACCATCGCCGGGATCTCTCCCCCGGTCAGCACATAATCCCCGATGGAGATCTCGTCCGTGACGAGATACTGGCGAATCCGCTCATCGTAGCCCTCATAGTGGCCCGCGATGATCACCAGATGCTCCTCGGAGGCGAAATCCAAGGCTTTGGCTTGGGAGAAGACCTCTCCCTGCGGACAGGTCAAAATCACGCGAGGACGGGCTGTCGCGGGCGCTTCGCCGCCCTCGACTTCCACGGTTCCCGCTCTAACCGATCCCGTCAACTCCTCGACAGCCGAGAAGATCGGCTCCGGCTTAAGCACCATGCCGCCGCCGCCCCCGTACGGGGTGTCGTCCACGGTGTTATGTTTGTTGTTGGAGTAGGCACGGAAGTCGATCAAGTTGATCTCCACCAAACCTTCGCGGCGGGCGCGGCCTAGAATGGAGTTGTTGATCACCCCTTCGAACATCTCCGGGAAGATCGTCACGATGTCAATGCGCACGTCGGTTCCCTCCTACCATCAGTCCAGCAGGCCCGGGAGGATATGTACGAGAACTTTTTTGTTCTCCACGTCAACATCCAATACACAATCCGGAATGACCGGCAGCAGAATGTCCTTGCCCTTGGGCGGCTTCACGACATATACGTCGTTGGCACCCGGTTGGAGCACGTCCTTGAGCGTGCCCAGGACTTCTCCTTCGTCGGTCACTACCTGACAGCCAATCAATTGGTAGATGTAGTACGTGTTCTCCGGCAGTTGAACGAGGTCTTCTTCGCGGACCATCAAGTCGCCGCCTTTGTACTTTTCCACATCGTTGATGTTCAGATGCCCCTCAAATGTGAGTAAGATGAATTGCTTGTGCGGTCGGGACGACGAAATTTTCAACTCGATTGGCTTCGGGAAGTTCGGATGCACGAGCATGATCGTGGAGCCGGTCTTGAAACGGATGTCATCGAAATCCGTCCGCGACAAGACACGCACTTCACCGCGCACCCCTTGGGTGTTCACCAAGTGGCCGACGAGGATCAGTTTCTGTTCGCGCATTAAACACCCGCACGGCGAATCTCTACGACCACGCCGTCCTTGAGCACGATTTCATTTGCTTGCACTTTCTCTTCCCAGTTGTCGCCCACACGAACTTCGACCGTCGATTCGACTTGACCGCCGTTGATTTCCGAACCGATCTCCGATTGCTGAATTTGCACGAGCTGCTGCATGAGTTGCTCACGGCGCTCCATGCGCATGCCGCGCTCTTGGTTGATGCGCGCCGTCAGGGATTGTACGGCTTCCGGGCCGTGTTGTTCCGCGTCTTGGAGCGCTTTACGCGCTTGGAATTCAATTTGCTCCAGCTCATGCTGGATGCCTTGGATCGCATTGTTGATTTCGCCGGTGATGCCCTTCTTCGCAGCTTCGGTCAAAATCAGCTTAATCGCAACAGGTACTTTTACAGTAAACAATGAAATTCACACTCCTTTGGTATGTAGGTTATTATACCACAAACAAAAAAGCTAGGGAGCATCTCTGCTTCCTAGCTTTCGTTGCGCCAGCCGATTTCAATCAAACGATCTCAATGGTGACTTTCTTGGGTTGTCCGGCAGCGGCGGCCGCGACGACTGTGCGCAGCGCCTTCGCCACCCGGCCTTGTTTGCCGATGATCTTCCCCATATCAGAGGGAAAGACGGACAGTTCATACACGATCGAATCCTCCGTGACCACTTCCGTAACCCGAACTTGGTCAGGCTGATCGACAAGGGCTTTTGCAATGGTTTCCACCAATTGCTTCATGCTTACTTGCCTGCTTTCGCTTCGTGTACTTTCTTGAGGATGCCGGTCTTGGAGAAGAGGTTCTTCACGGTGTCGGACGGTTGTGCACCGTTGTTCAGCCATGCGATTGCTTTCTCTTCATCGATGTTGATTTGAGCCGGTTGGGTAACCGGGTTATAGGTACCGATCTCCTCGATGAAACGACCGTCACGCGGAGAACGGGAATCAGCGACTACCAAGCGGTAGAACGGAGCTTTCTTCTGACCCATACGCTTCAGACGAATCTTAACTGCCATGTTATTTTCACCTCCACAGAATCAAAATCATATCATAACTTCCGTTCCAATGGAACAGAAAAGTTGATAACTCGTAAAATTTCTTTCGATGAAGGACGTTACGGCATGAACGGGAGCTTGAAACCGCCCTTGCCCTTCTTGCCTTTCATCTTCTTCGCCATTCCGGAGAACTGCTTCATCATCTTCTGCATGTCTTCGAATTGCTTCAAGAGACGGTTGACTTCCTGAACCGAGGTTCCGCTCCCTGCCGCGATGCGTTTGCGGCGGCTGGAGTTGATGACGCTTGGCTCTGTCCGCTCTCCCGGCGTCATCGAGCGAATGATCGCTTCGACGCGGCCGATCTGCTTGTCATCCACGTTGACGTTTTGCATGCCCTTCATTTTGTTCATGCCGGGCAACATCCCCATGATCTGATCGAGCGGCCCCAATTGCTTGACTTGCTGCAACTGGTCGAGGAAGTCCTCCAGCGTGAAGTCGGCGTTGCGCATCTTCCGTTCGAGGTCGAGCGCTTTGTCCTTGTCGATCGTCGCTTGAGCTTTCTCAATCAAGGTGAGCACGTCGCCCATCCCGAGAATTCGGGAGGCCATCCGGTCCGGATGGAACGGTTCGATCGCGTCAATTTTCTCCCCGATGCCCGCATACTTGATCGGCGTGCCGGTGACGGCGCGAATCGAGAGTGCGGCACCCCCGCGGGTGTCCCCGTCGAGCTTGGTGAGAATGGCGCCGGTCACGTCCAGCTGGGAGTTGAAGCTCTCGGCGACGTTGACGGCGTCTTGACCGGTCATGGCGTCGACGACCAGCAGAATCTCGTGCGGTTGCACGGTTGCTTTGATCTGCTTGAGTTCGTCCATCAACGCTTCGTCGATATGCAAACGACCTGCGGTGTCGATCAGCACGTAGTCGTGGCCGTGCGACTTGGCATGCTCCATCGCTTGGCGGGCGATCTCGACCGGAGAGACCTCGTTTCCGAGGGAGAACACCGGAACGTCGAGCTGTTCGCCGAGCACTTGGAGTTGCTTAATGGCAGCCGGACGGTAGATGTCGCAGGCGACAAGCAACGGTTTCTTGCGGTCTTTGTGCAGAAGTCTCGCCAACTTGGCGGTGTGGGTGGTTTTCCCTGCCCCTTGCAAACCGACCATCATGTATACGGTCGGAGCTTTCGCAGAGACGGCGAGTTTGGATTGCTCGCCTCCCATCAACGCGGTGAGTTCTTCGTTGACGATCTTGATGACATGTTGTCCCGGAGTCAGGCTTTGCAGGACTTCTTGCCCTACGGCGCGCTCCTTGACCTTCGCCACAAAGTCTTTTACGACTTTGAAGTTGACGTCAGCCTCCAGGAGGGCCAGCCGAACTTCCCGCATGGCTTCAGTTACGTCCGATTCGCTGAGTTTGCCCTTGCCGCGCAAACGGTTGAAGGTATCTTGCAATCGGTTCGCCAATCCTTCGAAGACCATGGGCCATCCTCCTCTGTGTTGGTTATTCCTCGATCAATTCGCGCACGAGAGTTGCTGCGTGCTCGCACTCCTGTTGCGACGGGTTGTTCCCGAGGATCGACAACACCCGACTTCCGACTTCCCGGCGACGTTCAAACCGCTCGACCAAGTGCAACTTCGCCTCGTAGTCGAGCAACTGCGCGCTCGCTCGGCGGATGTTGTCATGCACCGCTTGACGACTGATCTCAAACTGCTCGGCGATTTCCGCCAACGAGAGGTCATCCAAGTAGTACAATTCCACAAATTCGCGTTGCTTCTCGGTGAGCATAACCCCGTAGAAGTCGTATAACAGGTTCATCTGGGTGGTCTTTTCAAGCATGTCCGACGCCCCTCTGCCTGTCAAGTCGATTTGCTTTACAGAGGTATATTACTGAAAAGCATGGGCGTTGTCAACTCTCATTCAAAAAATCTTTTTATTCGCTGTCTTCTGTGTCGTTGCCGGTGAACAGCGCCGACACAAACTCTTGCGGAGCAAACGGTTGCAGGTCGTCCATTTTCTCCCCGAGGCCGACAAATTTAACCGGAAGTTCCAGCTCTTTGCGGATCGCGATGACGATGCCGCCCTTGGCAGTGCCGTCGAGCTTGGTCAAGACGATGCCGGTCACGCCCGCCGACGCCCCGAACAGCTTGGCTTGCTGGAGGGCGTTCTGCCCGGTGGTCGCGTCGAGGACGAGCAACACTTCATGCGGCGCGTCCGGCACTTCGCGCTTGATGACGCGGTAGACTTTGTTCAGTTCGTCCATGAGGTTGGACTTGTTCTGCAAGCGTCCCGCGGTGTCGCAAAGCAGCACGTCCGCTTTGCGGGCGCGTGCGGCGGCGAGACCGTCGTAGATGACGGCCGCCGGGTCGGAGCCTGCCGATTGCTTGATCACGTCGACGCCGGCACGCTCGCCCCACACTTCCAGTTGCTCGATGGCCCCCGCGCGGAACGTGTCGCCCGCGGCGAGGATGACTTTTTTGCCTTCGGATTTGAAACGGTGGGCAAGTTTGCCGATCGTCGTGGTTTTGCCGACGCCGTTGACGCCGACGAAGAGGATAACGGTCAGTTGACCGTCCGGCGCCATCTTCAAGCCCTCTTGCTCGGTACCCATCAACTCCGCGAGCTTCTCCTGCAAAACGGGGCGCAGTTCTTCCGCCTGCGTAAGCTTGCGTTTTTTGACTTCGGAGCGCAGTTCGTCCATGATCTCCATCACGGTGTTCACGCCCACGTCCGCCATGATCAGCGCTTCTTCCAATTCCTCATAGAACTCCTCGTCGATTTTGCGGCCAAACGAGATGATCGATTCCACTTTGCCCATGAAGGCGTCGCGCGTTTTGGCGAGACCTTCCTTGATCTTGCTAAAAAACCCCATCACCAACACTCCCTTCAACTCTAAAAAGCGGGGACGATTAACTCGTCAATTCCATCGCTTGATCCACCAAGCGCACCGAGACGACCTTGGAGACGCCGTGCTCTTGCATGGTGACGCCGTAGAGGACGTCCGCCCCCTCCATCGTGCCTTTGCGGTGCGTGACGACGATAAACTGCGTCTGTTTGGAGAAGTCGCGCAGGTACATGGCGTACCGGGCGACGTTGGCGTCGTCGAGCGCCGCTTCGACTTCGTCGAGCACGCAGAACGGCACCGGTTTGATCCGGAGAATGGCAAACAACAGCGCCAGCGCCGACAGGGCCCGCTCGCCCCCGGAGAGCAATTGCAGGTTTTGCAATTTCTTGCCCGGCGGTTGGGCGACGACTTCGATGCCGGTGGTCAACGGTTTGTCCGGATCGGTAAGAATCAGGTCGGCGCGACCGCCGCCAAACAGCGCGGCGAACACTTCGCCGAACTGCTCGCGAATCGCATAGAACGTCTCGTTGAAACGCTTGGACATCTCCTCTTCGATTTCGCGAATCACTTCATATAATTGCTCAACCGCTTTGACCAAGTCGTCTCGTTGCTCCGACAAGTACGCATGACGCTCTTGCATCCGTGTGTACTCTTCGATCGCCCCGAAGTTGACGTCGCCCAAGCGCTCGATCTCACGGCGGAACTCTTGGACTTTGCGCTTGGTGACCGCGAGCTCCTCCGGCATCGGGTAGCGCTCCTTGGCGAGTTCAAACGAGATGTGGTACTCCTCGGCGAGCTTGGTCAGCGCGTTGTTCAACTCAACGTCGAGGCGGTTGACTTTGACCTCGTTGTGGTGGACGTGCTGTTCAAGATTCTTCAGTTGCAAACGCGCCTCGCGCAGCGCGGCTTCCATCGCGCTCATGCGGGAGGAGAGGGACAGTTTGGCTTCCCGGTGCGCGTCCAGTTTCGCTTCCGCTTCCTTGCGGCGCTCGTCGAAATTGGCGTAGAGCGTCTCGGCGGAGGCGAGCTCTTGCAGAGTTTCCTCCAGGCGCTTGTCAACGGTGTCCCGTTCTTGCCGGCGGGCCTTGATCTCCATGGAGAGCTCCGCCAAGCGGGTTTCGATGCGTTCGCAATTGCCCTTGACGCTGACATACTCTTGCTCGACGCCGGCGAGTTTGACTTTGAACGCCGTCACTTCTTCGTTGACGTCGGCGGCGACGTTTTGCTGCTCGCGAAGCACGGTTTGCAGTTCGTCGACCGCTTTTTGCAGGTAGATGGTTTCCGACTCCAGCACGACGAGGGCGTTTTTGACGCTGTCTTGCTTTTGGCGGTTTTCCTTCTCTTCCAAGCGGTATTGCCCCAATTCCAGTGTCACCAGTTCAAGGCGTTCTTCAACCCCGCGAAGTTGCGCGCCGAGTTCGCGAATCTGCGCGTCATAGCTGTACAGAGAGCCGCGCTGCTGTTCGCTTTGCTCGGTGAGACGGGTGATCTCCGCTTTGGCTTGCTGGAGTTGGTTGTTTTTTTGTTCGTAGACGGATTGGGCGTCGGCGATTTTTTTGTCCATCGCTTTGAGCTTTTCTTCCATCTCTTCGATTTCGCGGGTTCGCCCGAGCAGCGACGTTCCTTTTTTCTGGACGGAACCGCCGGTCATCGAACCGCCGGGGTTGACGACGTCGCCGTCGAGGGTGACGATGCGCACCCGGTATTGCAACAGGCGCGCCAACGCATTGGCGTCGGCGATCGTCCGCGCTACGATGACGGAACCGAGGAGGTTGTCGACGATGTTTTGGTACTGCGGGTCGCACTTGACGAGTTCCGATGCGATGCCGACATAGCCGTTGTGTCCGCCGATCGCCGTGCGTTCGTGCTTGCCGAGCGGTCGTCCCTTGATGACGTCAAGCGGCATGAAGGTGGCGCGTCCGCTGCCGCTGCTCTTCAGGTAGTGGATGGCATCACGGCCCGCTTTTTCATCGCGGACGACGACGTTTTGCATCGCGCCGCCAAGCGCCGTCTCCATCGCCAACTCGTACTCGCGCGGCACTTGCATCAGCTCGGCGACGGCTCCCTTGACCCCTTGAACTTGGCCGCGTTGCGCCGCTTGCAAGATGTTGCGGACGCCGACTTGGTAGCCGCCGTATTGCGATTCCATGTCTCGCAAGAGCTCCAGACGCGAGCGGTGCGAAGTCTGCTCCGTTTGCCACTGGCGGAGGATGCCGCTGCGCTTTTCTTGGTCGCGGGTTTCCGTCTCCACTTTCTGGCGCAGGGTCTGCAGCAGGTCGTGGACTTCCGCTTCCTGCGCGCCTTCTTCTTGGCGCAGTTTCGCCGCTTCGTCCAGCGCTTGGCGCAGTTGAGCGGCGCGTGCGGTCAACTCGCGCTCTTCTTCGACTTGGCGGGCGATGCGCCGCTCCAAGATCTCAAGTGTAGACTCGAGGTTTTTGAGCTCGTTGCGCTTGGAGGCGCTGTCGTTGAGCTTCTCGATCAGGTCGGACTTCATCCGCTCCACTTCGCCCTCGCGCTCGGCGCGGTCGAGGAAGCCCTTGGCGAGGTTCAACTTCTCTTCCAAGTCGCGTTTCAAGGAGTCGATGTGCGAGTGCAAATCGGCGGCTTTGGCCTGTTCTTCGGTCAACAGCGCGGCGTTCTGCCCTTGTTCGCGCAGCAGTTTTTCCAAGACGGCGTCGATGTCGGCGGCGCTCTCTTGCAAGTTCTGTCGGCGTTCTTGCAACAGTTTGCGGCGGCCTTCCGACTTCTCGTGTTCTTGGACGACTTCGACGAGCGCTTTCTGCGCCGTTTCAATCGACTGTTCGATCTGAGCGAGCTCCCAGCGCAGTTTCTCGTATTCCGCTTCTTGGGCGGAGACGGCGGCCGATTTGTCGAGGTGGTCGGCGGCGAGTTTGTTCCCTTCGCCCTCCCCTTCCGTCCAACGGCGGTGCAGGTCTTCGATGTCGTGAACGTAGAGCGCGACTTCGTAGCGCTCCAACTGCTGACGGAGTTCTCGCGCTTGCAGAGCGACTTCCGCTTGGTAGCCCATCGGTTCCATCGACGCGTCCAGCTCGCCGATCACGTCGCCGATGCGAATCAAGTTGGCGGTCGTCTCGTCGAGTTTCTTCTCCGCTTCTTTCTTGCGGGATTTGTACTTAACGATCCCGGCGGCTTCTTCAAAAATGCCCCGGCGGTCTTCCGATTTGTTAGACAGGATTTCGTCGATGCGGCCTTGGCCGATGATCGAGTAGGCTTCCTTGCCAAGACCGGTGTCCATGAACAGCTCGGTGATGTCTTTCAAACGGCAGGATTGTTTGTTGATCATATATTCGGAGTCGCCCGAGCGGTAGACGCGGCGGGTGACGGTGACTTCGTTGTAGTCGAGGTCGAGTTCACGGTTGGCGTTGTCCAAAGTCAGCGAGACTTCGCAGAAGTTGACGGGCTTGCGGCCGTCCGATCCGGCAAAGATCACGTCCTCCATCTTCGCCCCGCGCAACGACTTGGCGCTCTGTTCGCCGAGCACCCAGCGGATGGCGTCGGAGATGTTCGATTTGCCCGAACCGTTCGGCCCCACCACTGCGGTCACGCCGGGAACGAACTCCAGTTCCGTGCGGTCCGCGAACGACTTGAAGCCGATCGCCTCTATTCGTTTCAGATACAACCTGTTCCCCTCCAGAAGTTAGCGAATGGGCTTTCAACCTTTCTATTCTATCACAGTGTATGAAATCCTGTGAGAGTGGTCGGGGATGTTTTTGTATGCCGTTTTGATACGAGGCTTTCATATTTCCTTAACGCTTGGAGTGTAGGATGGGGTTGTAAGTACATTGATCTCCACTGAGGAGGATTCTTTCGATGAAAAAGCTTGCGAAGTTTTTTCAAGACTGGCTGTCTCTGCACCAAATGGATCGAGTGTACGAAATGTATCGCGCGAATTCTTTGCAATCTGTTCGGTAACGCGGAACGTTTGCAACTCAATAGGATTTCCCCTCTTTGGACCGTCAAGCGTTTGCTTGGGGGTCTTTTTTTTGTGTGTTTTGGGGGAATGCTAGGGGCGAGGTCTGACTTTGATACCTGTTGCCAACTAACACACAAGAGGGGGGTTTTCGCTTGTTTGAACGATATGAGTTGCAACCGATGGAGGATGGGAGTTTTACGATCATCCTGCATTTGAAACGGAATTTGGAGGAGTTTGCGGCTGAGCCCGGGCAGCGAATCAAGATAGAAGGCAAACACCGGCAAACGTTGGAAAACGAGGTCAAGGAGTATGTACGCGAACGCTTCCCGAATTCGAAGGTGACGCGCGCGAAAGTGATGCTCGGCACGGCGGTGGTCGCGGCGATCCCGCTTCTCGGGGCGACAGCGGCTCCGGCGGCGTTTGCGACCGGTACGGATACCGGGGTGGCGAGCGCGTCGACCGCGGATACGACAGGGGCGCAACCGGGGACGACGACGGCGACCGAAGGGAACGCCACCGGCGATTCCGGCACCACGACGACCGGCGGGCCGACGGCGATGAACAGCACCGACAGCAGTGAGACGGCGGAGACATCGGGAACGGATACGACGGCAACTGCCGGGACGACCGATACGACGACGGCGCAAGGGTCGGATACGAATACGAGCAATACCGGGGCAACCGGTACGACGGAGGATATGACCGGAACGGCCGGCGGAGGCGCTTCGGCGGGAGCGGGGACCGCAACGGAAACCGGGACGACGGGCACAGATACCGCGACCGGAACGGATAACGGAACGACTGGCGGAGACACGACTGGAACCCCCGGAACAACGACCGAAGCAACCGGCGATACAACAGGCACCACCGGAACCTCAACGGGCGCGCAACGCACGCTGACCGACTTGGGCAATTCGTATGCGTCCAACGAGATCGCAGAGTTGGTGCGCGCGGGCGTTCTGACCGGCTACGAAGACAACACTTTCCGTCCGTCTGCCGAAATGACCCGCGAAGAATTCGCCACCGGTTTGGCAAAAGCGGCGGGCCTCGACGTCGACATGAACGCAAAAAGCAACTTCACGGACGTCTCCGATTGGGCGCAACCGTACGTCGCCGCCGTGATCAAAGCGGGCTTCATGGTCGGCGAAGAACAAAACAGCTTCGGCGGCGGGCATCAGGTCACTCGCGAGCAGATGGTCACGACGTTCATGCGCGCACTGGGACAACCCAACCTCGCCGACACCTACACCAACCAAACCTCCACCTTTGTGGACACCGCCGACATGTCCGACTACGCCAAACCGAATATCGCCCTCGCGCAACAACTGGGCTTCGTCGTCGGCATGTCTGCCGGGGACGGGAAATACAAATTCGACCCGCAAGCGCACGCCGAGCGCCAAGCGATCGCGCTGCTGCTCCACAAATTTTACAACAACCATACTGCCCTCGCCGCTCAAGCAGCCGCTCTCGTCCAAGGTCCCGACACTCCAACAGGCGATCCCACAACGGGCACCACCGGCACCTGATCTGTTTTTACAAAAAAATCCCCGACAAGCTGCATGTGTCGGGGATTTTTTTTGAACAAAACGTCCTTGACATATTAAACGGGTTTGTGGTTAAAATGAAGACAAACATTCCCCGCTCCACCCTCTCAACTTTCCTCGTAAGGAGACCTCACGTCCATGCCCAACAAAAAACTGCTGCTCGAATCCTACCGCCTCCATCCGGAACGCACCGCCGTTCAGGAAGGGCTGCTGCCGGAGATGATGAAGTCTGTCGGCAAACTCCTCCTCTTCCTCAACTCCAACAACCTTCGCCGCACCGTCCCGCTGATCCTCTGGCACGAATTCTGGCTGGAGCGCAATCAACTTCCTGAGAACCACACCCGCTACAAGCGCGGACGGTTGATCTACGCAGACCTTGGCGCTTTTAACATCGGGTCTGAAACCTCGTACCGCCACCCCTGCCTCCTCCTCTACGAAGGCCGCAACTGGGCCCTCATCGCCCCCATGACCAGCAAGAAGTACGGCGACCCCGTCCCGCTCCACTACGACCTCCCCTCTCACTATCCGCTCGACGCCCCCTCCACCCTGCAACTCGACGCCATCAAAGTCATCGACAAACGGCGCGTTCTCGGCTACTTCTACACCCGCAACTGGCACGAGCAAGAAGACCCGCACGGCTTCAGCGAACCGATCACCCTCGACAAAAAAGACCTGGACGCCGTGGACGAGCTTCTCGCCCGTCACTACGCACCAGGTCTGCATCGACATGCTCTCTACTTGCAAGCCCGCAAGGACGAACTGGAGTCGGAGAATCTGATGCTCCGCCGTCAACTTGCGACTTTACGTGCGCTCCTTCCGGAGCCGGCCCGTCAGCCCTGAGCCTGTAAGCTTCCTCAAGCGATCAAGCTGCGCGCTGCCCAGCTTGTCCACAAACAAGTCCTGATCGCCCCAGGAAGCCCCGCTCAGATCTTGCCGAGCATCATCATGGTCATCTGGGCCGCATGCTGTTCTGCTTCTTTTTTCGATCGGCCGGTTCCTTCGCCCATCGGTCGGTAATCCAACAGCACTTGCGCCACAAACTCGCGGTTGTGCGCCGGGCCGCGCTCTTCGAGTATCTGATAGGACAGCGCCCCCAAACCCTCGCGTTGCACATGCTCTTGCAACATCGTCTTATAGTCGGTCAGCAGCGGCGCGTTCACATCTTGCAGTTCCGAGACGACAAAGCGATGCAAAAACTCCTTGACCGGCTGCAACCCTTGGTCGAGGTAATACGCTCCCACAAACGCTTCAAACACGTCTGCCAAAAGCGCCGGACGCTTGCGCCCGCCTGAGATTTCCTCCCCGCGCCCCAAACGAATGTACTTGTCGAAATTCAACTTGGTCGCAAACCGCACAAGCGATGGCTCACAGACAATCGTAGCACGCAGACGGGTCAATTCCCCCTCCGGCATCTTGGGAAACTTGAGGAACAGATACTCGCTGACCAACAACTCCAACACCGCGTCGCCCAAGAATTCCAACCGCTCGTTGTCCTGCCCGATTTCTGTTCGATGCTCGTTGCGATAAGAGGCGTGCGTAAACGCCTGCTTCAACAACTTGCGGTTTTGGAACTGAATCCCGAGGTCGGACAACAATTTCTCAAATTGAATGACCACCGCATCTTCACCTGACCCTACAAAAATGGAGATACCCTGGCAACTCAACAACAGGTTGCCAGGGAAAAACATGTGTCTCTGTCTCTATGTCGTTACTCGGTGTACTTCTTCAACACGATCGAAGCGTTGTGACCGCCAAAGCCGAACGAATTCGACATGCAATAGTCTATGTTCGCTTCACGTGCTTGATTCGGCACATAGTCGAGGTCACAGCCTTCGTCCGGATTGTCGAGGTTGATCGTCGGCGGCAAGATGCTGTGACGCATCGCTTCCACGCAAGCGATCGCTTCAATCGCCCCGGCAGCCCCGAGCATGTGCCCGGTCATCGACTTGGTCGAGGACACCGCCAGTTTGTAGGCATGCTCGCCGTAGACCGACTTGATCGCTTGGGTTTCCAGCACATCACCCATCGTCGCCGTGCCGTGCGCGTTGACGTACGCGACCTGTTCCGGTTGAATCCCCGCGTCGTCCAGCGCGTGCTTCATCGCGCGCGCCCCGCCTTCGCCCTCCGGCGCCGGAGCGGTGAGATGATACGCATCGCCGCTCATGCCGTAGCCGACGACTTCGGCAAGAATTTGCGCGCCGCGCTGCTTGGCGTGTTCCAGCTCTTCCAACAGCAGAACCCCTGCGCCCTCCGAGAGAACGAAACCGTCGCGGTCCTTATCAAACGGACGGGAGGAGATCTCCGGGCTGTCGTTGTAAATCGTCGCCATCGCTTTCGCCGAGTTGAAGCCGGCAATCGTCAGCGGATACACCGCCGCTTCCGCACCACCGCACAACATCGCGTCAGCCGCACCGCGCTCGATGATCTTGAACGCGTCGCCGATGGAGTTGGTGCCGGTCGCGCATGCCGAGATCGGGGAAGAGTTCGGGCCGCGTGCGCCGAGCAAGATCGACACTTGGCCGGACGCCATGTCGCCGATGATCATCGGGACGAAGAACGGAGAGACGCGGCGCGGACCTTTTTCTTTCAGAACATCGTATTGCTCGCACAGCGTGCCGATGCCGCCGATTCCGGAACCTATGTAGACGCCGATGCGCGTTGCATTCTCTTCCGTGATTTCCAAACCCGCTTGTTTCATGGCTTGGTATGCTGCTCCCACCGCGTATTGGACGAACACGTCCATCTTGCGAGCTTCTTTTTTATCGATAAAGTCCTCCGGGTTGAAGTCTTCAACCAGTCCTGCGATGGTGGTGGCAAGTCCTGTGGTGTCAAAGCGTTCGATCTTCCGGATTCCCGATCTTCCGTTTTTTAAGTTGTTCCAATAAGTTTCAACATCATTTCCAAGGGGGGAGACAACACCCATACCGGTGATCACTACACGCCTTTTCATGTTGGTTCACCTTCGCTTATCGTGAGGTTAGCTGTCAGATAGATGAGAAGCCCCAAATCCTAGTATGGAGCAGATTGGGGCTTCTCAACCACAGTTGTTCGGGGATTACTTGTGAGACGCGATGTAGGTCACTACGTCACCTACGGTGTTGATTTTCTCAGCGTCTTCATCGGAAATTTCCATATCGAACTCGTCTTCGAGTTCCATCACCAGTTCGACGACGTCGAGGGAGTCTGCGCCGAGGTCTTCCTTGAAGGATGCTTCGAGGGTGACATCGGACGCTTCAACACCCAGTCGGTCAACGACGATGTTTTTTACGCGCTCCATGATTTCTGCGGACATGCTTTCACCTCCTCCCAAAGTGGTAGTATACTACATCACCATGCCGCCGTCGACAGTCAGAACTTGACCGGTGATATACCCGGAACGATCGGACGCGAGGAAGGACACAGCGTTTGCGATATCTTCCGGACGACCCAGTCGAGAGAGCGGGATGGCTTCAAACAGCTTGCCTTTTACATCGTCCCCCAAGTTGTCGGTCATGTCCGTCTCGATATAGCCCGGTGCCACCGCGTTGACGGTGATGCCGCGCGACGCGAGTTCCTTGGCGTTGGACTTGGTGAGGCCGATGACGCCCGCTTTGGCCGACACGTAGTTCGCTTGGCCGGGGTTGCCCATCAGACCGACGACCGAGGTGATGTTGATGATGCGGCCGACGCGCTGTTTCATCATCGGGCGGGCAGCAGCTTTGGTCACGTTGAACACGCCTTTGAGGTTGGTGTTCAAGACCGCATCCCACTCGTCTTCTTTCATGCGGATGAGCAAGTTGTCGCGGGTGATGCCGGCGTTGTTGACGAGGATGTCGATGCGACCGAACGTCTCGGTGGTGGCGGAGACCATCTTCTCCGCGTCGGCATAGACCGCCACGTCTCCTTGGACCGCGACGGCTTCGCCGCCTTTTTCCTTGATCAGCGCGACGACTTCCTCAGCGGCCGCTTGCGAGCCCGCATAGTTCACGACGACTTTGGCGCCTTGCTCCGCCAATTCCAAGCAGATGGCGCGGCCGATGCCGCGGGAGCCGCCGGTGACCAGCGCTACTTTGTCTTTAAGCATTCGTGGATTCCCCTTTGATGGCGGTTTGAACTTTGGCGAACGTGTCGAGGTCCTTGAAGAAGTGGGTCGGAACGGCTTTGTTGACCTTCTTGTTCAGACCAGCAAGCACCGAACTCGAACCGATTTCCAGGAACGCTTCCACGCCGTATTGTTCGATCATGACGCGCACGCTATCCTCCCAGAGCACAGGTGCGTACACCTGACGAACGAGCGCTTCCCGGATCTCGTCGGCTCCTTGCACGGGGCCGGCGGTCGCGTTGGCGATGACCGGAACTTTGGCGTCGCGAAACTCCACGGTTTTCATCTCTTCGGCGAGACGGTCCGCTGCCGGTTTCATCAGCGACGAGTGGAACGGGCCGCTGACGACGAGCGGCTTGTCGCGTCCGCCCTCGGCGGAGATCACTTCCCCCGCACGGGTGACCGCTTCCGCTTTGCCCGAGATGACGATCTGGCCGGGGCAGTTGACATTCGCCAATTCCACCGGACCGTACTCCGCGGAAACTCGCTCGCAGATGTCCGCCAAGAGCGCGCGGTCCATGCCGATGACGGCGCTCATCGCGCCTTGACCCGCCGGAACCGCTTCGTTCATGAAACGGCCGCGCGCGTTGACGAGACGCACCGCATCTTCAAACGACAGCGCATCAGCCGCCACCAAAGCGGTGTACTCGCCGAGGCTGTGGCCTGCCGTGCACACGAACTCAAAGTCCGGGTTTTCTTGCAAAAAAGCCCGGTAGAGCGCGATGCTCGCCGTCAAGATCGCCGGTTGCGCGTTGTACGTCAAATTGAGGGTTTCTTGCGGGCCCTCCCACATGATCTGGGAGAGGTTGTACCCGATGGCCGCATCCGCTTGGCGGAATGCTTCAGCCGTTACCGGACGGGCGTCTGCCAGTTCGCGGCCCATGCCGACAACTTGCGAACCTTGACCCGGAAATATCAGTGCAAACTTGGTCATAATCGTCTTCCTCCTGATTGAAAATCTACCAGCGCAACGCCGTTGCTCCCCATGTCAAGCCGGCTCCGAAGCCGACCAGCACGAGCAAGTCGTTCTCTTGCACTTTGCCAAGCCGTACCGCTTCGTCGAGCGCGACCGGGATGGAAGCAGACGACATGTTGCCGTACTTGTCAAGATTGACATAGACCTTGTCAGACGAAAGCTTGAGGCGGTTGACCGCCGCGTCGATGATGCGAACGTTCGCTTGGTGCGGAATCAAGTAGTCGATGTCCTCTTTGCCAAGGCCCGCCTTCGCCAGCGCCGCTTCTGCAGCGGAGCCCAAAATTCGAACGGCGAACTTGAACACTTCGTTGCCCGCCATCGTGATGTAGTGCTCGCCTGCCAGAATCGACTCTTGCGTCGCCGGGTTTCGGGAGCCGCCTGCCGCTTGCTTCAGCAGTTCGCCGCCGGAACCGTCCGCTCCCATCTCAAACGAGAGGAAGCCGCGCCCCGCATCGGTCGGACCGAGCACCACAGCGCCCGCTCCGTCGCCAAACAGCACGCAGGTGCTGCGGTCGGAGAAGTTTGTAATCTTCGACAGCGTTTCCGCACCGATGACCAGCGCGTACTTGTAGAGGCCGCTTTCGAGCATCGGCACCGCGCAGGACAAGCTGTACAAAAACCCGCTGCACCCTGCCGACAAGTCAAACGCCGCCGCGTGTTTTGCACCGATGCGCTCTTGGACGAGGCACGCCGTCGCCGGGAACATGAAGTCCGGCGTGACGGTAGCGACGATGATCACGCCGATGTCTTCCGGAGTGATTCCGGCCGCTTCGATCGCTTTGCGAGCAGCTTCCACGGAGAGATCGGAAGTTGCGGTGTCCGCATCGACGAACCGACGCTCGCGAATCCCTGTGCGGGAGCGGATCCACTCGTCGTTGGTCTCTACGATTTTCGCCATGTCATCGTTGGTCACAACACGGCTGGGCACTGCCGACCCGGTGCCGAGGATGCCGACTTGAAGTTTTGTCATGCTGTTCTCCCCCTCTTCACTGCTTTTGAACATCTTGGTTTATCTGTTCGAGAACCCGTCCTGCGATGAAACGGCGCGCTTGCTCGATCGCCATCTCAAAAGCTCTCGCATTGGAGGAGCCGTGTGCTTTGATCACTGCACCGTCGATTCCAAGCAATGGCGCGCCGCCGTACTCGGAGTAGTCGAACGTTTTCTTGAATTGACGCAAACCCGGTTTGAGGATCAGCGCCGCAAGTTTGGTCAAAGGACCTGCCAAAAACACATCCTTCAACTTATCAAACAGCCCAAGGCCGAATCCTTCGATCAATTTCAACATGTTGTTGCCGGTAAAACCGTCCGCGACCAGCACGTCGCACTTGTCATGCATCGCCTCGCGCGCTTCGATGTTGCCGACGAAATGAAACGGGCCGTTTTGCAGGAGTTCAAACGCTTCTTTGCGCAATTTGTCTCCTTTGCCCGGTTCGGCCCCGACGTTGAGCAGCCCGATCCGCGGTTTCGGCAGTCCCAACACTTCCTTGGAGAAAGCGTTTGCCATCAACCCGTATTGGAACAGATGCACGGGGTCTGCGTCCATGTTCGCGCCCACGTCGAGCACCAGCATCGCGTTGCCACCGAACGTCGGCCAAATCGAAGCGAGCGCCGGGCGTTCAATCGAAGGGATGCGCCCGACCACCAGCAAGCCGGCTGCCATCAGCGCGCCGGTGTTGCCGGCGGAAACGAATCCGTCTGCCTGCCCTTCTTTGACCATGCGGGCTGCGACGACCATGGAAGCGTCTTTCTTACGCCGAACGGAACGAACAGGTTCGTCGTCGGCTGCTATGACTTCTGTTGTATGTACGATTTCGACATTCGAGGGTCTCTCGCTGCCCATGCAACGTTTGATGGCCTCTTCGTCGCCGACGAGCACCAACGTCACATCTGCGTGCGCGCGAGCCGCCTGGAGCGTACCTTCTACGATGGCTTGCGGGGCATGATCGCCGCCCATGGCATCGATCGCGATTCTCACAGTTGCTACCTCCACTCTGTTGCTGCAAAGATGTCACTTGTTCTTGAAGACAACAAACTGCCCTTCGAACACGATGTCGTCACCGACCTTGGTGGTCACGTTCACATGGGCTCGGTCTTCCCGGTTGTCCTGAACGACCGCTTTGGAGATCAACCGTTCGCCAAGCTTGACTTGACGGGTAAACCGCACGTCCGCCATCCCGGTCAAAACCACTTCGGCATCGATCACCGAGACCGCGAGCGAGTTCGCTTGCGCAAACAAGTGGTGCCCTCTGGCGATTCTCGTGCGGCTGAAAACATGCTCCGGTCCGATCTCCAACATGGAGATGGCGAGGCGGTTGAGATCAAGTTCGAGCAATTCCCCGATCACCTCGGAAAGCTCCAGTGAACGAACCTTGCCGTAGTTGTGCTCGGCGACTTTCTTGATGCGCTCCCTGAGCTCCGGGATGCCCAAGGCCAGCCGATCCAAACGGATCGTCTGCACAGAGACTCCGAAGCGCTCCGCCAATTCTTCATCGGTCATGAAGGGCTCCGTCTCGATCAGCGCGGACAACTCCTGCTGCCTCTGTTTCTTGTTTCTCGCCCTCATCTCCAACCGAACCCCCATGTGTACTAGCTCTGATCTGTTTTTAGTACCTAGTGCTATTAGAAGTATATAAAAGTACTTCCCGAAATACAACCTAGTTTCCGAGAAATATTTTCCGTCAAAAAAAGCGCGAAAAGTGCGTCAAAATACGTCAAAAAAATGCAAAAAGCAAGTGCTTCTAAGAGCACTTGCTTTTGACAACTAAGAATTAGTTGTTTTCCACGACCGTGCGGCCTTTGTAGGTGCCGCAGTTTTTGCAAACGCGGTGAGCCAGCTTCATCTCGTGGCATTGCGGGCACTCAACCATACCCGGCAGGGTCAGTTTGAAGTGGGTGCGGCGCATGCGTTTACGGGTCTTCGAAGTACGATGTTGCGGTACTGCCATCTCTAAATACACCTCCTTATAATAAAGAAGAGAAGAATGCTCTACTTGTCAGACTCAAAAAATTTAGCCAGATCCGCTAATCGAGGGTCGATTCGTTCCGTGTTGCACGAACACGTCGTCTCGTTGAGGTTCACACCGCACGACAGGCACAGGCCTTTGCAGTCCTCTGCGTGCAACGGGGCATACGGCAACGCAAGCGCTACCTCCTGCTCCACAAACGGTGTCAAGTCAAACGCATCACCGACAACCGGGTTGCTTTCTTCCCCGAGGGAAGCTTCGGCATCGGCAAGCTCGTCCTCCTCAACTTGGACAAACTGCTCGGCAAACGGGACGTGCAGCTCTTCCGAAAAATCAACCAGACAGCGAGAACAACGGTACGTTGCGGTGGCAGACAGTTTCCCCTCCACCTTCACAACACCTGCTGTCTCCTCTCCGTGCAAGTCCACTTGGACCGGCGACAGAGAAATCAACTGGCGATTCTCTTTCACCAGGGTCGGCAATTCGACCGACTCCTGAATATCAACACCATTGGTGCTTTCGCGCAAGTCACGCCAACGCAGTTTCAACGATATCACCTCGTAAGCAACAGAGTTCATTATAGCTAGGAGTTGGCAAATTGTCAATAAAGAGGTTGCTTGCTATAATGAAGCCTGTTGGAATCGTCTCTCAAGACAGGAGGAAACGCCCATGCACGTCACCGGCGTGATTGTCGAATACAATCCCATGCACAACGGGCATCTCTACCATGTGGAACAATCCCGGCTCCAAACGGGGGCCGACGCGATCGTCGCCGTGATGAGCGGGCACTTTCTGCAGCGCGGCGAACCCGCCATCGTCAACAAGTGGGCACGCGCCCGGATGGCGTTGCAGCAAGGGGTGGACTTGGTGCTGGAGCTGCCCGTTGCCTATTCGACACAAAGCGCAACGTTGTTTGCTTATGGCTCGGTTGCGGTGCTGGATGCGCTCGGCGCTGTCGACTCGCTCTGCTTTGGCAGCGAGAGCGGCGAGATCGAATCTCTCAATCGGCTCTGCTCCATCATAGTCGATGAACCCCCGCTTCTGCAATCCTACATTCAGTCCGAATTGCAAAAAGGGGTCTCCTACCCGCGCGCAACCGGTGCCGCGCTCGTCCGTTACGCAGAAGGCGAGCCGGAGTTGGACGAGCGTGTGGTCGGGCAGCCCAACAACATGTTGGGGCTGGAATACCTGGCAGCTCTGCGCCGTTTGGATTCGTCGATCCAGCCTGCGACGATCACGCGCATCGCCGCCGGATACAATGAGGAAAAAATCACCCATCCCAAGATCGCCAGCGCCACCGCCATTCGCAAAGCGACGCTGGAGCGCGGCATTGAGACGGCAGAAGCACTGTTGCCGGAGCTGTCCTATCAGATCTTGCGCGAGGAATTCGCCGCCGGGCGCGGTCCGATGCGCTGGGAGAACTTCCGGCAACCGCTGTTTACGCTGTTGCACCGCGCCGCTCCGGAGAGTTTGGCGGAATTTGTCGGTGTGGATGAAGGGTTGGAAGCGCGCTTGATCGAAGCCGCCCGGCGGGTGGACACGGTGCAGGAGTTGATCGCCTACGCCAAGACCAAGCGGTACACGTGGACCAAGATTCAGCGGGCGTTGACGTCGATCCTGCTCGGCTTCACCCGCGAGGAACAGGCGGCGTTGCCGGCGGACGGGCGGCCGGACTACATACGCGTGCTCGGGTTTAACGAGCGGGGGCGGGACGTGTTGCGCAAAGCTTCCGCCCGCGCTGTCGTACCTATTCTCACCAAGATGCCCCGCGAGCAATCGCAATCTCCGATGCTCCAGTTGGACCTGCGGGCGACCCGCATCTATTCGCAAGGGTACGCGCACGCGCAGCCGGGGGCGGCGCTGTGGGATTACACCACTCCTGTCCAACGCATACAAAACTAGCATCGAAAAAAGCACCTGACCGAATGTGGCCAGGTGCTTTTTTTATCGGCGTTTGCCCGGTTTGGCAGGTGCGCCGGAACGACCCTGAGGGTTGCGCCCGCCCGGCGATCCTCCCTGCCCCTGACGGCCCGGACGACCGCCCTGCTGTCCGCCGCGGTTCCCTTGGAACGAGCGGTCTCCCTGCTGTCCGCCGCGGTTCCCCTGGAACGAGCGGTCTCCCTGCTGTCCGCCGCGGTTCCCTTGCCCGCCGCGCGCGGGTTGTTCCGCCCCGCGATCCCATCGTTCCGGGGTGCCGGGTTTGGAGGCGTTGCTGCGGCTTTTCGGGGTTTGGTTCGGCTTCAGTTGACGGCGGGAGGTCTTTTTTACCGGTGCAGGCGGAACGTAGGCCGATTTCGGCTTGGCGATCTCCCGCTCCGGCTGGTAGTCGAGCGTCTCAAACAGCTCTTTCATCTCCGCTTCCGTCAAGTTGCGGTACTGCCCCTTCTCCAGCGACCCGAGGTGAATGTTCATCACCCGCACCCGCTGCAACTTCCGCACTTCATACCCCAGCGCTTCACACATCCGGCGAATCTGACGGTTCAAGCCCTGCGTGAGCACGATGCGAAACACCCGCTCCCCCTCTTGCGTCACTTTCGCCGGGAGTGTCTTCTGCCCCAAAATCCGCACACCGTTCGACATGGAGCGCAGAAACGCCGGCGTCAACGGCTTGTCCACCGACACGATGTACTCTTTCTCATGCTTGCCTTCCTTGCGCAAAATCAAATTCACGATGTCACCGTCGTTGGTCAAGAGAATCAAACCTTCCGATTCCTTGTCCAACCGCCCGATCGGGAAGATGCGCTCACGATGCGCCACAAAATCCACGATGTTTCCCGGCACCTCCGGGTCGGTCGTCGAGACGACGCCCGACGGCTTGTTCAGTGCCAGATAAACCAGCGCCGGCTTCTTGATGGCGATCGGCTTCCCGTTGATGCGAACATCATCGTCCTCTTCCACGGTGCTGCCCAGTTCCGCCACCCGCCCGTTAATCGTGACCCGCCGTTTGGCAATCAGCTGGTCCACTTCGCGCCGGGAACAATACCCCGTTTCCGCGATATACTTGTTAATTCTCATGCTGTCATCCCTCACGAGTGAGACTTTTCCTTACTTCTTATCCGGCAAGCTGTGCAGATAGTCGATCGCCTCTTGCATCGTCTTGACCGAGACGATCTTCATCTTGCTGCCGATCTTCTCGGCTTCCTGCTTCGCCACCTTGGTGTTGTCATCGGTCGGCAACACATCGGCCGGCGCAAAAAAGATCTCCGCCCCCGCCTTATCCGCCGCTACGATCTTGTGCTGGATGCCGCCGATCTGCCCGACGTTGCCGTCGATGTCGATCGTGCCGGTTCCTGCGATGTGATACCCCTTGGTCAGATCGCCCGCCGTCAACTGGCTGTAAATCTCCAGCGAGAACATCAGCCCCGCCGACGGCCCGCCGATGTCTTCGGCATGAATCTGCACCTCGCGCGGCGGCTTAATCTTCATCTCGTTCTCCGGATACACCCCGAACCCGACCCGATGTTGCGCTTTCGGGTCGTTCGGATCGGTCAAATCCATCAGCGGAATCTTCGCTTCCTTCTGCTCTTGCTTGTCTTTGTTAGTACGGGTGAACTTCACGTCCACTTCGTCGCCGACTTTTTTCGTGGAGTTGATGTATTGAATCAGGTCGTCCGATTTCGCGACCGGCTTCCCGTCGACTTCGGTGATCACATCGCCCACTTGCAAAACGCCCGCCGCTTTGGAGTTCTCCACGATGCTGCGAACAAACACGCCGTCATACGTCGTGTCCACCGCCAAGCCCGCCGCTTTGAATCCGGAAATCACCGCGTATTGCTGCGACGAATCCATCATGTGCTTCAACAGCCGGTCATACTCGTTGTCCGACAAGTTGCCGCGCACATCCTCTTCTTTTTTGATCTCCGTGTTCGGCCAGATGTATCCATACGCCAAGTAGTATATGTTCGAAGCCTGCATCGAGAGCACCGTCGTCAGCATCAGGTCGCCTTTTTCGTCCTTGTCCCCGCCCTGCACGGACACTTTCGGAGCCAAGACTTCCGCCGTGCCCGGCTGGTACAAGTAATACGGCGTCGGGATGAGGAAAGACGCGGCGATCACCACGGTAACCAACGCGCCTGTGATGTTTTTGCGGGTCCAGTAGCGGCGAGGCTGTTTGTCAGGATGTTGTGACATCGGAGTAAGCCCCTTCCTTCCAGTCATCTATGGTGCTGCGAATCAACTCCGCCACCCGCTCGGTGGCTTCGCGGCCCAAGCGAACCGCTTCGTCGATCTGCGTAAAAGCCGTCGAGGAGATGTGTCCGACATCCGGGCGGATCACGAGGTCGGCATCGAGCATCCGCGAGCGCAAAATCTCCCGCTCCATGATCTCAATCGACTGAAAGATCACGTCAAAAATGCTCTTCACCTGCGTCTCGCGATCAAACAAGCCCACATCCACCGCGATGACGATGTCCGCGCCCATCTCGCGCGCGACATGAATCGGCACGCGGTCGATGACGCCGCCGTCGATGAGCAGCCGCCCTTGGTAGCGGTGCGGAATGAAGATGCCGGGGATCGAAATGCTCGCCCGAACCGCCTGATCGATCGGACCCTCGCGAAACACGACCCGCTCGCCCCGCTCCACGTCGGTGGCGACGATGGCAAGCGGCACGCGCAAGTCTTCGATGTTCTGCCCCTTGGTCAAAAAACGCACCATCTCCATGATCCGCGTGCCGTTGACAAAACCCATCTTCGGCACCGTAAAATCAATCCAATGGCGGCGTTTCAAGTTGACGGCTAGCTGTTCGAGATACTTGGTATCCATCCCGTTGCAATAAAAGGCCCCCACCATCGATCCCATCGAACTCCCGGCGATGGAAGCGATCTCGATGCCCATCTTCTCCAACACCTGCAACACGCCGACATGAGCAAATCCTCTCGCCCCGCCGGCTCCAAGCGCCAACCCGATCCTTGGTTTCCGCACAGGTCTCCCCTCCTCGCGCAAGGCTTTGGTTTTCTCTGCTGTCTTCTATGTAGGTAGGTACGTCTCAGTTCATCAATTCAAACTTCGCCCGCATCGCCGTCTCGACATGCGACGGGACGAGGTCGGACACCGGGCCGCCGTGGCGCGCGATTTCCTTGACGATGCTCGACGACAGATAGGAATGCTTCTGCGACGTCGGCATGAACAGCGTCTCCGCCTCTTCGTACATCTGACGGTTGAGAGCGGCCATTTGCAACTCCGATTCAAAGTCCGAAACGAAGCGCAGCCCTTTGATGATCGCGCTCGCCCCTTTGCGTTGTGCGTAGTTGACGAGCAGGCCCGGGAACGAATCCACTTCCACGTTCGGCAGGTGCTTGACCGCTTCCCGGATCAAGTCTTTGCGCTCCTCTTCCGTGAACAACGGGTTCTTATGCGGGTTGACCATCACGGCCACGATCAGCTTGTCAAAAATCTTCGAACTGCGCTCGACGATGTCCAGATGACCCAAAGTCAACGGATCAAACGAGCCCGGATAAATGGCGATCTTCATCTGTTTCTGCATCTCCTTCTGCTCCTGCTTCTCCAGTTTCTGCTGCTTCCAGTTCATAAAAACTGATCCCGATCTCCCCGTACTCCGCCAGCCGCCAGCGTGACAATTTTCCATACGCGTCGGGCAACTTGACGTCTGCGGCATGTTCCGCAATCACATACGCCCGCGGCTCCAAGAGATCCAACTCTTGCATTTTCAAGATCAATTCCTCATAAAGCCCGGTCAATTTATAAGGAGGGTCCAAAAAGACCAGATCAAACTTCATTCCGCGCGCCGCCAGCGCATCGAGCGCGCGCCGTGCGTCGTTTTTGAAGATCTCGGCGCGGGCTTGGCTGATCCCAAGCGTTCGCGCGTTCTCGCGGACAACGGAAATCGCTCGGTGATCCGAGTCGATAAAAACCGCCTTCTCAATGCCCCTCGACAACGCTTCCAGCCCCAATCCGCCGGTTCCGGCGAACAAGTCCAGCGCGGTGCCGCCTTCAAAGTACGGGCCGATGATGTTAAACATGGATTCTTTGACTTTATCGGTCGTCGGGCGCGTGTTCTGGCCCGGCACTGCGGCCAGCCGTCTGCCGCGAAACTCTCCTGAGATCACACGCATGCTGAATTCAACTCCTCGTCCTTACTTTACCATAGAACGCCAATCCACTCCAACTTCAGGCAAACGAAGAAATTTTTTCGCGCCCTGTATAACAAGCCGTCCCCCCGGTCATGCTAGAGATAGCAACGGCGTGAGCTGTTGCAGGCAACCGCGGAGAAGGCTTAGGTTTCCCCATAAGCTCTTCCTCCGGTTTCTCCTCTCCCAGTTCCTATCGTGCAAACGGTAGGCAAAAACCCGCGTATACCCGGACGCGGGTTTTTGATTTTTTCAGATCACAGAAAAACCCGTGCTGCAAACGTGAGCACGGGTTTTTGATGTCTATTGCTGCAGAGGAGCTTGCAGGCGGCGCGCAAATTCGTCGAGCTTCATGCCGCCGACCACGCGCACGCGGGACAACAGCAGGCGGTCTTGGCTTTGATCGGCCCACTCGTCCTGGGTCGTGACGGCGATCGTGTACCCCGCGTCGTGCACGAGACGCGACGCTTCGGGAATCAAACCGCCGCCGGGGTAGCAAAACGTCGTGACCGGCGAGCCGAGGCCTTTTTCCAAAGCCCGTTTGCTGGCGGTCAACTCCCAAGAGATCTGATCGAGGGCCGTATGAAGGAAGTTTGAATGATAGACCATGTGCGAACCGAATTCAATGCCGTGCGCGTGCATCTCCTTCATCTGGTCCCAACTCATGTGATTCTTCCGCTTGATCGAGTCGGTGATGATGAAGATCGTCGCGGGGTCATGATATTTCAATAAGACCGGATATGCGTCGGTATAATTGTCCAAATAGCCGTCGTCAAACGTGATGACGACCGGTTTGCCGTCCACTTCATAGGACCCGTCCCAATACCGCTCCAACTGCCCGAGCGTGATCGGGGTAAAGCCGTTCTCGGCGAGCCACTTCAACTGCTCTTCAAAGTCTTTCGTCGAAACGCTGAGATCTTTGCCCGGTTCCGCGATCGAGTGGTACATAAGAATCGGAACTTTGGCTTGCGGCATATAGGCGTGAATCGGCGCTGCGGGTCGGCTGTGCATCCGCAAATACGCCCCCGAATAAAGGACGGTCACAAGCACGGCAAAAAGCACGAGCAAGAGGCCGACCGTGCGGGTGCTTGAGTTAGCATTCCTTCTGTTTCGCACACGATGTCTTCCTTCCTAGTTTCTTCTCGTGTCCGAATGTACCACGACTCTATCACTTTTGGCAAGAACGAACCAGCATGAGAGAGAGGCTCTCCACACATCCTATTCGCAGAGGAGCGTGAACCTGTCATGTCCAACATGAGCGAGCAGTTGAAGTTGATGGCCATTCAACAGTCGGCCGATGAAATTTCCAATACGCTCGGCGACCTCCAAGGAGTCAAAAATGCTTTGCTCGCCGGCCCGCCGGAGCAACAGCCCTGGGGCAACCGGCTGCAAGACATTCTCAAACGGATGGAACAAGAACTAACCAATATTCAATATGTCACCGCCCAAGGCCGTATGCCCGAATCCCAACAAGAGCTGGAGTTGGGGCTGACGGTGCAGACAGCGCTCAACGAAATTTCGCAGATTTAGAGAAAGCGGGGGATGGCAATGAAATGGAACTTTACAGAAACGGAAGTGGCGATCTTCGCCTCGCTGGTGTTCATCCTCATCGTCCTGTTTCAGTTTTTTATCCAGATCATGATGCCTCCAAACGACAAGCACCCTAAATAGTCGGCTCGCGTCGCCGCAGGTGTTCCAGCCGTTGCAGTTGTTGAAACTGAACGATCAATTCATCAAGCTCTTGGGAGACACGCAGGACGCTCGGGTGCAAAAAGTCGCCGCTGCAACGGTCAACGGTTTCCAGAAGCTGTTGTCGCAAGATTTCAATTTGCCCGGCCATCCCGATCATCGTTCCACCCCTGTCCTTTTTGTGCGTATTTTCCATAAATACACTATAAATCAAAAGGAGCCATTTTGTAAGAGCATCCTGAAAATTAATTGAAAAAAGGACGATCCTCACCAGGACCGTCCTCTTTGCATGTGTTTCTCCGCCAATTCGATCATCCGTTTCGCGAGCGGTCCGTCGATCGCTTGAATCGGCAACGGCCGGCGCTTGGTATCCGGCCCCAAGTCCAGTCCGAGTTCCATGGCGACTTCGTTGCGAAACCGTAGGGCTGCCGTGCGGTAACCCAACACGAACGGAACTTTCGGCTTGCTCATCGGCCGTCCTCCTCCAACATGACTTGCTTCTAGAACTAGGATGGACGAAGAGCGCCGGCATTATGTCTAATCTCCCGCTCGTTGCAGCAGAACTTTTTCCGATTTCAAGAACTCGACCAGCGGTTGGAAGGCGGGCAGCGTCCAGAAGTCGGGCGCGGCGATCAACTGCTGCACTTCTTGGCGGGCTACTTCCATGATCTTGGCGTCTTGGAGCAAGTCGCCGATCTTGAATTCCGGGATGCCGCTTTGACGGACGCCGAAAAACTCGCCGGGGCCGCGCAAGTGCAGGTCTTTTTCCGCCAACACGAACCCGTCTTGGGTTGCCACCATCGCTTTCATCCGCTCTTGCCCCGCTTCCGTGTCCGGCTTCGACATCAAGATGCAGCTCGACGCGTGCTCGCCCCGCCCGACCCGGCCGCGCAACTGATGCAACTGAGCAAGACCGAAGCGTTCGGCGTTGTAAACCATCATCGCCGTCGCGTTCGGCACGTTGACGCCGACTTCGATGACGGTGGTGGAGACGAGCACTTGAATCTCGTTGTTCGTGAACTTGCGCATGACCTCTTCCTTCTCCGCGGGGCGGAGTTTGCCGTGCAGAAGCCCGACTTCGTAGCCGGCAAACCACTCCTTGAGCATCAGGTAGAGGTCGGTGGCGTTGACGACACCTTCGATTTTTTCCGACTCTTCGACGAGCGGAGTGACGATGTAAGCTTGTCTGCCCTTCACGAGTTCGTTGCGGACGAAGCGCAAGGCGCGCTCTTCCTTGTCCGGCGTGACCCAATACGTTTGAATCGGCTGGCGTCCCGCCGGAAGTTCGTCGACGATCGACACATCGAGGTCGCCGAACACCGACATCGCAAGCGTGCGCGGAATCGGGGTCGCCGACATGAACAACACGTCGGGCGCGTGGCCTTTTTGCCGGAAGATCGCGCGCTGCTCCACGCCGAAGCGATGCTGTTCGTCGGTGACGACCACCGAGAGCGATTTGAACTGCACGCCTTCTTCCAGCAGAGCGTGTGTCCCGATCACGACGTTGATTTCACCGTCCGCGATCTTCGCGAGCACGTCGCGGCGCTCGCGGTCTTTTTGCGAGCCGATCAAGAGCCCGATGCGGCAGCCGAGCGGCTCTAACAAGTCGACGGCGGCGCGAAAGTGCTGTTCGGCGAGAATCTCCGTAGGCACCAAGATCGCCCCTTGATGCCCGGACGCCACCGCGATGAAGAGCGCGAGAAACGCGAGGATCGTCTTGCCGGAGCCTACGTCGCCTTGGATCAAGCGGTTCATCGGCACCCGCTGCGTCATGTCCCGCACCACCTCGTGCGCCACGCGGCGCTGCGCTCCCGTCATCGCAAATGGTAAACGCTTACAAAACTGTTCCAAGAGATCCTCCGGAATCTGGTGCTCCACCCCCGGTTGTTCATGGCGGTGCAACCAGCGAAACGCCTGCAGTTTCAGTTGGAACAGAAAAAACTCCTCAAAAATCAAGCGGCGGCGCGCCTGATGCAGTCCGTCGCCGTTGGTCGGAAAGTGAATTTCCTTCATCGCGTGTCGGCGGTCAATCAGCTTGTAGCGTTGGCGCAATACTTGCGGCAAACGCTCCGGAACGTCGTCGCCGTACTTTTTCAGCGCCGACGAGAGCAAGTTGCGCAACAGCTTCGGCGTGATGTCCGCTTTGACGTTGTACACGGGAACGATTCGGTCGCTGTGCACCGTCTCGCCCGCCACCACGAAGTCGTGCGTCGCCACGGCGATGCTGCGGCGGCGTTCGTCGTACTTGCCGGTGATCGTCAATTTGCGGCCGGGAATCAGTTGGTCTTTGAGATACGGTTGGTTGAACCAGACGGCGTGGAGGCGTTTGTAGTCCTCCGTCACCACCGGTACGATCGTCGTGGAGTTGCGGCGGCCCTTGTACTTGACGCCGGCCATGCCGTCCACGATGACGCGCACCGTCACCCGCGTGCCGTCCGCCAACTCGCGGCCCGGTTGGGCGTTGCGGTCTTCGTAGCGAAACGGGAAGTATTCGAGCAGGTCGTGCACCGTCTGAATGCCGAGCAGCGCCAAGGTCTTCAGCCGTTGCGGGCCGACGCCCGGCAAGACGCTGATCGGAGTTGCGGTAAGATCCAGATTCGTTGTCACGTTTACGTCACGCTTCTTTCGTGTCGTCTCCGTAGATTTGTTTTTCCAAACGGCGGCCGGTCGGCGTGTCGGCGAGTCCGCCGAGCGCGGTTTCGCGCAACTCGACCGGCATCTGTTTGCCGATGTTGTACATCGCGAGGATCACTTCGTCGGGCGGGATCACGCTGCGCACGCCCGCCAGCGCCATGTCCGCGCCTGCCAGCGCCAAGACGGAGCCGAATCCGTTGCGGATGATGCACGGAATTTCCACCAGTCCGGCAACCGGATCGCAGACGAGGCCGAGGACGTTTTTCAACGCGAGCCCTGCCGCTTGAATCGCTTGCGTGGGCGATCCCCCTGCAAGTTCCACCGCCGCTGCGGCTGCCATCGCCGTCGCGGAGCCGACTTCTGCTTGGCAACCGCCGCCCGCACCCGAAATCGAGGCGTTGTTCGCCACGACATAGCCGACAGCCGCTGCGGTGAACATGCCGAGCACCAGTTGTTCTTCCGTCGCGCCAAGCGATTGTTTGAGCGAAGAAAGCACGCCCGGCAAGATGCCGCAAGAACCGGCGGTCGGCGTTGCAACGACGAGTCCCATCGCCGCGTTGACTTCCGACGTGGACAGCGCCATCGCCACCGCTTCGGTCGCTTGTTTGCCGAGCAGGGTCTTGCCTTTTTGCGCGTATTCATAGACGCGCTTGGCGTCGCCGCCCGTCAATCCGGAAAAAGAGCGGATGTCTTCCGTCAATCCGCGCTCCACCGACTGCATCATCACATGGAACGATTCGGTCATCTGCTCGATGACTTTCTCCCGGGTGGTGCCCGTCTCTTGGACGTGCTCTTCAATCATCAATTCGTAGATCGGCTTGCCTTCTTGCTCGCAGATCGCAACCATCTCCGCCAAATTGGTAAATCTCATCTGTCGTTCCTCCTCAAGAAGCTTCGATGGAAGAGACGCGCTTGACGGCTTCCAAGAGCTGTATTTCAGCCACTGCCTCGGCAGGCGGCTGCTCATCTGTTGAAATCAACATCAGCGCTTCCGATCCGCGCCCGCGACGGGATACTTCCATAAACGAAATGTTCAACTGGTGCTTTGACAAAATCGTCGTCACCGCAGCGATCACGCCAAAACGGTCGGCATGCGGGATGACGAGCGTCGGGTACTGGCCGGTCATCTTGACTTTAAAGCCGTCGATCTCCAAGATCTCCACCGCGCCCCCGCCGATCGAGACGCCGAGCATCTCAAATTTGCGCTCGCCCTTGGAGAGCTTGATACGCACGGTGTTCGGGTGATAATCCGGATTGGGCGGCCCCGGTTTGAACGTGACCGCGATGCCGGACTCCTTGGCGATTTGCAACGACTTCGGGATACGGTTGTCGTGTGTGGGAAAGTTCAGCAACCCCGCCACCAACGCCACGTCGGTTCCGTGTCCGCGATACGTCTTGGCAAACGAGCCGTACAGCAAAATTTCCGCGATTTCCGGCTCTTCTCCGAACAAATTGCGGGCAATCCGCCCGATGCGGGCAGCCCCGGCGGTGTGGGACGAGGAAGGACCGATCATGATCGGCCCGATGATATCAAATGAATGGCGAAATGATGAAGACATACTTCGTTCCCCCTAAGCCTTACCGTAAAAAACGGCCTGCCGCCATGCGACAGGGCCGTCGGTCCCTTCCGCCTATTCGACGGAGAAGATATACGAGTACAGCGGTTGCCCGCCCTCATGAAGTTCAAATTCACAGTGGTCGAATTGCGCCTGAGCCGCTTCGACCAATTGCTCTGCTTCTGCTTCGGAAATTTGATCGCCGTAGAACACGGTGACGACTTCGCTTTCCTCGTCTACCATTTTCTCAAGCAACGCAATGGCGGTCAAATCCAATTCCTTCCCAAGCGCCACGACTTTGCCTTCCTGCATGCCCATGAAGTCGTGTTCCTTGATCTCCAAGTCTTGGTACACCGAATCGCGCACCGCTTGGGTGATCGAGCCGGACTTTACGCGCGAGATCGCCGCTTTCATGGCGTTCTCGTTGGAGTCGGCCGCGGAGTTGGCGTCAAACGTCAGCGCCGCCGCAATACCTTGCGGAATCGACTTGGTCGGAATCACGGTGACGGTGTCGCCGAGTACGGTCTTGGCTTGTTCCGCCGCCATGATGATGTTGGAGTTGTTCGGAAGGATAAACACGCGCTCCGCTTGCAATTGCTTCACGGCGTTGACGATGTCCTCGGTGCTCGGGTTCATCGTCTGCCCGCCTTCGATGATGCCTTCGACGCCCAGCGACTTGAACACGTCCACCAACCCGGTGCCGGTCGTGACGGTGACGATGCCGTACGGTTTGGTTGCTCCGTTCAACTTCGGTCCTGCAGCCGCTTCGGCTGCAGCCTCCGCCGCTTCTTCCGAATCCAGGAGTCGCAGGTTGTGGTTTTGTTCGGTCATGTTGTCGATCTTGATGCGGGTCAGAGCGCCAAACTTCATCGCAGCGTTCAGCACGTTGCCCGGCTGCAGCGCATGGATGTGCACTTTGACCAGTTCGTCCGCTGCGACAACCAGCATGGAATCGCCCAAATCCATCAGCGCCGAGCGAACCGATTTCTCCATCGCCGATTCATCCGCCGCCGCTTTCTCCAGGCGAATGATGAACTCTGTACAATAACCATATTCAGAGTCCCCGTCCCCGTGTGAGTAAGCAGCCGCAGGAGTCAAAACTTTCTCCTTAGACGGCGCGGTGACTTCCAGAGTACCGACGACGTCGCGGCCGCTCAGACCGGAGAGCCAGCCTTGGTAGATGCAAACGAGACCCTGCCCGCCGGAATCGACCACGCCGGCCTGTTTCAAGACCGGAAGCATGTCCGGCGTGCGCTTGAGCGACGCCTCCGCTTCTTCCAAGGTCGCTTCCATGACGGAGAGGACGGTTGCTCCCGGCAATTTCGCCGCAGCTTGGGCGGCGCGGGCCGCGTCCTTCGCCACGGTGAGGATCGTGCCTTCCACAGGCTTGACAACCGCCGAATATGCGGTGGTCACGCCGTTTTGCAGCGCGTCTGCAAATTTCTGCGCGTCGACGGACGTCTGCTTCGCAACCGCTTTCGAGAACCCTCTGAACAACTGGGACAAAATCACGCCCGAGTTGCCGCGCGCGCCCATCAGCAAGCCTGTGGAAACGGCTTCGGCCGCACGGTAGAGCGGTTGGTCTATGTATTTGCGAAGCTCGGTCACACCGGATGTCATCGACAAGCTCATGTTCGTACCGGTGTCTCCGTCCGGAACCGGGAACACGTTCAAGGCGTTGACCTGGTCCTTATTCGTTTCTAAGTTGCGATGTCCGGCCATGACCATTTGTACGAACATAGTGCCATCTAAGTGTTGACTCATAGAGTATAGAAACCTCCTTCGTTACCTCTCACCAGTGACGCGAACCCCCTGAACGATAACGTTCACTTGTTCCACCTTGAGCCCCAAGTAGTTTTGCAACGTGTATTTCACCTTGTCCATCACGTTGTGCGCCACTTCGGAAATACGCGTACCATAGCTTACAATAATGTACATATCGACGATGACTTCATCGCCTTCCGTGCGAACTTGCACGCCGCGGCTCAAGTTTTCGCGACCCAGCAATTCGGTGATGCTATCTTTGACCTGTTTGCGGGACGCCATGCCCACAAGCCCGTAGCAATCCAGCGCTGCGTGACCTGCAACCATCGCGATGACATCTTCCGCGATCTCGATCTTCCCAAGTTCCGTTACTATTACTTTTGGCATGATCCAAACACACCTCCTGTAAACTCTCGGACAGCTAGCACCAACAGTGTACTACAGAACCGTTTAAAGGAAAAGTCTCACAGTGACGCCGGCAAAAATATTGTCGAGAGTTTCCGTTCGGATGCTTGCAAGCTACGAATGCCTATGGTAATATAAGTGAGTGTTTGCGACTTGTCCGTTTTTTATTGAGAACTGGAAAAGTCATCGGACCGAAGGATTTATCGTAAGGAGGTGCAAATACGATGGCAAAACGTTGCGAGATCTGTGGGAAAGACCCGAAGACCGGGAACCAAGTTTCTCACTCCCATATTCTGACCAAACGTCGCTGGCTGCCGAACATCCAAAAGATTCGTGCAAACGTCAACGGCACTGTGAAACGCGTTAATGTCTGCACCCGTTGCTTGAAAGCTGGTAAGATCAAACGCGCGATCTAAATGTGAGAGAAATAAAAAAGCACCTGCGAGGGTGCTTTTTTATTTTTCCTTTTGGAACGCATTCAGCATCGCTTTGACAATCCCGCCTAAGAAACGAGGCAACTTTATCGTGTAAAAGCGCAAAGTGACCCCTCCTTCTAGCTTTTCATTGGTTTAGCTTTTGAACAGGACCCATCCGGCCCACACCAGGGCGATCCCGATTCCGGCCATCCACATCTCGGGCGGCAGGAATCGAGCGACGACAAAGAGTCCGGCACTCGCCAGAACAACGCCGCTGCTTCGTTTGGCTGTGAGCTTCCACCCCCGTGATCGAGTTCGGATCAAACAGCAGCACCTCTCTTCGTCGAGTTGGGCATCCCGCCCATCCGCTTTCACGGTACAATATATTCGTATGATTGCATTTTGTGCAACGAAAAAACGGCCGCCTCCGTCGCACTGACGGGAGCGGCCGTTCTCGTTTGGGCTCTCCCGATTAGTACATCCTATGTTCCCGGATGGACTTTATGATGCGGGACGAGCCTTGTTTTTTCTTGCGTTTTCGAACCTTACCCGCGGATGCGGGAGATGGCTTCGCGGCGGTCCGCGGCGTTGTAGACCGCGCTGCCTGCCACGAGCACGTTGGCTCCGGCATCGCGCACGATGCGCGACGTCTCTTCGTTGATGCCGCCGTCCACTTCGATCTCGACGTGCTGGAGATTTTGCGCGTCAAGCACCCGGCGCAGATCTTTGATCTTCGGGACGACGTTTTGAATGAACTTCTGCCCGCCAAAGCCCGGATTGACGGTCATCAGCAACACCATGTCGAGATCGGTGAGCACATGTTCAATCAGCGATATCGGCGTGTGCGGGTTGAGCGCGACGCCCGCTTTGACGCCCAGCGAGCGAATCAGCTGCAAGGTGCGATGCAGATGCGGCGACGCTTCCACATGCACGGTGATCACGTCGGCACCCGCTTTGGCAAACGCCGGGATGTAGGTGTCGGGGTTCGTGATCATCAGATGGCAGTCGAGCGGCAATTTCGTGTGCGGCTTGATCGCTTCCACGACCAGCGGGCCGATCGTGATGTTCGGGACGAAGTGCCCGTCCATCACGTCCACGTGCAGCCAATCAGCCCCGCCCTGTTCGACGGAAGCGATCTCTTCGCCCAGCTTCGAGAAGTCGGCGGAGAGGATCGAAGGTGCGATGCGGATGTCCATGAAGGGTGACCTCCTCTTAGTAGCGGTACTCTTTCGCTTCTTTGAGCTCGGCGAGAAACTCCAAGTAATGGCGGTAGCGGCCTGCGCTGAGACGACCCGATTCGGAGCCTGTGCGGACGGCGCAACCGTCTTCGTTTTCGTGGAGACAGCCGCGGTATTTGCAATCATGGCTTGCGTCCCAGATGTCACGGAAGTATTGCGAGAGGTCTTCCGGCTCCATCTCGGCAAATTCCAGCGTCGAGAACCCCGGCGTGTCGATGACGAACGTGCCGTCGAACACTCGGTAGATTTCCGAATGGCGCGTGGTGTGTTTGCCTCGTCCGAGCTTTTGCGAAATTTCAGCGGTGTTCAAGTTGAGACCGGGCATCAAAGCGTTCAGCAGCGTCGATTTGCCGACGCCGGAGTTGCCGGCCAGCCCGGAGAGCTTGTCTTGCAACAGGCCGCGCACGCGCTCCAGACCCTCGCCCTGTTTGGTCGCGAGGAGAGCCGTTTCGTAGCCCATCTCGCGGTAGGGTTGCAACCACGTTTCTGCTTCTGACGGGTCCGCCAGCAAGTCCACTTTGGTGAGGACGATCACGGCCGGCAAATCGGCACGCTCCACATGCACGAGCATGCGGTCGAGCAGTTTCGGGTTAAATTCCGGCTCTTTGGCGGAGAAGGTCAACACCGCTTGGTCGAGGTTCGCCACCGGAGGGCGGACCAATTCGTTTTTGCGGGGCAGCACTTCATTGACGACGCCCTCGCTGCCGATCGGCTCGTAGAGCACGCGGTCCCCGACCAGCGGGGTGATGCCGTTTTTCTTAAAAACGCCGCGCGCCCGACATTGGCGCACGACGTCTCCTTCTTGCACGTAATAAAATCCAGAGATCGCTTTGGTGATAATCCCTTCCGGCATGTACAACCTCCTGCCGCAGCGTATAGATGTATGGTTATTGGTCTTCGTACGGAACCGGGATGGTCTTCGACGGTGCTCCGTCTTGGTAGACCTCAATCGAAGCGATTTGGTCCGGTTGGACGATGCACTCGATCGTGTAGACCTTCGTCGCCGTGATCACATCGCCGTCCACGACGTTCGAGACGCCGCGGGAGTCGTTGCGGATGATCTTGACGGAAATTTTCTTGCCGTCTTTGACTTCCACGGTGACGTTGACGTTTTTCTTCTTCGGTTGGGTTGCGCTGTCGCTCGGCGGCGGTCCTGCCGAGACGATCAGGCCGACCGTTTCGCCTTTGTTCACTTCATCGCCCGCTTTAAACGGCGAGGTGGAGATGACGGCGTCCTTGGGAACGTTCGCGTTTTGCATGTTGATCACTTGGCCGAGTTTCAAGCCCGCGCTCTCCAGCGCTTTTTTGGCATCCTCGGTCGATTTGTTGGCAACGTCCGGAATTTTGACTTTCTGAACGCCCTTGGAGACGGTCAGTTTGACTTTGACCGAAGGATCGACTTTGGTGTCGGCATCCGGGTACTGCGAAAGCACGGCGCCCGCCGCGTTGTCGGGGTCTTCCTTCTCGGTGACGGTGATGTTCGACTCCGAGATGTTCTTCGCCAGAAGCGCCGACTTGGCATCGTTGATGTTCATCTTGACGACGTTCGGCATGTTGAACTTCTCGGCTCCGATGGAGACGGTCAGCGTGACCGGACGGTTCGCTTTGATCGTCTTGCCGGGGTATTGGTCTTGTTTCATGACCACGTTCGGCGCGACGTCGTTGCTCGTTTCGTCCTGGCGGGAAATGTTGTTGATGTCAAGGCCCGCTTGCACCAGTTGTTTCACCGCGTCGTCGTACTTCATGCCTTCGACTTTCGGCATTGTGACATCCGGTTCGCCCATGAAGTTGGTCACGAGCGAGTACGCGGTGACCGCCCCCACGCCGAGCAGCAAAAAGATCGCAAACAGCCAGATCACCGGCCGCCAGAACTTTTTCTTGCCCTGCGGTTTGCCGTCTTCCGGATTCTTCGCCGCTTCTTCCGCTTCCAGAGACGCTGGGTTGACCGCTTCCGGCTGTTTTTGGCTACGCGACGGGAGCGATTCCATCCCGGCGTTGCGCAGGCCGACAGCGGGCATCTGGATCGTCTGTTGCTCGTCGACGTCGGGGATCGTAAACTTGGCGACGTTCGGGTAGAGCAGCGCTTTCTCCAGATCGCGGTACATCTCGCGGGACGTCTGGTAGCGGACGAGCGGGTCCTTGGCGAGCGACTTCAAGATGATGTTCTCCACCGACTGCGGAAGCGACGGGTTGATTTCGCGCGGCTCCACGAAGTGGTCTTGCAAGTGCTTGAGCGCCACGGAAATCGGCGTCTCGCCGGAGAACGGCAATTCGCCGGTCACCATTTCGTAGAGCACCACGCCCAGCGAGTAGATGTCCGATTTGACGTCGGTGATCCCGCCCCGCGCCTGCTCCGGGGAGAAGTAGTGCACGGAGCCGAGCACCGAACCGTCCTGCGTGATCGTGTTTGACGTGATCGCCCGCGCAATGCCGAAGTCGGTGACTTTGACGCGGCCGTCCTTGCCGATCAAGATGTTGTGCGGCTTGATGTCGCGGTGCACGATGTTGTTTTCATGCGCGTGGCCGAGGGCCGCGCAAATCTGTTTCGCGATGTCGATCGCTTCCGGAACGGGAAGCGGCGCACGGTCTTGAATGATCTCCTTGAGCGTCAGACCGTCCACATACTCCATGACGATGTAGTACTCGTCGTTCTCGACGCCGACGTCGTAGATGTTGACGACGTTGGGGTGCGACAGCGAAGCGGCCGCTTGCGCTTCGCGGCGGAAGCGGCGCACAAAGTCGTCGTCCGTCGAGAATTGCGCCCGCAGCACTTTGATCGAAACGTTGCGGTTGAGCAACGTGTCGAGCGCCCGGTAGACGACCGCCATCCCGCCGCCGCCGATCTGCTCGAAAACTTCATAGCGATTGCCGAGCTTTCGTCCGATCACGTTGCATCACCTCGCTCCGCCTGGTTTTGTACGAGGACGACGGTGATGTTGTCATGGCCGCCGGAGACGATCGCTTTTTCGATCAAAACGTCGACTTTGGCGGACAGCGGAACTTCGGCGCGCAAGATGTCCGACAAGAGCCGCTCTTCCACCATGTTGGTCAGCCCGTCCGAGCAAATCATCAAGATGTCGCCTTCGTTCCACTCCAACTGCAACAAGTCCGGCTGCACGCGCTCGTCCGTCCCGACAGCGCGGGTCACGATGTTGCGCTGCGGGTGGTTCATCGCTTCGTCCAGCGTGATCTGCCCGTTTTTGTACAACTCGTTGACCAGCGTGTGGTCGTCGGTCACTTGGCGAAGGTCGCCGCTTTGAAGCAGGTACGCGCGGGAGTCGCCGATGTGGCCGAGGTGGATCTGCTCTTGATCAAACAGCGTGACGATCAACGTCGTGCCCATGCCGTTCAAGCCTTGCTGAGACAACGCGCGCTCATGAACCGCCTGGTTGGCGTCCTTGATCGCTGCGACCAAGGAGTCTTGCGGTTCGAGAGGTTCGCTTTCGGTGTTCTCCGTGAGTCTTTTGAGCACCGCTTCGACTGCCAAGGCGCTGGCCACCTCACCCGCAAGGTGCCCCCCCATACCGTCAGCGACGACGGCGACGCCGTGCGGTTGTTGATGTGCCACAACCGCGTAGGAGTCTTCGTTCAACTGACGCACAAGACCTACATGGGTCTTAGCCGCAACTAGCATCCTCCATCACCTCTTAATTTCTCCCCTGTTCTGCGCGCAGTTGCCCGCAGGCGGCCGCGATGTCGTGGCCTTTTTCCCGGCGAACGGTCGCGTTGACGCCGAGGCGTTGCAATTCCGCGACGAACGCGCGGATTTGCTCCTTCGGCGTGCGCGTGTATCCGCGCTCCGGCACGTAGTTGACCGGGATCAAGTTGACATGGCAGTCCAAGTGTCCGAGCAAGCCCGCCAGTTCGCGCGCGTGCTCCAGTTTGTCGTTCTGACCGCCGACGAGCGCGTACTCAAACGAGAGGCGGCGGCCGGTCTGCTTGAAGTAATACTTGCAGGCGTCAAGCAACTGGTCGATGCTGAACGCCCGGTTGATCGGCATCATCGCCGAGCGAATTTCGTCCCGCGTCGCATGCAGCGAGATCGCCAAGGTGATCTGGCGTTTTTCATCGGCCAGACGGCGAATCGCCGGAACGAGGCCGACGGTGGAGATGGTGATGTGCCGCGCTCCGATGCCAAGGCCGTTCGGATCGTTGATCAGATCGACGAACTTCATCGCGGCGTCGTAGTTCTCGAGCGGTTCGCCCGAGCCCATCATCACGACGCTGGAAACGCGCCCTTCCTCTTCATCGAGGAAGCGCTGCACGTTCAAGAGCTGCTCCACAATCTCACCCGCCGACAAGTGACGCACGAGTCCGCCGAGCGTCGACGCGCAGAACGTGCATCCCATCCGGCAACCGACTTGCGAAGACACGCAGACCGAGTTGCCGTAATCATGGCGCATCAGCACGGTCTCAATCGTCGCTCCGTCGTGCAACTCCCACAACCACTTGATCGTCCCGTCCACCGAAACTTGACGGGTGACCTCCTTCATCGTGGTAACAGCCGCTTTGCTTTTCAACAGCTCGCGAAACGCTTGCGGCAAGTTGCTCATCTCGTCCACCGAAGTGACACGCTTCTGATGCAACCACGTAAAAATCTGCTTGGCGCGGAACTTCGGCTGGCCGAGTTCTTGCACAAACGCTTCCAACTCCTCCAACTTCATTGCCAAAAGTTGCAGAGGCGGCTTCGCTTCAAAAAGTTCCAAGCTTTCGATCAGACTCACCTTCTTTCCATTATGTTCAAAGGACGTGCCTTATGAATTCCGACGCAAACGAGCGATAAAAAATCCATCGCTTCCAAACTGCTGCGGGAAGATCTGCACGGAGAACGCGTCTTCCGCCGTTCCTTCCATTACCTGCGCAGGCAGATGCGGGTGCAGCGGATCTCCGGAAAACTCCGGATGCTCGGCAAGAAACGCCGCGATCATCGCTTCGTTCTCTTCCGGAGCCACGGTGCACGTCGAGTACACCAGCACGCCGCCCGGTTTGAGCGCACCCGCTGCCGTATGTAACAACTCGCGCTGAATGTCTGCAATTTCGTGAACATCGCCGGGCACTTTGCCCCATTTCAAATCGGGCTTGCGGCGAATGACGCCAAGCCCGCTGCACGGCGCGTCGAGCAAGATTCGGTCAAACATCCCCGCATCCCCCACCACATCGCGGATGTCGCCCGCCTGCGCGGTGATCGACTGCAACCCGAGACGGTCGGCGATGTTGAAGATCAGCTCGATTTTATGCTGATGAATGTCCACCGCCAGCACTTCGCCCTCGTCGCCCATCAGTTCGGCGAGGTGCGTCGTCTTGCCGCCCGGCGCTGCGCAGCAGTCGAGCACGCGCATGCCGCTGCTTGGTGCCAGCGCTTGCGCCACCAGCATCGAGCTCTCGTCTTGCACGGTGCACAGCCCCTCCTGAAACGCCGGGAGCTTGGTGACATCCAAGCCTTGGTCGAGCAAAATCCCGTACGGCGACACGCTGGAAGCATGCGCCTGCACACCGGAGTCTTGAAGCTGTCGCAACAGCTCGTCCCGCGTCAACCGGCGGGAGTTCACGCGCAAACTCACCTGCGGACGGACGTTGTTCGCTTTGCAAATTTCCTCGGCGACCTCCCGTCCGTACGCTTGCTCCCACAATTTCACCATCCACTCGGGATGGGAAAACTCCAGAGAGACCCGCTTGACCCAATTGCGTTCGCGCGACGGCATCTTGATGTCGTCCTTCTTCCGCAAAAAAGCGCGCAGGACGCCGTTGACGAACCCGCTCGCTTTGGGTCCCCGGCGTTTGGCGATCTCCACCGCTTCGTTGATCGCGGCAAACGGCGGCACGCGGTCGAGGTACACCAGTTGGTACACGGTGAGGCGCAAAAGGTTGCGCACCCAGTCTTCCAATTGGTGCAGCGGGGTTTTGAGCAACGGGGTCAAATAAAAGTCGATCGTGTTCATGCGCCCGATCGTTCCGTATACCAACTCGGTGGCGAGCCCCACATCGCGGGGCGCCAATCGTTTGTGCCGCAAAGCGTTGGTCAACGCCAAATTGCTGTAAGCTCCGTGCGTTTCCACAGACAGCAGCACGTTTAACGCAAGGTCTCGTGCTGTTGTCGCTGTTCTGGTTGTCAAATCTCTCTGCCTCCTACTGGCCAAATCGGGTGCCCGAAGCGAGCTTCACGCCGCGCAAGTAATCGCATGCGGGCATGCGGCGCTTGCCGGACGGTTGAATTTCCGTCAGAGCAAGTCGACCTCGGCCGCATTGCACCACGATGCTGTCCGCTGTCGTGGTGACCACCATACCCGGTTCATACTCTGTCGGCTCGCTAGTTTCTTCCATAATCTTAGCTTGCCATATCTTCATCACTTTATCATCCAGCGACGTGAACGCCACCGGCCACGAATTCAAGCCGCGCACTTGGTTGTACAACCGGCGCGCGTCTTTCGTCCAGTCGATGCGCTCGTCGTCGCGGGACAGGTTCGGTGCGAACGTCACCTGCGATTCGTCTTGCGGCGTTTCGGTGATCGTGCCCGCTTCGATCTTCGGCAGGGTCTCGATCAGCAGATCGGAGCCCTTCTCCGAGAGTTTATGAAAAAGGGACTCTGCCGTGTCTTCCTCATCAATCGGCACGACGACCCGCGAGATCATGTCGCCGGCGTCCAGCGCCATCACCATGCGCATGATCGTCACGCCGGATTCCTTGTCGCCTTCGATGATCGCCCGGTGGATCGGCGCGCCGCCCCGCCAGCGCGGGAGCAAAGACGCATGGACGTTGATGCACCCGAGGCGCGGCATGTCGAGCAGGCGCTTGGGCAGCAGTTGACCGTACGCGGCGGTGACGAGCAGATCGGCGTCGTACTTCTCCAGTTCGTTCAGCGCGTCCTCGGCGCGGACTTTCTCCGGTTGAAGCACCGGCAGGCCGAGGCGCAGCGCCGCTTCCTTGACCGGCGGCGGCGCCAGTTCGCCCTTGCGGCCCTTCGGACGGTCGGGCTGGGTGACAACCGCGACGACCTCGTAGCCGTTTGCGACCATTTTTTCCAAACAAGGCACGGCAAAATCGGGGGTGCCCATAAACAAGATACGCATCTGTGTCTTCACCTGACTTCTATTGGGTTCGAGTGTTAGCGGCGGGGTCCGCCCATGCGGCGAACGTGGTCCGTGAACAAAACACCGTTGAGATGGTCGATTTCATGCAAAATACAACGGGCCAGCAAGCCCTCTGCTTTGAACTCCATTTCCTTGCCGTCTTGGTCCAACGCTTTGACGGTCACGCGCATCGCGCGAAGAACATCGCCGGTCACGCCGGGAATCGACAGGCAGCCTTCCGGACCGAGTTGCTCGCCCTCGGAGTGCACGATTTCCGGGTTGACCAATTTGATCAAGCCGGGGCCTCCTTCGCCGATGTCGGCGACGATGCAGCGCTTCAAGATGCCGATTTGGTTGGCGGCAAGGCCGATGCCTTGGTTTTCGTACATCGTGTCCGCCATGTCGTTCAACAGTTTCTGTATATTCGAAGTCACTTCCGGAACCGGCTTGGCAACCTGCCGCAAAACGGGGTCGCCTTCCTTCCGGACGATCTTAATCGCCATGTTTGAGTAACCCTCCTCATCTACACAATCTTACCAAACGCGCCAAGGAACTAAAAGCCTTCTAGAGAATCATTTGCGCGTTCACGTCGATTGTGAGGTATCCGCCGAGCTTCTGCGCCTCTCCCTGCAAAGCGTGATACGCCTCGCGGATCGGTCGGCTGACGGGTTTGAATTTTTTATATTTGAGCACTACGTTAAAACGGTATTTCCCCTGCAACCGGGCGAGCGGCGCCGGCGAGGTTCCCAGTATGATCACATCGTCGCGCCCGTCCAGGGCGCGGCGCAGGAGGTCTTCCAGCGCGCGGGCGATGTGCAGCGCCTTCATCTCGTCCTCATTGACCGAAGTAAACGACGTCAATTCATAAAATGGCGGGTTGTTCAACGAATAGCGGTGCCGCACTTCATGTTCAAAAAACTTCTCGTACTCTTGGTTTTTGGCAAACTGAATCGCATAATGCTGCGGATTGTACGACTGCACGACCACTTCTCCCGGCAACTCGTGCCGACCGGCGCGCCCCGCCACCTGCGTCAACAGCTGGAACGTGCGCTCCGCCGCCCGGAAGTCCGGCAGATAGAGCGATGTCTCGGCGGAGATGACGCCTACCAACGTGACGTTGGGAAAGTCGAGACCCTTGGCGATCATCTGCGTGCCGAGCAAGATTTGCGCTTCGCCTTGGCGAAACCGCTGCAACAGCACAGCGTGCGAGTCCTTGCCGGACGTCGTGTCGACGTCCATGCGGATCACGCCCGCGTCCGGGAAGACTTTGTGCAGTTCTTCCTCGACCCGCTGGGTGCCTGTTCCGAAGTGGCGGACGTGATCGCCCTGGCAATCCGGACAGGTTTCCGGCATGCGTTCGGCATACCCGCAATAGTGACAACGCAGTTGTTCAAGCCCCCGCGCTTTGTGATACGTCAGCGGAATTTCGCAATCGCGGCACCGGGCGACATATCCGCAGGAGCGGCAGAGCACAAATGTCGCAAACCCCCGGCGGTTCAGAAACAAAATGATCTGTTCGCCGCGCTCCAAGCGCTCCTCAATCCCCGTCTTGAGCGCGACCGAAAACATCGAGCGGTTGCCGCTTTGCAATTCGTGGCGCATGTCGACGACGCGGACTTTCGGCAGTTTCTGCCCCCGCACGCGCTCCGGCATCTCGACGCGCTGGACGATGCCTTGGTGCGCCCACCAGCGGGTTTCAAGCGACGGCGTCGCCGAGCCGAGCACGACGGTCGCTTTATGCTGGCGGGCGCGGTACATCGCCACTTCGCGGGCCAAGTATTTCGGATGGTCGTCTTGCTTGTAGGAGGTCTCGTGCTCTTCGTCGATGATCATGAGCCCGATCGAACGAAACGGCGCAAAGATCGCCGAGCGCGCGCCGACGACGATGTTGACTTCGCCGTGGCGAATCCGCCGCCATTCGTCGTACTTCTCTCCGGTGGAGAGGCGGGAGTGCAGCACGGCCACTTCGTCGCCGAATCGTTTTTTGAACTGTTCGACCATCTGCGGGGTCAAGGCGATCTCCGGGACGAGCATGATCGCTTGGCGGCCTTGGGCGACGCAGGCGGCGATCGCTTGCAGGTAGACTTCGGTCTTGCCGGAGCCGGTGACGCCCTGGAGCAGGATCGTCTGCGCCGCCCCGCTGTCCACCGCGTTTTTGATCGTCCGGCAGGCGTTGTCTTGCATCGGAGTGAGCGGAAGCGGCTCTGACTTCTCAAACTGCTTGTCGGCGTACGGGTCGCGGTTGACTTCCCGCTCCTCCTTCACCACAAAACCTTTGTCGAGCAACGGCTTCAGCGTCGCGGAAGAAGCTCCCGTCTCGGCAAAAACGTCCTTCATGAGCAGGGCTTCTCCCGCTTCAAACAGGAAGGTGAGCAGTTCCCGCTGCTTCTTGGCGCGGCTGGAGAGTTCGTCAAGGGCGGCTTGCAACTCGGAGTCCGTTAGCGGTGTCGAGAGGAAGGTCATCGTCTTCGCCTGAATGCCGTGCTTGACGCCGTGCAGCTCCTGCAGCACGCCTTCCTCCACCCACGAACGGATCACGGGCCGCCATTCCGGGTGTTCGGAGACCAATTGCTCTTTGGTTTTGTTCGGCGACTGGTACAGTTCTTGCAACAATTCATATTCCCAAGAGCCCGGCAGATAGACGCCCTCCGGTTGATTTTGAATCCGCAAAAACGTCGTGGCCTTCGCCCGCATCCCGCTGGGAAGCAAAGCTTGCACGGCGGCGGCCTTCGTGCTGAGGTAGCGCTCGGAGAGAAATCCCGCCAACTCCACCAAGTCCGGAGTGAGCGGCGGTTCGTCGTCGAGCACTTCAAGCAGGGGTTTGGTTTTCTCCGGGGCGTCGGTGGTGTCGGAGAAGCCGACGATATACCCCTCTACCCGGCGCGGGCCGAACGGCACCAACACGCGGGTGCCGACGTGCACGCGCTCGGCGAGCAGGCTTGGGATTCCGTAGTGGAACGGACGGTCTACAGAGGCCGACTTCACTTCGACGATGACCTCGGCGTAGGGCCCGTTCATTTTACGAGACGCCCTTCCCGCAAGCTGAGCATCTTATCGAGAATGCGGTTGGCGACTTCAATCTTCGGCAGCATCGGCAGCGGTTCGTCGCCGTCATGCCCGACAAACGTTACGATGTTGGTGTCCACGCCGAATCCCGCGCCTTCCTTCGAGACGTCGTTGGCGACGAAGAGGTCGCAGTTTTTGCGGATCAATTTGCCGCGCGCGTTCTCCAGCACGTTCTCCGTCTCGGCGGCAAATCCGATCAGCACTTGGTGCGGCGCGCGTTTTTCGCCGCAGGTGGCAATGATGTCCGGGTTGCGCACAAATTCGACGAGCAGCGGCCCGTCCGTTTTTTTCAGTTTCTGTTTGAAGGTTTCTTTCGGCCGGTAATCGGACACGGCAGCCGCCCCGATGTAGACGTCAGCAAGCGCGAAATGCTTCATGACCGCTTCGTACATCTCCAACCCCGTGTTCACGCGCTCAACGTGCGTCAGACCCTTGGGCAACTCCAGATTCGTCGGACCGGAGACGAGCGTGACGTCCGCCCCGCGAGTCACAGCCGCTTCGGCGACAGCATAGCCCATCTTGCCGGTCGCCCGGTTGGTGACGAGGCGCACCGGATCGAGCGCTTCCACGTTCGTTCCCGCCGTGATCAGCAAGCGAAGTCCCGCCAGATCCTGCCGCGCGGCAACCACTCCACCCCGCTTGGCAAAAAAGTCCTCGACAAACGCCACAAGGTCTTCCGGCTCCATCAAGCGGCCCTTGCCCGTCCAACCGCACGCGAGCAACCCTTCCTGCGGCTCGGCAAAGTGATAGCCCTTCTGTTGCAGGTACGCCACGTTCTCTTGGACGATCGGGTTTTCAAACATGTTGACGTTCATCGCCAACGCAAACAGCACCGGAGCTTTGCTCGCCATGATCGTGGTCGACAACATGTCGTCCGCGAGACCGTGGGCGACTTTGCCGACCAAGTTCGCGGTCGTCGGGGCGACGAGGATCAGATCGGCTTTGTCGGCGAGCGCGATATGAGCCAATTCCGAGGGATCGGGCTCGGTGAAGATGTCAGTCAGGACCGGATTCTTGGTCAAGCTCTGGAACGTCAGCGGCGTGATAAACATCTGTGCCGATTCGGTCATGATCACATGCACGTCGGCACCTTTTTTGGTCAACGCGCTCGCGACCGACGCCGCTTTGAACGCCGCGATCCCCCCGGACACGCCGAGCACGATTGTCTTGCCCTTCAACATGGCCCTCCATCTCCTCTCATAAAAAGAAACAACCCAAAGCAAAGGGTTGTTTCTCTCCACGTCTTACTTAATGCCTTCCTTGGTGCGAACGAACGTGACCTTCTCTTCGGAAATCTCGTTGAGCGCCACGGTGACGTTCTTGTTGGTGTTGACGTGCAGCAGTTTCTCCGCACCGTCTTGAATGCGGCGGGCGCGCTTGGACGCGGCCACCACCAAGGTGTATTTGCTGTCTGCTTTTTCCATCAATTTGTCAATGGAAGGATAGATCATGCTACTGCCCCTCCTTAATCAAGCTCGTATAGTATTCCAAGTTGCGCTGCACCGAGCATTGCTCGGCGGTGATGATGGCGCGGATGCGCTCAGCGGCTTTTTCCACTTCGTCGTTGACGACGACATAATCATATTCGCTTATGTAACTCATCTCTTCCGCCGCGGCGCCAAAGCGGATGTTCAGCGACTCTTCGGTCTCCGAACCGCGGCCCACGATGCGGGTTTTCAACTCCTCCAAAGACGGAGGAATGAGGAAAATAAACACGCCGTTGGGGAACTTTTTCTTGACTTGCAAGGCGCCTTGGATGTCGATCTCCAACAGCACGTTCTCCCCTGCGTTCAACGTATCTTCAACATACTGGCGCGGCGTGCCGTAGTAGTTGGTGTAGACTTCCGCCCACTCCAACAGCTCGTCGCCGGCAATCATCGTTTGGAACTGTTCCACGGTCTTAAAAAAATAATTAACCCCTTCTACTTCCCCTTCGCGCGGCGCACGAGTGGTGCAAGAAACGGAGTAATGCGTCGTCTTCATCGTCGGCAGCATCGCCTTGCAGACCGTCCCTTTGCCGGCGCCCGACGGACCGGACAAGACGATCAGCAAACCTTTTTGAACCATTTCTCTACCCCTCCGGATCGCGTGATCTTACTCTTCTTCGTCCTGGCTGTTGTCCTTCGCCACCAGACGGTGCGCGACGGTTTCCGGCTGGACGGCCGACAAGATGATGTGATCGCTGTCGGTGATGATCACCGCGCGGGTGCGGCGGCCGTAGGTCGCGTCGATCAGCATGCCGCGGTCGCGCGCCTCCTGGATGATCCGCTTGATCGGCGCCGATTCCGGCGAGACGATCGAAACGATTCGGTTGGCTGACACGATGTTGCCAAACCCGATATTGATAAGTTTGATGCTCACAACCCATTCCTCCTAAAATCGCAACTCTCTGCCTTGCATTTTTGCCATTCCGCGTCTTGAAAATACGGTCCTGCTTGTTCTTACTCGATGTTTTGCACCTGTTCGCGAATCTGCTCCAGCAAGCTCTTCGCTTCCACGACGAGCTGCGCGATGTGCAGGTCGTTGGCTTTCGAACCGATCGTGTTCACTTCCCGGTTCATCTCCTGCACCAAAAAATCAAGTTTGCGTCCGACCGGCTCCGCAGCCTGCGCAATCTGGACAAACTGCTCAAAGTGGCTGACGAGGCGCACCAATTCTTCCGCGATGCTCGCCCGATCGGCGAAGATCGCGACCTCCGTCAGCAACCGCCCTTCCTCGACAACCCCTTGCCCCTCCAACAGATCGGAGAGCCGCTTTTCCAGCCGCTCCCGGTACTCGGAAACCACCTCGGGACTGCGGGCTTCAATCTGTGCGGCGCAGGCGCGCAGTTTTTCCAGACGCGCCACAAAGTCGCGGTAGAGGCGCTCCCCTTCCTGTTTGCGCATCTCCACGAGGTTGTCGGCTGCCTGAGCACTGCATGCGAGCAGCAAGTTCCCGATCTCCTCAGGATTCTCCACCGCTTCCACCACGGAAAGCACGCCGGGATGCTTCAAAATCTGTTCGAGTTGGATCGACTCGGAGAGTCCCAGACGCTCTGCCAGCCCGTCGGCGGCAAGTTTGAGTTGCAGCGCCAATTCTTCATCGACCGTGACGGCACGCCCTAGAGGCCCGGTGCGCTCAACGGTCAAAAACACGTCAAGCCTCCCGCGCGAGATTCGTTCGGAGACGGCCTTCTTCATCGGGTCTTCAAACTGCAAATATTCACGCGGCAGGCGGACGACAACTTCGGCGTAGCGATGGTTGACCGCCTTGATCTCGACGAGAATCCGGTAGCCGTCCTGAACGACTTCAGCGCGGCCGTATCCGGTCATACTCTTGATCATGGGAGTTCCCTTCTTTCGCCCTCTAGTTTTCGCCGTTTTTCGGGCTTTTCCTGCTCATAGTACGCAATTTCTCGCCAAGATGCAAGCAAAAAGGCCCCGACGCCGGCAAAAAAACCTCGCCGGAGCGGGTGCCTTTCTTGGTTACAGAAGCCAAGTTCCTTCGTAGACGCGGGTCGCCGGACCTGTCATGTAGACATGGTTGTCGGATTCCTTCCAGTCGATCAGCAAGTCGCCGCCCTTGAGATGGACGGTGACGCGGCGGTCGGTCCGCCCGGTCAAAACGCCCGCCACGCCGACGGAGCAAGCGCCCGACCCGCAGGCGAGCGTCTCGCCCGCCCCGCGCTCCCAGACGTGCATCGTCACGTCGTTTGGCGCATGCACTTGCACGAATTCGACGTTGGTTTTGCGCGGGAAGTACGCGTGCGTTTCGAGTTGCGGTCCGACATGATGCAGATCGACGTCCGCAAGCGTATCGACGAAGATCACCGCGTGCGGGTTGCCCATCGAGACGGCGGTAAACGCGTACCGATGCCCGGAGGTCGTCTCAATCGGGTGTTCGACAACTTGATCGCCCGTCAGCGTGGTCGGAATCACGCTCGCTTCCAGTTTCGGCTCGCCCATGTCGACGGTGACGCGGGTGACGATGCCGTTCTCCACGTGCAGTTGAAGCGTCTGCAGACCGGCGCCGGTTTCAAGCGTTACGGTCGTGGAGTTCGTGCGCCCGCTTTCGTACAGGAACTTGCCGACGCAGCGCACGGCGTTGCCGCACTGCTCCGACTCGCTGCCGTCGGAGTTGAAGATGCGCATGCGAAACTGGGCTTTCTCACTCGGCAGGATAAAAACCAAACCGTCCGCGCCCACCCCGAAATGGCGGTCGCATACGTTTTTTGCGAGTTCGGACACGCCCTCCGGAACGGACAAAAACTCGGCAACGACCGCGAAGTCATTGCCGAGACCATGCATCTTGGTAAATTTCATGTTGTCTGTAAGCCTCCTGAGGAGGTTCAACCTCTAGACAGCGAGCGTCTAACGGCGGGAGAAGTTGAGCTTGTTGGAGCTCTTCTTCTGCTTTTTGACCCCGCGGCCTGCAGCGAGCGCGAACGTCGGAACGGCGGCGGCGATCAGCACGATCAGCCAATCCACTCCGCCGAGCGGCACGGTGCGGAAGACCGGTTGGAACGCCGGGATGTACATGACGCCCAAGAGCAGCACCACCGAAGAGAGCACCGATGCGATCAGCCACTTGTTTTCAAACAAGTTGCGGGAGAAAATCCCGCCTTCGACGGAGCGGCAGTCGAACACGTGGATCAACTGTGCCATGACGAGGGTGACGAACGCCATCGACTGCGCCTTGATCAAGTTGTTCGGGTCCATCTGGAGCGAGAACCAGAACACGGCGAGGGTGGCGACGCCGATCAAAATCCCCCGCGAGAGAATCTTGAAGCCGAGGCCCCGCGCAAAGATCGACTCGCGCACGTTGCGCGGCGGGCGGTTCATGATCCCCTTCTCCGCCGGGTCGACGCCCAGCGCAATCGCCGGAAGACCGTCGGTGACGAGGTTGACCCAGAGAATCTGAATCGGGACGAGCGGAAGCGGAAGCGCCAAGATCATCGCAAGGAACATCGTGATGATCTCGCCGACGTTCGACGCGAGAAGATAGCGAATAAACTTGCGGATGTTGTCGTAGATCGAGCGGCCCTCTTCAATCGCGGCGACGATGGTGGCGAAATTGTCGTCGGAGAGGATCAGCGCGGAGGCGTCCTTCGCGACGTCGGTGCCGCCTTGGCCCATCGAGATGCCGATGTCGGCCGCTTTGATCGCCGGAGCGTCGTTGACGCCGTCGCCGGTCATCGCGACCACATGCCCGTTGGCTTGCAGGGCTTTGACGATGCGCAGCTTGTGCTCCGGGGAGACACGCGCGTAGACGTAGATGTCCTCGACGCGCTCTTGCAACTCTCTATCAGACATATTATAGAGATCGTATCCGTTGACTGTCAAACCGCCGCTCGGGATGATGCCCAGTTGGCGGGCGATCGCTTCGGCGGTGACTTGGTGGTCGCCGGTGATCATCACGGTTTTGATGCCCGCTTTTTTGCAGCGTTGAATCGCGTCGTACACTTCCGGTCGCGGCGGGTCGATCATGCCGACCATCCCGATGAACACCAGATCGCGTTCCGGGTCTTGCGCGCGGAATTGCTGCTCGCTTTTCAGCGGGCGGTACGCCAGCGCCAAGCAGCGGAGCGCTTCTGTGCCCATCGCGTGGTTGGCGTTCAAGATGCCTTTTTTGAGCGAATGGGTCAGCGGCGTGACTTTGCCTTCGATCAACATGTAACTGCAACGGTCGAGCAGCACGTCCGGAGCGCCTTTGGTGAGCATGTAGAGCTCGCCTTTTTGGTCGCGGGTGAGGACGGACATCATTTTGCGGGTGGAATCGAACGGCAATTCGTCCAGGCGCGGTTGCGCGGCGTCCATCTCTTCCCCGAACAGACCCGCTTTGGCGCCGAGGACGACCAGCGCGCCTTCGGTCGGATCGCCTTGGATCATCCAGTCCGGGTGTTTTTTCGAGGTGTCTTGGGTGAGCAACGCGTTGTTGCACAGCACGGAGACTTCCAGCAAGCGTTTGAGATCGGCGCGGCGGTGCGGGTCGATCGCTTTGCCAGAATAAAGGAATTCGCCTTGCGGGTTGTAGCCGGTGCCGCTCACTTCATAGAATTGACCCCCGACGAACACGCGTTGCACAGTCATTTTGTTCTGAGTCAGCGTCCCGGTTTTGTCGGAGCAGATGACGGTGGCGCAACCGAGCGTCTCCACGGAAGGCAGTTTGCGGACGATCGCTTTGCGCTTGATCATCCGCTGCACGCCGAGCGCAAGAGCGACGGTGACGATGGCAGGCAGACCTTCCGGAATAGCGGCGACGGCCAGCGAGACGCCGGCAAGGAACATCGTGTACAGCGAATTGCCGTGCAGAACGCCGGTTGCTACGACGACGGCGGTGATGCCGAGCGCGACGTAGACGAGAATTTTGCCGAGCTGCTCAAGGCGGCGTTGCAGCGGCGTTTCCGTGTCTTCAGCCGTTTGGATCAAGTCGGCGATCAGGCCCATCTCGGTTTGCATGCCGGTTTCGCAGACGACGGCCGTGCCTTTGCCGCGGGTGATCAGCGTGCCCATGTAGCACATGTTTTTGCGGTCCCCGAGCGTGGCGTTGGGGTCGGCGATGGAGGGGTTGCTTTTTTGCACCGGGAGGGATTCGCCGGTGAGGGCGGACTCTTCGGCTTCGAGCGAAGCGCTCTCCAAAATGCGCACGTCGGCCGGGACGCGGTCGCCGGCTTCGAGGAAGAGGATGTCTCCCGGGACGAGGTCAAGCGCGGCGATGGAGACTTTTTTACCGTCGCGCAGGACGTTGGCGGTGGGAGCGGTCAGTTGTTTGAGCGAGGCGAGGGATTTCTCGGCCCGCAGTTCTTGAAAGAAGCCCAGAATGCCGTTGACGATGATGATGGCGATGATGGTGATGGCGTCTGCGTGTTCGCCGAGCAAGCCGGAGACGAGCGTGGCGGCGAGCAGCACCAAGACCATGAAATCGCGAAATTGGTTGAAGAACAGCGTCAACAAAGAAGTCTGCTCCGCTTCGTTCAGTCGGTTCTCCCCGACTGCCTCTCGCCGTTTGTCAGCCTCGGCGGTTGCAAGGCCTTTGGGCGAGACGGAGAGCAGCTGGAGTACGTCCTGTACGTCCATTGTGTGCCAAAGTTTTTTCTGCACCAGGTGCCACCCCTTCTTCTACATCGTTTGTCCTGTAGACATGTCTATGCCTGTACCCGATTGCGTAGACCAAGCCTGACAAGTTGGGGTTTGAACAGCATTTACAGGAAAAACGGGGCTACCTTTACAGCGGAGGGGTGGCTTATACTGGGTGGGACGGTTTGAGGAGGGAGGTGTGGAGAATGACGGAAGAAACGGTACGCGAGATTGTGAAAGATGTCGTGACCGAGGCGATGCGGGAAGTGTTGTCTGTGGTGGTTGCGAAGTTTGCGGAAGTTCATGTGAAGATGGATGAAAAGTTCCAACTGATCGACGAGCAATTCCGGATGGTTCATGAGCGTTTGAGTCATGTGGAGGCTCGCTTGGATCAAATGGACGAGCGTTTGAGTCACGTGGAGGCTCGCTTGGATCAAATGGACG
>NZ_JMIR01000031.1 GCF_000714935.1 Tumebacillus flagellatus
CGCTTGTCGTGTTTTCGCTTGTCGTGTTTTCGCTTGTCGTGTTTTCGCTTGTCGTGTTTTCGCTCATCGCGTTTTCGCTTGTCGTGTTTTCGCTCGTCGTGTTTTCGCTCGTCGTGTTTTCCATTGAAGCTATGTTATTTAGAATCGGGTCTCTTGCTGAACCGAGGTCTCCATTAACTTTTACACCATCAGTTTCATCAGGAGTAGCGATTACACTGGCCAAAATACTTCTTGCAATGTTGTTATTTTTCGAATTATTGCCCTCAACCGGTACTTCCAATGATATTTTTTTGCTTTTAACTCTCTTACTTGGTTCTTTAGCTGCCTTTAGTTCCTTTTCTATTGCAAGCGCCTCTTTTTTCTTTCTTGTAAGCTCCTTTGTTTCCATATTTGCATGGTACCTAATTCTATTTTCTTTAAACCATTTTGAAAATTCATCCAAGAATGATTTCCATTCATGTGTTTTTTCCATAACTTCCGTTTTAGTTAAATTCGGCTCGAAGTTTTCCAGATAGATTTCGCCAGTGAGTAACCGCATTTCATTGTGATATTCCACACCATACCACACCCCATATTTAACCAGGCGACCATTTATATATAGGTGGAAACCATTCTTGGTTTTCGATGTTGTCGCATTAGAACTGACTCGTGTAATTCCTACCCACCCATTGGCTTTGCAATCATCACCGTATTTATTTCTAACTGTAATCTCGAAATCCTTGTGCCATATACGATCAAACTCAAATGGCTCGATTAGCTCATCGTCAACATACAATTCTAATTGTTTGTTCAAAATAAAATTACCGAATGTCTTTGCGAAGTGTTCGAACACCTCGTTTCTTTCGACATCATCAATAGGGATATTAAGATCAGAAATAACTAATCTTGTTCCATTTTTTAGATCACTTTTACTTTCCTCTCTAATAACTATGCCCCATTCGTTATTTGCTTCTGTTTCCGCAACCGCTACTAATTTATTTGATTGTGTAAATGGGTTTTCCAATATTGCGTTATACGCTATATAAGAATCTTCTCTGGCCGTCACTATTTCGACTCTATTTCCAAGTACTGCAGATGCAGTTTTTAACCCAAACCCATATCCCCCCACATGGCTCTTGTCTTTACTTGTCCCTTGTGCAGGAGTAAGTGCCTTCACCAATTCTTCAATACTCATTCCACTTGAGTTATCCTCAACAACAATTCGATCTTCTTCAAGATATACACGGACCTCAGTAAATCCTTCAACTCTTGCATCTATCGAATTATCCACAAATTCGGCTACTGCACGGGCAATGCTCAAGTTTTGTTTGCCCATGGTCCAGAATAGTTTTGCGCTAACTGGAAGTAAATAGGTATGTGCTTTCATCCTTTATCCCCTTTTCAACAACTCGATTATTTCGTTTGCTACAGCTTTAGCAAGAAGAGGAGGAACAGCGTTTCCAACCAATCTAAAACCATGCCATTTTGTCTCATGGAAGATCATCCAATCCGGAAAACTCATTAGCCGTGCAGCCTCACGTACTGTAATAACTCTAGGAAACTTATAATGGATTGGTCTTAACGCAGTATAAGAACCTTTATCACTCTTGGTACCAGCACGAATAGTAGGAGACAAACCTCGTGACAACAGTTTTTTCCTTCTACTCCTATGGTTCTGCCCTTCTAGAAGAGAAGCAAACTCCTTCACAATGCGTTCATCATGCATGGTTCTCTTCAAATTCGTGATTATGTTATGATCCCATGTTGGTCGAACTGTAGAAAAATCCGTTGAGTCAGTTATTTCTCTACGCATAATAAGTGCAAATTTAGAACACATATTACTATAATTAGAGATTGGTAGGGTATCTCCTGCAATCAATTCTTCGAATTCATCAACATTTGGTAAATCACTTATGGCATCAGCTACAGTCGGGCAATACTCTTTACCATCTTTTTTTTCAATAGAAGAATGCGATTCTGACTGGTGATTATATTCAAATCTTAGATCGTCAGGATCGATATGACTTTCCTCTGGATAAGGTAGCATTTGATTAAGATCCCTTCTAACGCCTAACACAAACAACCTCTTTCTATTTTGAGGTACACCAAACTTAGATGCCTTTAAAACTCGTAATGGTTCAGTTATTTGATATTCCACCTGTAATTCTTCTATAAAACTCCTTAGAGTGTCTCCGTTATTAAACGACATCAATCCCCTTACATTTTCCATAACGAAATACTTTGGTTGCACTTGTAGTACGATTCTGGCGTATTCCAAAAGCAACTCATTTCGTGGATCATCAATTGCACGTTGGCCTGCATTTGAAAACCCCTGGCATGGTGGACCACCAATGATAACATCCACATCCCCAACATTTAATCCAAGGCGATTCAGTATATCGTTTCCAGATATTTCCTTGATATCGTTCTCCATCACATCACAATGTGGGAAATTCAAACGATGGGCTTCTGCTGCGATATCATCATGTTCTACAGCTAGTCTTACATCAAAACCAGCCATTTCGAAACCTAAAGTCATACCTCCTACTCCTGAAAATAGATCTATCGCAACAGGTTTTTTTTTACTATTACCTTCCAACTCATACACCTCTATCGATTTCTACTTTCATATAACGCTATCAAAAACAATTATCAAACCCATCTACACAAATACTATCATAACAAAGTATGTTAAAACCATTTGGTACCGTAATACCAAAATCTTGTTCTCTCCAACCACAGAGAAAAAGCTCCTTAATTAACAGGAGCTCTCTATCACAGATTTCATTCTTATCCCGATATTCTATCTCTCACGAGAAGCGAAACACACTCCACATGAAACGTATGCGGGAACATATCCACCGGCTGCACCTCAACGGTCTTAAACCCGTGGTCCTCCAAGTACCGCAAATCCCTTGCCAACGTACTCGGATTGCAGCTCACATAAACCACGCGCTCCGGCTTCATCTCCGCAATGGTCGCGAGCAACTCTTCCTCGCAGCCCTTGCGCGGCGGGTCGACCACGATCACGTCGACCTTAACGCCTTCCTCGTGCCAGCGCGGGATCACAACTTCTGCCCCACCGACCTCAAAGTGGGCATTCTCCAACCCATTCAACGCCGCGTTCTTCTTCGCGTCCTCAATCGCTTCCGGCACGACTTCCACGCCGTAGACATCCTTCGCCTTCTTCGCGAGGAACAACGAAATCGTCCCGATCCCGCAATACGCGTCAATCACCGTCTCCGTCCCGGTCAACTGCGCGTACTCCAGCGTCTTCCCGTACAGCACTTCCGTCTGCACCGGGTTCACTTGAAAGAACGACCTTGCCGAGATATCAAACTTGATATCGCCAATCGTATCCGTAATCGTATCGTTCCCCCACAGCGTCACCGTCTCCCGGCCGAAAATCACGTTGGTCTGCTGCGTGTTCACGTTTTGGATAATGCTCACAACATGCGGAATCCGCTCGCGGATCTTCTCCACCAGCAACTCCGCCTTCGGGATCTTGCGGCCGTTCGTCACCAGCACCACCATCGTCTCGCCGGTATGGAACCCGACGCGCCCGATGATGTGCCGCACCAACCCCGTGTGCGTCTGCTCGTCGTAATGCTTGATCCCCAGCTCCTGCAAAATCTGCTTCGTCGTATGCACGATCTCATCATTATACGGATGCTGAATCGGACACCCCTGCATCTCAATAATCTCATGCGTCCGCGGCGCATAAAAACCAACCGCCAAGCGTCCGTCAATCTCGCCAAGCGGCACCTGTGCTTTATTCCGGTACAACCACGGCTCTTCCATCCCGAGGGTTTCGTGCACTTTAACGCCCTCCAACTTCCCGATCCGCGTCAAGGCATCCACAACCGTCTGCCGCTTATGCCGCAGTTGCGCTTCATACGACAGATGCTGCAACTGGCACCCGCCGCAACGATGGTAGATCGGGCACGGCGGCTCCTGACGGTCCGGCGTCGCCACCAGCGTCTCGATCAAGCGCCCATACCCGTACGTCTTCTGCACTTTCGTAATCTTCGCTTTCACCCGCTCGCCCGGCAACGCGCGCGGGACGAACACGGTAAAGCCCTCCACCTTGCCCACGCCTTCCCCTTCGTGGCCGAGTCCGGTGATGTCGATCTCGTAGTAGTTGTTTTTTTCAATCGGTACGGGGAATTTCGGTTTCGCCATCTGTCGGTCTCCTTATGTTTGCGCGAGCACTCTGTCTCGGTAATCGTTCGCTTCCATTCGCCAGCGGTCGATGCGCTCTTGCAAGAGGTCGTCCGCCCCTCCCGCAAGCACAATGTTCGCTTCCGCAATCTCGCAGATTCCAAACACCGCCGCATGCGCGAGAAACGTCACCACCCGCAAATCGCTGTGCACACTCTTCGGCACTTTCGGCCCCAAGCCGTCCAGCAACCGCAACAGTTTCACGGTCGTGCCGGCGATCTTGGCGGGGCTGCCGACGTCCTTGCGCACGCAAGCGGCCAGATCTCCTTGGATGATCTTGGCCGCCGCATAGACATCTCCTTCGCCGTATTCGAGCAACTTCACCCGCAACGCACCGGCTTCGGAGAGCAGTTGTTCAATTTCCACTATCTCACTACCAGTTTGCCCCTTCCGTTCCAGACGATTCCGCGCCACGCGGGCGATCAACTCGGCAAGCGACGCCGCGAGCGCTCCGCAGCAGGCAATCACCGTCCCGCCCGCCGGACTTGGAACTTCCGGATGCGCCACCCAGTCACACAACTCCGGCAACGGCTCGTCTACAAAACGCCCCGCCCGGGTTCGCGGCTGCTCGCTCATGCCAAAACCTCCTCGACCGGCTTTGGCACCAGCACGTTCAAGTGGTGTTTCAGACATTCGAACTCGCGCGGCAACAACCCGCCGAATTCGCCGTCCAAGTTCAACTCCACCTCTTCCGCAGACGAAACGGTCAAGCGATCCGTATGGAAGTAGATCACGCGGTCCGAATTCAAATGCTCGCCGCGCAACGCCAGCGTCGCCAAGCGCACCAACTCCGGAATCTTGCACGGCTTCACGATGATCACGTCAAAAAAGCCATCATGCAAACTCGCGTTCGGCGCCAACTTCTCAAACCCGCCGATCGAGTTCGAGTTCGCAATCAAGCACAGCATCGCTTTGCCCTCAAACGCAAAGTCCGGCGAGTCGATGGCGATCTGAATCGGCTTCAAAAACGGCAGCTTCTCCAAGCCCTTCACGTAATACGCCAACTGCCCCAAGTGCGTCTTGAGCTTGCTCGGCACTTCATACGTGATCTCCGTCAACCGCCCGCACCCGGCGATGTTGATGAAAAACCCGTCACCCACGCGCCCGACATCGAGCGGCACGCGATGGTTTTGCAAGATGATCTCACACGCGCTCTTCAAATCGCGCGGCAAGTGCAGCGCCCGCGCCAGGTCGTTGGTGGTGCCGCCCGGCAAAACCCCGAGCGTCGGGCGGTACTCCATCTGGGACAACCCGTTGATCACTTCGTTGATCGTACCGTCGCCGCCGGCAGCAATCACCAAATCGAAACGATCTTCACACGCTTGACGAGCAGCTCTCACCGCGTCGTTCGCTCCGTGGGTCATCGCCGTCGAAACTTCCAGCCCCCCCTGTTCCAGAAAATCCAAGATTCGCGGTACAGAATGGAGCAGCGCTTCTTTCCCAGCCGACGGGTTGTAGATTAATCGTGCACGTGGTCGCACCGTGCGACACCTCCTGTGACTTGCCGTAACAAAACCCCAAGTTCGAGACTTGGGGTTTCGTTCGTGATGCGGTTAGGCGTTCAGACGATCGAGGAAAAGCTTGTTGAGCAGGCCGGGGTTGCCCTTGCCCTTGGTGGCTTTCATTGCTTGGCCGACCAGCGCGCCGAGCGCTTTTTCCTTGCCTGCTTTGTAGTCCTCCACCGATTTCGGGTTGTTCGCGATCACGTCGTCGACGATTTTCAGCAGTTCGCCCTCGTCGGAGATCTGCACCAGCCCTTTTTCCTTGACGATCGCTTGCGGGTCTTTGCCCGATTGCAACATCTCTTTGAAAACTTCCTTGGCGATCTTGGTCGAGATCTCACCGACGTCGATCATCTTGATCATCGCGCCGAGTTGCCCCGGTTGCAGCGGCACTTCCTCAATCTCCAAGCCGTTCGCGTTCAAGTAGCCGAGGAAGTCGCCCATGATCCAGTTCGAAGCGCTTTTCGCTTCCACACCGGTCTGCACGGTCGCTTCAAAAAAGTCCGCGACCCGCTTCGACGCCGTCAACACGTCCGCGTCGTGCGACGGCAAGCCGAATTCCTGCTGGTAGCGGGCTTTGCGCTCTGCCGGAAGTTCCGGAATCGTTGCGCGCACCGATTCGATCCACGCGTCGTCGATCTCCAGTTCCACGAGGTCCGGCTCCGGGAAGTAGCGGTAGTCGTGCGCGTCTTCCTTGGTGCGCATGACGTGGGTTTTGCTTGCCGCGTCGTCCCAGCGCAGGGTCGCTTGCTCAATGGCAACGCCCGATTCGATCATGGACTCCTGCTCGGCTTGTTCGTACTCCAGCGCTTTCTTGACGTTGTTGAACGAGTTCATGTTCTTCAACTCGCGCTTGGTGCCGAACTTCTCCTGTCCCCACGGGCGCAGCGAGATGTTGGCGTCGCAGCGCAGAGAGCCTTCCTCCATCTTGCAGTCGGAAATCTCGCAGTATTGCATGATCGCTTTGAGCTTCTCCAAGTACGCTTTCGCTTCGTTCGGCGTGCGGATGTCCGGCTCCGAGACGATCTCGATCAGCGGCACGCCCGCACGGTTCAAGTCCACCAGCGTGGAAGAGCCGTCCTCCGCATGCGTAGATTTGCCGGCGTCTTCCTCCATGTGCACGCGGTTGATGCCGATGCGCTTGGTGTAGCCGTCCACTTCGATTTCGATCCAGCCGTTCTGCCCGATCGGCTTGTCGTACTGGGAAATCTGGTAGGCGTCCGGAGAGTCCGGGTAGAAGTAGTTTTTGCGGTCGAACTTCGAATCCTTGGTGATCGTGCAGTTTAAAGCGAGCGAGGCTTTCATCGCTTTGTCCAACACTTCGCGGTTGAGCACCGGCAGAACGCCCGGATGACCGAGGCAGATCGGGCAAACGTTCGTGTTCGGAGGCGCACCGAATTCTGCCGAGCACCCGCAAAAAATCTTGGAACGGGTGTTCATCTCGACGTGGACTTCCAAACCGATGATGGTTTCATACTTCGAAACGGTGGTCGTCATAGGTCGTTTCCTCCTTACAGACTGGCGCGCGCGGAAAAACCGGCCGCCTGCTCGAACGCATGCGCCACGCGCAACAACGTCGATTCGTCGAAATGTTTGCCGATAAACTGCACGCCGACCGGCAGCCCGTTCGTCAAGCCGCACGGTACGGAAATCGCCGGAACGCCCGCCAAGTTGACCGGGATGGTGTAGATGTCGTTCAAATACATCGTCACCGGATCGCCAACGTTCGACCCCAGCGCAAACGCAGGAGTCGGCGCCGTCGGCGAGAGGATGACGTCATAGTTTTCAAACACAGCGTCAAAGTCTTGCTTGATCAAGGTGCGAACTTTCTGGGCGCGCAGGTAATACGCGTCGTAATAGCCGGACGAAAGCGCGTACGTGCCCAGCATAATCCGCGTCTGCACTTCCTCGCCAAATCCTTCCGAACGCGTGCGCTTGTACATGTCGATCAAGTTTTCGCCTTCCACGCGCAAACCGTAACGCACGCCGTCAAAACGCGCCAAGTTCGAAGACGCTTCCGCCGGCGCGAGCAAGTAGTACGTCGCCACGGCGTACTTCGTGTGCGGCAGCGTGACTTCACCCACGACAGCGCCGAGGCTTTCGAGGGTTTGAATCGCTTTCTCGATCTGTTCGCGAACGCCCGCATCCATGCCTTCGCCGAAGTATTCCTTAGGAAGTCCGATGCGCAGACCCTTGATGTCGCCGGTCAACGCGGCAAGATAGTCCGGCACGGAGAGGTTGGCGGACGTCGAGTCGAGCGGGTCGTGCCCGGCGATCGCTTGCAGCACGATCGCGTTATCTTCGACCGTCTGCGTAAACGGCCCGATCTGGTCGAACGAGGACGCATAGGCGACGAGGCCGAACCGGGAAACGAGGCCGTACGTCGGCTTCAGACCGACAACGCCGCAAAACGACGCCGGTTGACGGATCGAGCCGCCGGTGTCGGAACCTAAGGAAAACAGGACTTGTCCCGCCGCGACAGTCGCCGCCGAACCGGACGAAGAACCGCCCGGCACGCGGGAGAGGTCCCACGGGTTGTGCGTCGGGAAAAATCCGGAGTTCTCACCCGTTGAGCCCATCGCAAATTCGTCCATGTTGGTCTTGCCCACCGAGACAACGCCCGCGTCGTTCAGTTTGGAAACGACGGTCGCGTCATACGCGGATGTATAAGTTTCCAAGATCTTCGACCCGCAGGTGGTCGGCAATCCCTTGGTGTTCAAGTTGTCCTTGATCGCGCCCGGAATGCCGTAAAGCAACCCGGCGTCGGCGGGAATCTCGTCCAACTGCTTTGCGCGCTCCATCGCAACCTCGCCGTGGACGGAGAGGTAGGCGCGGACTTTCTCGTCGGTCGCCGAGATGCGCTCCAGAGATGCGCTGACCAGCTCGGACGGTTTGATTTCACGGTCTTGAATCTTCTTATGTAAGTTGCGGATCGAATCGTTGAGAAGCGACATGTTTAGCCCTCCATGACGGCCGGGACTTTGAAGTGGCCGTTTTCCGATTGCGGAGCGTGAGACAGCGCTTCTTCTTGCGTCAACCAGGTGCGGGGTTCATCGTCACGCAACACGTTTTTCAGCGGCAGAGAATGCGTGGTCGGTGCCACGTTCTCGACGTCGAGTTCTTGCAGTTCGTTGGCAAAGTTCAAAATCTTGCCGAGCGTCTCCGTCATCTTGGCTTTTTGCTCGTCCGAAAGCGCCAAACGGGACAAGTGAGCGATGTGTTCCACTTCTTGCAGGGTGATGCTCATCTCCACACCTCCGAATAGAAAAAACCGCCTCCATAAGGGGGATTTTCTTTTTATATATCTGCTTATTATAACACAATCCCATTTTTGCCACCAATGCCGCAAAGAAAACACCACGGAGCTTCACCCGTTCGTTCATCATCGACCTATCGCGAAAAAAAGCCCCCTTCCCGTTCGTGTTTCTACTTCGCGAACGGAGGAGGCTTTCCTTTTTTCCCCTTTTTCAAAGCGGGACGGCGCGGGTGATTTTCCACTCGCTCCACTTGTCGGGTTGGTGGGTAAATTCGAAGAGGAGTTTTTTTTCATCGTCGTAGTAGTCGGGGTAGATCCAGTGGTAGAGCACGGCGTGGAGAGCGGAGTGTTTGACGGTGTCGAGGTGGTGCGCGTAGAAGGGATCGAGTTTGAGTTTGGTGCCGCGCGAGAGGTAGTGTTCGGCGCCGAGTTCGTCTTGGAGTTCGAGTGCGGTCAGGTAGGCGTCGGCGGTCTCTTCGATGGTGAGCGCTCGTTGGAGGCATTGCTCTTCGCGGCGGACGGGCACGAACTGCGCGGACTCGCCCGGTTGGCGGGTGTAGCGCAGCAGGTCGGTGACGGAGAGGTAGTCGGACGAGCGGGTACGCTCCATCAGCACATCTCCGCCGCCGATGCGCTTGACGCCCGTGAATCCGGAAAAAACATCAAGGCTCCCGTCCGGCGATTCCCACAGCATCAATTTCGGTGCCGACAGCGGGTCGAGTTCCTCCGGGTCGGTCCAAAACACCAGCACATCCGGGCGTCCGTCCCGGTTGATGTCGGCGAGTTCCACGCGGAGTTTGGGGTCGGGAAACACATCCTCGTACAGAAGTTGTCCGTCCGCCAAGCGGATGCGGACGTGACCGCTGCGGTTGGTAGCGTACGTTTCCACGGCGTCGAGGCGGGCGTCTTTGTCGAGGTCGATCGATTCGATCTGCACGGGGCGGGGCAGAGTTTCCAAGTTGCGGTGCGGCGCGTCGAGTTTGGGGTAGCGGAAGTGGAGTTCGATGGTTTTCGGTGCGCGGCGCAGATGCAGGACGCCGTCCGGTTCAGTGTCGGGCGGCAGCAGTTGACCGTCGCGGATGTGCAAGACGCGGGCGATCGGCAGGGCGAACACGTCGCCGGACGGGTCGGCTTGCAGCGGGGAGAGTTCCACGAGCAGGTAGAATTCGCCGGAGTCCGGGACGGTGAAAGAGACCGGGCGGGATTCCACGATGCCCAGCCACTTGCCGTTGACCCGCGCAGAAGCCCCGTAGAGAGAATCGGGGATGATCGTAAATTGCATGGGCGTTCACCTCACATGTTCTCTTCAGTGTATGCACGCCAAACAAAAAAGCCCAACGCAATTCCGCGTTGGGCTTGATCTAAGTACACAACTCAGAGCGAATCAAACCACTGAATCTTCTCCCGAACTTTCACAACGTCCCCGACCAAAATGATCGAGGGATTCGCGATCTCCTGTTCGCGGGCGATGTCGACGATGGTGGACAGCGTCCCCACCACCGTGCGCTGTTCGGGCATCGTGCCCCAGTGGATGATCGCAACCGGCGTCTCGGCGTCGCGCCCGTGCCGGATCAACTGCTCGCAGATCAGCGGCAGGTTTTTGATCCCCAAGTAAAAAGCAAGAGTGTCGACAGCCGTTGCGATTTTGTCCCAGCGGATGCTCGATTGCTCCTTGCCCGGGCATTCGTGTCCCGCCACCACCGCAAACGAAGACGCGACATTGCGCTGCGTCACCGGAATGCCCGCGTACGCAGGCGCGGCAATCCCCGCCGTCACGCCCGGCACCACTTCAAACGGGATGCCGTGCTCCGCCAGTTCCGCCGCTTCCTCACCCCCGCGTCCGAAAACGAACGGATCGCCGCCCTTGAGGCGCGTGACGATCTTGCCTTCGAGCGCCTTCTGCACGAGCAGAGCGTTGATCTCCGCTTGCGGGAGGGAGTGACGGTCGGGCAGTTTGCCGACGTAGAGCAGTTCTGCGTCGGGTCTTGCGTATTCTAACAGCTTCGGATTCGCCAAACGGTCGTAGGCGATCACGTCTGCTTCTCGGATGCATTCCACTCCGCGCACGGTGATCAGTTTCGGGTCACCGGGCCCGGCGCCTACCAAGTAGACTTTTCCTACCATGAGAGTTCCTCTCCTTCTATCCATCAAGTCATCGTTTCGAGAAACCAAAGGAGTGCCTGCGCCGCAGTCATTGCGAGCAGGTACAGCGCGGTCGTGAGGTAGAGCAGACGGATCGTCTGCAAGATATGCCGCGGCGCGGTGTCAACTCCCCGATCGCCCATGTGCGCGCGAAACGAGGGAACGCCTCCGTAGGAATTGTTTCCTCCCAATTGGATGTTCAGTGCCCCCGCGACCGCCGCTTCCGCAATCCCGCTGTTCGGGCTCGGATGCTTCGCGGAGTCGCGCAACGCAATAATCCAAGTATTCCTACCATTATACTTCAATATAGTAGAGGAGGCAACGAGAAACGGCAGGGTCAGCCTGGCCGGAACCCAATTGGCAAAATCGTCGAGGCGGGCGGAGGCCCAGCCGAGATGCAGGTATTTTTCGTTTTTGTAGCCGATCATCGAGTCGAGCGTGTTGACGGCGCGGTACGCCATCGCCAGCGGCGCCCCGCCGAGGCAAGCGAAGAAAAGCGGCGACGTCACGGCGTCCACGATGTTCTCCGCAACCGTCTCGATCCCGCCGCGCGAAATTTCGCCGCAGTCGAGATGTTCGGTGTCGCGTCCGACGATCCAGGAGAGGCGTTGTCTCGCCAGCGGCAAGTCGCCGGCTTTCAATGCCTCGTACACGCCGCGTCCCGCTTGGGCGAGTCCCTTGGTGGCGATCGTCGTGGAGATGAGCCAGATTTCCAAAGCGTAGGAAAGCCACTTGGAGAGCAGGGACGCGAGATGGAGCAGCTCGTACGTGACGAAATAAGTGCCGCCGACGATCAAGAGCGGAAAGAGACAGCCCTTGAGACGCGCCGTGCGTTTGCTGTCGGAAGCGCGGCGCAGCAAGCGGTCGAGCCGAGTGACAAACTTGCCGATGATCACCACCGGATGCGGCAGCCATCGCGGGTCGCCCACGAACAGGTCGACGAGGTACGCGAGCGGCAGGATCAGAGCGATCGAAAGCGCGTGAGAAAAAAAGAATCCATTCACAAAAGGGACTCCCCATTCAGGGAAAAACGCACTTCCAATCATACGAGAACCCCCTGAGCAAAAAGTCTACCTCGTTCAGGAAAACCCGCATTGTCATGAGTGACAACGTATCGGAGAAGCGGGTTTTTCCTACCTTTACGCATGTGTCTCTCCCCGTCATTTGCAGAGGCGCATTGGAGCAGGGGATTTTTTTCAGCCTCACGCATCAGGCTCTCCCCCCTCCAACAAGCAGGCTTTCAACGCGTCGTACACGCAGACCGCAAGCGAATTGCCAAGCTCTGTCGCAACGCCGGCGTATTGGTGGAGACCCGTGTAAACAGAGTTTTGCGTGGAGGCGAGGATGATCGAATCCGTAGTGGTTCCGGTTGCCGGCTGCCCTTGCGTATCGGTGATGCCGAGGTCTTGCAACACGGCCGTTTTGGCTTCCGTGATCGTGATCAGCGCGTTCACCAACGCCGCTTCCGTCAAACGCGCATCGAACACCGCGATGATGTTGATCGTGCCCGCCCGATAGCCTGGATACGTCTTGCGCTTCACTCCGGCGCGTGCCGCATTGCCAACCCCCGCCGTCACATACACCCGCAACTCAAACTCCTCGCCTCCTGCAAAACTCTCCACCACTTGCTCCACATCCGCCGCCGTCATCATCGCGACCGTCTCTTCCGGCGGCAAGCCCAAGGTCTCCACCCGCTCCCGCACATCCCGCCACGGATCGTCGCTCTGATACCCGTGCGGCACCTGCACGTTCAGCAAAAAACGCCTCTCCCCCAACCCTCCGCCATGCAGCGAAGAACTGAGCGTCAGAAACGGGCGGTCGCCCCGCAACATCAATACGCCTTCCGTTATCGTTCGCTCAATCCAAGACATGCTGTTCCTCCGATGATCCGGTACATCCGCTCCACGTCCACATGCCGGCGCAGATGCGCGGCGAGGGCTGCGTAGCTTTTTTCCCGGCGTTCCGATTCGGTTTCGATCTCTCCCGTGAGCGGGGCGAACCCTTTTTGCACGCGCAAGGAATTGAGGAAGTCGCGGGTGAACGCGCGGTTTTGGAACAACCCGTGCAAGTACGTGCCGAACACCCGCCCGTCCGCCGACACCGCTCCGTCTTCCTCCCCCGATTCAAATTGCAAAAACGCACTCCCCGCTCTCCGCTCCGTTCGCCCGAGATGGATTTCATACCCTTCCACCTCGTGCTCTTGAAAGGAAGCAGCAAGCAGACGACCGCGGTTGCGAACGGTCTTTTTTTCAGCAAGGAAGGTGGTTTCCAGAGGCAGCAGACCCAAACCTGCAACCTGCGGGTGCACCGACTCCACGCCGTCGGGATCGTGCAACACATCGCCCAACATCTGAAAACCGCCGCAGATGCCGACGACCGCCGCTTGGCGGGCGAGGATGGCTTCCGCGAGACCTGTCTGTTGCAGCCAGAGCAGGTCATCGACGGTGTTCTTGCTGCCGGGAAGCAGTATCAAGTCCGGCTTTCCGAGCGCTCGGGCGGACGAGACGAAGCGGACGTTGACGCCCGGTTCCTCTTGCAAAGGGGCGACGTCGGTGAAGTTCGAGATGCGCGGGAGCTTGATCACGGCGATGTCGAGGTCGGCGTCCGCACGGTCGCGCGCTTTGAGACGCAAGGTTTCCAGCGCCAGCGAGTCCTCCGGGTCGATGCCGTGGTCAAAGTGCGGAATCACGCCGAGCACGGGAATTCCGGTGCGCTCCTCCAACCACTGCAAACCGGAGTCGAGCAGTTCCTTGCGCCCGCGGAATTTGTTGATCAGAAAGCCCTTCACGCGGGCTCTTTCATGCGGCTCCAACAGCTCCAGCGTCCCGACCAAGGAAGCAAACACGCCCCCGCGCTCGATGTCCGCCACCAACAGCACCGGACAGTCCAGCATGTCGGCGATACGCATGTTGGCGATGTCGCGATCCTTCAAGTTGATTTCGGCGGGGCTGCCCGCGCCTTCGACGACGAGCAAGTCGTATTGCTGTGCGAGGCGGTCGATCGACTCTTGGATTTTCGGGATCATCAGCGGCACGTACTCGTTGCGGTAGGAATAGGCGTCGAGGTCCGCAAAGTGCTTGCCGTGCACGATCACTTCGGAGCTCATCTCCGCTTTGGGCTTGAGCAGAATCGGGTTCATGTCGACCGTCGCTTCCACGCCGCACGCTTCCGCCTGCACGCCTTGCGCCCGCCCGATCTCGCCGCCGTCGCGGGTGATGTAGGAGTTGAGCGCCATGTTTTGCGATTTGAAAGGAGCGACGCGAACGCCGTCTTCCTGAAAGATGCGGCACAGTCCGGTGCAGAGCAGCGATTTGCCCGCGTCGGACGAGGTGCCTTGAATCATGAGAGCTCGAAGTTGGGTCATGGGGCTGTGATATCTCCTTTCATGAGCTGCCAACCCGCATCTGTGCGGCGGACATGCAGAAAACCTCCGGGCGGGAGGTGCAGAGCCGAGAATCGGGCGGGGTCTTGCAAGACGTACTTCGCATACCAATATCGGATCGGGCCGCCGTGGGAGACGACGAGCCGAGTTGTTTTTTTCGTCTGGAAAAAAGAATCGTGCCACGCCGTCAGCCGTGCGTCGAGTTCCGTCAAGGTTTCGCCGCCCGGCGGGGCGACCGTCCACGGGTCGTCGTACCAGCGCCAGAGGCGGTCGCGGCAGGCGGCTTCGAGTTCCGCGTACGACTTGGCTTCCCAATCGCCGAAGTGAAGTTCGGCGAGGCGCGGGTCGGGCTGCAACGGGACGTCGCTTGGCAAGAGGAGTTGCGCGGTTTGCGTCGTGCGTGCCGCGGGGCTGTGCGTTGCCGATGTGACGGAGCGGAGTTGAGGCGCGAGGGTTTCGCGCAAAGCGATGATTTGCTCCCGTCCTCGGTCATTCAGCGGAAGGTCGGTGCGCCCGATGTAGAGACGGCGGGCGTTGCCTTCCGTTTCGCCGTGTCGAACGAAGATCAGATCCATTGGAGGTTCCTCGCGACCACGACGGAGAGCAGCACGACCGCTTCCGTCACTTCACAGAGAGCGCCGTACACGTCGCCCGTCAGCCCACCGATTTTGCGGAGCGACGAACGGATGAGGAGTGTGCAGGCGACGGCGGACAGGACGAGGGTGAAGATTCCGAGGACTCTTCCGACAAACAAACACACCAGCAGGAAGAAGAAAAAAACAACCCATCCCTCAACCCGCGCGTCCTTGCGCAAACTCTGTGCCAGCCCTTCCTCGCGGGCGTAGGGAAACCCGTACAGCGCGGCGGTCATCGCCATCCGTCCAAGCACGGGGGCGGCGGCCAGCGCGATGATTTGAGACGACCCTTGCAGGGAAAAAAGCGCCGCCGCCTTGGTGCCGAGCAGCAAAATGGCGGCGAGCACGCCCATGCCGCCGACGCGGGAGTCTTTCATGATCTCCAAGATGCGCTCCTTGCTGCGGTAACTGCCGAATCCGTCCGCCGTGTCCATCAGCCCGTCGAGATGCAGGCCGCCTGTGAGGAAGACCCAGAGGGTCAAAAGCAAAATCGCAGTCACGGCGGGCGGGGTGAGAAATTCGAGCGCGTACCCGACGAGTGCGAGCAACGCGCCGAGAAGGACGCCGACCACTGGATACCACGGCGGACTCTTGCTCCAAGCGTCGGGGTTCAAGTTGCGCGGCACAGGCAGACGCGTTAAAAAACCAAGTGCGTGGAAAAAAGAACTCATAAGTCCGTGCCTCCTCGTGAGGCAAGGTCGATCTGTGAAAAGCTCTCCTCGAAAGAAAATACCTTCGTATTTGGAGTCCCTTGGGACATCCGCTCCGCACTCCCCGAAAACCATTCGTTGCTTTGCTCCTCTATGAGACTCGCATTCTCCGGGTGATGTTCGTTCCTTTTTTCCTCTAGAAACGTCTCTTCCACGTTCGGCAGTTTCAATGGTCGTCCCGACACAACCAAGTACACGTCCTCCGCCTGTGCCGCGAAGATTTGGTTGACAACGCCCAGCAAGTCTTGGAACGCGCGACCGAGCGGGGTCAGCGCAACGCCGCCCAGCCCCGTTTCGTTGGTGACGACGGTGGCGGGGACGGAACTCTGCCGCAAGCGGGCGGCGAGTTGCGTAGCTTCATTAAATAGGCGATTTCTCGTCCCCTCCGAACGCCACTCCTCTTCCGGCAGTTGGAGCAACACCGTGGAGACCCACGTCGAGAGGTCGTCGATCAGAACGCCTTCCCAAGGCTGTCCTGCGTCTTGCATCGCTTCCATCAAGGGTTCCGCCAACTCCGCTTGCACTTCCAACAGCCCCCATTGTGCAGGGCGTCTGTCGCGATGCACATCAATCCGCCGCTCCATCTCTTCGTCCCAAACTTGACCCGTTGCAACATAGAGCACGCGGCGGGAGAGACCTGCGACGCGCTCGGCCCAGGCGCTTTTACCGGAGCGGACGCCGCCGGTGATCAGGGTGTAGGGCATGCGGGGCTTCCCTCCTCGATCGCCTGTTGCAAAGCGCGCAACAGACGCAGATTCTCCTCTCGTCCGCGCACCGCCACGCGATAGAAGCCAGGCCCTAAGCCCGGATACGCGGCGCAGTTGCGGATGAGCACGCCCAGTCGTCCGACTTCCTCTTGCAAGTTCGGCGTCTTACAGCGAAACAGCACGAAGTTGACTTCGCCTCCGTATGTCTTCACACCCGGCAGCCGCTCCAACTCTGCTGTCAAAAAAGGACGTTCCTCGCTTAACCACTCGACCGTCCGCGCCTCAAACGCCAAGTCCAACACACCGGCAATTCCCGCCGCCTGCGCCAGCGAATTCACGCTCCACGGCGGCAGTTCGCGCTCGATGCTTGCCGTCAACTCCGGCGCGGCAAACGCAAACCCCAGCCGCAGACCCGGAATCGAGAAAAACTTCGTCATCGAGCGCAGCAACACCACGTTCGGATGTTGCTCCAACTCTCCCGCCAGCGTCTGTGCTCCCGGCAAGAAGTCCAAAAACGCCTCGTCCACCAGCAAAAAACGATCTCTCGCCCGCAACCGCTCCGCCATCTCGCGCAACCACGCGAGCGGCAACAGTCTGCCGTTCGGGTTGTTCGGGTGTCCGACGATCATCACGTCGACACGCCCGCACGCGTCCAACAACGCCTCCCGCGACGGGAGGAAATCGTCTTCCTCGCGGGCATACACGCCGTACAACTGTGCTCCCGCCACGTCGGCCGCCTCTGCATATTCCGAAAAGCAGGGATGCACCACCCCGACCGTCTGCGGTTGCAGCATCCGCAGGATGCCGTAGAGGATTTCAGCGGCACCGTTGCCGACGCTGATCTTCTCTACAGGTTGACGGTAGCGGCGTGCCAGTGCGGTTTTTAGCTCGCGGGATTTCGCGTCAGGGTACGCGGTGATGCTCGACAAGTTCTCGCGGATCGCTTGCCACACCGACTCCGGCGGCCCCAGCGGGTTGATGTTGGCGCTGAAGTCCAACAGCTCCGCGCGCGGCACGCCCAAGCGCTGTTCCGCTGTCCAGATGTCGCCGCCGTGTCCGTATCGTTCGATCAGGTCTACTCGTTCACTGTCGGCGAGCCGTTCCATCGTCTTCATGAAAAAAATCCTCCTCGCATGGTCATGCAGAAAATTCTACCATTGCAAGTGCGCACCGTCATTTAAAACTCCACACCGTATACAGCGGGAATTCCTTCGTCGTAGTAATGCTTCACCGGTTGCATCTCCGTGACCAAGTCGGCGAGGTCGAGCACCTCTTGCTTCGCGTTGCGCCCCGTGATCACGAGATGCGTGTAAGACGGGCGCGTGCGAATCAGGTCAAGCACTTCATTCAGCGGAAGCACGTCGTCGATCGGAAACTTGGTGATCGAAAGCGCGTTGTTGAGCTCGTCGAGCACCACGACGTCGTAGTCGCCGGAGCGGACTTCCTGCTGCACGATCCGCCACGCGTCGGCGAGGGCGGCGCGGTGTTCTTCGGGCGTTTTCGTCCATGTGAAGCCGATGCCCAACTGGCGCATGTCGACTCCGAGTTGGGCGAGGGCGGTTTTTTCCCCGTAGGTGCGTTGGGGGCCTTTGATGAATTGCAGAATCAGCACTTTGTACCCGCGTCCGACGGCGCGCAAGCAGAGGCCGAGGGCGGCGGTGGTTTTTCCTTTGCCGTCGCCCGTGTAAACGAGGGTCATGCCGCGACGTTTCGTGCGGTCCATGTCAGACCCTCCTCCGACGGTATTCGGCGGCAGCGGAGAGGAAGCGGCGCGGGACTTGCGGGTTCGACGGGAAGTAGAGATGCGTGTACCCCGCGACGAGGTTGGGAGTGGTGAAGCCCTCTTCCTTCTGACCGCGCAACCCTTTGGTGACGTACGCTTTCGGCGCGGCTTCCGTCGACGTGGAGTAGTGGAACTCGTGTCCGCGCACTTGTTCGCCCGCTTCCAATAAAAAGTGCGGGGTCGCCGCCGACGCTTCCCGATAGCCGAGGGCGGCGAGGCGGTCCTGCATCTTCACGTCCGACGGGATCAAGCCGACCATCTGGAACGCGTCTCCGGCGCGGTCGGTGATCGTGTTGCAGAGGTACATGTAGCCGCCGCACTCCGCAAGGGTCGGAAGTCCATCCGAAATGCGGGCGTGCATGTCGGAGCGGACGTCCGTGTGGTCTTGCAGCTCGCGCGCAAATTCCTCCGGGAAGCCGCCGCCGAGGTACAGAGCGTCGGCGTCGGAGGGGATTTTCTCTCCGGCGAGCGGGGAGAAAAATTGAAGTTCCGCACCCGACTGCTGCAAAAGCTCCAAGTTCTCCGCGTAGTAGAAGTTGAACGCGGCGTCGCGGGCGACGGCGATTTTCACCTGCGCGGGTGCGGGAGTATCTGAAAACAGAAGCGGAGTCTCCGGTTCGGCAAGCGGCGGTGCGGATTGCGCGACGGCGAGGATTTGATCGAGGTCGAGATGCTCCTCCACCAAGTCTGCCAACTTCTGAAAAAGCGGCTCCAATTCGCCCCGCTCCACCGCCGGAATCAAGCCGAGGTGCCGCTCCGGAATTTGAATGCCCTCCGTGCGCGTGAAACCGCCGAAGAGCGGGACGTTGCATTCCTGCTCGACGGCTGTTCGGACGAGCGAGATGTGCCCGGCGCTGCCCGCTTGGTTTACGATCACGCCGGCAATCGGAGCATCGTCTGTCAGCGTGCAGAAACCCTTGACGATCGCGGCGGCGGAACGTGCCATGCTGGCGATGTTGACGAGCAGAATCGTCGGGGCTTGGAGCAACAGCGAAATTTCGGCGGTGCTGCCTTGGTTGGTGCGCGGGTCTTTGCCGTCGTAGTAGCCCATGACGCCCTCGATGATCGAGAGGTCGGCGTCGCGGGAACCGCGCAGGAACACTTCGCGCATGATTTCGGGCGTCGTCATCCACGTGTCGAGATTGCGGGAGGGGCGGCCGGTGACGGAGGTGTGGTACGTCGGGTCGATGTAGTCCGGGCCGCACTTGAAGCCTTGGACGCGCAGGCCGCGACGCTTGAACGCCGCCATCAAGCCCAGCGTGACGGTGGTTTTGCCGACGCCGCTTCCCGTACCGCCGATGACGAGGCGGGGGCGTTGGTGAAGAATGGTTTCCTTCATAGAAAAAATGACGCCTCCTTGCGGTTGGATATCGCTCAATGTGCGCTGGGGACAGGGGAAGCCGTTTCAGGCTGATTCGGAACCAGCGCGACGGAGATCGTGACGTTGCCCGATTTCTTTTTTTCCAAAACCCAGTGCGAGGCCCCTGAAGACAAAAGCGCGGCGGGTTCGCTGACACCGTAGGCTCCGGTGTATTTAAAGACCGTTTCCGACGGGTTCGCCAGTTCGACGGTGTTGAGCTCGGCGGGCGCATAGGTCTTAAACCCCCAGCCATACTGAGCACAGAGGTCGAGGAGCCCGACTTCATCCTTCTTCAGGTCGATGGAGGCGATGTTGCGGACGCTTTTGATCGAAAAACCAAGTTCTCCCAGAGTCTCTGCAACAACCGCTTCGATCTCCTCCCGCGAAGTGCCTCTGTTGCAGCCGATCCCGAGCACGATGTTCTTCGGGCGGTAGAGGACGCCGTTGGCGAGCAACACGCTCTCTTCCTCGGGAGCCAGCACGCGATGCGTGATGACCAGCGCGGCGTTCCATGGCCACGGCTCACGAAGTTCCATCGCCTCGCCGCACGTGGACACCACGCGGAAATGCCCGGGCAACGGTTTGTCATACGACCACCAATTCCGCTCGCCCGACTCTTGCACGATCACGACGGGCTCTTCGTTCACCACCGCCGCCGAAACGGGCGTGGCGCGCTCGAAGCTTTCGATCTCCCAGCCGAACTGCCGCCCGAACAGGTCGACCGGAATCGTCTGCTGCACGTCGGACGCGGTCGTCACCACCGGAACGGCTCCGAGCAACTCCCCGACCACCCGCGTCAGTTCATTCGCCCCGCCCAGATGCCCCGACAGAACGGAGATCGCAAACTGGGCGCGGTCATCGACGACGACAACGCCGGGGTCTGTTTTTTTATCTTTCAAAATCGGAGCGATCATCCGTACGACCGCCCCGAGCGAAATGAATTGGATGATTCCCGTGTAGCGTTGAAACAGGTCCGGCAAAATCAGTCGAACTGAGCCTTCAAACAGGTGAATCCCCCGCTCTTCCTCATCGCCCTGCGCGAATTTCCTCATATAATAAAGGTCCGAACCGGGCAAGTGCGCGTGCAAGTGACGCGCTTTCTCCACCCCGTGCTTCGTGATCGCGACGATGGCATAGGGGTTAGGCATTCGACGGCACCCCTTTGCGGAATTTGTGCGTGAATTCCTTGTCATACAGCTTGGAGCGGTGTCCGTCTTGATCCACCAGCGTCGGATCGAGCGCCCAGCCCATCAGAATCATCGCGTGCGAGCGGATGTTGTGTTCGCGCATCGCGTTGTCGAGTTCGCCAAGCGTCGTGCGGACGATCTTTTGATCCGGCCACGTGGCGCGTTGCACGACCGCAACGGGGGTATCGGGCGTCCATCCCGCGTCGAACAGCTCGCCCATGACTTTACGGGTCAAAGTGGCGCTGAGATAGAGCGCGATGGTGCAGTGATGCTTGGCGAGATCGGTCAGTTTTTCCCGTTCGGGGACGGGAGTGCGGCCTTCGGCGCGGGTGAGGATCAGCGTCTGCGTGAGTTCGGGAATCGTCAGTTCCGCTTGCAGCGCCGCCGCCGAAGCAAAAACGGACGAGACGCCGGGCACGATCTCATACGCCACGCCCGCCCGCTTCAACAGGCCCATCTGCTCCATGATCGCGCCGTAGATCGCCGGGTCGCCGGTGTGCACGCGGGCGACGCTCTTGCCCTGCTGCACGCGGTCGATCATCAGCTCCACCATCTCGTCGAGGTCCATGCCCGCCGATTTCAACACTTCCGCCGACGGCTTGGCGCGGGCGATCAGTTCGTCGTTGACCAGCGAATCGGTGTAGAGCACGACGTCGGCATTTTGCAAAATCGAGAGGCCCTTCACGGTGATCAGGTCGGGATCGCCGGGGCCCGCACCCACGATGTAGACTTGCGGCTTCAAGTTCATTTGCGCACCACCAACAGGCTGAGATAGTTCAGCTCCTGCCCTTTCAACTCGTGAATGTCCAGCCACACTTGCTCTTCGCCCGACGTGACTTTCGTGACGACGGACGCGTTGCGATCCAGCCCCAACTCCGTCAGCACGTCGATCATCAGGTCCATCACCTTCGCGACTTTGATAAAAACGACCGTGTCATGCGACTCCACAGCCTGCTTCATGCTCTCGCGGTCGTCCGTCGCGGGAATGATCGCGAAATGCTCGTCGCCGTCTGCCAGATGCAAGCCAAGGCGTGCGGCGGCACCCAGCGCGGATGAGATGCCCGGCACCGAGTGGATCTCCACGTCCGGATGCAGCGATTTCATCGTGCGCGCCATGTGAATCCACGTCGAGTAGAGGTTCGGGTCGCCCTCCGTGACGAACGCGACATCGCGGCCTTGGGACAGCGGCTCCCAGATCGTGGCGACCGTTTTCTCCCAAGAGGCTTGCAGAGTGTCGGCGTCCTTGGTCATCGGGAAGACGAGGCCGAGCAGTTCCTTCTCCCCCGGTTGAATGTACGTCTCCATGATTTGGTGAGCGTAGCTTTTGCTGCCCATGCGTTTTTTCGGATAGGCGATCACGTCGGCTTCCTTGAGAATCCGAAACGCTTTGACGGTGATCAATTCCGGGTCGCCGGGGCCGACGCCGAGGCCGTAGAGTGTGCCCAGTTTGACAGTGGTTGCGGTCATGCGACTTCCTCCTTCCAAGCGGTGATGATATAGATCGGGTTCAACCCTTCAAATCGTGTCATGTTGAGGATCGGCTTGCTGCGCGACGTTTGCAGAAGCGTCACGCGGAACGTCATGCCCAATTTCGTGAACGTCTGCGTGGCGTCGTACAGCGTCTCGATCGTTGCGGCGTTGAGCACGATGCGGCCGTTGGGACGCAGGCGCTCCGACGCGATCCGCAGCACCTCGCCCATCTCGCCGCCGCTTCCGCCGATGAACACCGCGTCCGGATCGGCCCACGCGTCGAGGAACTCCGGCGCTTTTCCGTGGTAGAAGTGGAGGTCGGTGCGGAAGGTGCGGGCGTTTTGCTCGGCGTTGTCGAGGTCGGCTTCGTTTTTTTCAATGGCGAAGACGCGGCCGAGCGGGGCGAGTTTCGCCGCTTCGATGGCGACCGATGCCGTGCACGTGCCGATGTCCCAGACGGTGCTGTCCGGGCGCAGGTTCAATTCGGAAAGCGAGAGCACGCGGACTTCGCGCTTCGTGATCAAGCCCTTGTCCGGCTTGCGTTGCGCGAAGTGTTCGTCGTCGATGCCGAGCGTCCAGCGCGGGACGTGGGCGTCCGGTTTGTGCAGCAGGAGGACGACGTTGAGCGGCGCGAACTCCGCGCCCTCGACTTCGTGCAGGTGCCGGAACTTGCGCACGCGCTCGTCGTCACCGCCCAAGTTCTCCGCGACGATCATCTCGTACTCGTCCATGCCGTACTGCTGCAAATACCGTGCAATCGTCGACGGCGTGTTGGTATCGTCGGTGAGCAGCGCGACTTTCGGCTTGCCGTCGATGCGCTGGGCGAGACCCTTGATGCTTTTTCCGTGCAGGGAATCGATGTGGGCGTCTTGCCAGCCGAGACCGGCGCGGGCGAAGGCGAGTTGGATCGAAGACAGGTGCGGGTGGATGATCAGGCCCGGCACTTTCTTGCTCAAGTACGCGCCGATGCCGTAAAACATCGGATCACCCGAGGCGAGCACGACGATGGAGTTCGTCCCCGTTCGCGCTTCTTGCAAGTGCTCGACCAACTCCGTCAACTTGCCGGAAATCGTGTACGTCTCCCCCGTCAACTTCGGGAAAAACGCCAGATGCCGCGCCCCGCCCATCACCAGCCCGGCTTCCTCCACCAATTTCCGCTGGGCCGGGAACAGTCCGGCCGCGCCGTCATCCCCGATCCCGATCACATGAATTTCGTTCATCAATGGCACCCCTTCCCAACAAATCGCCTTTCATTGTCGTCAGCACCGTCTCCACCCGGAGGCCGCCGCCGACTTCGTCGAGACTGTGACGGCACGCGTGCCCGCACAGTTTTTCAAAAAAAATCCCCAACCCCGCACCCTGCATCAGATCGCCGACTTGGGTGGCCGTATTGGCGGTCTGAATCTCCGCCAGCAGGTCCGGCGGCGCGCCGCAGTCCGCGGCGACTTCCGCTAGAAAACCGAAATCAACCGGTGCCGACTTGGAGTGCACCATCATCACGCCTTGGGCGATCTTTGAGAACTTGCCCATCATCCCGACCAGCGAAACTTGGCTTGCCCCTTGCCGTTTGGCGTGACGAAGCGAGAACCCCACGAAGTCGCCCATCTGAATGAACGCTTCCTGTGGGAGCTCGGGGTAGAGTTTCATCGCATACTTCTCCGAACTGCCGCCCGTGGTGAGGACGAGGTGGTCGCACCCGCCCGCCCGCGCGACTTTGATCGCTTGCACGACCGACGCTTGGTACGCCGCCGTCGAAAACGGCACGACGATTCCCTTGGTGCCGAGAATCGAGATGCCGCCGACGATGCCGAGTCGCTCGTTGAGGGTTTTTTTGGCGATCTCGACGCCCTTGGGGACGGAGATGACGATGCGCACGTTCTGCGTGATGCCGTACTCGTTGAGCAGATCGGCGGCGACTTTGCGGATCATGCGGCGCGGAACCGGGTTGATCGCCGCTTCACCGACGGGCACGGGCAAGCCGGGTTTGGTCACCCGCCCGACGCCGATGCCGCCGTCGAGGTGGATTTCGCCGGAGTTTTCACCCTGAACCCAAGACACTTCGGCGAGGATCAGCGCGAGATGCGTGGCGTCCGGATCGTCGCCTGCGTCCTTGATCACGCCGCAGACGGCGCGGTCTGTTTCAACGCCGCAGCAGACCATCTGGAACGCGATCGTCTCGCCGATGGGGAGCAGGATTTCGACCGACTGCACAGGCTCTTGGGTGATCAACGCAAGCAAGGCGGCTTTCGTCGCCGCCGTTGCGTTTGCGCCCGTGGTGTAGCCGCGCCGCATCTGGGACGGGTCTTTTTCCGGGTCTTTCATGGTCATGCTTGCTGCTGTTCGGCGAGAAGGGAGAGCGCGTTGAGCGCGGCGACGGAGACGGGCGAGCCGCCTTTGCGCCCGATGTTGGTGATGAACGGCACGTCGCCGTCGATCAGCTTCGCGAGTTCTTCCTTGGATTCGGCGGCGGAGACGAAGCCGACCGGCATGCCGACGATCAGCGACGGACGAGCTTCGCCGGTTTGGATCAGGCGCAGCAGTTCCAGCAGAGCGGTCGGCGCGTTGCCGATGACGAAGATGCCGTCCGGACATTCCGCCGCCGCTTTGCGGGTGGCGACGATGGCGCGGGTGAGGTTGAGTTTTTTCGCTTCGGCGATCACGTCGGCGTCGGAGATGTAGACCTCGACGCGCCCGCCGAATTTCTCGATGCGCGGCTTGGAGATGCCCGATTGGATCATCTGCACGTCCGCAAAAACGGGCTTGCCTGCGCGGATCGCCGCGATGCCCGCTTCGATGGCGTCGCGGTGGAAGACGAGGCTGCGTCCGAGATCGAAGTCGGCGGAAGCGTGGATGACGCGCTGGACGACTTTGTACTGTTCCGGTGTGAACGGGTGCTCGCCGATCTCCGACGTGATGATGTCAAAGCTCAAGCTTTCAATCTCTTGCGGTTGCACGGTCAGCGGTTTGAAGCTCGTGTTGGTGTCCATGTCTCAGCTCTCCTTGCAGATGGTGTAGTTTTTCAAGCAGGGGTTGGTATTCGGTGAACACATCGCCGTACGCAAGTCCCGGGCGTCCGATCAAGATGACGTGGAGGCCGTGTTCGAGGGCGGCTTGCACTTTGTCGTCGACGGCTCCGACTTTGCCGCTCTCCTTGGTCACCATCACGTCGATGGCGAAATTGCGGTAGAGCGCGAGGTTGAGTTCGGCGCTGAACGGGCCTTGCATGGCGATGATGTGTTTTTGTTCGATGCCGAGCGCCGCGCACTTTTCCATGTTGTCGACGCGCGGCAGCATGCGGGCGTAGAGGGTGACGCCGGGAACACCAAGCAAACGGGTGCTGAAGATTTGCAAGGTTTTGCTGCCCGTGGTGAGCAAGATGTTGCCGCCGAGTTCGGCGGCTTTTTCCGCGGCTTGGGCGTAGTCGTCGACGTAGTGCAGGCGCGGATGGTCGGCGAACGTGAGCGCTTCGCGCTCGAAGCGCAGGTACGGGATGCCGCACGTTTCGGTGGCGGCCATCGCGTTGCGGTGCGCTTCTTCGGCGAACGGGTGCGCGGCGTCGACGACGGCACGGATGTTGTGTTCGCGGATGTAGGTTGCCATTTCGTCGGCGGTCAGGCGGCCGACGCGAACCGGGACTCCCGCTTCTTGCAGAGAGTGCGCCGCGTTGTCGGTGACGACGGATGCTGTCAGTTCGTACCCCGCGTCGCGGATGAGAATCGCAAGTTCGCGGGCGTCGGAGGTTCCGGCGAGGTGCAGGATCATTTCACGGCCTCCTTGGTGAGACGGACGTGCTCGTGATCGTGATGCTCGTGATCATGATCGTGGTGCTCGTGATCATGGTGGTGATCGTGATCATGATGGTGCTCGTGATCATGGTGGTGATCGTGATCATGATGGTGATGATCCGCCATCGCGCCCAGTCTGTACTGGCAGTGATCGCAATTCATCTTCACGTCTCCCGCCGCCGCTTCTTCCGCGCGCTCTTCTACGAGCTCGATCAGCGCATCGTGGAACCCGAAGTATTCCGCCAACCGCATCTCCATCTCGGGAAACGCAACTCGAAACTTCTCCATGTAGTCCTCGATCCGCTGAATCAGCACGCCCGTGAACAGGAAGTACGGCAACACGTACACCCGCTTCGCTCCCAACGCCCGGCACCGTCTCAACCCGTCCTCCAAGTTCGGGTCGGTCACGCCGATGTAACAGGTCTCCACGTACTTCACCGGCGTGCGCTCCCACAACAGCCGCGAGACTTTAAAAAGATCACTGTTCGCATCCGGGTCCGAACTCCCCCGCCCCACGATCAAAATCGCTTCGTCCCGACGCGCTTCTCCTTCCCGCGCCTCGATCTCCAACCCCGCTTCTTCCAAGCGGGACATCAGAATCTCCAACGCCTTGGGATGCACGCCGATCGGTTTGCCGTACGAGAACTCCACGCCTGGGTATTGCTCGCGGGCGTTGTCGATGGCGTGCGGGATGTGAATCTTGGAGTGACCCGCGCCAAACAGGATGATCGGCACCAGCGTCACCCGCGTCGCCCCGCGCTCGACGCACGCGGAAATCCCCTGCGCAATCGTCGGAGTGGTTAATTCCAAGAAGCAAGTCTCAATCACCGGATAGCGCTCGCCAAGCCTCGCCTCCACCCGTTTGGCAAACGCCAGCAGTTGGTCGTTGCCCTCCTGCACGCGGCTGCCGTGTCCGACCAATAGAATCGCATGACTCATGATCTCTTCCCCCTTCTCAATCTCCGCAGATGGATTCGATGACGAGCGGCGCTTGGTAGTCTTCGTGGTGGAAGCCCGCCACGTCGCCGACTCGTTTGAAGAATTTATGGAATCGTTCGTCCGGGTGACCTTTGCCTTTGTAAGCGGCGAGAATTTCTTCGACCGCCGCGAGAAGTTGCTCGGGTTCCAGCCCTTCCGCCACGCGCTGGGCGGGATGGGCGTTGCGCCCGATCGCTTTGCCTCCGAGGAAGAGGTCGAATTTGCCGCGGCGGTAGACCATCGCGATGTCTTCGTTGACGGAGCCGTAGCACGCCATGCCGCAGCCGGCGAACCCGATTTTCAACTCCTTGGGGACGGAGAGCCCGCCAAAGCGGCGGAGGAGTTCTTCGGCCTGAGGGAGTGATTCGGTTTTTTCCAAGTTGCAGAAGTCGCAGGCTTTGATCTGAACGACGTCGCCGAGCGGTTGAACGATCATTCCGGCGGCGGTCAGCGCCTCCGAGATCAGTTCCGGCTCGCGGGTCGGCACGCGGAGGATCACGTAGTGGTGCGGCGTGTACTCAAACTCGCCGTCCTCCCCGACCACGTCCAGCAGAACGGCCATCTGCGCGGGCGTGAGTTTTTTGTTGCCCACGCCGGGCGAGACGGCGATCTCCAAGATCAACGGCTGGGAAAAAAGGTCTCCTTGCACCTGTGCCTCGCGCGCGACGACGGAGGTCTCCAAGACCCCGCGGTTGACCAGCAGAGAGACGGCCTCCATCGCCAAGTCGGCGGAACTGCGCGCGGGGGCGGCGGCTGCGTTCACCACTTCGGTCGCGTCTTCAACGACAGCAACACCGCCGAAAGAGTTTGCTCTTGCTTCAAGGGCGACGCCAACCGAAGGATTCGCGCCTTCCGCAAGCGCGACGCCAAGGGACCGGCTCGCGTCTTCCTCCACGCTTCCAGCCCGTTTCGTTTTTTCCCCGCGCCCTGCCGACACGCCGCCGTGCAACGCCCACGGCTCGTGCTCTTCGCGCAGCCGCTCGTTCATCTTGATCGGCTGCTCCGCCCGATCCAGCGTGTATTTGCGCTGGTATCCTCTGGGCGTAATCATCTTGCCGTCGTACACTTTGGTGCTTCTGTTCCCGATGATCACCGTCGTCAGCATCCCGATCTCGTGCTCCAGCATCTCGCCGAGCGTCGTCAGCACCACTTGCTGACTCGCCCGGTACGCGCTTTTCACCAACCCGACCGGAGTATCTGCCGAACGGTACTTCAGCAAAATCCGCTGCGTCTCCACGATCTGCCGCGTCCGGCGGCCCGACCTCGGGTTGTACAACGCCACGATGAAATCGCCCATCCCGGCCGCTTCCACCCGTTTTGCGATCACTTCCCACGGCGTCAAGTGGTCGCTCAGCGAAATCGTGCACGCGTCGTGCATCACCGGCGCGCCGAGCAGCGACGCACAGGAGTTGATCGCCGAGATGCCGGGGATCACTTCCACTTCCACGCCCGTCGCTTCCGTCCACCCTTGCTCGATCAGCACCTCGTACACCAAGCCCGCCATGCCGTAAACCCCGGCGTCACCGGAAGAGATGACCGCCACTTTCTTGCCCGACTCCGCTTGGCGAACCGCTTCGATCGCCCGGCTGACCTCCTCCGTCATGCCCGTGCGCACAATCTCTTGATCGGTCAGCAACCCGCGAATCAAATCGACATACGTGTTGTACCCGATGATCACGTCCGACTCTTGAATCGCCGTCCGCGCCCGCTCGGTGATCTGCTCAAAACTTCCCGGCCCGAAGCCGATGATCAGCAATTTGCCTCTCGTCGCCATCTCCCGCACTCCTCTCCGTCCCCTCGCAGGGCAATAAAAAAAGACGCCTCCCCCGACAGGAAGGCGCCTTCGTCCTTATTCAAAACGTCCGTGCACATGAAAAAAACGCACGAACAGCAAAAAGTCACGTCGACCGCCATACCTCCTATCTCCCGTAAGAAGTGATGGACTGCACACACAGGCAGGTCTCCTGACTTATGGATCAACGCTTCCTCCGCCTTCCCATACCCCAACGGGTTACAGTGGCAACTTGGAGGTCGCTCCCCACATACAGTGGCGGGACCGTGCCGGACTTACACCGGCTTCCCTATTCAGCTCTCGCGAGCACCTGGTGATCTCTATGGAATTTACCTACTGTTCAAAACTATGAATTCTTCTACGACTATATACCAAAACCTTCTGCCTGTCTACAAACCGAGGTCGGCGAACGTCGCCATCTCGCGCACCAAACGGGTCGCCGCTTCCAGCAGCGGCATCGCGAGAACGGCCCCCGTTCCTTCGCCCAACCGCATCTCCAACTGCAACAGCGGCGACAACTCCATCGCCGCAAGCATCACGCGATGCGCCGGTTCTTGCGACAAGTGCGACGCAAACAGATACGCGCCGACTGCCGGCTCCATCCGATACGCCGTCAACGCCGCCGCCGCCGCGATCACGCCGTCGACGAGCACCGCCGTTCCCGCTTCCGCCGCGCCGAGCACGACGCCCGCAAGACCCGCGATCTCCAAACCGCCGACTTTCGCCAGCACGTCCAGCGCGTCTTGGGGATTCGGTTGGTTGACGTCGAGAGCCCGCTGAATCACTTGCCCCTTCAGCGACAGGGTGTTCTCGTCGATGCCCGTCCCGCGCCCGACCAACTCTGCAAGCGGATGTCCGGTGAGCACGGCGGCGATGGCGCTGCTCGGCGTCGTGTTGCCGATTCCCATCTCGCCCAGCGCGATCACCTGCACGCCGTCAGCACTCAGATTTCGCGCCGTCTCGCGCCCCACTTCCAAAGCGGCGAGCGCTTCGTCGCGGGTCATCGCCGGGCCGACGGCGAGATTGTCGGTGCCGGACTTGATTTTTTTCCGAAGCACGCCGGGAATTTCGACTTCGCAGCGGCTGCCGACATCGACGACGTGCACGTCCGCGCCCATCTGTCGGGCGAGCACGTTCACGCCCGCTTTGCCGCCCGCGAAATTCTGCATCATCAGCCCGGTCACTTCGGAGGGAAACGCGCTGACCCCTTCCGCCGTCACGCCGTGATCGCCGCACATGACGACGACCGCGCGCCGTTCCACAGACGGAAACACCGTCCCTTGGATGCCGGCGAGCCGGATGCCGATCTCCTCCAATTTGCCCAGGCTGCCCGGCGGTTTCGTCAACTGATCCCAACGATTTCGCGCCTCTTCCATCACCGCAAGATGGAGCTGTTTGACCATTCTCATCTCTTCCTCTCTCGCTTGGCAGGTCGCCAAGCTGACTTGCGGGCTATTCTAATTCACGAAAAAAATTTTGTCAAAACACTTGCAGGGTTTGCAAATTTCTGGTCGTCTATAAGTACAACGACTCACAGTGAGAGAGGTACGATCCCTTATGAAAAACTGGCAACGCAATTTGGCGCTGTTCGGCGTCTTGGTCGTCGGGCTCGGCGCGGCGGGGTTTTTCGGCTTGCGGGCGTGGTCGAGTTCCACGTATGACGAGACCCAAACGGTCGAAGCCGCTGCGGTCAAGACGATCTCCGTCGACGTTTCCTCGGCGGACGTGCACATCATCCCCGGCTTGGATTCCCAAGCGACCGCACACTTTTACGGCAAGGGCCGCGCCGACGCGTACGGTTTGGAAGTCAAAACCAACGGCGACAACTTGATCATCCAGATCACGCATCCGTCGGGGTTCATCGGCTTCGGTCCGCAATCCCTCGGGCTTGAGATCACTTTGCCGCAGAAGCAGTATGACCGCCTCGAAATCCACTCCGGTTCGGGCAACACCAAACTGCAAGACCTGAAAGTCAAAACGCTGCTCTCCAAGACCGGCTCCGGCAACCAAGACATCGTCCATACGACTGCCGACAGCATCCAGCTTGACACGGGGTCGGGCGACCTGACTGTGGACCAAACGTCGGCGGTGCTCGACCTGCACACCGCGTCCGGCGATATTCTCGGGCGTCGCATCAACTCCCCGAAAGTCACCACCAACTGCGCGTCGGGCAACGTGACGCTCGACGGGCTGACGGGGGAAGTCAACGCGCAAGCCGCATCGGGCAACATCGAGCTCTCCTACGACAAATTGAACGGCAACGTAAACGCGCACACCGCGTCCGGCAACATCACCCTCATCCTGCCGTCCGACTCGTCGTTCCACTTGAACCACCATTCGTCGTCGGGCGATTTCCGGAGCGACTTTGCGCTCACCAACCTGAGCTCCTCCGAGCATCGGCATGAGGGCACTGTCGGTTCGGGCGGCCCGACACTGACGATCGAAAACAACAGCGGCAATTTGAATGTGCGCAAAAAATAACCCGACGCGAGGCACGATTCCCATGAACTTTACCCCCGACCAACGCAGCGCCGTCTACGAAGCGATTCACAACCGCCGCGACATTCGCAAATTTCTCTCGACGCCGCTGGAGGACGAGAAAGTGGAGCGGATTCTGTTCGCCGGACACCATGCGCCGTCTGTCGGTTTCATGCAGCCTTGGGATTTCATTCTGATCCAAGCGCAAGAGACCAAGGACGCCCTCGCCCTCGCCGCCGACAAAGAGCGCCGGGCGCTCGCGATCCACTTCGCCGCCGAAGGGCGCGAAGATCACTTCCTGCAGTTGAAAGTTGAAGGGCTGCGCGAAGCCCCGCTGACCGTCTGCATCACGTGCGACCCGACGCGCGGCGGCGATCATGTGCTCGGCCGCAACTCGATCCCGGAGACCGACATCCTCTCGGTCGCCTGCGCGATCCAAAACATGTGGCTGGCCGCGTATGCGGAGGGAATCGCGATGGGCTGGGTCTCTTTTTATAAAAAAAGCGACGTCCGCCGCATCCTCGCGATTCCGCCGCACATCGAGCCGGTCGCCCTGCTGTCGTTCGGCTACACCGACCACTATCCGGAGCGGCCGATCTTGGAGGAGTCCGGTTGGGCGAAGCGGGAGAACTTCCAATCGCTGCTCCATCGCGATCGTTGGTAGGTTGCAACTCCCCCTGCATCCCCGTTTCGATACGCCAAAAAGACCGTCTTCGCCCCCGCGAAGCACGGTCTTTTTGCCTTGCCTCCGACCGCCCTCGTCCCCGCGAAGACAGTCTTTTTCTTTCATCCGGTCGCCTTCGTCCCCGCGAAGACGCTTTTTTCATTCCCCTAGTGTTCGAGAAGTTCAGCCAGTCGCTCCACCTGCTTGGACACATTGGCAAGCGCCTGCATCGACTCTTGCAGGCGCGTGCCCTCGTCCTCAACAGACGCCAACACCTGCTCCGTCGCCGCCGACGTCTCTTCGGTGACGCTCGAAGCGACGGTGACTTCCTCGACGACTTGCAGCGCTTGGTGTGCAAACTGGGTCTGGCGTTGCAACAACCGCTTCATCAGCTCGTCGATCGACGTGATAAACTCGCCCAGGTTGGCGACGTTCGTCAACACGGTGCCGAGCATCTTCCCGTTCTCCGTCTGGACGCTCTCCCCGCGCAACACTTGCTCTTCCACGGTGATCGCTTGCTCGTAGATGCGGGCGAGGATGTCTTGGATGCGCTTCGCCGACGTCTGAGACTGATCCGCCAGTTTGCGAACTTCGTCCGCGACGATCGCAAACCCGCGCCCGTGCTCGCCCGCCCGTGCCGCTTCGATGTTGGCGTTGAGCGCCAACAGCGACGTCTGGTTGGAAATCCCGGTGATCGCTTCGACGATCTCGTTGATGTGGTTCGCCTGTTCGCGCAGCTCGCGAATCACCGACACCGACTGCGCAATCACGCCGTCCAACGTCTGCATGTGCTTCTGGAACTGCTGAATCGTCGCGACCGAACTTTGCGACAGCTCGTGGCTCTCGTTAACGTTGGTCGCCGCGTCCCGCACCTGATGCACCAGTTCCTTCATCGCGTTCTCCATCGTTTGCAATTCCATCATCGAGTGCGTCATGCTCTCCGCTTGCGACTGCGTCCCGACGGCAACCTCTTGAAACGCATGACGGATTTCCGCCGACGATTGGCGGGAGATGCCCATGTTCTGTTCCAGCAGCCCGAAGTTCGCCTTCAGCTCCGCAACCGTCTCCACGATCATCTCTTGCGTCCGTTTGAGCTCCAGCGCCTGTGCTTTGGTCGCTTCGCCCTCGTGATACAGGCGACCCATCAACGTGCGGCCAATCGACGCAACCCCCCAGAGCGCCAAATTGGTGATGAACAGAAACAGCAATTCCGTTCCCATTTCCCCCGTCGAACTCTTCACGAACATGAAGTCATGCCAGACGGTGTACCCCAGCACCGTCAGCCCCGAGGAGATGCCCCACGTATACCAGATCAACTTGCCGTTGAGATACAACACCGACACACCCAACACAAAGTAGAGCATCTGGTAGATCGGCGCATGTTCGTTGAACAGATAGAACAAAAGTCCGGTCATGCCCACCAGCAAGGTCATGATCACAAACTTAAACGCCTCTCGGAACTTTTTAATGTTCGAGAGCACGGAGCCCGTTATGGTCAACAGAAACCCCCCGATCAAGTAGATCGGATACGGCATGTCAAACATCGAGTTCGGTGCCGACACCGCGATTTCCACGATGCCCAACGCATAACTGAACCAGATGATAAACATCAACAAACTGTTGCGTCTCTCGATCCGCTCCAACCCTGAAAAACAGCGCTCTTTCACCCATTTCCACATCTTGTTGCCCCCCTTTATCTGTATTAAAAAAATCCAGACAAGCGAGAAATTCGCCAATTCTCGACACGATTCCTGCAAGCAAAAAGGCCCTTTCAAAAAAAGGGCCTCTTTCCGGATCGTTACACAAGCACGGGGTTAAGTAAGTTCGGCTTTCCGTATTTAAAATGCAGAGAATCCAAGAGGACATACAAGTCCGGCACGACCGTGTAATCCCCTCCGTTGAGCGCGTCGATCGCGCGCAACACCTGCGCCCGGTCGTCCTCGCCGTGAACGTGTTTGCGCAAGAACCCCCAGATGTGGGTCAGCAAGTTCAGCAGGTTCGGCTCTTGCACCGGACAAGTCAGCGCGTGGGTGAAGCATTGAAACACGCCGGCTTTCACTTCTTCAAACGTCAACTGCCCTTTGCGGTGGGAGTTGAACAGCTCGCGGATGCGAAAGTACGAGGCGGGGTCGCCTTCGAGGACGACAAACTTGCAGGTGTACCAGAGGCGTTCCAATTCCGTCAGCGCGATCGTCTCCGCTTCCCGAGCGCGCAGTTCCCCGAGCACTCGCGCCCGTCGCGCCTGAAGCGTCCGCCAGAACTCTTCATCTGTGATGCGCATGTGCATCTCTCCTCTCTCGATGGCGGCAGTCCGATGGTGCTACCCGATTTCGTTGCGCTTTTGCAGAGCGGCAAACCACCGGTTCCATTCCTCCAAACTTCCTCCGAGCAGAAACGAACGCAGGTCTTCCGAAACGTCGCGGAACCCCTGGCCGCCGAGCACGAACTGAAGCGTTGGAAACTTGGCTTGCAAGCGGCGAACCAACGCCTCCACGTCGGGCAACAACCCCTCGTCGGTCATCGACAGCGACACCCATTCCACCCGATGCTGCTCGATCAACGTCTCCAAGCCGTCGGCAGGCGTGTTGGTTCCCAAGCAGATCACATCGACCCCGTGTCGGCGCAGGAACAGCGTGAACAACAACAGCCCGATCTGGTGCTGCTCGCCCTCCGGGCAGAACGCCAGCACTTTCGGCAAGGCGCGATTCACTCCGAACACGTTGAAAAACTGATAAAACTTCTGCGTGACCATCGAGCTGGCAAAATGCTCTTGCGCCACCGACACGGTGCCTTGCTCCCACTCGTCTCCAATCCGGTGCAGCAGCGGGGCGAGCACTTCATGGAACACATCTTCAAAATGAAACAGAGAAAACGCAAGCGCCAGCAATTGGTTGGCGCGCTCCGCATCAAACGAGATCATCGCGTCATGCAACCGCTCGCGAATCGACTCAAAACTCTCGCCTGCGCGCAGTTCGCTGCGGTCGGCAGCGGGCTTTGGCACCACCTGGCGCTGTTCCCGCAGCTTCTCCAGCATCTTGACCGCTTGCGAGATGTTCACGCCCTTCTCTTCCGTCTGCACTTTCAACCAGCGCAGATCCTCAATGTCTTGCTCCGTATACAGCCGATGCCCCGATTCAGAGCGGGTAGGGAGCACGACGCTGTACCGCCGCTCCCACGCGCGAATCGTCACCGCCGGCATGTCCAGCATCTTGGCGACAGATTTGATATTGTACACGAATCCCACGTTCTTTCTCTTGTATGATTGTACAATCATTTTACAACCACGATACAAAAAAATCTATTCCCCCTCCCGATATTCTTGGCGGAGACAGCGTGACGAGGAAGGAGGCGCCGCGTGCAGGGCGGCGTTTTTTTCTTTATAATAAGATCAGAATTCAAAAAGGAGACATGCCCATGCCAGAACGTCTGAAACCGCTCTACATGATGTTTCCTGAATCCCTGATTCCCTATCCGCCCGACGCGTCGGTGCCGCAGGGCTACCAATTGCGGCTCTACCGCGACGAGGACGCCCCGGCGGTGCTGAAGCTGCTCGCAGGCGAAGGTTGGGGGATGGAGGACGGAAAGTATCTGGATTTTCTGAACCATTGCTTGCCCGAAGGACTGTTTCTCATCGTGGAACGGGAGAGCGGCGAGATCGTCGCGACCGGTTCGGCGCTGCACAATCCGCAGGGCGGCCACTACCGCTTCCCGTTTGGCGGCTCGATCGGCTATGTCGTCGTGCATCCCGAACACCGCGGCAAAGGGTTGGGCGAGCTGGTCACCGCCGTTGCGCTGCGGCGTTTGATTCGCGGCGGCTACCGCAACATCTGGATCGGCACGACCGACGACCGCCTGCCCGCGCTGAAAACGTACTTGAAACTGCGCTTCGTGCCGTTTCTCTACGAACCGGGCATGGAAGATCGCTGGCACCTCGTCCATGTGCAACTGAACCTGCCGTCGTTGACCCGCGAATGGATCGTTCCGCACGACAACAAAAAGACCCCCCGCGATCAGGAGGCCTCCCATGTCTAATTGGAATGGAGCAAACTCGACACTCGTCACCGCCGACTTCGTGCCGCTCGCGGCACTACCGGAAGCCCGGCGTCCGTTCTCACCGTTTACGCCGTTTCAGTAAGTCCGCGCATGCGGTTGGAGCGGATTTTCTGCATCTGCGCGCGCAGGAACGGAATCAGGTAGTAGTCGCCGCCAAACTTCCCGGCGTTGAAGCCCGCCACCACCAAGAAGATGCTTAAGAAGATCAGGTTCGGGTTGGTGGAGACCGCGCCCGCCAGCAGGTAGTTGAAGTTCATGAACATCGCCATCAAAGCCGCGAACGTCGTGAACACGCCCAAGATCAGGCCGATCCCCACCAGCAGCTCGCCCCATTGCACGAGGAAGTTGAACAACCCGACGTGCGGCAGGGCGAATCCGTTGACGAAATCGCCGTACCAACTTTGCACGGTCGGTTTCGCCGATTGCGAAGCGGCCACTGCTCCTTTGAGCAGTCCGCTGGCGTCAAACGCTTTGCCGCCCGTGAGTTTCCCCCATCCGGCGTCGAGGAACTTCCACCCGACATAGATGCGGACCAAGACCAACAGTGCTGCTGCCACCTTGCTGTTACGAAGCCATTCGTTCATGTAAGTTTCGCCTCCAATAATAAATATTATCTCTTTGTAGTTACATATTAACTCGTAAGGGGTGCCTTGTAAATGTCAGGAGTCACCGAATTTGTATATGTAATCCGCCCGGTGCGCCCGGGCTTTTTGGAAGAAGTTTTGCCCGAAGAGATGGAGGCCATGGGCAGTCACTTCCAGTACCTCCAAGACCTCTTGGAAAAAGGCCAACTGCTCCTCGCCGGCCCCTGCCTTGACCGCACGTTCGGCCTCTGCGTGTTCAAAGCGGGCTCGGAGGAAGAAGCCCGCGAGATCATGGAGAACGATCCCGCGATCAAACTCGGCGTGATGAACGGAGAACTGCACCCGTACCGCGCGTCGCTGTTCGCCGGACAGAAGTAAGAAGAACGAAAACCCCCATCCGCCCGGAGGCGAATGGGGGTTCTTTGTTACTTGCGATACCGATTACTTGTTATACAGGGCGGACATATGGCTGAACGGATAGTAGCGCACGAACGCCTTGCCGATAACGTTCTTGATCGGGAGTGTGCCCCAGTAGCGGCTGTCATACGAGTTGTTGCGGTTGTCGCCCATGACGAAGATCTCGCCCGCCGGAACGGTGAACGGCTTGTAATCCATCGTCGGCTTCTCCGCTTCGTACGGCTCGTCGAGCGCTTTGTCGTTGACGTAGACGATCCCGTCTTCCACTTTGACCGTCTCGCCCGGCAACGCGATGACACGCTTGATCAGGTGGTCCTCATCAGCCGGGACTTTGGCAGCCGGAGGCGGCGTGAAGACCACGATGTCGCCGCGATGAATGTCTCCAAATTCATAGGAGAGCTTCTCCACATACAAGCGGTCGCCCACTTTCAGCGTCGGCTCCATCGACTGGCTCGGAATATAGAACGCTTCCGCTACGAAGTGGCGGAACAGAAAGACCAAGACCACGGCGATGATGATGGTGCGGCCCCACTCGATGAGATTTTTTTTGGTTTCCGGCTTCAAGGCTCTCCCTCTCTCTCCTGAGCATACAACTATGTATTGTAATCGTAGGTCATCCTGTCAGGATCGTCAATCATGCGTTGCCAACACTCACAGAATGTTCATAACTCAAAAGAACCTTTCAAGTCAGGTCCAATTCCATCATCTCCGCGTTGCGCACAAACCCGTTGCGCCCGTAAAACTTCACCGATCCGCTGCTCGGCCAGACGATCAGCATCTCCAAGTCCTGCTCCCGCGCCCACTTCTCCATCCATTGGTGCACCTGTGCTCCGATCCCTTGCCCGCGATACGCAGGGCGGGTGTAGACGTTGGTCACGTACGCGAAGTGACGGTGCGGACGCCCCGGGCGGGGCACCTTCTCGATGATCTGGAGATACATGTGCGAGACGACGCGACCGTCATGGACTGCCACGAACACCTTCCACGCCTCCCCCTTCAGCATGTCGGAAAAAAACGCCTCATATGCAATCGAAAATTCCTCCCGCGAAACCGAGGCGGTATCCGGGTAGTCTTCCACGGTAAACTCATAGCGCATGTCGAGCAGGTCTTGCAGATCGTCGCTCGCAGCCAATCGTACTTCGATGTTCACTTTGTAAAACCCCCATGACAACTTACAGATTCTTCTAGTACAATTCGAGAGTAGCGTGTCGATTCCTTTTTCCGAACGGGGGCATTTGTTATGAAGATTGACCGGTTGGATCATCTCGTGTTGACGGTGCAGGACATTCCGGCGACGGTGGAGTTTTACACGCGGGTGCTGGGCATGGAAGTGGAGACGTTCCTCGGCGACCGCAAAGCGCTGAAGTTCGGCAACCAGAAATTCAACTTGCACCAAAAAGGCAAGGAATTCGAACCCAAAGCGCTCCACCCGACACCCGGAGCGATCGACCTCTGCCTGATCACGTCGCTGCCGCTCGACGAGGTGATCGCGCACTTGAAAGCGTGCAACGTGCCGATCGTCGAAGGCCCGGTTCGCCGCACCGGAGCAGCCGGCCCGATTCTCTCGGTGTACCTGCGCGATCCGGACGAGAACTTGATCGAGATCTCGAATTACGTGGTTGAGTAGCGGTCTGGCAAGCGGCACATACTACACTCGGCTTCGCGCACATCCACTTTCCACAGAGGGGGTCATACGATGAGCTACCAAGACGACCTGAATTTGGACGCCGCAAACGCTGCTGCGCAGCAGGGTGCGAGTTGTTCCCGTGCCGCGCTGGACACGTTGATGCACCGCATGGAAGGTCTGGAAGGTGAATGGGTAGGTCACGAGCGCAACGGCCATGCCCGCGCGCACCTCGGAAAGAGTTTTGGTCGACCGGAGGGCGAGATTCAAGAAGACATCGACGAAGTGCAGGCGCAACTTCAAGCGTGCAACAACCTGCTCTCCTAACCGCGAAGTCGTTTGCAAAATAAAGACCCTGTCACCGATGTGGCGGGGTCTTTTTTCGCGGGTGGGTTACTTGTTTTTGGTAAACCAAGCCGGATTCCGTCCAAGTATCGATGAGCTCAACGCCGCCGAGCGTCAGCGCATCTTCCCCGACGTGCAGGACCACCGGGGAGTCTTGGAACGTAAACGTGGACTCATCCTTCGGGATCAAGCGGACGCGGCGGTTGATGCCGCCCTCGAAATAGAGCGTCCCGTTGTCGGGGATCAGGCGTATCGTTTTTTGCACGGTGTCGTTGGTGTACGTCCCAGCAACGCGTTGCAACGCGTCCTCTGAAAGCACCGGGTCGGGGATGTGCTCCAGTTCCAGAAACTCCAGCACCTGCCGATCATACCGCGCAAACTCGCCCGCACTGTTCTCGATGCCGAGCTTGCGAAACGGCGTCTCCTCGAACATCTCCTGCATCCTCTCCCGCAGTTCGAGATGGAACTGGCGCATCCGCTCACGCCCCGGCACGTCGCTGTTTTTGTAATAGGGCCGCTCCCGATCCCGCTCCACGATATGATCCACCCACGCGTCGCCCCGGATGCGCAGGAGCTTTTCGATCAACTGTTCCGAGTCCGCCTGATAGAGATGGATCAACACCGGGTTCAGCGGCTCCAAAATCGCCAGCAACTGGTGGACGTACGCTTTGATCTCGTCACGCGGCGTTTGCTCCCAGAGCATGCCGTAGATCGGATACTGAAACAAGCTCGCGTCGAGGATGATCACTTCGTCCTTGTCCCGATACTCCTCCACCATCGCCTGCCAGAGTTCCAGCGCAAACGCACGGTCTCGTTCATTCGGCCACGTCCACACATCATACGGTTCCAGCGCATCCCTTGCATCTTGCCCGCCGCTCCGGCGCAAGACATCCAAATCCACGACGTGATACGTCCCGCGCCGCGTCGACGCCGCCTCGACCCGCCCGCGAACGTGCTCCGACAGCCCTCGGCAAACTCCTTGAAACTCCTCCGGCGACAACGCCGCTTTGCGAAACAAATTCACCGGATGCCAGCGCGCCACTTCATGAAACCATGTCACGTTCGCGCCGTTTCGCTCCGCTTGCAGCGCCACCAACCCCGAAGTCGTCGATTTCCCCGAGCCGGGAATGCCTTCGAGACAAATGCACTTCGTCTTGATCATACAAATCCAATCCTCTCTCCAACCTGTTTCTCCTAGTATACTAGAAAAATCCATTTTAGGTTGACAAAAGGAGATTGCCCGCTGTATCCTACATTTAGACAGATACCTAATTATCTAAACGTCTAAATCATCACCTACATCATCTCACAGAGGGGGCTCTCCCATGATTCCCAGTTCCAGTTTTGTCGGACTCATCCTCGGCGCGTTGCTTGGCATCGCGTTTCCCGTCGTCTTGCTGATCTACTTCCGCCGCACGCAGAAGATCTCGTGGAAAGCGATCGGCATCGGCGCGTTGGTGTGGTTTTTGTTCTCGCAAGTGTTGGAGAAAGCGATGCACGTCTATTTCCTGCAATTCAACCAAACCACCGTCGAACTGTTCAAAACACCGCTCTACTACGCGCTCTACGGCGGTCTCGCCGCCGGTGTGTTTGAAGAAGTCGGCCGTTGGGTCGGCTTCCGCTTCTGGCTGAAAGGCAAACGTTCGTACCACGACGGCCTCGCCTACGGGATCGGCCACGGCGGGTTTGAAGCGGTGTTCCTCATGATCATGATGGGCGCCAGCAACTTGCTGTACATGACGCTGATCAACACCGGCACGTTCGATTCCACGCTGGGAGGCAAAGTTCCCGCCGACCAACTCGCCGCGCTCCAAGACACCTTGCTCAACACCGGGTTTGGCATGCAACTCTTGGGCGGCTTTGAACGCATCCCGGCTGTGCTCTTCCACATCGCCATGTCGCTGCTCGTCCTCTACGGCGTGCACAACGGCCGCCACGTGTTCTTGCTCTTGGCGATCTTCCTGCACGCGGCGCTCGACTTCGGAGTCGCGTTGATGAGCACGCTGAAGGTAAACGTCTACCTGATCGAAGGTTTCAATCTCCTCGCAGGTTTGATCGCGCTGTACTTCATCGCCAAAGTCGCCAAGCGCCTGTTTGCAGGAAACCCGTCGCTTCCGTCGAACGGAACTTCCGTCGGCAACTAAGCCGCACCACGCACAAAGCCGAGGCCGCTACGCCTCGGCTTTTTTCTGAATGGAGTTCCACAGCAGGTACAGCCAGTAGCCGAGGATGGCACCCGTCGTATTGAGCATCACATCGTCGATGTCCGCTTCCCGATCTGCCGTCAAGTACTGGAGAAACTCGATCGAAAGCGACAGCAGCATCCCGATGCCCGCCGTCTTCCAAAATCCGCGCACCCGCGCCCACAGAATCGGCAGAAAAAACCCCAACGGCGCGAACATCACCACATTGCCGCCCAAATTCAGCACGGCGACGAGGGGACGGTACAACAGCCACTTCATCTCCACAAACGGGATCATGTTCACATGCCTCGCCGCACTCACCCGAATCGTCAGCGGGAAGAACGTCACGTACGTCACCGCCAACCCGTATAGAAAAAACAAATTCATCCACAATTCGCGCCCTGCCTCGCGAAACTTGTTGCGTCTCCAATAGAGCCAGAGCGCCAAAACAGGCAGCAAAAACGTCGGAAAGTCGATGCGAATCACGAGCTTCGGCACTCCCTTCTCTCGGTCTGTCCACCCTCACTCTACCCAATTTATGAAACGGAGTTGTCGTCATGCCTTCTTTGATCTTGAGAAAAAAGTATGCTCACGAAACCGCCTTGCGCGAACGGCTCTACCCGCTGTTTCAAACGGTTTTTGGCATCGACGCGGCTTTGCTGCGCGAGTATCATTCACGCGGGTTTTGGAATCCGACCTACTCTCCTTACACTCTGTTTGACGGCAATCTGGCCGTTGCCAATGCGTCGAAGTTCGCGCTTCCGTTGCTTCTCGACGGCCAAGCGGTGCAAGCGGCGGGCATTCAGTCGGTGATGACACACCCGGAGTATCGCGGGCACGGGCTGATGAAGCGCGTGTTCACCGAGTTGCTCTCCGACCTCGACCGCGAGACGGACTTGGCGTTTCTGCAAACAGACGCGCCGGAGTTGTATCGGCCGTACGGATTTCAGCTTTTAAAGCAACATCTGTTTACGGCGGAGATTTCGAAGCCGGCGAAGGCGGGCGGGTTGCGGAAAGTGGATTTTTTACAAGAGACGGGGCTCGTGCGGGAGATGTTCCAGGAGAATCAACCGGTGTCAAAGCGATTTGCGCCGCTTGCGTACGGGAGTTCGTTTGCGTTGAATCTGTATGATCCGTCCTGGCAAGAGCGGCTGTTCTACGCGGAGAGTTTGCGCGCGCTGCTCGTCTACGAAGTCCGCGACGGCGTGCTCCGGCTGTTCGACGTGGCAGGATGGAAGCTGCCGACGTGGGACGAACTGCTTGCCGTGATCCCGGACGCGTTCACGCGGGTGGAGTTTCACTTTGCGCCCGACGCGTTCCTCGACGGCGCGGTTCCGGTGCAGGTCGTGCCCGCCGCGTATCAAAACCTGATGGTGCGCGGCAACTTTCCGCTGGCGTCCCCGTTCAAACTCCAGCCGACTGCCGCTTTTTAGGTCGCACGCAAGAAAAAACCGCTACCGAATCGGCAGCGGTTTTTTCTTATTGCCTGCAAGGCTTGCGATGTAGACGATCAGGAACACGACCATGATCACCGAAGCCAAGCGGTACATCATCGCGTAGCCGGTGTTCATCGCCACCGTCCCGAGCAACAGAGCGCCGAGCGCGACACCGAGGTCGATGGAGTTGAAGTACATGCCGTTCGCCATCCCGCGCTGTTCCGGCGTGACGACTTTGATCATCCACGCTTGGAACGACGGCTGCAACGCGCCAAGGCCCGCGCCGAAGATCAGCGCCGCTGCGGAGAGGAGCAGCAGACCTTTGGAGAACGACAGAATCAACAGCCCCAAGATCACGAGCAAGGCACCGGGGAACATCAGCGCGCCGTGGCCTTTTTTGTCAAAAATCTTGCCGGAGAGCGGGCGAACCAGCACGACGGACACCGCGTTGACGAGGAAGAACACGCCGACGTTGGCGATGCCGACTTCCTTGCCGAACAGCGCCATGAAGCTGAGCAGACCGCCGTAGACGATCGAGAGCAAGAAGTTCAACAGACACGGAACCAACAGCTTGCGGTCGAACAGTTTGCGCGCATGCCCGGTGGCGGGTGCCGCTTGCGGCGGGGTACGGAGCAAGGGAGCCACGAGCAAAAGCATCGGCAGAATGATCGCCACCATAAAAGTCGCGCCGGAAACGAGTCCGCCGAAGCCGCTTGCGAGCAACGCCAAGCCGATGGTCGGGCCGAGCGACATCGCAAGCGACGTGGAAAGTCCGTAATAGCCCATGCCTTCGCCCATGCGCTTAAACGGAATGACGTTCGACGTCATCGTCGGGAACGTCGTGCTCGCCATGCCGAAGCCGATGCCGTAGAGCACGCGCATCAGCAAAAACATCGCGATGGTGCCGCACCAGTAGTAGCCCATGGTCGCGAGCAGCGCGATGCAGATGCCGAGAAACAGCACGAGATTGCGCTTGCCGCGTTGCAGCGCTTGGCCCGCGATCAGGCGGGAGACGATGGCGGATAAAGCAAACAGCGTGGTCACGAGCGACGCCGTCACGTCGCTGGCGTGAAAGTGGTCTTTCACATACGAAGGCAGCGCCGGCAACACCATCTGCAAATTCATGAACAGGAACAAGTTGCACAGCGTCAGGACGATGAAGTTTTTCGTCCATAGTTTTTCTTGGGGCATCTCTTTCGTTGTCCCTCTGGATTCTTCCACTCCCTGAACCTCCTAGTCTTTCTCGTATCTCTCTACGTTTCGAATCATCTGTCCGAGCATCTGCCGAAGCAAATCGAGCTGCCCGGCGTCCAGTCCTTCCACGGAGTCTTGAATCGCTTGCGCTTCCAGCGGAATGGTTCGTTCCATCAACGCTTGGCCTTTCGCCGTCGCGTGGACGAGGAAAGCGCGGCGGTCTGTGGGACTGGGTTGTTTTTCGATCAAGCCCTTTTTGCCAAGGGCGTCGAGGATGCGGGCGGTGGTGGGCTGGTCCTTGGCGGCGCGCATCGCGAGTTCTTTTTGGTTCAGACCGTCTGTTTCGCACACGCGAAACAACACCGACCACTGCTCCGGTGTAATGTCGTGTTCGCGCAGACGCATCGTGAGCAACTGCGTGATCTTGCGAAACGTTTGGGAAATGAGGAAGCCGATGGGTGTGTCCATAGTGCGTCGCTCCTTTTACTTGTCATGACAATTATATGTCTAACATATATTTCGAGTCAAGAAAAAAAGTCCTGCCCAAGCGAGTGCGGGCTGGACTTTTCTTAGATTGCCTTGCCGTCGGGGTTGTTACTCCGAACCTCGTCAGCGGGAGATCTCAACGAGTTTCGCTTCGGTGGCGCGGATGAGGTCGGGACCGGAGAGGAAGATTTGCAAGCCGCGCTTTCCGGCGGAGATGGAGATCGTGTCGAGATGTTCGGCGCTTGCTTCGAGATAGAACGGGTAGCGTTTCTTCACGCCGAGGGGAGAGACGCCGCCGCGGATGTAGCCGGTGAGAGCTTGGATTTCCTTGACGGGGACCATTTCGGTTTTTTTGTTGCCGGAGACGGCGGCGATCGCTTTGAGATCGAGTTCAGCGTTGCCGGGGATGCAGCACATCAGCACGCCGGTTTTGTCGCCGCGCAGCACCAGCGTCTTGAACACCTGCTCCGGCGGCAGTCCCACTTTGCCCGCCACCGTCACCGCGTCGAGTTCGTCCTCGTTGACAGTGTATTCATGCAGCGTATACGAAATCTTCATCGTGTCCAAGATGCGGCACGCTGTGGTTTTCATGGAGATCGTCCTTTCTGCCGGTAGATCGTAAATCCGAAATTGAGGGCCAACACCCCCTTCTCTCAACGGAAGGGAGCGTTTGATACAGATGACGTTTACAGTTGGTATGTAGTTAAGTAGAGATTGAGATCTCTCAGATAGGCCCGATTCATCATCGCGGCGTCTTTGCCGTGGCTTCCGAACAGCAGCAGGTCTTTGTCGTTGTTCTTGGTGATCTTCGCCCGCTTGTAGAAGTCAGCTTGAAATTTGAAATACTTCGCGTACTCGTCGTTGATTTTTTTCAATTCGGGACTCAGGTTTTTGGACTCCGCTTTGACCTTCGTGTACAGTTCCTGATACGCCGGGCCGAGCGCGCTGATTTCCATGTCGAAGTTCCCGTTTGCCGGATCGTCCTTCCCGTTTACGCCAGCCACCAAGCCTGGCTTGACATCCTTGAGGCGAATCGGGATCATCGCCTGCTGGTACACTTGCCACTCGTAATCGCGGTCTTTGTCAAGCACCGCAGCCCCCCTGGGAACGCTGGCAGTATCTTGCAAGCGGTGCTCGTTCACATACTGTTTGTCAGCGTCCATATAGAGTTTGGCCTCGGCGGCCGCGTCGTTTTTGTAATGGGATGTCAGGTCTGACAGGATCTCTTTTCCGTGGTGCGTGTTGCTTTTGGCCTGTGTCTTGTAGTAGTCCATTTCCTGCTTCAGGTAGTCCGCATACTTGTCATGAACCGCTTTCAATTCCGGGGACAGTTTTCTGGACTCTGCACGGTTTTCCTCAATCAATTTTTGATAACTGTTGGCCGCTTCTGTCCACCCTTTTTTGACAGAACTCGATTCATCGAGCAGAGGCAGGACGCCTTTGGCATAGTTTTGGATGGACGCTTCGCTGCTCATGGTTCCAATCCACCACTGGTGATACAACGTGTACTCCTGTTGCCGTTCTTCATCGGTCGCGGCCTTACCCGAGGTGGATGCGCTGCACCCCGCGCTCAGCAAGACGCTGACGGCTGCCAGTGTGATGATCCAAGTTTTTTTACTCATAGGTTCACCCTACCCCTTCTGTACTCTATCTCTTTTTCCAAAGATACACTATACCACGTTTTTCCAGAATCATCCACGCAAAAAAGGCTCCCTGCGCACGCTTGGCACAGGGAGCCTTTTTGCTCCGGCAAAATTACTTGAACAGCTCCAGATACTCCCCGTACCCTTCCTTCTCCAAATCCTGCTTGGGAATGAAGCGCAGCGCGGCGGAGTTGATGCAAAAACGCAAACCGTCCGGGCCCGGCCCGTCGTCAAACACGTGGCCGAGGTGCGAATCGGCATGCCGGCTGCGGACTTCCATGCGCACCATGCCGTGCGACGTGTCCACTTGTCCGGTCACGTTGGACATCGAGACCGGTTTGGTGAAGCTCGGCCACCCGCAGTCGGAATCGAACTTGTCAAGCGAAGAGAAAAGCGGCTCGCCGGAGACGATGTCCACGTAGATGCCCTCTTCCTTGTGGTTCCAGAATTCGTTGCGGAACGGGGGCTCGGTGCCGTTTTCCTGCGTGACGGCGTACTGGATCGGCGTCAACTTCTCGCGGAGTTCTTCGTGATTTTTGCGCAAGGTCCAATGGCGGTCGATGAAGGCGTCCCGCCCGGAGCCCTGACGGTAGCGCTTGTAGTGCGCCGGATTTTTCTTGTGGTAGTCTTGGTGGTACTCTTCTGCCGGGTAGAACCTGCCTGCGGGCACAATCTGGGTGGCAATCGGCTTGTCAAACACGCCGCTCGCTTCCAGTTCGCGCTTGGATTCCTCGGCGAGACGCTTCTGTTCTTCGTTGTGGTAGAAAATCGCCGTGCGGTACGATTCGCCGCGGTCGTAAAACTGGCCGCCCGCGTCGGTCGGGTCGATCTGCCGCCAGAAGATGTCGAGCAGTTTGGTGTACGGGAACACCGCCGGGTCAAACGTGATCTGCACCGCTTCGGCGTGACCGGTGGTTTCCGAGCAGACCTCTTCGTATGTAGGATTCTCCGTGTGCCCGCCGATGTAGCCGGACACGATGCCGTGGATGCCCGGCAACTCCTCAAACGGGGTCACCATGCACCAAAAACAACCTCCGGCAAACGTCGCCAGTTCGCGGCGTTCGGACGTTACCTGTTCGCTCATTGACACAACCTCCTCTTGCTTTTGCAGCCTGATACCTTTCATTGTATCACCAAAGGATATTCCGTGCTGGATGTGGCACACTTTGCGTGAAGATGTGTTTTTCCAGAGGGGGATGGCGCCCTTGCTTTGGGTGGAGAAGATGATCCTCGTTGGTTCCTGTTTGGTCATCGCGTTGTTGCTGTGGAAGTTTGTGCCGAGAGAGCGGCTGCGGGATGCATGGGTGATTTTTTTGTTCAACCAGATTATAACCGGCGCCGGAGGTCCGTTCGTCGTGGAGAAACGGATGCTCGAATACCCCGTGCGGGAATTCAGCTATGCCAATTCGACAAGCTTTGTGTTTGAGTTTTATGCGTATCCGGCGCTGTGTGTGTTGTTCAACCTCCATTACCCCGAAGGCAAAGGTCTCGCACGGGGGTTGTTGCATTATCTGTTGTTTACGTCGGGGATTACGGCGTATGAGAAGGTGTTGGAAGTGTATACGGACTTGATCCGCTACATCAAGTGGGAGTGGTATTGGACGTTTGTTTCGATCTGGCTGACGTTTTGGATCACGCGGGTGTTTTACTTGTGGTTTCGCAAAGCGTTGCCCGGAGGTGATGCCCGTGTCCCTTGAACGTTGGGTGTTGGTTGCCTCCGGGGTCGTGTCGCTTCTCCTCTGGTTTTTGCTCGTCCCGAGGAACAAAATCCGCGAGGCGCTGATGGCGGGGTTTTTTTATCAGATGTTGGGGTGGATGGTTGAATTGATCGTCGTCCAGATGCGGTGGGTGGAATACCCGGTGCGCGAGTTTCCTCATGCGACGAGGATCAATTATACGCTTTTCACGATCGCGTATCCGACGGTTGTGATGCTGGCGGTTTTGTACGCCCCGCGGACGCGCTGGCAGAATCTGTTGTTCTTGTTGTTGGCGGGAGCGGGACTTGCGACGTTCGCGGATCTGGTAGAGATCTATACATCGTTGAGCGCGTATCGGCACTGGAATTGGTTTGCGTCGTGGGTGGCGTTCTTCATGAAAATCGCGCTGACATATGTGTTTACCGAGTGGTACCGCCAAGGTCTCGTACAAGAGAAAAAAGCCCAGACCCCGTGAGTTGCGGAGTCTGGGCTTTTCAGGTTGAACGCGACCTGCTTTATTTTTGGAAGCCGATGACGATCCATTCGTCGACAACATCCCAGAAGTTGATGTGGTAGCGGGGCTTTTTTTTTGAAGACCACAACACGGCATTGCCGTTGTCGCTGTTTTGCGTGTCAATGGCGACGTAGGTTCCCATGCCGTTGTGAAAAAAGCCGTACGTTGTGGTCAGGTCGATCTGGACGGGGGATGGTATTCCGCAGTTCAGACCCCGAATGCGCTTTCCAGATTTGCAACAGAAGTTCGATCCGCTTGGAGGACTCTGTTGTTGTGAAAATGGCCCGCCAAGAAGACGGGATGGATTCGATCAAAGAGACGGCCCCCATTATTCAGACAACATCGAGAAAAACTCCGACAGACTTCCGGCAACGTTTAGAAACACGGGGTTGAAATCTTCAGATTCTTCATGAAGCCACACAACAACCGATTGTTTTCCTTGATTCCTCAGGTCCAAGCACACAAAATCGCCTGCGAATAAACTGGCAAACGGGATGACATTTGCACCCACTAAGTTCTCATCATCAGTAAGCCGTGTATCAATTTGTGACAATACAACCTCGATGTCATACCACCCATGAGTCTCATCTGAAGCAGGATCTTCTAAGAGGCAAAGAAGTCTCTCGATCAAAAACTCCCTCCCCTTACCATGAAATACATTCGTGATCGGAGTTGCTCCATGATACGTTTTCAATAAGTCATGAAATTCACTCGGCAACTCGACTCTGCAAGCCCTCTCAAAGGACTTCAATCTCTGGTCTGTCGGGGGCGGTAAGATGCTTTCCTCTAAAAACTTCATTCTGATTCCTCCTCCATTTACTTACTATCTTCCAGACGGCCTATATGCCCATAAACCTGGGCTCCTACCGCCTTTATGAAAGGTAATGTTATGAACTCCAAATGGAACCAATTCCATTCTACCTGGTATCTCAGAGTGATGCCACGTTGTTCCTTTTGGACGACCGCCTGGTATGCGTGAGTCTAGCCACTCAAATTGAGCACTATCCGAGGACTGCCACATACTCTCCGGCAGTTCATCAACCTTTTGGATGACACCTGCTTTTTCGAAATCAGGGTATTGTGTGCCTGGCTTCATGGTGATCTCAGGAATAAGTCCCTTTTCGACTGCTTCTCGTTTCAAAGCAGTTTTTTGACCTGCCGTCAGATTTTCTCCTCCGGGAATGTCACTCCACTTCCAAGGCCGATTTGAATTGACTACATTTGCATAATCATCGGCTGTCACTTTAACTTCTTGATTACTAGGTGCTGAACCAGATTGAGTTCTGCGGGCTTCTAATAGCGTTTCGTCTTTTTGAAGATTGTTGAGTCCTTTGAGGGCCGCTCCTGCACCATAAGCAGCTTCTGCTACACCTACCGCAGAAACGCCGGCTCCTGCGACCGCCCCAACTCCCGTCCATGAAAGCAGCACGCCCTCCCGCTGCCAGAAGAAGACCGTCCAAGGCCGTTACAACTCCGATCCCGGTTGAAATATAGTCACCGACGATCTTGCCCTGCACATATTCATCACTTCTAAAATCCGCTTTGTCATCAACAACGAGGTCAAGCAATCCCCAAGTCTCCGAAGATGCAACCGCATATTCGACACCTGTCAAAAAATCCAGCGCTTTTTCCCACCAATGACGTACTTTTGGCGTTGACGTTTGACTCGGTGCATGGTTTTGTACCGCATAGACAAACAGCGAATGCAGCACAGGCTCAATTTCCCGCAAAGCTGTCGCTGCCTGCTCATCTGCCGCACGCGCTTCCATCTCAGCCGCATAATATAGGTCACGCGCCCTTTGTCGGATGCTATGAGACTCACTCTCATAGTGGGGGTCAGAAGTATTAAGATTTTGCAACTGCCATTCAACCTGTTGAGCTTGTCTTCTTAAATCTTGAATGTGGTCATTCCGATTGGCAAGTGTTTGAAGTTGTGTTGCCGCTTGTTCTAAAGCACTGGCTACCTTTTGCAAATCTCCCGCCATTTGTTCATGGACTCGGTTAAAACTTTGAGCCGCATCGCCTTTCCAATACTGTAAAAGGTGATGTGACGCGTCGCTGTACCGCTTGCCTTGTCCCCTCAGCGCGTTGGCCCCCGCCGTAAACTGATGGGCCACGTATCGTAAATTGTAGGAGTCCGCTTGAAACACAAAACCGACCACCCTTTTTCTCTCAATCTTACCAAAATCGGAAACTTCAAAAAAGCCCAGACCCCGTGAGTGAGCGGAGTCTGGGCTTTTCAGGTCTTCTTACATCAAGTCGCGAAGGGCGGACTCGGTGACGGAGACGGGGGCTTGCGCGAGTTTGGCGAGATCGAAAGCGGGGATCAAATCGGACGCTTGCACGGGCTCGGGGCGGTCGAGGAGGCCGCACCAGTACGCCAGCCAGCCGAGCAGTTTCTCCGGTCGGGTGCCCGCTTGCCGCATCTCGGTCAGCATCACGGCGCCGTCGCGCTTGGAGAGGCGCGCTCCGTCGGGGCCGTGCAGCATCGGGACGTGCGCAAACTGCGGAGCCTGCCAACTCAGCGCTTCATACAGCAGCAGTTGACGCGGCGTGGAATCGAGCAGGTCTGCGCCGCGCAACACGTCGGTGATTCCCATCAGCGCATCGTCCACAACCACCGCGATCTGATAGGAAAAAATCCCGTCCGCCCGCTTGACCACAAAATCACCGCCCGCTCCCGCCGGAACGTGCTGCTCTCCCAACACTCCGTCGGTAAACGCAAGCGGATGCTCCGGCAACTTGAAGCGCCAAGACGGAGTTTTGACTTTCTCCTTGGCGGCGCGCTCCTCCGGGCTCAGATTCCGGCAGGTGCCGAGATACACCGGACCTTCGGAAGTCAGCCCGTGCGGAGCGCCCGCGATGCCGTGCAATTCGGCGCGGGAGCAGTAGCAGGGATACAAGCGGCCGTCCTGCCAAAGCTTGTCCACAGCCTGCTCGTACAAGTCTACGCGCTGGCTCTGCACATACGGCGCGTGCGGGCCGCCCGTGTCGGGCCCTTCGTCCCAATCGAGTCCAAGCCAGCGGAGGTCGTCGAGCATCTGCTCGGCATATTCCGGCTTGCAGCGCGGGCGGTCGATGTCTTCCATGCGCAACACAAATTCCCCGCCGACAGCGCGCATCTGCAACCACGCGAGCAGGGCGGTTTGGGCATTGCCGATATGAAGTCGTCCAGAAGGAGTGGGAGCAAATCGTCCTCGTCTCATCGTTCGCATCCCCCAGTATGGGAAGTTGGTAGGTAGGTAGGTAAATAGCAAAAAATGCAGGGTTTCCCCTGCATTTCCAAATGTCTCTGAAATTAAAGTGGCGGAGCTGACGGGATTCGAACCCGCGGTCTTCCGCGTGACAGGCGGACATGTTAGGCCTCTACACCACAGCTCCTCGTTACAACCGTATCATAGCAAAATACACTGGCGTATGCAAGACCTTTTTCACAGAAAAAATTACCTGCACTGCCGGGATCGCGGGACAGGAACTTTTTCGTGCCTATATCACAAAAAAGTACGTTCTATCCTCCACCGTCTGTATGCCCGATAATACAGTTCATGGCTGGCTCACACCGGCAAAATAACTCTAAGGAGGGAAAGTCATGAACATGGAAAAAAGAACAAGCACGTTGTCCCTCTTGGCGTTGGCCGTCAGTGCCTTTGCCATCGGGACGACCGAATTTATTAGCGTCGGCCTCTTGCCATTGATCTCGCAGGACTTGAACATCCCGATCACGACGGCGGGGTTGACCGTTTCGCTGTATGCGCTGGGCGTGACGCTCGGCGCTCCGATTTTGACGACGTTGACGTCGCGGATGTCGCGCAAATCGCTGCTGTTGTGGATCATGGTTGTTTTTTTACTGGGGAACAGCGCGGCGGCGAGTGCCGGCTCGATTGCGCTCTTGTTGATCGGGCGCGTGGTGTCGGCGTTCGCGCACGGTGTCTTCATGTCGATCGGTTCGACGATCGCCGCCGATCTCGTGCCGGAAAACCGCCGGGCGAGCGCGATCTCGATCATGTTCTCCGGTCTGACGGTGGCGACGATCACCGGCGTGCCGATCGGCACGTTTCTCGGACAGCACTTCGGGTGGCGGATTGCGTTTTGGGCGATTGTCGCGATCGGAGTGGCGGCGTTTCTCGCCAATGCTCTGCTCGTGCCGTCGAACCTGCGTCCAGGAGGGCGAACTACGTTCCGCGACCAAGCCAAACTGCTCACGAACGGGCGTCTGCTGCTGATGTTCCTCATCACGGCGCTCGGGTACGGCGGGACGTTTGTGGTGTTTACGTACCTCTCTCCCCTGCTGCAAACGATCACGGGATTCAGCGAATCGGCCGTGACGGTGATCTTGCTCGCGTACGGGATCGCCATCGCCGTCGGGAACGTGCTGGGCGGAAAAGCGGCAAACCGCAATCCGTTGCGCGCGCTGTTCTATATGTTTGTCGTACAAGCTGTGGTGTTGGCGGTGTTGTCGTTGACCGCACCGTTTCAAATCGCGGGCTTGCTGACGATTCTCTTGATGGGCTTGTTTGCGTTTATGAATGTGCCGGGGTTGCAAGTGTATGTCGTGATCTTGGCAGAGCGCTATGTTCCGAGCGGCGTGGACGTGGCGTCGGCGATCAACATCGCGGCGTTCAATGCCGGGATCGCCATCGGGTCGTACTTTGGCGGGCTGATCACCGATTCGATCGGCCTGATACACACCGGCTGGATCGGCGGACTGATGGTGCTGGCGGCGGTCGTGCTGACCGCTTGGAGCCGAGGATTGGAACGACGCGCCGGGTAAAGACACCGAAACACAGAAACGAAACCCGCTGTTTTTTCATATGGTATCCTGCAAAAACATGCCAACTCGTGGCAGAAGCAGGAGGCGGCTCATGAAGGAAAAAGCGCGGTATGACGAAGAGCGTGGAAACTACACCAAGTGGGAGATGTACCGCTTGTTGGAGGGCGAAGACCTTGGCCCGTTTCATCTACCGGTGACGGAGGCGTTGAGCCTGGACGCGGTGCGCGGGATGTTGGCGCGGTTTTCGTCCGTGTTTCTCAAGCCTGTGGACACGTGGGGCGGGCGCAGCGTTGGAATGCTTCAAGAAGTCGAGGGCCGTTTGATCTGGCGCTTGCAAGGTGCAGAAGCGCAAGAAGTGGAGTTGGAATCGGTCGTGGCGGCGTATGACGGCATTGACGCGATCGTGCAGGAGGCGGCGCCTGTTGTATTTTTTCAAGGGCGTCCGTTTGATATCCGGACGCATCTGCAGCGCGACCCGGACGGCGGCGGCTGGGTGTATGCGGGCGAACTCGTTCGCGTCGGCGGAGGCGTTGGCGTGGTCTCGAACGTGGAGATCAGCGGCGGGCAGGTGATGACGCTGGAGGAGATGGTTCGCGAAGTGTTTGGCGAGGCCGGCACGGAGTCCGATTCCGGCGGGATTTGCGCGGAGTCGCTTCGGGAAGAACTGGAGGACGGGAGCCTCGCGGTTTGCGAACTGCTGGAGCATGTGCCGCACTTTGTGGAAATCGGATTTGATGTGTGCCTCGATGCCGACGGCGGTCTCTGGCTGATCGAAGTCAACGCCAACGACGCGCTGGGCGGGCCGAGTCATGAGCTGTTTGCGAAACTGCCGGATCAGACGCTGTATGAGCAGATGATGGAGCGGTACCATGCGCGCCAGAGAGGTTTTTTGGAACTGCTGTTTGGCGCGATGGAGATGACGGTGGACGGCGAGTTCGAGGAAGAGACGGACGAGGAACACTAGCAAAAAGCGTGGAGAACGGGAGCGATGCGGGCCCGTTCTCTTTTTTGCGTGGTGCTTGTGGTATAATTTCGGAGTAAAAAAATAAAGGGGCGGTGTACATCACGATGACCATCTATGCAGCGTTGTTGCGAGGAATCAATGTCGGCGGGAACAACAAAATCAAAATGGCCGACTTGCGCAAGTTATTGGAAGAGACAGGTTTGCGCCGGGTCCAGACGTATATCCAGAGCGGGAATGTAGTGTTTGAGGCGGACGAGAGCACGCCCGAGTCGCTGGAGCGGCAGATCGAGGAAGGAATTCGGCAGGCGTTCGGGATGTCCATCTCCGTGCTGGTGCGCACGGGTGAGGAATTCAAGCGAATCGTGGAGGAATCGCCGTTTCAAGCGGAGACGTTGGGCGAGGGGGACAGCATCCACATCAACCTGTTGACAGTGGCACCCGCGCAGGAGGTGTTGGAGAAGTTGCCGGACTTGCCGCTGGGCGACGACGAGTACCGGCTGATCGGGCGGGAGTTGTACATGCTGTTGCGGCAGAGCATCTTGGAATCCAACGTGCCGAAGAAATTTCAGAAGCTCCTCCCGCAGACGTCGCGCAATTTGAAGACGATGGTGAAGCTGTATGAGATGGTGCGGGCAATGGAGTGAAGTTGAGGGAAGTAAAAAACGCACTTTTGCGGGAGTTGTGCTATAATTGGTTTAAATTGGAAGTGAGGGATTGGGAGAGGGGACGTCTGGAGATGAATGCTCAAATCCCTGCGGTGATCAGCGCCGTGATTTTTGGCGCGGTGGCGTTGTTTCAGCTGTTGCTCGCAGCGGGGCTGCCGTTCGCGCATCTGAGCTGGGGCGGCAAGCACCAAGGCGTGTTGCCGGGGCACATGCGGTTGGCAAGTCTGCTCGCTGCGTGTGTGTTGGTTTTTTTGACGCTGGTGTTGTTGGTGCGAAGCGGCTTGCTGGCGATGGATGTGAATCACACGGTGACGTTGGTGTTGGTTTGGGTGATCACGGCGTTCATGGGCTTGAACACGCTCGGGAATCTCGCGTCGAAGAGCCGGATGGAGAAAGTGGTGATGGCCCCGCTGACGGGCGTTGCTTGTGTGATGTGTTTGTTGGTTGCGGTTTGGAGTTCATGAGAAAAAGGCTTCCCCTTGGTGATGGTTTGGAGGGGGAGCCTTTTTGCTTTATTCGATGGGGCCCACGAGCTCGGTGATGAGGCGGAGGTGTTCGAGGAGTTGCACTTTTTTCAAGTTTTCTACTTTCTCCGCACCCCCGAGGGCGAGAAGCGGGACATAGCCGAAGCATTCGTCGTACTTGGGCGCTCCGTATTCTCGAACGGCTTCCAGAAACGGGGCGGCGTCTAGGTCCTTTGTCAGAAATTGGGGGTCTTCCAGATCGGAGAAAAAGAACTCAAAGCCCGCCGAGATCCCTTGAAACTTTCCTTTGCGGTAGTTCACAAGTCGGACGTAGCGGTTTTCCTCCCATGTGATCAAATCGCCCATCGCCGTCGCCAAAATCGGGATGGCGACACGGCTGCGGAAGTAGGAGGTGTGCAGCACGTCTTGAAATTGATCCGGGTTGATGATTTTGAGATACCCGGTGAGGAGGGTTCCGAAGCCGTATTGTTGCCAGATCGCTGCGAGCTCTGCGGGGATTTTTCCAGCAAATTTATCTGCAGTTTCCTGTGGAACTTGGTTCTCTAGTACGAAGTCTTGAAAAATCTTATCGCTCATCGTCCTTCTCCTTCTCAACCAAAATTGAATTTTATATTCAAAAACGTATTTTGTCGCTCAAACTCTGTCATGGTTTCAGCCATTTTCCGAACTTGTTCGTCTATTGTATCTATACGATATTTCCATTGCGATCCGATAGAGGAGTTTATCGCTTTATCGCCCATACCTCCAATATGTAATGGGTCCCCACCTGCAATTTGGTCTGGATTATGAAGTGCAGCTTGAGTATCCATCCATTCTGATGCTTGCTTTTCAGCTTCTGCTTTAGAGAGCCCTTGTCTTCTTAATTCACTCACTTTCTCTAAGTAGGCATTCTCTCTTGCAGCTTGCTGAGCAGAATTCCCTTCAAGAGCCCTTCCCTCTTTCAAGTACCGCTCTCTGTTCTTTAGATATTCATCAACAGTTAATCGATTCATGCCCTCTTCTTGATCTCGTAGTTGTCTTTGGAATTCTTCTGAATCATGTTTAGTATTTCGCTTAAAGTTCACTTCTATCTCTGAAATTCTAGAGACATCACTGGAATTTTCTCCTGAAGTTGAAGACTTAGCTTGAGTACTTCGCGCCTCCATAATCGCTTGATCTTGCTTCAGATTCGAGAACCCCTTCACCGCAGCTCCAGCTCCGTAGGCAGCCATCGCAAGACCTTCAACGGCGACGCCGGCACCAGCGACAGCCCCAACACCCGTCCAGGAGAGAAGCATTCCTCCAACCGCACCGCCTGCCGCAAGAAACAAACCCTCTACGGCTGCGACAACCCCTAGCCCCGTGGCGATAGTATCCCCCACGATTTTGCCTTCCATATACTCATCACTGCGGAGTTCCGCATGGTCATCCGCAAATAGATCCAATAATCCCCACGTTTCCGAAGAAGCAACCGAATAGACGACTCCGCCGACGAAATCCATCGCTTTTTCCCACCAGTGGCGTTCCTTTGGCGCGGAACTTGCCGTTGCGTGAGCGTGCACCGCCTGTACAAAAAGCGAATGGGGGATCGCCTCAATCTCACGAAACGCGCTCGCCGCTTTCTCATCCGCCGCTCGCGCCTCCATCTCCGCGGCATAATAGAGGTCATGCGCCCGCCTGCGAATATAGGCAGATTCATGCTCGTAGTTCGGGTCCGAAGAATTGAGATCTTGCAATTGCCATTCCGCCTGTTGCGCCTGTCGCCTCAAGTCTTGAATCTGGTCATTGCGGTTCGCAAGGTCTTGGAGTGCGCTCGCCGTTCGCTCCAACGCGCCCGCCAGTTTTTGCAGATCGGTCGCCATCTGCTCATGGACATAAGTAAAATTCTGCGCCGCTGTGCCTTTCCAATAGTGTAGGAAATTTTGCGCGGAACTGCTAGTACGACTTGCTTGCCCTCGTATTTCCGCAGCGCCCGATGAAAAAAGGTGCGCAACATAACGCAGGGTATAGGAGTCTGCTTGAAACACCGATTCGGTCACCCTTTTTTCACCTTTAAGCCTATTAAATGAGAAAACAATTGAAAAGTAGATTTGAATCGGAGCGCTTTTCTGTAATTGGAAATCGTAGTAAGATAGGAGCAACAACAGCAAACGGAAGGGGTTTGTGACTCTATGGCATTGGAAATGAGACAAGAATGCGAACGTTGCAACTCTGCACTTGATGACTATACTTCCGAGGCGTACATCTGCGTCTATGAATGCACGTTCTGCGCTCCTTGCACAGAGGGAATGCACCATCTGTGCCCGAATTGCGGAGGAGAGCTGGTAAAACGCCCGAAACGACAGATGAAGGAAGGCTTCTCGTGCCCCACCGCTTCCTAATGGAAAGAACGCGCTCGACTAGGAGCGCGTTTTTTCTGTTCCACCACAGACGGATGGCGGGCGGGGGATATTTCGCTTGAACAGTGGTACAATTAACCAGACTAGGCTTTTCAAACCTCATCGAATGGAATTGAGAAGGAGACCCGATGACTATGGGAACTGAACATAGAGAAGCAGGTTGGAATTTTGAAAACAGCTATGCCCGTTTGCCGGAGTCGTTTTTTACAAGTACGGAGCCGACTCCGGTTCGTGCGCCGAAGTTGGCGGTGCTGAATCAGCCGTTGGCGGCCTCTCTGGGGTTGGACGCGCAGGCGTTGCTGAGTGAAGAAGCCGTGCAGGTGTTTGCAGGCAACCGCGTTCCGGAAGGCGCTTCGCCGCTTGCCCAAGCCTATGCGGGACATCAATTCGGGCATTTCACGAAGCTCGGGGACGGTCGGGCTGTGTTGATCGGCGAGCAGATCACGCCGTCCGGCGGACGTTTCGATATCCAGCTCAAGGGCTCGGGCAGAACTCCCTACTCCCGCGGAGGCGACGGTCGAGCGGCGCTGGGGCCGATGCTGCGCGAATACATCATCAGCGAAGCCATGCACGCGCTCGGCATCCCGACCACCCGCAGCCTCGCCGTGGTGACGACCGGCGAGCGAATCGTGCGCGAAACGTACCTGCCCGGCGCGATTTTGACGCGTGTGGCGGCAAGTCATCTGCGCGTCGGCACCTTCCAATACGCCGCCAAATGGTGCAGCGTCGAGGAACTTCGCGCCCTTGCCGATACTGCGATTGACCGCCACTACCCCGATGTAACAAACGCAGAGAACCGCTATCTGGCGCTGCTTCAAGAAGTCCTCAAGCGTCAGGCGGCGTTGATTGCCAAGTGGCAGTTGGTCGGCTTCATCCACGGGGTGATGAACACCGACAACATGACGATCAGCGGCGAGACGATCGACTACGGCCCCTGCGCGTTCATGGATACGTTCGACCCCGCCACGGTGTTCAGTTCCATCGACGTGCAAGGCCGCTATGCGTACGGCAACCAGCCGTACATCGGCGGATGGAACTTGGCGCGGTTTGCGGAAACGCTGTTGCCGCTCCTGCACGAAGATGAGGAGAGGTCGGTCCAAATCGCGCAAGATGCAATCTCCGTCTACGGGGACGTGTACCGCGAACATTGGCTGACGGGCATGCGGGCGAAGTTGGGGCTGTTCCACGAGGAAGCAGAAGATGAAGCCCTGATGGAAACCCTGCTCTCTCTGATGAAGGAGCATCGCGCAGACTACACCAATACCTTCCGCGCGTTGACGTTCGATACGCGCGAGGGCTCCGAGATGTTTGGCACGCCGGAATTTGCAAAGTGGCACGAGCAATGGCAAGCGCGACTCGGTCGACAGCAGGAATCCAAGGAAGACGCGCACCAGTTGATGCGCAACAGCAACCCCGCCGTCATCCCGCGCAACCACCGAGTCGAAGAAGCGCTGGAAGCCGCCGTGGAGCATGGGGATCTCAGCGTGATGGAGAAACTGCTGGCCGTTCTCTCCGCGCCCTACGCCCACACCCCCGAACAAGCGGAGTACGCGGCGTTGCCGGAGCCTGCCTCCTCCCCGTACCGAACTTATTGCGGAACGTAAAAAACGCATGCAAACGAGACCGCCTTCTGCAAAAGCGGTCTTGTTTGCATGACACAATCGTTGTATGAAGTTGATAAAACGGAGGACTTTACATGGAACCGATTCGTAAGCCCGACCTTTCCGCAAGACCGTTTCAATTGACAGTGGAGCGCCAGATCGAGGCAGCGCCCGAAGTGCTTTTCCAAGCGTGGACAAAGCGCTTTGACAGCTGGTTTGCGGCACCCGGGAGCGTGATCATGCAGGGAGAAGTGAACACGCCGTTTTTCTTTGAGACGGCATTCGAGGACAAACGGCATCCGCATTACGGACGTTTTTTGAGAATTGAGCAAGACAGGATCGTGGAAATTACGTGGGTGACTCGCGGAACGAACGGGGCCGAAACCGTGGTGACGGTTGAGCTTGAACCGGCTGGCGACGGAACCCGACTGCGACTGACGCACGCCGGGTTTCCAGACGAGGAATCGAAGAACGCGCACGAACAGGCTTGGCCGTTGGTGCTGGAACAATTGGAGAAGTGGATGAGAGAACTTTCTTAACCCGCGGGTGCCCAACTTGCAACCAACACCTGCGATCCAACCCCAACGAGGCTGTCGAGAATCACTCGGCAGCCTCGTTGTTTTTTTTCCATCGCTTTTTCTAAATCAAATTCGACCTTTGTATGACCTCTTGAAAGCGAGAACGATACACGACCATATTGCCAAGGGATTTTCGGTTCTTCATTCACAGCCTCGCATTCAAAGAGATACTCCAACTCATATAATTCGGGTCCTATCAAAGGCGATCTCCCCTCGAATAAATTCGGAAGGAACTCAGGTGTATGTATCGAACAAGATGCTCAGTCAAAAGTCCTATTATGTCTTTCCAAACACAACATCCTACTCGAAATCGAGACGCATCACGACCCGGCGTGTGGTGGGTCTGGTTACTTCACGGAAAGCGGCTGCAACGAAAGCGTTGCGACTGCCGACATGGAGTTCACCCCAAGGGATCTCTTCTCCCGGCACCGTGAGCATCGGATACCCTTCGATGGCGCGGGCGCCTTGCTTTCGGGCGAAGTCCACGGCAGCTCGCGTAAGGGCGTAGGTGATCCCGCGCCGACGATAGCCCTTGCGTACAGCGAAGCACGTGATGGCCCAAACGCTTTGGTCGTTTTTGTCCTCGTTGCGTCCGTCCCACGAAACACGGCTTTTTCGTAGCGTTGGGTAGGCGGTTCGGGGCTCAACCGCACACCATCCGACCGGCTGGTCGTCCAGGTAGGCGACAAGTCCACTGGTTGTACTCGACTCCGGTTGCCCGCAGTTGCTCTCTGCGCGAAGCATGAAAGCGCGCTCGTCATCTTCTACATCACGCCACTTCGAAGCGGGGATTTTGAACCGCTGGCAGTAGCACTTTCCCCCGTGGCATCGAGACGAGCCGAGCACGGCGTCCAAGTCTTCCCATGATGCCTCGTTGGCAGGCTTGACCGTAATTTGAGTGTCCGTTGTTGACGTTTCCACAAACGCCTCGCTTGACTTCTGGAGTTCCGCTTTGGATTCTCTATTCGCAGTCATGTATCGACCCTCCAGACTTAATTTTAGACACAAAGTTTCGTGTCATATGTATTCGCCTAACGTCAGGCGTCTCCTCTTCAGAAGACTACCCCATGTCTTGAGGTGGTCAGCTATGATACAATAGGCACACAAACAACCGAACGAAAGGAGCAGTGCGATGGAGATTAAAGACTTGCAGCCCGAATCTGAGCGATGGGAACGGATTGACGGAGTGGTCTACGATCTGACACCGCCGCCATCCTCCGAGCACCAGAGCATTGTCGGCAACTTGTTCCGTGAAATAAGTGTCTATCTCAAGGGCAAACCGTGTAAAGCATTTCCTGCACCGTTTGGCGTATGGTTAGATGCCGAAGACAGCGGCAACTATGTAGAGCCTGACATTACAGTGATATGCGATCCGTCTAAGATCCACAAAAAGGGATGCCTAGGCGTTCCCGATCTGGTGGTCGAAGTGCTCTCTCCATCCACTGCTCTGATAGATAAACGAGTGAAGCTAAAACGATATCGGATTTCCGGTGTACGTGAATACTGGATCGTCGATCCTGTCTACCAAGTCGTTGAGGTTTTTCGATTGTCCGAAAATGTATTCAGCGAGCCACAGGTGTATGGCAAGGACGAAACGGTACGAGTCGGAATCTTCGAGGACTTGGAGATACAATTACTAGACGTATTCGAGACGAGCGAATAGGCTCGTCTTTTTTTGTGCGGGGATATTTTTCTTGTGCAGTGGTACAATTACCCAGTATGAGCACTTGAAGAACGAGGAGGTTCCCTATGTCCGCGAACCATTACGATAAACACCCCAACGCCCTCATCCACGAAAAATCCCCCTACCTGCAACAACACGCCTATAATCCAGTGCACTGGATGCCGTGGAGCGAAGTAGCCTTCTCAAAAGCCCAATCCGAACAAAAACCGATCTTCCTCTCCATCGGCTACTCCACCTGCCACTGGTGCCACGTCATGGAGCGCGAGTCCTTCGAAGACCCCGAAGTCGCCGAGCTCCTCAACGACCACTTCATCTCGATCAAAGTCGACCGCGAAGAACGCCCTGACATCGACCACATCTACATGGCGGTCTGTCAAGAACTCACCGGCCAAGGCGGTTGGCCGCTCACCATCTTGATGACCCCGGACAAAAAACCGTTCTACGCCGGAACCTACTTCCCCAAGCGCGCCAAGTGGGGACGGACGGGCCTCCTGGAAGTCCTGTCCCAAATCCGCGACATGTGGGCGAACGACCGCCAACGCATCCTCACGTCCAGCGACCAAATCACCGAGGCGATGCAACCCCACTTCCAGTCGCACAGCAAGGGCGAGCTCACCGAAGCGACGCTCCAACAAGCCCTCGACGAATTCACCAACAACTACGACGAACACCACGGCGGCTTCGGCGACGCGCCCAAATTCCCGACGCCGCACAACTTGGTGTTCCTGCTGCGCGAATCGAAACGCACCGGCAACCCGGACGCCAAGCGCATGGTCGAGCATACCCTCCAAGCCATGCACGCAGGCGGCCTCTACGACCACATCGGCTACGGATTCGCCCGCTACTCCACCGACGAATCCTGGCTCGTCCCGCACTTTGAAAAAATGCTCTACGACAACGCCCTGCTCGCTTTCGCCTACCTCGAAGCCTTCCAAGAAACCCGCAACCCGCTCTACGCCCGGGTCGCCGAAGAAGTCTTTCACTACGTCGAACGCGTCATGACCTCCCCCGAAGGCGGCTTCTACTCAGCCGTTGACGCCGACTCCGAAGGCGTGGAAGGCAAATTCTACGTCTGGACGCTCGACGAACTTCACTCCGTCCTCGACCCCGACGATGCCGATCTCTTCGCCGAAGTCTACGATGTCACCGTCAACGGAAACTTCGAGGGTGCCAGCATCCTCAACCTGACCCACAAAGACCTGAGCGAAATCGCCGTCGACCACGGCCTCACGCCGGAACAACTCGGAGAAAAACTCGCCACCCTGCGCGAGAAACTCTTCGCCGTCCGCGAACAACGCGTCCCCCCGCACAAGGACGACAAAATCCTCACCTCGTGGAACGGCCTGATGATCGCCGCGCTTGCCAAGGGAGCCGCCGTGCTGCAAGACCCGTACTACCTGCACCTCGCTCAGCGCGCCCTCGACATGATCGAAACCCGCTTGGTCGATGAACAGGGCCGCCTGCTCGCCCGCTACCGGGACGGCGAAGCAAACTTCCTCGGCTATCTGGACGACTACGCGTTCCTCGCGTGGGGCTTGCACGAACTCTACCACGCGTCCGGCGATCTGCAGTACTTGCACCGCGCCGGCGAGTTGATCGACGAAGCCCTCGCTCTCTTCTGGGACGACGACAACGGCGGCTTCTACTTCTACGGCTCCGATGCCGAGACGCTGATCGCCCGCCCCAAAGAAATCTACGACGGCGCGATTCCTTCCGGCAACTCCGTCATGGCGTACAACTTAATCCGCCACCTGCGCTTGACGGGACGCGAAAACCTCGAACCGTTCGTCGAACGCCAACTGCAAGCGTTCTCCGGGCAAGTCAACCACTACCCGGCAGGCTTCTCATTCCTCCTGCTCGCCCTGCAACTCGCCCTCGGCGCTTCCCAAAAACTTCTGCTTGCAGAAGGCGATGACGTGGACGCCTACGCCGAGATGGTCGCACACGTCCAACAAGCCTACTTGCCGTTCTCCGTCACGATCTACAAAGGCCGCGAGCAACACGAACACCTCGTCACGCTCGCTCCGGCCCACGCCGACAAATCACCCGTCGACGGCAAATCGGCGCTCTACATCTGCCAAAACTTCGCCTGCCAAGCGCCGTTGACGTTCGCGCAAATTCAAGACCGTCTCTCGTAACGCAAAAAAACAGCCTGACCCGAATCCCTACATGGAATCCGGCAGGCTGTTTTTTCCTATCATCCCATACTTTCCACTCTGGTCTTGTTGATAAAGTGGAGCAATTCTTCACACTTCTCCACCGGCAGCGGCGGCGAGAACAGATACCCTTGCATCTGGTCGCACCCGCGCTCCATGAGATACCCCAACTGCTCTTCCGTCTCCACACCCTCGGCGATGACGTTCAAATTCAAGCTGTGCGCCATCGCGATGACCGACGCGACAATCGACGCATCGTCTTCGTCGGTGGTGATGTCGCGCACAAACGAACGGTCGATCTTCAGCATGTGAATCGGGAAATGCTTCAAATAACTGAGCGACGAATACCCGGTGCCAAAATCGTCCAGCGAGATCTGAATTCCCAACTGCTTCAACCCGTGCATCGTCGAAATCGCCCGGTCGACGTTGTGCATCGTCGTGCTCTCCGTGATCTCCAAGTCCAAGCAATGCGGGTCCAACTCCGTCTCGCGGAGCACCCGCGCCACCGTGTCCACGAGGTCGTCACTCTGGAACTGCCGAGCGGACAAGTTCACCGCCGCCCGCAACTCCGGGAACACGCGCTGCCAACGCTTGATCTGCTCGCACGCCGTCTTCAGCACCCACTCGCCGATCGGCACGATCAAGCCGGTCTCTTCCGCCAGCGGAATGAAGTCCGCCGGAGACACCATCCCGCGCGTCGGATGCTGCCAGCGCACCAACGCTTCCAACCCGAACACGATGCCCGTCGCCGAATTGACTTGCGGCTGGTAGTACACGACAAACTCCCCGCGCTCCAACGCCTTGCGCATGTCATGCTCCAAACTCAAGCGGTCCATCACTTGCTTGTTCATCGCCGATTGGAACAACTGATAGTTGTTGCGGCCGTTCTCTTTCGCGCGGTACATCGCCGTATCCGCGTGGCGCACCAACTGCTCAGGCGTTGACGCGTCGTTTGGATACAGCGAAATCCCGATACTCGACGTGATGAACATCTCGTTGCCGTCCAAGACGAACGGTCGTTGCAACGTCTGCAACACTTGTTGCGCCGCCTCGACGACCACGTTCACATCGGCGACGTTCGGCAGCAACGCCGTAAATTCATCCCCGGAGATTCGGGAGAAAATCGTTTCCGTCTCCACCGACGACACCAGCCGCTCCGACACCGCTTGCAACAACCGGTCCCCGACGCTGTGCCCGTACGTGTCGTTGATCATCTTAAAGCGGTCCAAATCAAAAAACATCACCGCCAACATCTGGCCCTGCGTGCGCGCCCGCTCGATTTCCTGCGCCAACCGCTGTTCAAACAGCACGCGGTTCGGCAGATCGGTCAACACGTCGTAGAACGCCATCTTGCGCACGCGCTCGTCCGCCGATTTCTGCTCCGTGATGTCCTTGCCGATCCCGTACACGCCGACTGTGTTGCCGTTGACATACATCGGAACGAACTTAACCAAGAAATCGGTTGGCCCGCCGCTCTTGTTTTGCACACGGCACTCAAACTCCGTCGCCTCTCCGCGCACCGCTTGGAAAAAGCTCTGTTTGACCAACGCCACATCTTCTTCCACGATCAGGTCCTCGACCGTCAAGTTCTGAAGCGCCTCCAAGCTGTAGCCCATTACTCTCTCGCACGCCGGGTTCGACGTGAGAAAGTTCCCCGCCAAGTCCATCGTGTACACCGCGTCTTGGTTTTGTTCAAACAGCGATCGGTAGAGCTGTTCTTTGTCCTTGAGATTCTGTTCCGTCCCGCGCCGATCCGCCAAAATCTTCACAATATAAAAAACCGCAACGGTCGTGATCACACTGTCAAGCAGCCAATATGCATCGGTTGAACTGCCTGTCCAAGACCATGCGTCTTGAAGATACCAGAACAACAGCAAATAAAACTGATAGATCACCACCGACCCAACCGCCGTCGCCACCGTTCCCAATCGCCAATCGCGGAACCGGCGGACAGCGCCGATCGTCCAACCTGTCGCTACGCATCTTATTAGAATAGATAGAATATAAGTCAGACTCATGCAGCCAACCTCCTCCCCATAAGGATCAATGGCAAATGGCATACGTACACAAAGTTCGTTTGCATACCCTTTCGACGCCCTTCTTGTCGATTCCTGTCTACTCGAACAATTCTTTCTTGCGATACCACTACCATTCATCCGTTGCGTCCAAAGAAAAAGGACGTCCCCGCTCACCCGGCGGAAACGTCTCTTTTTAGAAGAAAGCATTAGTGTTTCAAGCGGTACGGCACCGAGATGACGATGATGTCCCGGCTGTGCAACGCCCACGCTTTGATCAGCAGCGAGGTCTGGTTGTGCAAGATGCGGTGCCACCATCTGCGCGTGATGAACTCCGGCACGAGCAACGTGACGAAATCGCCCTCGGACACCCGCGCTTCCGCCGAGTCGATGAAGCGGAACAGCGGGCGCAAGATCGAGCGGTACTGCGAACGGATCGAGACCAGCCGGACGCCGGGGTTCCAACGCCGCCACTTCTCTTCAAAAGCGTGGATCGTCTCAAAGTCGAAGCCGATGTACACGCAGATGATGTTCTCCGGCCGGGTCAGCGACTTCGCGTAGGAAAGCGATTCGTTGACCACTTGCGAAATCGAGGAGACGGGGATGATCACCAAGTTGCCGCTCTGTTGCGGGTGCACGCGTTCGATGTCCACCCGCAGCTCCGACGCGATCGCCTGATAGTGACGGTGAATCATCAAGAAGCAGAAGATGATCACCGGCAAGATCAGCAGCACCACCCACGCGCCCTCGTCAAACTTCGTCACGGCAAAAATCACGAGGACGACCAGCGACACCACCGCGCCGATACCGTTGATCAGCGCTTTGCCCTGCCACCCTCTGTCGCGCAATCGGAACCAGCGGCGCACCATCCCGGTCTGCGAAAGCGTAAACGACAGGAACACGCCGATCGCATACAGCGGAATCAACGCGTCCGTATTGCCGCCGAACGCGACGATCAACACGATCGCCGCCACCGACAGCGCGATGATACCGATCGAATAGCCCAACCGGTCTCCGCGCAACGTAAACTGGCGCGGCATGTAGCCGTCTCGCGCCATCAACGCCGCCAAAAGCGGGAACCCGGTAAACGACGTGTTCGCCGCCAAGACGAGGATCAGCGCGGTCGTGCCTTGGATGTAGTAATACATGCCCCCGCGTCCGAAGACCTGTTCCGCCACTTGCGAGAGGACGGTGGCGTTCGGGTGCGGGGCGATGTGATACAGATACGAAAGCAGCGACGTGCCGCTGAACAGCACCGCCAAGAGGATGCCGAGAATCCCCAGCGTGTTGGCGGCGTTTTTGCTTTCCGGGGCGCGGAAGTTCGGCGTGGCGTTGGAGATCGCTTCCACACCGGTCAGCGCCGAGCAACCGGAGGAGAACGCTTGGAGAATCACAAACCACGTGATGCCGGATATCGCCAGATCGTGCGGGCGCGAGAGGTCGAAGTTGACGTGACCGCTGCGAAGCGAGAACAGCCCCGCTCCGATCAACACCAACAAGCCGAGGATAAACGCATACGTCGGATAGGAAAACACGGTCGCCGACTCCGTGACGCCGCGCAAGTTCAACACCATGATGACGAGCACCAAAAGCACCGCGATCAACACTTTGTGCTCCAACAGCGCCGGAAACGCCGATGTAATCGCCGCCACCCCCGCCGTGACGGAAACCGCCACCGTGAGCGTGTAGTCCACCAACAGCGACGCGCCTGCGATCAGCGCGAATTTGTCGCCGAGCTGGTCCTTGGAGACGACATACGCCCCGCCGCCGCCGGGGTACGCGTGGATGATCTGGCGGTACGAGAGAATCAACGTCGTGAGCAGCAAGACGATCGCCAGCGAGATCGGGAGCGAAACCCACATCGCCGACGCGCTGACCGCCACGAGGACGCCGAGGATCGCCTCCGTCCCGTACGCGACCGACGAGAGCGCGTCCGACGAGAGGATCGGCAGCGCCTTCCACTTCGGGAGCCGCTCGTGATCCAATTGCGACGTCTTCATCGGACGTCCGATCAAAAACCGTTTCAATTCGCGAATCATGAAACCACCTTTTCTCATCAAGAAATTCATCAAGAATCAAAAAGACAGGGGGTTTGCTCCAGTCCCACGCTTCCTTATGAAAACGCAAAAAAGACCTCCACAAACAGAAGGTCCCGGACCTTCCCTGCTTTAGCCGACGAAGTTAGCTGACGGGTAGGATGGCAGAGAAGCTGACTTCACTCATCCCTCCCGCGCGGTCATGCACAAACGCAAGACGCGCAGGATTAACCCCACTTGATTGGGTCCTCCGTATCCGATTTCTCGAATTTAGGCCGTGATTCAATTGAGTTGTGCTAATCATACTCCCGACCCAAGCTTCTTGACAAGAGAGATTTTGCATGCAGAAAAAAACTCCTCTCGCAACGGGGCGGGAGGAGTTCGGTTCACTTGTTCACGAGCAAAATCACGATGGACGCCAGCGAGAAGCAGATGCCGAGCAAGTACATAAACGAGACGGTCTGCACTTGGCTCATCCCGCTCTTCATCAGCGTATGGAACGTGTGCGACTTATCCGCCGTGTAGATCGGACGCTTCTCTTTGATCCGGCGGGTGATGACGAAGATCGTGTCAAAAATCGGCACGCCCAGCGCCAGCACCGGCACGATCACCGACACGAACGTCGCCGACTTAAACGCGCCGTCCACCGCGACGGCGGCGAGCGTAAAGCCGAGGAACGTCGCTCCGGCGTCGCCCATGAAGATGCGGGCCGGATGGAAGTTGTAGCGCAGGAACGACAGGCACGCGCCGATCAGCGCAACCGCGTAAAACGCCACGTCGTTGTTCGAGGTGAGCAGCGAGACGAACACCAGCGTCGTCGCCGAGATCGACGCGATGCCGGCTGCGAGGCCGTCCACGCCGTCGAGGAAGTTCAGCATGTTGGTGATCGCGACGATCCAGATGATCGTCACCACCCACGACAGCCACTCCATGCCGTGATCGGCAAACGAGAAGTACGGTTGCTCAATCCACGGGATCGTGATCGAAGAAACCTTCACGCCGAACTTGATCAGCACGCATGCCGCCAAGATCTGCGTCAAAAACTTCGGCCAAGCCGGGAAGTCCTTGCCCTGGGTCTTGTAGTAGTCGTCCACCAGACCGATCAAGAACAGCAACCCGCCGCCGATGATGATGCCAAAATACCGGCCGTTAAAAGTCCCATAATACGCTTCCGCCGCCGTGATCGTGATCAGGAACCCGATGAAGATTCCCGCCCCGCCCAGCACCGGAATCGGTTCTTTGTGAAGCTTGCGCGGATTCGGCATGTCGACGAATCCGGTTTTCATCGCCACTTTGCGCAAGACGGGCATCATCAGAAGCACCAGCACAAACGAGACGACTAAGGTCAAGGTCAGTCCTTGTGTCAGGGATTGCATGTTGAGTTCGTACGCCTCCCTCTGCGCCACAGCGGTTGCTTTCCCGTAGTGTGCGCAAATCTGCCAAAAAACAATCGTTGTTATTATACCATACGTGTCGAGTCCGTGGACAATTTTATGACGGTGCAAAAAGTCAGGTTCTAGCATGTCCCGCGCGTTCATAGAATCTAGCAACCACAACAAATTTGACAGTTTCCAAAGGAGGACCTCCCCTAATGAGCACGCTCGTACTGATTCACATCGTCGCGATCCCCCTCGTCTTCATGCTCGGCCGCATGTCGAACAAGGTTGCCTTTCTGCGCGTCAAAGCCCAACGCGGCGCATCGGTCCAAGAGTTCCTGCGCACCCGCGACTAGTTTTCTCAAATTCTCCAGAAAAAAAATCCCATCTCCTTCTCTGACGTGGAGTACAAGTTGTATAAAAAAAGACGCGACCGATGAGGTCGCGTCTTTTCTATTGCCGGCTCTTACTGGCCTTTGAGTTTCAGGTAATCGTTCAAAATCTGCTCCACAGCGAGCAGGCGGTCCATCTTCGCCATCGTCGCGCGGGCGCCGCCGGACGAAGTGATGTAGTTGGATTCGCCGGTGACGATGAAGCCTGCCAATTGGCGGGCCGGGTCGTATCCCTGTTCGCGCAGTGCGGGCACGACGGTCGAGAGAATTTCATTTAAGAGGTCGTTTTGTTCATCGGGGCGGAAAATCATCGTCTTGTCGAGGTTGGACATGTGGGGGTCCCTCCTTTGTTTGTTCAAGACTGGACGCGTTCGATCTCGGCGCCGAGGCTTTTAAACTTCTCCACCGGGTTTTCGTAGCCGCGGTCGAGGTATTGCAGTCCTTCGATGTTCGTCGAGCCGTTTGCGGCAAGACCTGCCACGATCAGAGCGCCGGCGGCGCGCAAGTCGCTTGCCAGCACGCGGGCTCCCGTCAGCGATTCCACACCGTTGATGATCGCGGTGTCGCCGCTGATCTTGATGTCGGCTCCCATGCGGGTCAGCTCTTGGGTAAAGCCAAAGCGGGCGTCAAACACGGTCTCCTTCACGTACGAAATGCCTTTCGCCGTGGTCAAGAGCGTCAACATAGCCGGCTGCAAATCGGTCGCAAATCCCGGATAGGCAAACGTGATGACGTTGGTGGCACGCAATTCACGGTTCGTCGCGTCCACGGTGATGCTGTCGCCTTCCATCGTGATGCCGCATCCCATATCAAACAGGAGCGACGGAAGACCGGCGAGCGTCTGCGGCGCGATGTTCGAAACGGTCACTTTGCCGCGCGTGATCGCGCCGGCGCAGAGGTAGGTTCCCGATTCGATGCGGTCGCCCATGACGGAATAGCGCACGCCCTTGAGGCTTTCCACGCCTTCGATCGTGATGATGTCCGTGCCGACGCCGCGGATGCGGGCGCCCGCTTTGTTCAAGAACATCACCAAGTCGACGATTTCCGGTTCACGCGCCGCGTTGTAGATCATCGTCGTGCCTTCCGCGAGCGCGGCTGCCGAAATCGCGGCGTTGGTGCCGCCGACCGTCGCGCCGTAGCGGGTGCCGAGGAACATCGCCGAACCCTTGAGGCGGCCGTTCTCCGCTTCGGCGGTGACCGCGCCGTCCGTCATCGTGACGTTTGCGCCGAGTGCGCGCATGGCTTTCAAATGCTGATCGACCGGACGCGCGCCGATGACGCAACCGCCCGGAAGCGGAATCATCGCTTTGCCGGACTTGGCGAGCAGCGGGCCGAGCACGGAGAACGACGCGCGCATCTTGCGCACGAGGTCTTCGGACACTTCGCTGTTCGTGATTCCGTCGTTTTGGATGCGCAGGGTGTTGCGGGCGATCCATTCGCACTTGAGGCCGGTTTCTTCTAAGATCTGCATCAGCGTGTTGACGTCGCTGAGTTCAGGTACGTTTTCTAGGATGGTTTCGCCGTCGCAGAGCAGGACGGCGCACATGATGGCGAGAACGGAGTTTTTACTCCCCGATGCCTGAATCTCGCCGTGAAGCGGTTGCCCGCCTTTCACACGAAGTAGCTCCATGTTGTACACCTCATCATTATCTTACTGGCTGGTAAGACACATTTTACCACAGTGGACATGAGAAAAACATGTTACGAACTACAGAGTTTCGTCACAGAATCGGGACAAATGGGGGTGGACCGAAAAAGTCCTGCTCCTCAGGGGAAGAGCAGGACTTTAACCGCGCCGTAACCGACGACGACCAGCAAGCACGAGAGCAACAGAGCGGCTTGAAACGCCCGTCCGCCGCCGCGCAGAGCGCGAATGTTCACTTGCAAGCCGAGGCCCGCCATGCCCATCGTGAGCAGAAAAAGCGACGTCTGAATGAGCGGCTGCGTCCACGACGCGGGCAACACCTGCCACGTGTGCAACGCGCCGACGATCAGGAAGCCGAGCACAAAGTACGGAATCGGAGCTTTGCCGGAACGTTTCTTCGCCGGGACAGCGGACTTCGCCGTTTCGTTGCGGTCGCCCGCGCTCGCCGTTGTGCTTGGAGCAACCGCCGCGTTGTGTTCGCGCGATTCCCGGCGGTTCGACCACCAGCCGACGAACATTGCAACCGGCGCCAGAAGCACGACGCGGGAGAGTTTCACGAGCAAGCCGTTGTCGAGGCTCTCCGCTCCGTGCGGGGTCGCAGCCGCGATCACATGCGCGATTTCATGCAGCGTCACACCGGAGAACGCTCCAAACGCTTCATTTGACAGTCCCAGCCACGGAAACAACAGCGTGTACAGCACGGTAAAAACCGTCCCGAGCACCGCCACGATCGCCACGCCGAGCACCGTCTGCTCTGAGCGGGCCTTGACTTGCACCGCGATGGCAACAGCCGCCGCCGCTCCGCAAATCGCCGTCCCCGCCGCGATGATGACCGCCAGTTTCTCGTCGATCCCAAAGCGCCGCGCAATCCAATAGCCGACGAGCATCGTGAGCGCCACCAACACGATCTCCGTCCCGAGCACGCGAATTCCAGCATGCCCGAGCGCGACGAGATCCAAACGCACACCGAGCAAGATGATCCCGGCGCGCAACAAGTATTTCGAAGCAAATGTATAACCGTCCGCAACGTTTGCGGTCGATGATTTCTGAGGAATTGCCGGTCCCCATGTTGAAAACGCCATGCCGAGCAAGATGGCGAGCACCATCGGCCCGATCATTCCGAGTTGCGGCAACAACGACAGTCCTTTGCCGATCAAAGCCAACATCGCGGTCAACGCGACGCCGCTCCACATGCGGATCGATCTGATTTTCATTGGGATTCGCCCCCGTTTCTGATGTCTTCATCATACTCCGGGAGACAGGCGGAAGAGAAATGACGCTTTATGATTCTGTCTATAAGTCGACCTTATGATTGCTGCAAGAGCTTCTGGAACATCGCTTCCGCTTGATCATGCGACAGTTGTCCGTCATGCCGCTCGACCACTTTGCCCGTTTGGTCGATCGTGATCGTCACGGGCAGGCCGAGGATGCCGTACTGCTTCTTCGCCGCTCCGTCCACATCGAGGACGCTCGGGAACGTCAGGCCGTTTTCCAGCATGAACTGCACGGCATGATCGCGGTCGTCGTCCGACGTGAGGTTGATGCCGAGCAACTGCACGTGGTCGGCGTACTTTTTGGACATCGCTTGCAAGTCGGGCATCTCCGTTTTGCACGGGCCGCACCACGACGCCCAGAAGTTCAGCACGACGCTCTTGCCCTTCATTTTGGAGAGCGTAAACGATTCGCCGCTCGAAGTGGCAAGCGTGAAGTCGGGCGCGGGCGAGCCCGCTTTGACGACAGTGTTCTGCTTGGGCGCGCTCGAATCCGAACCATCGGTCGAGCACCCCGCCGCCAGAAGAACCAAACACATACAGCAGAGAATCGAAAGAAACGCTCGAAAGCGCATGCCGAGAACCTCCAACACCTGGGTCTTACCGTACCAAACAGCCCGGCACGGAACCAGGCTGTTGGAGTACGGGACCGGTTTACTTGATTTTTTCCAAAAACTGCTCTTCCGTCAGCACTTCCACGCCCAATTCCCGCGCTTTGTCCAACTTGGAACCGGCTTCTTCGCCCGCGATGACGAAGTCGGTTTTCTTGGAGACGCTGCCCGTAACTTTCGCGCCAAGCGTTTCGAGCTTGGCTTTGGCGTCGTTGCGTCCCATCGTCTGCAACGTGCCGGTCAAAACGACCGTCTTGCCAAAAAACACACTGTCTTCCGCCGCTTCGGCGATCTCCGGCGCTTCAAAGTGCGGGGCGACGCCGGAAGCGAGCATCCGGTCGATGCTCTCGTTGATGCGCTCCGTCGCAAAAAACCCAACCACACTCTCCGCCACGATGTCACCGAAGCCCGGAATCGCCACCAACTGCTCAAACGTCGCGGCGCGAACCGCTTCAAGCGAGCCGAACGTTTCCGCCAAGTCGCGGCACATCCGCTGTCCGGTGTTCGGGATGCCAAGCGCGTTGAGGAACGCCGCCAAGTCGCAATTCTTGCTTTTTTCGATGGCGTTCAGGAGGTTCTCTGCTTTCTTCTGCCCGAAGCGCGGCAGGCTGAGCAGTTTTTCCAAGTTCAGCTTCTGCGGGTCGTACAGGTCGGCAGGGTCGTTGATGCCCAGCTCCTTGAACAACTGCTCCGCCGTCTTGATGGAGAACGTCTCGATGTCCATCCCGCCGCGGCTGGCAAAGTGCGACACGCGCTCGATGACTTGGGTGGCGCATCCGGTCACGTTCGGGCAGAAGAGATGCGCGCCCTTCTCCACCAGTTCGTGCCCGCAGCTCGGGCAGGTTTCCGGCTTTTCAATCGGCGAAGTTTCCAAGCTCTCGTCGTCGAGCTTGTACAGCACTTCCGGAATGACGTCGTTTGAACGGCGAATCGCCACCCGGCAGCCGATGTCCACGCCCTTGCGCTGGATGTCGCCCCAGTTGTTCAGCGTCGCGCGCTGCACGGTGACGCCGCCGATGTCGACCGGCTCCAACAGCGCGGTCGGCGTGATCTTGCCGGTGCGTCCCACGTCCCACACGACGCTGTGCAAGACCGTCGAATACTCTTCCGCTTCGAATTTAAAAGCGACCGCCCAGCGCGGGAACTTGTCGGTGAACCCGAGCACTTCGCGCGTGCGGATGTCGTTGATCTTCAACACCATGCCGTCGATCAAGTAGTCGAGTTGCGGGTGATCCTCGCGGTCGAAGCGCTCGATTTCCGCGATCAACTCGTCCAAGTCGGCAAACGGCTTGCTGTACGATCCCGCTTTGATCCGGTTCGCCCGCAGAAACGCCGTCATCTCTTCGTGCGTGTTGAAGTTCAGGTCGGCCGAATACCCGATGGCGTAGAAGTAGGCGTCGAGGTTGCGCTTCGCCGTCTCTTCCACGTTCTTCTGGCGAATCGCGCCGGACGCCGCGTTGCGGGCGTTTTTGAGCAGTTCGGCGCCCGTTTCGGTCGCTTTTTGGTTGTAGGCGCTCAGTTCGGAGAGCGGCATGATCACTTCGCCCTGCACTTCAAAAAGCCCTTGGTAGTCGATGGAGAGCGGAATCGAGCGAATCGTCTTGACCTGCGGCAACACCGATTCTCCGACGACACCGCGCCCGCGGGTCGCCGCTTGCACGAGTGCCCCGCCGTCATACGTCAAATTGATCGTCAGCCCGTCAAACTTCTGCTCCAACATGTAGGTCGGAGCGGGCAGCGGTTCCGCGTCCGGATTCTTAGTGTTGTAGTCGTCGATCAATTTGCGCACGCGCTTGTCCCACTCGCGCAAATCGTCCGCGCTCTGCGCTTTGTCCAAACTCCACAAGCGCGACAGATGCTTGTGCTCCACAAACGTATCGACAATCACGTCGCCGACTCGATGCGTCGGCGAATCCGGCAGCACGACGCCCGACTCCGCTTCCAAACGGCGCAGTTCGTCGTACAGCCGGTCATATTCCGCGTCTGTTACTTTGGGGTTGTCCAGCGTGTAGTAATGGTAGTCATAATCGTTCAGCAGGGCTACCAGTTCGCGCATTCTCTCTTGCACGTTCGACTCACCTCATATGTACGCGAAAAAAGGACATGCTGCGGCATGCCTTTTCCCGGGTAATAGTTTGACAATTTAGATGTTCAGCATATGCCCCAACTTGGCTTTCTTGGTCTTGAGATAGCCTTCGTTGTTCGGGTTGTGCTCCATCTGGATCGGCACGCGCTCGACCACTTCGAGACCGTGGCCTTCAATGCCCGCGATTTTGCGCGGGTTGTTGGTCAACAGACGAATCTTGCGGACGCCGAGGTCTTGGAGAATTTGCGCCCCGATGCCGTACTCGCGCAAGTCTGCCGCAAATCCAAGCTGTTCGTTGGCTTCGACGGTGTCATAGCCTTTGTCTTGCAGTTGGTAGGCTTTCAGTTTGTTGATCAAACCGATGCCGCGGCCTTCTTGGCGCATGTAAAGCAAGATGCCTTGGCCCGCTTCGTTGATTTGACGCAGAGCCGCTTCCTTCTGCGGTCCGCAATCGCAGCGGCAGGAACCGAACACATCGCCCGTCAAGCACTCCGAGTGCACGCGAACGAGCACCGGTTGCTCCGGGTTGATTTCGCCCTTGACCATCGCGACGTGTTCTTTGTCGTCGATTTTGTTGGTGTACGCGACCATGCGGAACTCGCCGAACTCGGTCGGCATGCGCACGTCGACGGCACGGTGGATCAAGGTTTCGTGGTTTTTGCGGTAGGCGATCAAGTCGGCGATCGTGATCATCTTCAGATCGTGTTTCGCCGCGATCCCTTCCAAGTCCGGAACGCGCGCCATCGTGCCGTCCGCGTTCAGCACTTCGCAGATCACGCCAGCCGGATAGGAACCGGACAGAATCGCGAGGTCGACCGCCGCTTCCGTGTGCCCGGCGCGGCGCAGCACGCCGCCTTCCTTGGCGATCAACGGGAAGAGGTGTCCCGGTTTGCGAAACGAAGTGCCCGTCGCGGTTTCGTCGATCAGGCGTTGCACCGTCACCGAGCGTTCGTACGCGGAAATCCCGGTGGTGGTGCCTTCCTTGGCATCGACAGACACGGTGAACGCCGTGCCGTGCGAATCGGTGTTCACGTCGACCATCGCGGTCAACTCCAGTTGTTGCGCGCGTTTCTCCGTGATCGGCACGCAGACCAACCCGCGTCCTTCCGTGATCATGAAGTTGATCACGTCAGGCGTCGCGTGTTCGGCGAGCGCGATGAAGTCGCCCTCGTTCTCGCGGTCTTCGTCATCGACCACGATGACCACTTTGCCTTGGCGCAGGTCTTCCAACGCTTCTTCGATGGTGTTGAAATTCGCCATCTCTGTCCGCCTCCTCTTGTTAGGCTTTCGTAATCGGCGCAAACATTGCAAGCAATTTCTTGACGCCTTGGCCTGGGAAGTTGATGTGCAGTTCTAAATCGTTGCCGCTCTTCTCCGTCTCGACGATCGTGCCGATGCCCCACTTGCGATGCTCGACTTTCTCGCCGATCTCCCACGTCAAACTCATGTCGGCTCCGAAGTTCGCCGGAATCCGCGTGCCGAGGTTCGTCGTCGGCTTCTCGCGGTTCGGGACGACCGGCTGGCGGCGAATCCCCACTTCCTCCAGCAAGTGCGGGGGAATTTCCTTCAAGAAGCGCGACGGCGGGTTCATCTTCATCTGGCCGTATTGCATCCGCGACGTCGCGCAGGAGAGAAACAGTTTCTCTTCCGCTCGCGTGATCCCGACGTACATCAAGCGGCGTTCCTCTTCGACTTCGGTCGGGTCTTCGATCATCGCCCGCGCGCTCGGGAACACGCCCTCTTCCAAGCCGACGAGGAAGACGACCGGAAACTCCAGACCTTTCGCCGCGTGCAGGGTCATCAGCGTGATCGACTCCCGCTGCCCGGCTTCCGCTCCGTCCTCCAAGTTGTTTTGCGACTGCTCGCTGTCGGCGAGCAGCGCCACTTCGCCCAAGAACTCGACCAGACGGTCTTCTTCCGTGAGCTCATGCTTTTGGTCAAACTCTGCCGTCACGGAGAGGAATTCGTCCAAGTTCTCCAAGCGGGCGTCGGCTTCCAGAGTTTTCTCCATCTCCAGCTCTTGGCGGTAGAGGGTCTTGTCCAGCACGTCGTTGGTGATCTCCGTCAGTTCGCGGTACTTGACTTGCTCCGCGAACATCGCGATCAGCGCGACGAACTCGCGAATCGCCGCGGCGCCCTTGCCTTTGATTCCGATCTGGTCGATTTCCTTGCACGCGTCAAACGCCGAGATACCCTGAAGACGCGCATACGCCAAGATCTTGTCCACCGACGTGTTCCCGACGCCGCGCTTCGGCACGTTGATCACGCGCTCCCACGAGATGTCGTCGCTCTGGTTGGCGATCAAGCGCAGATAGGCGAGGATGTCCTTGATCTCCTTGCGCTCGTAGAACTTCAGACCGCCGAAGATCTGATACGGCACATGCTCGTCCGATTTGATGATCGCTTCCTCGATTACGCGGGACTGCGCGTTCGTGCGGTAGAGCACGGCGATGTCCGAATACTTGCCGCCCTGCTTGACGTGCTGGATCGCTTGTCCGATCACGAACTGCGCTTCCGTGTGCTCGTCGTACGCTTTGTACAGGCGAATCGGCTCGCCCTCGTCCTTCGTCGACCAGAGGTTTTTCTCCTTGCGCTCGACGTTGTTGCGGATGACTTCGTTCGCCGCCTGCAAGACGCGTCCGACGGAGCGGTAGTTTTGCTCCAACTTGATGACGGTGGCGTCCGGGTAGTCTTTTTCAAAATTCAAGATGTTCGAGATGTCCGCCCCGCGCCAGGCGTAAATCGACTGGTCGGAGTCGCCGACGACGCAGATGTTGCGCAGTTTCTTCGCCAAGAGCTGCACCAGTTTGTACTGCGCCCGGTTGGTGTCTTGGTACTCGTCGACATGCAAATAGTGCAGACGGTTCTGATAGTGTGCCAACACGTCCTCGTGGTGCTCAAACAGGTAGACGGTCTTCATGATCAAATCGTCAAAGTCAAACGAGTTGTTCGCTTTCAACTTGCGCTGGTACGCCGCATAAACGTCCACCGCCGTCTTGCCAAAAACGTCACCGTCGCGCACCGTTTTCGAGAACGCCTCGGGGGTCATCAGTTCGTTTTTGGCATTGGAGATCGTCGCGAGCAAACCGCGCGGATCGAACTTCTTGGGGTCGAGGTTGAGTTCCTTGAGCACTTGCTTGACCGCCGTGAGCTGGTCGGAAGCGTCGAGGATCGTAAACGAATTCGTATAGCCCAGCTTCACCGCATCGCGGCGCAACACGCGCACGCACATGGAGTGAAACGTGGAAATCCAGACGTCGTGCGCCGTCGGGCCGATCAGCCCTTCGACGCGCTCGCGCATCTCCGCCGCCGCTTTGTTCGTAAACGTGATGGCGAGGATGTGCCACGGGGCGATGCGGCGCTCGGAAATCATATAGGCGATGCGCCGGGTCAACACGCTGGTTTTGCCGGTGCCGGCACCCGCGATGATCAAGAGCGGCCCGCTCGCATGCTTGACCGCTTCTTGCTGTTGCGGATTCAATCCGTTCAGAATCGAGTCCGCGTTCTGTATGGAAAACATGTTTTCAACACCTCATGTCCATTCTCGGTTCGCTCCCCTTAGTATATAGCAAACATCCGTTCTCTGACAAAGAATCTGCATCACAAAAAACGAAAAAGAACCCGAACGTGAAACTTTCGAGTTCTTCATTCGTAAACCGTACTATTTCCCTCTGGAGTCTGCCAAACGGACCAAGACGAGATCGGCGGCATAGCGCCCGACAACCTCGTAAAATTTGCGCATGTAGCTCAAGTCGCAGGTGTCTTTCTCAAAGGGAAGCGTCATATGAAATTGGATCAGCGCCATCACTTCACGCGCGAAATCATGCGAATACCCGAAGCGGGTGAGGATGCGAAACGCCATCTGCGCGCCGATGTTTTCATGTTGATAGAAGTGTCCCGCCAGATCGGTGTTCACATACTCCTTGGGAATTTTGCGGCCGGAGACGACGTAGAACTCCCCGGAATCGCGCCCTTCGCGGATATCGGCTCCGTTTTCGATGATCACGAAGTCCTTTTTCCGCCAACGCTCATAGTCTTGAGTAAGAAAGCCGGTGAACTGCTTGATGCCGGGATACGCTTTGCCGATGTCGTGCAACAGCATCGTCCAGACGAATTTCAGCGACGACCCGGCGACGACTTCGGTGGCTTTGAGGATGTGTTCATACACGGTGAACCGATGGTGCGGATTGTGCTGGTCGATCGCAATGGCGGCGGCGAGTTCCGGCAGCCATCGCTGCAAGCGGCCGTCCGCTTCTAACGTACGGATCATCCGCACGGGGTCGGCGATTAGTTTTTTCTCCTGCTCGTGAAAAAAATCCCGTGCCTCCGTCAGCACCGGTTCGTCGGTTTGCACGTCGAGGCGGTCGAGATCCTCAGCATAGGTGGGAACCTGGAGGTGACGTTGGTATTTGAGCAACGCGCGGCGGTCTGCGGAGGAATCAGCTTCTGCTTGTTCCAACGTGACGTTGTGATAGATGACTTCCGTTTTGCACCCGAATCGGCGGGCGGCGTCGAGGAAGAGTTTGCGCTGTTTGGGCAAGCGGTTCGGACCGTCGATGACGACGGAGCGTCCCGCTTTCAGAGCGTCCGTGACGTCGCGGGGCACTTTTTCCACTTTGTCCTCTTCATAGCGGACGAGGAGAGCGTCCGATTCGGCGGCATAAGTGTGAGCGGATCGGGACTTGGAGATTGTTGGGAATCCGACGTAAATCGTCAACACGGGCATAGGGGACGTCCCTCCTTCGTTCTTCAGGTTTAGGATGCTCCATTTTTTATGCTATAATAGAGAATATCGGGTTTTTACGTGTCATAAGTATGATCGGATGCTTCTGCCTACATATTAGATACGGGAGTGATGCATTGAATGAATATCGTGATGGCCCTACTTGCACTTGGGTTCCTCATCTTCATCCACGAGCTGGGACACTTCTGGGCTGCACGTGCAGTCGGCGTTCGCGTCGAGGAGTTCGCCATCGGGTTCGGCCCGGCGATCATCAAGCACAAGCGCAAGGGAATCGCCTACCGCTTGAACTGGATTCCGCTTGGCGGCTACGTGAAGATGCTTGGAGAAGACAATCCCGAAGCGGCAGATGCACCTGACAGTTTCAATAACCGCCCGATCGCGGCGCGCATTCTCGTCATCGTGGCGGGCGTGATCATGAACTTGATCGGCGCGTTCTTGATCCTTCTGTTGATGTACAACCTCTACGGACATCCGACGGCGCAAGTTTCCAACGTGATCGAACAAGTCACCGCCTCGTCCCCGGCTTCTGAAGCGGGCATCAAAGCGGGCGACGTGATTTTGAACGTGGACGGTCAGAAATTCAGCACGTTTGAGAACTTCTCCGACACGGTCAAAGCTCACGAAGGCCAGCCGATGAAGTTGGACATCCAGCGCGGCGATCAGACGCTTCCGATCACCGTCACTCCGCGCAAAGTCAACGACAACGTCATGATCGGCGTGCAACCGCGCCAATCGACGCAGTGGGTCAAGCAGGGCGGATTCGGTCAATCGGTTTCCGATGCGTTCACCGACACCGGTGAGATCACGGGCAAGGTATTCACCGGATTCAAAATGCTCGTCACCGGCGGCGTCTCGCTCAAGGAGATCGGCGGTCCGGTTGAGATCGTGCGCATCACCGGCGAAGCATCGCAAAGCGGCGTGCCGGACTTCCTCTATATTGTAGCGTTCCTCAGCTGCAACCTCGCTGTGCTGAACATCATGCCGTTCCCGGCGCTGGACGGCGGGCGACTGGTGTTCTTGATCATCGAGTGGCTCCGTCGCGGCAAACGCATTCCTCTGGAGCGCGAGGCAAGCATCAACTTCATCGGGATTTTGTTCCTGTTGACGTTGATGGTCGTGGTCACGTTCAAGGACGTATTCAAGATTTTCAACCAATAAAAGCGTATCACAAAATCCCTTCCGCGCGAGGGGATTTTTTTCTTGCAAATTTTTTGCGAGAACTGCTTGACCCTGGGATATTCAACGTGTTATATTATCTCTTGTCGGCGACGCCGATCAGGTTCTAACATGTCGGAATGTAGCGCAGCTTGGTAGCGCGCACGCTTCGGGAGCGTGAGGTCCAGGGTTCGAATCCCTGCATTCCGACCACATAAGTAAACCACTGATCCTTGATCAGTGGTTTTTTGTTGTGTTCGGAGATTCCAAAGTAAACACTGCTAATGATCAGACCTTATCGCGCCTGCATTTGCTCGGGGGTTGGAAGTCAATTTGCCGGCATAGAAAAAACTCCCTGACGAACACGCTGTTCGTCAGGGAGTCTTGTTCTTGCCATCTTACAAAACGCGGAACGAGACCACCAAGAGCACCGAGACGCCCAAGATCAGGAACACGCTGAGGGCGGCGCTGTAACGGGCGAGCAGTTTGGGGAACGCGCCGGGCGCTTGGTTTTTGTCTTCGCGAAGTTTCTTGGAAGCGCGGTTGCTGAACCAAGTCATCAGCACGATGAACAGGAGGATCGTCATGCCGCCCGTTTGTTCCATGAAGGACACGTAGAACGGTTTGTTTCCCGTCGTGAGTCCCAGTGTTTGGACCAAGCCGACTCCAGACGCCAGCACGACCAGCGCCGCGCCGTTCAACACCCATTTCACCAAGGAGGCGGTGAGCAGGAACAGCGGTTTGCTGTTCCACTCCCCCAAGTTTTTGCGCATCGCAAGCAACAGAATCGCCAACAACAACATCGACCCCAGCCACACCGTAAAGCCTGCCAAGTGCAAAAAGTACAGAATTCCCATCATGATCTTCATCTCTCCTCTCTTATCTTCTCGTGCGTCCCGGCCACCAGTTCCAACGGCCCAGCCACAACATGATCGACGGCATCAACAAGCCGCGCACCAAGAACGTGTCGAGCAACACTCCGATGCCGACCATGAAACCGAACAGCACGAGGTCCAACATCGGTTGCGAAAGCAGCACCGAGAACGTCGCCGCGAGGATCAGCCCCGCCGACGAAATCGTTTTGCCCGTCACGGAGACGGCGCGCTGTATAGCGGTCGGCAAGTCATGATGTTGCGCTTCTTCCCGAACGCGGGAGAGCAGCAAGATGTTGTAATCGACGCCCAGCGCCACCAAGAACACAAACGAATACAAAGGCAATCGGTACGAGATCGACTCGTAACCGAGCAGATCATGGAACACAAACCACGTGAGTCCGAGCGACGCCGAATACGTGAGCAGGATCGTTGCGATCATGTAGATCGGCGCGATCAGAGAGCGCGATTGGAAGATGAGCAGCACGGCGGTGAACAGCACCACGAGCAGAATCACCAGCTTCGTGTCGCGGTCGTTGACACTGCGCGTATCCACTTGCGTGGCCGTCTGACCTGCTACGTGCAGCGTTACATGTTGCGGGTCAAAGCCGCTCTTTTGCAAGAGCCCCTGCGCGCCTTGACGGATCTCCTCGACCGTTTGCATCGCTTCCGGACTGTACGGGTCGTGCGCGAGCACGACTTGCAGTTGCAACGCGTGACCGTCGGAAGTTTTCGCGTTTTGACCAGCGGACACCGATTGAACGCCTGCGAGGTCCTTCAGTTGCTCTTGCAGCGATTGCCATTCTGACCCCGCATTCAGCTCCTGATCGCTTTCCAAAACCACCGTCGCCGGAGCGAGCGTCCCCGGCGGGAAGTGCGCTTGCAGCGTTTCAAATCCCACGCGGGAGGACGTATCCGCCGGGAACGACTTCAAGAGATTGTATGACGTTTGGAGATTCCCGATGAACAGCGAAACACCCACCAAGAGCGCCGTGATCCCCAAGCCGAGTACGCGGGGTTTCTTGACGACCAGACGTCCCATGCGCTCCCACAGTCCTTTTTTCGCAGGAAGCGCTTCGCCGACGCGCGGAATGAACGGCCAGAACGCCCGGCGGCCCAACAAAGCAAACAGCGCCGGAACCAGCGTCAAGCCGCCAAGCAGCACCACGACCAACGCGACGCCGAACGGAGCGGCAAAGTGTTGGTACGGTTTGAACAGCGCGACACCCAACAAAAGCACCGAAACGGCGATGATGCTCGCGGAGAAGAAGATCGGCTCACCGACTTGACGCATCGCCGCGCCCATCGCTTCATACTGCGATTCGGTCGTGCGCAGTTCTTCTCGATACCGGGAGAAAACGAACAGGCTGTAGTCGGTCACCACCGCGAACAGCAGGATCACCATGATCGACAGCGCTTGGCTTTCGACGACGAACCATCCATTTTTCGCAGCCAATCCGATCACTCGGTCGGCCACTTCGTACATAAACACTGCGATGATCAGCGGAACAACCGCCAACAGCGGAGAGCGGTAGAGCACGAACAGCAAGACCAGAATCAGGCCAACCGAAGCGAGCATCAACACGAAGTCGGCATTTTGAAACACGCCGATTGCATCGGACTCGATCCCGGCGGGGCCGGTGATCCAGACGTGAAGCGTGCCGAGCACTTTCGTTTGCACCAGTTCGTTGAGGTTTTTCACAGCGTCATGAACCCCGTGTGAATCCAATCCTTTTTGCATCGTGACCGGAAGCATCAACGTCGTGCCGTCCTCCGAGAGGAAGGTCCCCCACGCTTTTTCAGGCATCGTTTTTAAGGGCACCGTGCTTTCGACCCCTTGCACGTTTCCGTCCGAGAGCCAGGAAGCAACATCTGCGATCGTGCTTTTTTGCTTGTCATTGAGCGCATGGTCGTCGTGGAAGACGAGCAGCGCGGTTGACCCGCCGTCTGCGGGGAAATGTTTGTCAACGACGAGACGAGCGACTTCCGACGGCATGTCCGCCGGCAAATCCGAAACGTTGGACGTGAGAGCAAACGTCTTGGAGGACGGAGCCGCAACCGACAGGACCAGCGCGATCACCACCCAAATCCCGGCGATGATCTTCGCCCCGCGCTTGCCGCTCGCCATCCTCGTGACGGCATGAAGTATGTTAAACATGTTCAACCCCCTGTTCTGTAGGTCAATCTCCTGTGACACTTCGAATTCTAGGAGTCCTACATGAACAAAAGATGAACTTCACATTACAATCGGGGCAACCGGACTTCCACCGTCGTCCCCTCGCCCAACTTGCTATTCACCGATACCGCTCCTCCGTGCAAGCGCACGATCTTGTCGACGATCGCAAGCCCCAGCCCGCTTCCGGCGCGGGTGCGGTTGCGGGACTTGTCGCCTTTGTAAAATCTCTCGAACACGCGCGGCAACTCGCTTTCGGAGATGCCGATGCCGCTGTCTTGCACCCGCACCCAGACGTCGGAGCCTTCGTTGATCAACGCCACGCGAATTCTCCCGCCCGCGTCCGTGAACTTGACCGCGTTGGTCAGCAAGTTGATCCACACGAGCTGCAACAGATGGCGGTCGCCCTGCACCGTCACGTCCGGAAGCTGAAGGTCCACCTGCAAGCCCTTCTCCTGCCATTGCCACTCCAACACCAGCAACGCCTCGCGAATCTGCTCGTCCAAGCGGTAGAGGGTCTTCTCCACCTGCGCGGCTTCCTTATCCAGCGACGCGAGCGTCAGCAATTGCTTGGAGAGCGACGACAGCCGCTCGCTTTCCGCTTCGATGATGCCCAAGTAGAGATCGCGCTCCTCCGCTGCCATGTCGGCGGTGCGCAACGCTTGTGAAAATCCCTTGATCGACGTGAGCGGCGATTGGATTTCATGCGACACGTTCGAGACGAACTCTTGCCGCATGCTCTCCAACTGCTTCAACTCGCCCGCCATCTGAGAAAACTGCCGCGCCAACTCGCCGATCTCATCTCGGCGCGACGACTCCAAGCGCACGTCGTACTCGCCCTCGGAGATCTTCTGCGTGGCGGCGGTCAAGCGCTTCACCGGCTTCACGACAAAGTGCGCAAACACCACCAGAAAAACCAAACTGAGCACAAACGTCCCCGCCAGCAAAAACGCAAGCAACACGCGCACTTCGCCCAACATCCGCTCAATATCCGGCCGCAAAAACAACGCGACCGTCTTCCCCTGCGCCTGCAAGGGCACGCCCACGCTGTTTTTCAACGTGTTTTCAAAAAAGCCGGTGACAAACAGCCCGTGCCGGTTCTCAAGGATTCCGTGGTACTTCTGTCCGTGCAACACCCGCGTGACAACTCCGGCGTCCAACTCCCGGTCCTTGAATTCCGAACCGTAAAACACACGGTGTCCCGTCTCGTCGATCACCGCCAATTGGTAGTTGAGATGCGCCGCCGTCTGGAGATAGCCGTCCAAGTCCAGCCCCGGATTGGCTTCGTACTCCGCCGCCAAACTTTCGACGACGCCCATCAGTTTTTCTTCGTTGTACGACTTGAGGAAACTTTGGTAGTACACGTTGGAAAGCAAAAACGACAGCACGCTGCTGACGATCAACGCCAGCACCATCAACACGACCGTGCGCACATACAACGTCTTCATCCGCCGTTGACCTCCAGCTTGTAGCCAAGCCCGCGCACCGTCACAATCGAGAATCCGCGCACGTCCGCCAGCCGCTCGCGCAGGCGCTTGATGTGCACATCCACCGTGCGCGGGTCGCCTTCGTACTCGACGCCCCAGATGCGCTGAATCATTTGATCCCGCGTCAAGATGCGCCCGGCGTTCGACGCAAGCATCGCGAGCAGCTCAAACTCTTTGCGCGGCAGAGCCAGCGGGGTGCCCTCCACGGTCACTTCGTAGTTGGTGAGGTGAATCTCCGTCTCCGCAAACCGCAACACATCCTCGGTGCGCAACTGGTAGCGCCTGAGCAGCGCTTTGATGCGAAACAGCAATTCCCGCGGCTCAAACGGCTTGACGAGGTAATCGTCCGTCCCCGACTCAAACCCGACTTCCTTGTCTTCCACTTCCCCCTTCGCCGTCAAGAGAATCACGGGGATGTCGTACATCGCCCGAATTTCCCGGCACAACTCCAAGCCGTCCTTGCCCGGCATCATGATGTCGACGACGGCGAGGTGGACTTTTTCCCGCTCCATGATCTCCGACGCTTCCACGCCGTCGGACGCTTCCAACACGGCATACCCTTCCTTGTTCAGAAAAAACCGCACCAACGCGCGGATATGCGGATCATCGTCCGCCATCAACACATGAATTCTCATCGTCCGCCGTAACCTCCCCTATAGAAAAAGACTCCCTTCAAAGCCGAACGCATCAGGGAGTCTCGCTTCATTTCACCGCTCGCACGCTTGCATCCAAAACCTCGCGCCAGTTCTCGCCGTACAGCGCGTTGCCGACGATGATCGTGTCGGCGAGCGCTCCCATCTCGGAAGCTTTGGCGAACGAATCGATTCCGCCGCCGTAAAAAACGTGCGAGTTCTGCACGACCCGCGCAATTTCCTTCACCGTCTCCGGGTCGCCGTACGTGCCGCTGTACTCGATGTAGATCACCGGCATCGAAAAAAGCGACTCGCCCGCCACCGCATACGCCGCCGCTTCCTCCCGCGTCAGGCAGGCATTCGCTTCGGTGAGATCGGCGACGGCGCAGTCGTCGTTGAGCACCAAGTACCCCTCGATCAGCACGTTCGACCAGTCGAGAAACGGGCGGTACTTCAGCAGCGCGCGCACATGCTCGCCGATCAGCCAGCGCGTGTCTCCGGCGTTCAACACGACGGGAATCGCGTACCCGTCGACGCCGCTGACGACCGCTTCCTCCGACGACACTTCCTGCCACACGGGCACGTGCGGAACGTCGCGGCGCAGACGGCCGAGCAGCGCTTGGACGTTGTCGTATGTAATCCGTTGCGTCCCGCCGAGCAACACGGCATCGGTGCCGGAATCGCCGAGCGCTTGCAGCAATCCCTCCGGCAGCGGACGGTCGGGGTCGAGCTTGACCACGTGCCGCCAGCGGCGCCACGGTTGCTCACTTGGCATGGTCACAAGGACATCCTCCCTCTGGGAACTGGTTCCTTCTAAACATAACAAAACCTCCGCTCAAATGAAAGCGAAGGTCTGTCTGTCGTTCATTCCTTATCGATTCAAGCGTTCAAGCGCCATCTTATACCCGTCGGTGCCGTAGTTCAAGCAACGCTTCACGCGGGAGATCGTCGCCGTGGACGCTCCGGTCTCCGCTTCGATTTGGTTGTACGTATGTCCCTTGCGCAACATGCGGGCGACCTCTAAGCGCTGGGCCAGAGACTGCACCTCGTTGACTGTGCACAGATCGTCAAAGAACAGATAGGCCTCTTCCAGCGACTTCAGTTGGAGGATCGCTTCGAAGAGCTGGTCTACCGTTTTATCTCGAAGCTTATCAAGCTGCACGTGTATCCCTCCGGATTCTGCTTCGTCCGTTTATCACGGTGACGAAGCAATACTTTAGCTCTGTAACGTCTATATTCGGCAAAAGATTCTCTAATTCCTTCAAGTACATGACGCCAATGGTTATTATAACAAAAGGAGTTCAAGGATGCGAACGAGAAATAAATTGGTAGAAAAAGGGGGATTGCTCAATGATTCCGCAATTTTATGTGTTGGGAAGTTCCGAACCGCGACCGGAGAGTGTGCGGACGATCTTCGCGGACGGATCGGCGGACCAAACGTATCGCGACGGCGTGGATTTGGAGTTGAGCCATTGGATTCCGAACCGGACGCCTTCCGAGTTCAAAGCGAACACGTCGACGGAGATTTGCATGAACTTCGTGGCGGGGAATTCGACGGAAGGCTGGGACTTGGCGATCAACAACCATCTCGATTGCGACGGCGTGCTTTCGATCTTCACGCTGGTGCACAGCGAGTTTGCGTTGAAACACCGCGAGACGATCGTGCAGATCGCCGAGATGGGCGACTTCATGGGCTGGGGCGATTCCAAAGCCCAAGCGGTCTATCAGGCACTGACGAAGTTCATGTTCGGGGCGAAAGCGGAGAATGTGGACATTCGCAAGATTTACGAGGCGTCGTTTGAGTTGATCATCCGGATGCTTGAAACCGACCTGAGCGACGATCTACAGGCGCAAGAGTTGCACGCGCTGGTGGAGCGCTCGCTGCAGTTGGTGGAATCCGGGCGGGTGAAGCGCCGCGTGTACGGCGAGCGTTTCGTTCATTATCACCTCCCTGCCGATGTCGCGGGCGGCGAACTACACCGCGCCCTGCACATTCCGGCGTTCAACGCGCTGTTGACCGACGCCGCGCTGCTTCTGCCGCAAGTCCGGCACAAGTTGGACCCGGAGAAAGTCCACTTGGTTTCCGTGGAGGGTACCATCGGCACGTACTACGACCTCTGGTATCCCGGCTACATGTGGGCGGAAACACCGCACGCTTGGCGGGCTCCCGGATTTGAATTCAGCGGCAGCACGAACGGACACTACTACGGACATCCCCCGCTGGAGGAGATCGTCGCGCAGTTGCAGGAGTTGGAGACGGCGGACGGAACGTGGACGCTCGCCAGGGAACTGTCGCCGTTCGCCTCGATCAAGGGCCGCGACTTCCCTGTCGTGCTCTCGTTCTTGACGGAGAGCGCGCTGATGCCCGACCTCGTCGCGTCGATGCTCGCCAACGCTTTCTAGGAAAAAACGCCCTGCCCCGCAGGATGCGTAGGAGGCGCACGAAACCTCCCTCCTTTGCCGTTCCGACGTCCCCGCCGCTGATACGGTGACAAACGAAAATGGGCATTGACAAAAGAAGCCTCCTTCCTTTTCTGGAAAGAGGCTTTTTTCATACAGAGCGATTGGCTCTAGTTGCGCAGAATCTTCCACTTCTGCACGGAGATCCACTCGCGCAGGCCGTCGAAGTCGCGGAGTATCTCGTCTTCGATCCAGTGTTGGAAGTTCTTCGGGAGGTAGGCGGCAAACTTGGTCGGCGGGCTTTTTTCCGGCTCGGCGGCGCGGCCCATCAGCAAGTACTTCTCCGCGTTCCCCCGTTGCAGGGTGTCGACGAGGAAGTTCAGGGCGCGCTTGGCGAGACCTTTTTCGATTTCGCCGCCTTCAAGCGCGAGGGAGAACGGGCTTTGTTTGACGGTCAGGCGGGAATCCTGTTCGCGCAACCAGCCGCGCAGGAGCGTCGCCATCGCGTTCTGGCGGCGCGTGCCCGCAAAGTCGTAAAACGTCAGCGTCCGCTGACCCTCTTGGATGATGCGGGCTTCCGTAGTCCAGCCGAGCGTGTGCGCGATGCTCCGCACGTCTTGTAAGCGATGCCATGCACGAGGACTCAGATAGTCGAGGTCGTCGTCTGCGGTGTACACGGCGTACATCCGGTCGGCGATTTGCGGATGGATGAAGCGGGAACCGGAGAGCCAGATCGGTTTTTTCCCGTCAAAAGCGGGTTCGACGTAGACGATGCCCCTCCGCTCATCCAACGAGGTGATCGACCAGGTGAGACCGCCGAGCAGCAACGACTCGCCGACCATCACCAGCGGGTTCGCTTCGATCGTGCCGACTTGGCGGACGCCGTGCAGGACGCGGTAGAGCGCGGGCGATTGGAACACCGCGTAGAAATCCCGCGAACGCACCAGCTTCTCGCCCTCCGTGCCGGGGATGCACTTGCCTTCCACGATTTCAAGCCAGTCTTCTTCGAGCATCCATTGCAGAAGTTCGCGCGCGCGCCGGCTTGGCAAGTGCGAGAACGTCGGGTTCTCCCCCACTTCGCCGAGCAAGTCCTCCCAGAACACGCCTCGCCGTTCCGTGCAGATCGAGAGCACTTGGTGGAACAGCAGGTCGTAGGTCATGCGGCGGGGTTCGGCGGGTTCGATCCATTTATCAAAAAGCAGTTCGGTGATCGCCACCGCTTGCACGAGGTCCTCGTCCTCCGTCGCGTACATCATCAGGTAGGAGTCCGTTCCTTCGCGACGGCCGGAGCGGCCGAGGCGCTGCTTGAGCGACGAGACGGAATGCGTGGCGTCGACTTGGACGACGAGGTCGAGCGAGCCGATGTCGATGCCGAGTTCCAGCGTGTTCGTCGCGACGACGGAGAGCGGTTGGCGGGAGGTCTTCATCTGCTCCTCGACCCATTCGCGCTCCGACTTGTCGAGCGAGGAGTGGTGGGCGTGGTATTTCTGCACGTACGCGGGGCCGCCGAGCGTACGGCCGGTCTCGTTGAGGCGGTGCGTGAGTTCTTCGACTTGGCCGCGCGAGTTGCAGAAGAGGATCGATTTCTTATCCTTGGTCAAATCATAGAGGTCGGAGATCAGCGCCGGCGAAAACGTGCCGCCAAGCTTTGGAAAAAACTCCACCTGCAAGAAGATCTGCCGCTTGCCGTCGCCGGGGTTGATCACCGCCACGTCCTCCGGCGCGTCCGGATGGAGAAACGCCTGCGCCGTCTCCGTCGCGCCGATGGTGGCGGACAGTCCGATCATGACGGGGGGGCGCTTCATGTAGCGGCGCATGCGGGCGAGCAGCGATTGCACTTGCAGACCGCGGTCGCCGTCGAGGAAGGCGTGGAGTTCGTCGATGATGATGTATTCGACTTCACACAGCAGGTCGGAGATGCGGTCGGTTTGGTTGACGAGCAGCGCTTCCAGGGATTCGGGCGTGATTTGGAGGATGCCGCTCGGGTTGGCGAGCCAGGTCATTTTTTTCGAACGGGAGACGTCGGAGTGCCACTTGAGCAGCGGGATGTGCAGGCGCTCCGTCAAGCGTTCGATGCGCTCGAATTGATCGTTGATGAGGGCGCGCAGAGGCGAGAGGTAGAGGACTTTGCAGCCGTTCACACCCTCGCGCTCCAACAGGCTTAACACAGGCAGAAAAGCCGCTTCCGTTTTCCCCGAGGCGGTTCCCGCCATGAGCAGGCAATGCTTCTTGGCAAGAATCGCCGGGATGGACTGTTCTTGGATCGCGGTGAACCCGCGCCATTCCATGTCCCAGACGATTTTCTGCAAGGTGGGACTTAACAGTTGAAAGGTCATGGGGAGACCTCCTGGGATTTGAATGGGCTTATGAACAAAAAGAAAGAGACTCTTGGTGACGGGTGGTTGAGAGTCTCTTTCGTTTCATTCACTACTCAATCGCTTGAATGAGTTGGCAAAAAGCTTGAAACTCCGGGATGTGCCGGAGCGGCAGTTGAGGGTCATGTTGGACCACATGGTTGATCACTGTTGAAACAACGTCTTTGGGGCTTTGAAATCCGAGTTCGATGAACCAGTCTTTCAAGCCAGTCAGCAAGTCTTTGCCGGAGCACATGTGAAGCACCCATTGGATGTTGTTACAGTTTGCTTCGGAAAACAGCTCGACATACTTCTCAAAGTCGGCTCGAATTTGTTGTTCGTTGAGGACGGATTGCACCTGATTGAGAAAGGGGTTCGTCATGTCCAAGACCCATTGGACGTTCGATTCTGCTGTAAGTGCCTCTGCCGGAGGCAGCCGCCATTCTTTTTTCATAGGGCGGGAATTGATTTCTTTGTTGTACGGGGGCAGGACTTTTTTGGCTGTGCCGATCGTCCAGCGGGCCGCTTGGTAGAAGCGGAGAGTTTGGGCAGACTCAGTGAGTTTGTTGGTGACTTCCTCGACGGAAATCGTTCGGCGCGCCACGAGGCTCGCAACCTCAGACAGCACCGCCGGTTCTGCCACATAGTTCTCAATCTCATGGCGACTCCAACGCCAGCCAAGGTGTGTTACGACACCATCGAGATTCGCTTCGAGGAGTTCGGGGGCGTCTCCGATTTCCGTGAGACCGAAATCAAAATCGCGGTCTCGTAGATAAAAAATGGTGCCGCCAAGCCTCCCGCGCTCCTCCAACACCTTCGATTGCAAACCGTACTTCGGGCCTTTCGGGGTGACGGTGATTTCAAGGTCTGCTTCCTGCAACACCGCAGAAATCAGATTGGAATCAAACTCGCCCTCCACAAAAAGTTGGGTTACAGGCACAGTTTGCCACCTGCCAATCGGATCTTGCTTGCTTCAGGAATGATGTCGGCTAAGTAAGACGAGTGGCTGGTGATGATAAACTGGCAATCCGGGCCGATCTTGCGCAGAGAGTGGTAGAGAGTTTGTTGTTCGGGCGCGTGGAGATGGAGTTCGAGTTCGTCGATGAGTACGATGGAACGCGAGATGTGTTGACGCACGAAGTTGTAGAGAATCATGAAGACGGCTTGTTCCCCGGAGGACATTTCGCTGATGTCGTATTGTGTGTTGTCACGTTCGATTAAAAAGTAGAAGTCTGTCGGTTTGGGTGCTCTTTTGGTGGGCATAGCTTCTAAGCCTGCAAAGGAGGCACCTTTGAAAACTCGCTGAAAGCCTTTTTCCAAAGTGTTGATAAAATCGCTTTCCGAAGGCTTAGAAGAATACTGACGTTGCATCCACCAGCCGATAAGATTCTCTCGCAAACCAGCAACTCCAGCCTCCCAACCAATCTGCTGAGTTTGTTCATCAAGCTCCACAAAGCCGTCCGCACCAAAACTCCGATATTGGTCAAACCAAAAAACATCGCCGGTACGATCTAAATATTGCATTCGAATGTTTTTTTTGAGATTTGTAATTTCTGAGAGAAAGTATCGGCCTAATAATTGCTCCTCGTTACCGTTATCAGCATTGCCCACGTGATCAACACCATCTGAATAGATCACTTTTATTATACGGTCGTTTTCTGGTGGCAGAAAACTGCCAGGCGACTTCTGTTCCTTCTCCCATTGAGCGAAAATATCATGCGTCGCCTCAATCTCATCTTCAATCAATTCAATCTCTATCTCAATTTTAGTCGGACCGTGGGTCTCGATTCGATTTGGATCAAAACCATGCCAGTAAAATGGTCTATTAGAATCTCGCTGACCAGTCGCCATCGAAACCACATACGCAATCGCCTGCAACACCGTCGTCTTCCCCGACCCGTTATCACCGAAGATCGTGGTGATCGGGCGGACAAGCCCCGTTTTCTCATCCACGAAACTGAGGTCCAACTCCTTGATTCGCTTGAAGTTGCGAATCGAAATAGAGCGAATCTTCATGTTCTCACCTCCACCCCTTCATTCTATTCCAAAACCCGCCCCGTAAACCGGCGGGTCTCCGCCTGTGCGAGTTCCAAGCGCTCTTGGAAGATCGTGCTCCGGTCCATCTCCGGGTTTTGATGCAACAAGTTCAAGATCCCGATAAACTCGCGGATCAGTTCACGGGGCGTGATGAACTGCACGCCGCCGGGGCGGGCGAGCGCTTTCTGCACGATTTCGAGGATGTTGTCGTCGGTGACCAGACGCGTGATGTCCTCGACTTGGTAGAGCGCCGCGTAGACGTCGCGGATTTTTTGCAACAGGACATACAGTTCCTCCGCCGACAGCGGAGCCAACTTGATCACCGGCTGCCGCAGGTCGCGGTACTGCTCCGTCTCGTACTGGTTGGTCTGCAACCGCGACTTCAACGCTTTATACGAAAACAACCCGCGCCGCTCGTCTTCCAAGAAATCGGTCGTCCCCATGAACATCGCCATAAGATGCGGCGCGCGTCCTTGCGTGCATTCGTTGTAGAACTCCAGCACCCGCTCGTAGTTTTTGCTGCGCGCTTGCGGGTGGTCGATTTTGTACAGGTTGATCGCTTCGTCAAACAACACCAGCAACCCGCGATACCCGATCGACGTGATGAACTTCGTCAGCACTTTGACGTAATCAAACCAGTTGTCGTCGTTGATGATCTCGCGCACGCCGATGTCCGCCCGCGCTTCCGTCTTCGTGCGGTATTCGCCGCGCAACCACTTGATCGCGTACTCCTGCACTTGCTCGTCGCCGCTCAGATAGCCTTGGTAGTACTTCCCAAGCACCGTCGCAAAGTCAAACCCGCCGGAGAGCTCTTGGATGTCGTGGATGACCTTCTGCACTTGTGCGGTGACCAGTCGGGTGAAGCGGGTGTCCGACGCGTCGGGCACGCCGTCAAACTCGTGCTCGATCGCGACTTTTTGCTGCAGGTCGGACAGCCAGCGCTCGATCAAAGAGCGCAGGGCGTTGCCGTTCGGCTTCGATTTGGTGGAGAGGTTTTGAATCAGGTCGGAGTACGTGGCGACCGCTTTGCCGTCGTGGGCGTAGAGACGGCGGTTGGCCGTCAAATCGGTGTACGCAACCACGAAATTCTCCCGGTACGCGATGTAGCGGGTCAACGTCGCCATGAAGCTCTTGCCCGTCCCGTAATCGCCGATCAAAAATTTCATGCACGACAGCCCGTCAGCCGTGGAATTCAAGTCCTCCACCAACTGCCGAATCTCCCGCACGCGGCCGACGACCACGTGCTCGATGCCTTCTTGCGGCACGACACCGCCGCCCATCGATTGAATGATGGCGTTGGCCGCCTTGCGTGTGAGTTTGCTGTTCACCGTCTGACTCATGCCGTTCCCTCCTCTATCATCCGCGCGACGCCCAGTCCTGCAGCGCCGTTTCGTGCTCTTCGGCTACGGAAATCTGCTCTCCGTCGTCGTCCAGCAGCGGCTCCAACCCGGCGTCCATCGCCGCTTCGTTGATTCCCATCACCGTGGCGTCGAGGAACATCCGCTTCGCCTTCAACCAGTCGGACAATCGCCGGCGCTCCGTCTCCCCGCTCAGCACGAGATGACGCAAAAACGCCTGCTCTCCTTCCTTCAGGCTATCCAAAAATTCCTCCACTTCTCCCGCTTCCACATCGGAAAAAAGTGAACTGACGAGCGACCCGCCGGAATCAGCTTCCTCGACTGCCGCGCTCAAGGGTTCCAAAGCCCGATCAGCATCGCTCGCGATCAGGGCTGACGTGCCAGTCGTGCCCTCCGAAACGGACGGGGTCGTCGGTTGCGTTTTTCGCAACAGGGGCTCTCCCGCCGCCTCGCCCTCCTGCATCATGTCAACCAGCCACTCCGTCTCCGTCGTCAACGCTTTCACCCGCGAGAGGTCGAGCACGACCGGCTCTTCGGGCAACTCCGCGGCGAGTGTGGGCGGGGGCGTTTTTTCTGCGGAGGCGCGCTCTTTATCCCGTTTCTTCTCCGTGGGTTCAGGCATCGGGTACTGCTCTTCGATCTCCCGGAAGTAGAGCCCGATCGACTCGTCGCATTTCAAACGCGGCTTGCGTTCGGCGCGGCGCAGCAAATTCTCCGCGTACCGCAGCGCGTGCTTCACGAAATGCACAAACGTCCCCGCCTGCTCGTAGCGGCGGAATCCGTCGAGGTAATACTTTTCATGGATCGGCGTGTTCGAAAACAAGTAGATCGTCGGCTCATCCGTATACCGCGCAAACTTGTCGAGCGGATGCATCCCTTCGATCTCATAAAACGTCCGAAACACTTGGTGCATCATCCGCTCCATCTCCGGCTCGATCTCCGGCATGTGCTCGCGGTAATACTGCGATTTCGGCACACCGGCGATCTTCTGCAAGAGCGAAAGCGGGATGTCGCGGTGACCGAAGCGGTACCAAGACAGTTTTTCAAAAAGGTCTCCCGCCGTGCCGTGCGTGTACCAGTACAGCGCGTTGTCGATCTCGCCCATCTTGAGATAGAAATCGCCGATCCAGCGCACCACCGTCACGTCGAGCCGCGGCTGGATGTCGTGGAAGTCGGTGTAGAACTGAATCAACCGCTTCACCGCTTGCTGCGGGTCTTGTATATATTCCAAACTCAACAGTTCGAAGATGTGAATCATCATATAAGACAGGCTTGTTTTCCGCACATAGCCGCGCTCCCACAGCGAGCGCCAGTAGAGAAACCACGCGAGTTGCTCGCGGTCCAAGTGTTCGTGCTTAGGCCAGTTATGCGAAAATTCGACTTCGGGGGCCGATGTGCCCTGAACATCTCGATAGCGACACACCGCTTCCCGAAATTGCATGGCTTTCAGTTCCCCAAGTTCCAGAGGCCCTTCCCCTCCCGTCTGCCAGATGTCCTACTCTTCATCGTACCCCTTCCGCTCCTTGCCTGCAACCTTTCGCTGTGATATATTGGGAACCTCTCGTCTGCAAGTGGGGCGAAATTTTCTCAACTGGAGGTAACTGGTCTTGGAACCTGAGATACAAAGTGCCTACACCGAAGAGTTGCAGCGACTCGAACAAACCGCTGCCGAGATTCAAAGCCAATTGCAGACCCTCGAACAAATCCCGCGCTACTACGGCAACGACATCGCCGAACAAGCGCTGGACAACATCCGCGAATCGCAACGCCAAGCCCTCAAAGTCGCCGGGCCCGAACCGTACTTCGGACGGCTGGACTTCCAAGAGGAAGGCCGCGAACAACCTCTGCCGCTCTACATCGGCAAAGTCGGCGTGGAGAACATCGACACCGGCGAACTGCTCGTCATCGACTGGCGCGCGCCGGTCGCTTCGATGTTCTACTCGTTCACCGGCGGGGACGAACCCGCGACGTACGATTCGCCGGACGGCCTGATCCAAGGACTTATCTATCTGAAGCGCAACCTCGTCATCCGCAAGCAGATTCTCCAGCGCGTCGTCGACGCGTACGAGCGCGGCGGCGAAAACCTCGCCGTCACCGACGAATTCCTGCTCTACCGCCTCTCGGAGAACAAAGACAACAAACTGCGCGACATCGTCTCCACGATCCAAGAGGAGCAGGACAAAATCATCCGTTCCGCCAAAAACCTCGCCCTCGTCATCCAAGGCGTCGCCGGTTCGGGAAAAACGACCGTGGCGCTCCACCGCCTCGCGTTCTTGCTCTACCAATACCGTGAAAACGTCCGGGCCGAGCGCATGATCATCTTCGCGCCGAACTCGATGTTCCTCGACTACATCTCCAGCGTCCTCCCGGAACTGGGCGTCGGCGGGATTCAGCAGACGACGTTCACCGACTGGACGCTGGACCTGCTCGACCATGAAGTTTCGCTGACCGACCCGGCGGATCGCTTGCAGGAGTGGTTCGCGATCGGCGACAAGCGCCCGACGCTGACCAATGAAGCGCCGGGTCGCTGGAAAGGGGCGCTCTACTACCGCGACCTGCTCGACGGGCAACTGCGCGCGTACGAGGAAACGTTCGTCCCTCAGGCGGACTTCTCGCCGTGGGAAGGAGCGACTCTGCGGTACAACACCATCCGCGAGTGGTTCCACACCGAATACAAACACTACCCGCTCGCCAAGCGCCGCGAGCGGGTGCATGCGCGCATCAAGCGCTGGTTGGAGATGGAACTCGACAAAGTCTGGGAAGTGCACCTCAAGAAAGACTACAAAAAGTCCGGCAACGCCAAGCTCCGCGCCTACCTGAAACTCTGGCCGTCGCACACGCCGTTTGCGCTGTACAAGCAGTTCGTCGACAATCTGGAAGAGATGCCGGAAGTACTCCGCAAGTCGTCCGCCAAGCTGTTCAAGAAGAAGCGGGTCGAACTCGAAGACCTCGCCCCGCTGCTCTACATCCGCGACCGCCTGCAAGGCGTCGACGGCAACGACGTGTTCGACCACACCGTGATCGACGAAGCGCAGGACTTCTCGCCTTTTCAAATTGCGGTGCTCAACGAACGGACGCGCGGGAAGTCGTTCACGATCCTCGGCGACCTCTCGCAAGGAATTCACGCCTACCAAGGCATCCGCGATTGGCAAGAGTTCCTCGGGCTGTTCGGCAAGGAAGAGAGCGCGTTTTTCCGCTTGGACCGCAGTTACCGATCCACGATGGAGATCATCCGCTTTGCCAACGTGATTTTGGAGCGTTCGGGCGAGCCGGTGACGCTGGCCAAGCCCGTGTTCCGCTCCGGGGAAAAAGTGATCGTGCACGAAGTGGCCCCTGCGCAACGCCTGGACACCATCCGCCGCTCGGTGGAGCACTTGCGCGAGGGCGAGTCGTCCACGGTGGCGGTGATCGCCCGGACGGACGAGGAAGCTCGGGAAATTCACGAGTATCTCGCGGACAACGGCATCGAAACCACGTTGATTCATTCCGGCCAGCGCGAGTATCGCGGCGGGCTGTCGGTGTTGCCCGTGTATCTCTCCAAAGGGCTGGAGTTCGACGCCGTCCTGCTCACCGACGTGGACAGCACGCGGTACGAGTTGAACCCCCAAGACGCGAAACTGCTGTACGTCGGGTGCACGCGTGCGTTGCACCATCTGTGGTTGCTGCATTCGGGCGAGGTGTCGCCGCTGATTGCAAACCTGAGCGAAGACGTGCACTCGCCGCAACTGCCCCTTTCCTAAAAAGCGCTTGCTCGCCCTATGGGAAACCGTCTTCGTCCCATCTGTGACGCACACGTTCTCTGCTCCCGCAGAACGCAAAAAAGCCTTCGCCCCCATCCGGGAGGAAGGCTTTTTTCGTTTACATTCGCAGTTGCCGGAACCGTTTGTTTTTTTCTCATTCGAGGTCGCGGAGATGGTCGAGCAAGTAGCGTCGGCGCTTGGCGACGAACGTTGAAATGACGTCGAACTCGCCGTCAAGCAAAGGGAGCGAGGCGTTGCGGTGAGGGTCTTGCTCCAGGGCGGGACGGACGGTGCGGAGCAAGTCTTGGACGAGCGGCTCCAAGACGCGGGGTGTAAAGTGCGTCGCCAACACCTCCTCCATTCGCACGCGATACCGGGCTCGCAAGGTCTGATCTGCCAGCATGCGGGCGGTGAGCGTGTTGTATCCGGTGATCGGAATGTAGTCGGGGCGAAGCGGCTTGCCTTTCAAATTGCGCCCCCAGGTGCCGTCATAGTCCCACGGAATCAATTGAAACAGCCCCGTCTCTCCGTTTTGGTAGAGCGCGTAGTTTTGGATGAAGCCATCGAAGTTCTGCGTGCAGACGACCCCGGCGAGCCAATTGAAATAGGCGTCGAGGTCGAGATAGCGCGGGATGCCGCGGGCGAAATCGTCGGCCGGCGTGGTGTTGATGAAGTAGATCCATTCACGCAAGCTCGCCCAGTCGTGCTCTGCCGCGACTTTGCCTTCATACCCGGCTTCGAGCGCTGCTTTCGGTCCTTGCGTGATCTTGCTGATCAGCGAAAAATTGGCGTTGTTGTTGACGGCGTAGAAGATCGGGCCGGGGGGCAGGTTGCGTTTTTTCAAATAGAGGTCGTCGACCGACTCCAAGTGCAGGTAGGCGCCTGCGGGGGTGCCGTTGAGCAGCAACTTGACGTACTGCGCGTCGGGCGTCAACGCACCCAGTCGTTCAAAAAACGCAAACGACAACTTGTTGCGAATCATCGCGGGGTCGGCGTATTCGGCGTTGAGGTGGAATTCACGGGCTTGGAGGGTCGGGTGCGGGGCGGGGAGTTCGATGCGAAACGACTTTTTGGGATACCGACGCGTGTGAGAGCCGCGCAAGGAGAGGCGGATCGGGAACGTTGGCGAGAGCACAGAGAGTTGCAAGAGAGCGGGGACGGCGTGCTTGCCCTTGGGGTGGTCGAGCAGAGATTGCAGGTCGGAGGGCGGGAGAGACAGCGCGTACTCCGGGAGCGGGTCGCGGGACATGCTCTTCAAAACCTCCAATCGGGTACGGGTTGCTTCCTCGTAAAAAAGAGTTGCTCATATCAAAATATGTTCCTACCTAACGCAAAAGTGACGGGAAGTTCGTACAATACATCAATCCCCCAATCCTGCCCCGAGGTGAGAGACATTGAGAAAGCTTTCCCGTGAAGAAATTGCAAAACTGCTTGAAATCGTAACGGTCGGCACGGTGGCCGAGTCCCTGCTGAAAAACAACCCCGTCGCCGAGTTCGCAACCGCCCAAGAGGAGGAGAAAACCGCCAACACCGCTGTTGGGTCGGGCAACGACTCTGACGAATCTGGCGACGATTCCTCCGGCGACGATACTGGAAACGAGTCGGGCGACGATTCCGGCAACGACGAAGAAGGACCGGCTGCCGACGAAACTGAAGAAGGCGAGTCTGAAAACAATTCCGGTGACGACTCCGGTAACGACTCCGGCGACGACGAAGAAGAGGAATCCGAAGCTCCGGCGGTTGAAGAAGACGATTCCGACAACGACTCCGGCGACGACGAGGAGGAAGATTCCGAAGCTCCGGCGGCTGAAGAAGACGATTCCGACAACGACTCCGGCGACGACGAGGAAGCGTCGAACGCCTAACGCTTTTTGGATAGAGATCCCTTTCAAAAAGACCTTCCCCCGCATGGAGGAGGGTTTTTCCTTTTTTTCTAAAACCGACTCTTTGTCCTGTAACGAAAAACCTGAAACGGGTTCCAATTCTGTAAGAACACACGAGAGGAAGGAATCGATCATGAGGAGTTTTTCTACCGGGATGATCACCGGACTTCTGGCGGCCGCAGTCGTTCTGTCCGGTTGCGGAGAGTCGGACAGCAAACTGAACCGCTTCCAAGGCATGGCCTACTCCCCCGACGCCACAACGCTCTACCTCGCCACCGACAACGGCATCTTGCGCTACAGCGACGAAACCGGCTGGGTGCAGCCGGAGACCCGGCAATCGATCTCCGGATTCGCCGCCATGCAAAACGCGCTCTACGTCGGCAGCGACGGTCTGAAAAAAAGCACCGACGGCGGCCGCACGTTCCAAGACCTCGGCGCAAGCGGCGTCCACTTCGACTTCCTCGCCGCTTCCCTGCACGGTCACGCGATCTACGCGTGGGTCAACACCGACCAGCCTCCGCTGGAGAAAGGGCTCAACTACACCCAAGACGAGGGCAAGACTTGGACGCACGCCGCAACCATCGGCTTGGAGAATGAAAAGATCCTCTGCCTCACCGTGCACCCAGACGATGACCGCTACGTCGGCGTCGGCACCGAGAGAGGCATGTCCCTCTCCGATGACCGCGGCGAGCATTTCAACATCGGCTATCCCGACAGACAGATGGAGCAGATGCCCGTCACCGCGCTGACGTTTGACGCGTACACCTCTTCGATCCCCGTGCTCGCCGCCCCCTATCAAGGCAAGCCGCAAGTGATCATCGGGCCGTTCGACCCGAAATTGTACATCTCCAGCATGAAAGGCACGCCGGAATTCTGGAACCAGCCGATGAAGCCGCTGTACCAACTGAGCACGGGCGACGAAGCGGTGCAACTGCTCAGCACGAAGTCGTCACCCTACGACTACACCATCGCCACGAAGCAGGGCGACCTCATCCGCCTCTCTCTCAAATCCAGCGCCTTCCCGCAGAAACTGATCGACCACGGCACCCTCCGCAACGGAAAAAACTAACCCGTCACGCACCCCGCGCCGAATCAACCGGCAGAGCGTCTCCTCTGGAACTCGAACCAGCACGTCACCTCGCGTCCAATAGCAAAAGGCCAGGCATCTCACCCCGTCCTTTTTTCCAACGGTACATCGAACCTGCACGTCTCCTCGCGCTTCAATAGAAAAAGGCCGGGCATCTCGCCCCGGCCTATTTGTCCAGCGGTGTTATCGGTTTTGTTGTTCGTTCGGGTCGTGCTGCCCGTCCGGCTCATAGTTTTGATCCAACGCCGCCAAATCGGCTTGCAGTTGTTCCAAAACTTTGTCGCCGTTGATCTGCTCGGTCTGGGTGACGTCGTGCATCGGGTGCATGAACATCCCGCTGTTCGCTTGCGTCAACGCCAGCGCTTCGGCATTCTCAATCGGTTCGGTGACATACTGACGGTTATCGGTCGACGCGTCCCCCGAGAGGTTTGCGACTTGGTAGTTCGGATCGTCGCTCAGCCGCAGTTGCTTCTGGTTGGTAAAATCCTTGAAGCTTTGCTTTTCCCCTTTTGTCACGTGGCAAGCCCCCTTTGACCAATGGTCTTGTCGTAGGTTGCCCCGTGACGCCGTCCGTCATGCTTCCGCCTGTTTGTCCGCCTCGTCCAACAGGCGCTGCAGCATGTTCCGCCAGTTGTCGGCAAGCGCCGGCACCGCCAGGATCTTGCGCAGAGCTGCTGTATTTTTCTTATCATGATAGACAGTGTGCAGGCAGAAACTAGCGGTAACTTCCCGCGGATCGCGCTCCACCAACATGACTTGGCTGTCCTTCGCGATGCGCCCTTCCTGCAACGTGCGGAAAAAGTACCCGCTCTTCGCCTGCAACGCCGTCTGCTGGAACAGACCGTTCACGTCCAGCTTCAAGTCGATCATCTTGCAGGGAATCCGCGCTTGCGTCACCTGCACGACCGCGTCGCCGATTCGGTAGATGTCGCCGATGCACACATCGTCCTCCGTCAAGCCTTGGAGCGTCAAATTCTCACCGAACGCCCCCGGCGGCAACTCGACGCCAAACTGCTCGTTCCAATGCGCGTAATGCTCATGCGGATAGACACACACGGTACGCGCTTCGCCGCCGTGGAAATTGGGATTCGCCACATCGTTGCCTTCCAAACGCTCAAACGACAGAAACAGCGGAGTGTCCGCCGGCTCCTTGCAGATGCCGGTCATTTCTTCCCGCGCTCCAAACGTCACGCGCTTCGGCTCCCCTGTAAAAAACCCCGTGATCGCGATGCTCATACCTGCGTGAACTCCAATCGGTTGCCCCACGGATCGCTCACGAAGAAGCGGATCACGCCCGGAATCTCGTCGTTGTCCTTGATCTCAATTCCCTGCTCCAACAAAAACGCACGCAACGCTCCGATCTCCTGCACCGCGAACGCCGGGTGCGCTTTCTTCGCCGGAGCGAACGGCTCTTCCACGCCGATGTGCAATTGCTGAGCTCCACACTGGAACCAGCAGCCTCCGCGCACTTTCAACTTCTCCGGCTTCTCCCGCTCTTCCATGCCCAGCAACCCGCCGTAGAAACGGCGCACTTCGTCCTCGACGCCCTTGGGCACCGCGACTTGCACGTGATCGATCCCCGCATATTTGAAACTCATCTGCATTCCCCTCCAGTCAGAATCTTCCATACTCAATAGCCTCATTGTACTCCTGTTGCGCCCTTACAGCCAACCTTTTTCCTCGGCGATGCGGACGGCTTCGACGCGGTTTTTCGCGCCTACCTTATGAAGGATTTCCGAGACGTAATTGCGCACGGTGCCTTCGGAGAGGAACAGCTTTCCGGCGATGTCGGCGGTGGATAAGCCCTTTCCCGCCAGCGCCAACACGTCGCGTTCGCGCTCGGTCAGCGGGTTGGGCTCGTCCCAGACGGCCATCGCCAGTTCCGGGGCGAGAACCCGCCCGCCGCCGTGCACTTTGCGCAGGGCCTTCGCCAATTCTTCCACCGGCGCGTCCTTCAGCAAGTAGCCGCTGACGCCGGCACGCAACGCCCGTTGCAAATAACCGGGACGGGCAAACGTGGTCAAGATCACGATGCGGGTGGCAAGCGCGGCTTCCTTGATTCGTTCCGCGACGTCGAGTCCGCTCAGCCCCGGCATCTCGATGTCGAGCAAGCAGATGTCGGGAGCGAGCTCTTGGATTTTCGCCCACGCCTCGGTGCCGGTGGGGGCTTCGGCGATCACGTCGATGTCGTCTTCCAAATTGAGCAGGGCCGCGAGCGCTCCCCGCACCATGCCTTGGTCTTCTGCAAGCAAGATGCGCATGAAGTCAGTCTCCTTTCTGACCGGATATGATATGCGGCAGCGTCACCGTCAACGCCGCGCCGCCGTTCGGCGCGGTTTCCAGGTGCAGAGTTCCGCCGACCACATCGACGCGTTGGCGCATGCCGAGCAATCCGTGCCCGTTTCCTTTTTCTTTCCAACCCCGTCCGTCGTCGACGATACGCATGATCGTGCCCGCCGCGTCGTCTTGCAACGTGACCCGGCAGATCCTGGCGCGGCTGTGCCGCACGACGTTCGTGACCGCTTCCCGCAAGCACAGCGCCAGAATCGAACTGGTCGACGTGTTCAAGCGGAGTTCTTCCAGCGTTCCGTGCACATGCAATTCGATGTGTGCGGCGTCGAGGATGCGCCGGATGTTTTGCAGCTCGTCCGGGAGCGAGATCATGTGCATGTTGGCGACCAGTTCGCGCACTTGCGAGAGCGCGGCGCGCGAGGCGGTCTGCACGTCGCGCATCTCGCGGGCGGCGCGCTCCGGGTCGCGCACGGCGAGCTTCTCGGCAAGCTCGCTCTTGAGCGTGATCATCGAGAGCGCATGCCCCATCGTGTCGTGCAGGTCGCGGGCGATCCGCTGGCGTTCCGCGTGCTTGCTCAAGTGCTCGATTTGCGCGTTGGCCGCTTGCAGTTCCTCGTTCTGCTCCTTCCAGATGCGCATCGCCCGCATGCTGAACGGAAACATGATATTGGTCAGATAAAACGGAATCAACGAGAAGATATCCCCCCATTGCCCCTGACCCTCCGCGATCAGAATCGCAACGGTGACGGCAACCAGCATCGCGATGAGCGATCCCCACATGCGTTTCTTGGACTGCATAAACCCGATGACACTTCCGCAGAAGAACGTCATGTAGCAAAAGTTCTCGTTGTAAAAAGCCACCCACACGCAGACGATCAGCACTTGCACCGGCAAGAACACGGTGCCCTTCCACGGCTTCTCCTCCGCCCAAAACGACTCCCGATACGCAATCAGAAAAAGCAACGACAACGAAAGCCCGAGGAGAGCTTTCGTCGTCGTGTCTGAAAAATGAAGCAGGTTATAAACTCCCAGCACCCAATAGATCAAGTTGAAGTAGATAAACTTCCCGACCCGTTTTGGGAAAAATTCAAACTTTCCAATCATGCGGCAACCGCTTCCTGTCGTTTGGAGATTCCTCCCCATACTAGCACAAACAGGATCAAGTACGCACCCGTCACCGCGAAGTCCTGCCAGGCGACATCAACTCCCGACACGATGTTCCACGGCACATGGCCGATGCGGTACGACGGCAACCATTCCGCCAATTTGCGCAGCGTATCCGGGAACGCTTGCACCGGCGTCCACAACCCTCCGAGGAACGAGAGCGCCAATTGAATCCCGACCGCCGCGAGCGGAGCCGCCTCCGCGCCGAGCAGCACGGCGATCAAACCGCCAAGCGAGAGGAACACCAGCGACCCGAACAGAATCGAGAGCGCGCAAGACACCCACTGTGATGCGCTTAGGTCCACGTTCTCCGTAAAGTGACCGACGAGGAACATGATCACGATCAAGGCGAGGTTGATCCCCAACTGCGCAATCATTTTCGAGGACAGATAGCCCCAAGCGGGAGCGGGCGTCGTGTGCAACAGGCGGTACCACCCCAGCTTGCGTTCTTGCGCCAACGTGTTGGCAAGTTGCGAAACGGAACCCATCAGCACGCCGTAGACGGTCATCGACATCAGCAGATAGGCGCTCCATTGCGCCCCGCCGATCTGCATCGCAGGGCCGTATTGCGTCACGAACAGGAAGTAAAACCCCAGCGGCATCAACAGCGCGAAAAACACAAACTTGCGATTGCGCAGCGTCCGCACCATTTCCGATTTGATTTGCATCCCCAAAGCCTTCATCATGATGCCTTCACCCCTTCTCCCGTTTCGGTCAGCGAGCGGAAGACGTCTTCCAAACCGCCGCCCTTGACTTCGATGTCCTGCACGTCCAACCCGTTGCGCACGATCGCAAACAGCGCGGCGTCCGAATCGCTGACTTGCAGGCGCACTTGGCGTCCGCTTCGTTCGATGCGGTCCACGCCCGGCAGTTGCTGCAAGAGCGCGTCGGTCGTTCTGTCGCCTGCGCGGAACGTGATGAAGCGCTTGCCCAGTGCGTTTTTTAACTCGCCGGGGGTGCCGTCCGCCGTGATGCGGCCGTTCGCGATCACGACGACACGGTCGGAGATCGCGTCCGCTTCCTCTAGGTAGTGCGTGGTCAAGAGGATCGTCTTGCCTTGGTTCGCGAATTCGCGCAGATGCTCCCAAAACAGCGTGCGCGACGAGACGTCCATGCCGACCGTCGGCTCGTCGAGGAACAGCACGTCCGGGTTGCCCGCCATCGCCAGCGCGAAGTTCAAACGGCGTTGCAGCCCGCCGGAGAGCGCGGTGCCCATCGTTTTGGCGTGTTCGTGCAGGCCGGCGATCTCCAGCAGCTTGTCGGTGGTCAGCGGTTTTTCGTAGAAGCTGCGGAACAGCTCGATCGTCTCGCGCACGTTCAAGCGCTCGATGGCGCTGACTTCTTGGAGCATCGCGCCGACGCGCTGGCGGGTGCGGGCGTCGCGCGGGTCGCCGCCGAGCAAGCGGATCGTGCCGGACGTCGGTTTAAGCAGGCCCAGCATCAGCGAGACCGTCGTCGTTTTGCCCGCGCCGTTCGGGCCGAGCAGCGAAAGCACGGTGCCGGGTTCCACGGTGAGCGAAAGATCTTCCACGGCGTTTTTCGAGCCGAACGATTTGCGAACGTTTTGCAGGTCTAACACGTGTTTCATGGTGGAGTTCCTTCCTTTCTGTCTGGTGTTTCCTTGGTTCCATCATATGACATTCTGCCGTCGGGCAAGCAGTAGAGTCCGTCATGACTCCAAGGTGACAATTGTCATGAAAAAAAGACCCCGTCGGCGACAGGGTCTTGGTTTAAGGCGCGGGTATCGGTTTGGGGAGCAACTCCGCCCGTTGTGCCATCGAGAGGCGCGGGCAGGTGTAACAAGGGGTGCGTCCCTCGAATTTATACGCGAGGCAGCACGTTTGGCGCACGCGCGCCCAGCGCGGGGGCTCGGCGTCCTCGACGAACACTTTCTGGCAGGAACAGGCGAGCGGCGGGGTTTTGTCCATGCCGGGGCAGGCCATCAGCGCTTCGAAGTCGCGCCGGGCGCGGTCTTGCAAGTCCGGGTCTTGCAAGAGCACGTCTTCGTAGAGCCAGCAGCCGTAGTTGCCGATGTTCCCCCAGAGCACGCGCAGAGAGACGCCGATCTCCGAAGCGATGCGCATCGACAAGCGGCCCAGATTGTCGTCAAACAGCGCGCGAAAGACCTCGCTTCGCAAGCGGTCCTCTTCCTGCGCGTCATGCAGATTCACCATCCGCGTCTGCGGTGCGTGCAGTACCACTTCGGCGGGCAGATCGTCTTCCAACACGATGTCGAGCGCTTCGGCGGGAGCGAGAATCCCGACGCGCAGGCGGGTCAGCGGGTTGAGCACGCTGCTGAGCAATTTGCCGCAATACCGCTTTTGAAACAGCGACGCGGCGGCGGCGAGGTCGTCTGTGCCAAGCCTCCGGGCGATGCTTTCGATATGATGTCGCAAGTGCGGGCCTTCCAACAGGTCGCAAACAGAAATCGTGGTCATCGGCGGCTCTCCTCTCTGAGTTTGAGATTATGCCGATCAGTTGATTTTCATTCTCAATGATAATCACCGCGCGCAGACTTGTCAATTTTAATAAAAGCGGGGGGATTGGGGAAGTTTTTAGAAAGACTGGAGACACACGGAACAGGGAGGTTTTTTCAGATGGCGGATCAAAGCAAGCAAGCGTTCCCCCCGCAGCATCAGAATCAGCAACCGGGCATCGAGTCGGAGATGACCCCGCGCCCAAAGTTTGAGAACCGAAACTACAACGCATCCGGAAAACTGGCGGGCAAAGCCGCGCTGATCACCGGCGGAGACAGCGGGATCGGACGGGCGGTGGCGGTGCTGTACGCCAAAGAGGGCGCGGACGTCGCGATCGTCTATTTGAACGAGCACGGCGACGCCGAAGAGACGAAGCGCGCCGTGGAAGCGGAAGGCCGTCGCTGCGTGCTGCTGTCAGGCGACGCGGGTGACGAGACGTTTTGCCAAGACGCGGTGGCGTCTGTCGTTCAAGCGTTTGGCAAACTGGACGTGCTGGTCAACAACTGCGCCGAACAGCATCCGCAAAAAAGCCTGCACGAGATCACGGCCCAGCAGATGGAGCGGACGTTTCGGACGAATATCTTCTCGTTCTTCCACATGAGCAAAGCGGCGTTGCCGCATCTGAAGACAGGCAGCGCCATCGTGAACACGGCGTCGGTGACCGCGTATCACGGGCACAAGGAACTGATCGACTACTCCGCGACCAAGGGAGCGGTCGTGACGTTCACCCGTTCGTTGTCGTTGACGCTCGCCGACAAGGGCATCCGCGTCAACGGCGTTGCCCCCGGCCCGATCTGGACGCCGTTGATTCCGTCGACGTTCACCGCCGAGCAAGTGGCGTCGTTTGGCACGACCACGCCGATGAAGCGGGCGGGTCAACCGGAGGAAGTGGCGACGGCGTACGTGTTTTTGGCGTCGGACGACGCGTCGTACGTGACGGGGCAGATCCTGCACGTCAACGGCGGGGAGATCGTGAACGGATAAAAAAAGACTCGGCCCGCGAAGGGTCGAGTCTTTTTTGAAGAATTACGGAGTGTGGGTGCCGAGATATTGAAGCGTGCCGACCGGGTAGCTGTTCCATTCCCCGTACAAACTGAAGGTGCTCGAACCTGCGCGGATGCCCTTCTTGCGGATGAACGTCCCGCCGTCTGGCATGAACTGCGCGGACGAGTTCGGGTTGCCCAGCACGTCGATCGTAACCCCGTTTTTCTTGAGCACGAAGCCCGTCACGTACGAATTCCCCGGATCGGACAGAATCAGTTCATCATTGAAATACTGGACGGGGGCGATGTCGAAGAGATCGTAGAAAGTCCGGTCGATGAAGAGATACGGCATGCCCTTCCAGAGCGGCAACATCGCTCGGGTGTAGAACGTCTCCTGATTGGTCTTGAGGTTGTGTTGATGAACTTCCAAGGAATACCCCGATACCGTCTGCGAAGTGTCGCCGACGGGGTTGAAATACAGTTGAAGCGCTGTGCGGCCGTTCCCCATGTCCATGTATTGCGAGAAGTACAGATCTTCCGCCCCTTGCGGATCCGCGCTGACATGCAAGACGACGGCGGTTCCGTCCGCGCCGATCACCCAATAGTCGAGCAAGGTATCGCCGTTCCACTTCCAGGTGTTGCCGGAAAGCGGCGTCGGACCGGTGAACGTCGAGTCCGGCGTTCCGGAATACACTTGGAACGAGGTTTGGCCCGGGAAGAACTTCGACAGGTCGACGGTGATGTCGTCGTTGACGCCTTGCTTCGTGTGGATGTTCAACTGTCCGCCCGGCACAAGCGGTGCGTTGTGCACGATCAAGTTGTACGTCGCCGTGCCGCCCTTGCCGTCGTCGGCGGTGATCACGACTGTCGTGCTGCCAGCCGTCGAGCCCGCCGACAGTGTAATGGCAGCGCCGGAAACGTCCGCATTGACGATGCCCGGCGTTTGCGGGACAGCGGTAAACGTCAGCGCGTCGCCGTCTTGGTCTTCGAACAGTTGCGACAGGTCATACGATCGAGCGTTCGTCACTCCGGCTGTCAGGACTTGTTCATAGATGGTGGCTACGGCTTGCGGATCATGATTGTTCTGGGAAGGAACCGGTTTGACGGTGACGTTGAACTCGGTCGTGACTTCGCCGCCGTTGCCGTCCATCGCTTTCAGTTGAATCTTCGTCGCGCCTTCTGCAACGGCGTGCACGGTGATTTGCGATCCGTTGCGGGTAACCGTCGCGATCGACGGGTCCAGCGAAACCGCATCATACGTCAACGTGTCATGGTCCGGGTCGCTGAACAGCGTCGCCGCATCCAACGTGTAGTCGGCGCTGCCCAGAGTGATCGTTTGATCGCTGGGCGTCTGATCAACAACCGGGTTTTGGTTCGGCTGTGCGCCCACGTTCAGTTGGAAGGATTTCGTCAGCGTGCCGCCGCGTCCGTCGGTCGCTTTAACCGTGACGGTCGTGCTGCCGACGCCAAGCGGCTTGAGCACGAGTTGATCGGAGTTCAGCGAATACGAAGCGATGTTCGGGTCCGCCACGCTGACTTCATACGCGAGCGGATCGTTGTCCGCGTCCGTGATGAAGGAATTCAAAGACAACGTCAAGTCGCCGGAACCCAACGTCACCGTCTGATCCGGGATTCCGCTTGATCGCGGCGGATCGTTGACCGTCACGTTGAAAGAAGTGGAAGTTTGTTCTCCGTGCAGGTCGTCCGCCGTCACATAGATCGTGACCGTACCGCGCGACATCGGCGTCAACTGAATGTTGTTCCCTGACAAAGTCGCTTTGCAGATGAGTCGGTTCGACGTACTGACCGTGTACTTCAACACGCTTTGTTCGGCATCGGTGAAGTGACCCAATACGTTCACCGACATAACGCTGTCTCCCGCCGTCATCGCTTGGTCGCTGAACGGAGTGACCAAGATCGGAGCGGTATTGGGGTCGGGGTCGGGAGTCGTCGGAGTCGACGGATCCGTCACGCCTGCGACCGTGTTGGTCGGAACGCCCGCGGCATAGGCAACGTTCGAGACTGTAAGCGTGGAAGCGACTTTCACTTGGGCTCCTGGATTGTTCACTTGCAGATTGGCAACACTCCCGGTTCCGTTCAGTTTCAGCGGCGCTGCCGTGTTGACCACCACATTGCTGATGGAAGCGTTGCCGGTCAGCGTGGTCGGCTGGGTGCTGTTCACAACCACATCTTGCATCGTCCCTTGCAACTTCACTTCTTGAGCGCCGTCGGCGACGGTGACTTTTTGCAACAGGGACGAATCATCGCTCTCCAGCGTGGCGTTGGCGGAGACGGTCAAGTTTTGCAAGGACGAGTTCTCTTGCGCCACCAGATGCACGTCCGGTTTCGAAACCTCGACGTCTTGCAATTTCGAATCGGCAAACGCAACCGTGTCCTCGTCGCCCCCTTGAATGAGCGTCTTGCCCAGCACGTTCAGTTGACGGGCTGAAAAGTCGTTGGCAAGCTCCGGCGTGATCCGGAAGTCCTTCTTCACGTTCAAATTCTGCACGGAGAGGTAATTGCCCGACAACACCAAGTCTCCGTCCAGCGTCGCGCCGTGACCGTCAAGCACCAAGTTGCCGCTGAATTCCGGAGCTTTGTCGGCGGGCGCCTGCCCGCTGGCGTGCAGCTCCAGTTTCGTGATCGATTGCACCGTGCGGTCGGTGGCGCTGAACTGGATACTCGCTCCTTGCAACGCCGCGCGGTTCGCCGGTTGCAACAATCCTTTCACCGAATCGGAAAGACGGTAGGAGATCCCGTTGATCTTGACCTTTCCGTCCTCGACTTCTTGCAGCAAAGCGGGTCTGTCTGTCGGGAAAAACGTGTCCAACAGCATCTCTGCGATCTCTTGACGCGAAACAGGAGATTGCGGGTGGAAGTTAGATCCGGTCGTTTTCAGAGAGCCGGTTTTCAACGCGGTGTTCACGAACGGTTTCGCCCACTGGCTGACGGTGTTCCAATCGGAAACGGCAGACGACTCCGTTCCCTCTGCCAGCGGGAATTGAGCGGCGCGCATCAGCAGCGCAGCCATTTCCTCCCGCGTGACGGGCGCTTCGGGACGGAACGCACCGTCGCCGTCGCCGACCATCAGGCCCGCTTTGCGTACCGCTTCGATGTAGCGGCTGGCCCAACCGTTCGGAAGCACATCGGAGAACGTCGTCGCCGCTTGCCCCATCGGCAATTGAAGGGACTGGGTCAACAGAACGGCCATCTCTTCACGGGTCAAAGTATCGGCCGGGCGGAACGTGCCGGCCGCATCCCCTTTCAACAGACCGGCTTGAAGGGCTTGCAAGATCTTGTTCATCTGTTCAGGCGACACGCCGTTCAGATCGGAGAACGGAGCTACAGATGAATTCGATTGCTTCACCGTCCCCTCCCCGGCAGCATAGGCAGACGATTGGAACAGGTTCGGCGTCAAAACCGTGCTTAACGCCAGCGTTGCGATCATCCAGTTGCGGACTTGTTGTTTCATAGAGAGCGATCCCCCTGATCCCTCAGTGCAATTTTGAAGAACACATCCCACGAATCGAAGGACTCTTGTGCGTATCAATTGCCTAATTATACTCTAAATTAAAAATATTGCACAGCATATTTGCCTCTATGTAAATATATATAAAAATCCCTCTTTTTCCTTATCTTGCATAACCCTCAAGATATCCCTTACACTTGGGAATGACCACACCTAGGGAGGTTTCTCCGTGATCCACTACCAATCGGAATCCATCACCGTTTTCCAAAGTCACCTTCAACAAACGACCTCCACGGTGGTTGCCACGAACGACCTCGTGCTCGTCGCGGATCCCTGCTGGCTGCCCGGCGAAGTGGAAGAAATTCGCCGCTATGTCGCAACCATCCGGGGCGAACGTCCGCTGTACCTGCTGTTCACGCATGCGGACTGGGATCACATCATCGGCTATCGGGCGTTTCCGGAGGCGACGGTGATCGCCAGCCACGCCGTTCACACGTATCCGGAAACGGAGCGCCAACGCAAACTGGACGCGATTCGCAACTTTGACGGAAACTACTATCTGGAGCGCCCGTACCCGATTGAGTTCCCCGCTGTGGATGTCGTGATCGAGCACGACGGCCAGCAAGTGAGCGCGGGGAGCACGACGCTGACGTTCTACCACGCGCACGGGCACGAGAGGAGCGGATTGTTCACTGTGGTGGAGCCGCTCGGCGTGTTCTTGGCAGGCGACTATCTCTCCGACGCCGAGTTTCCTTTCATCTATTACAGCAGCACGGAGTACGACCGCACGTTGCAGAAAGTCGAGCACATCCTGCAAACTCACGCCGTGCGCCTGCTCGTCCCCGGCCACGGCAGCACCACGGAGTCTGTGGACGAGATCCGCCGCCGCACCGACGAGTCGCAAGCGTACATTGCCCAAGTCCGCGAGTGCGTCCAACAGGACAACCAACCCGAACTCGCCGCCATGATCAACCGCTGGAAGTTCGCGCCCCAACTGCGGCGCTTCCACCAAGACAACATCGACCTGATCACTCGCGAGTTGCAAAAGTAAAAAGCCAAGGTCCGCTCCCGCGGCCCTTGGCTTTTCTCTACAGCATCAACTTCAACAACACCCCGTACAGCAGCGCCACTGTCACGAACGACAGCGGCACCAAGATGCGAAACGAGCGGTGTTGTGTTTTGTGGCGGAACTTTTTCATGCCTCTCTCGATTCCGATGCAGCCCCTGGCGTCGTCCGCCGCGCTTGTCTTGTCCCATCAACAAAGCCCCACAAAGAGATCCAGCAAATTCAAGGTCGCCACAAGCGAAGTCAGATTTCTTTTGTAATGAACATTTACCAAATAACAAATTTCATGATATATTTGTCTCTGCATGAATCACAATAAGATCAGGCGGTGCTACTTTGAAAAAATTTTATCCCCACTAGTAATCATGTTCATTTCCACTTCTATCCTCCCTGTCGCTTCCTTCGCTGATCAACCTGTTCAGGTGTCAACCACTGCGGGAGCCTCAGTCACTCAAGGAGTTGAAATACATGAACCTCCTCAAGGATGGAATCCGTTAACGGCAACCGATGCAGAGCTCAACTTTTACAACTACCCGCCTCGCCCAAGAAACCAAGAAGCGATGGCTCAATGGACAGAGGTTGTTTCAAAATCCAAATGGGTAGGAGGAGAAATAAAAAAAGGGATACCAAGGTCTCCACAAGTCAAAACAGCCTCTGAACCTTCTCTTGCTAGTTACACTTTTAGCAGCAATTGGGACGGAGTTGTTTCAAAAAAAACATATGATGAGGTCTATGGCTACTGGAAACAGCCGATTGCCGCTACAGACTCTACTCATTAACCTTCGTTGGCTTCCACTTGGATTGGACTTGGAGGCAATAATGCACCACTCATTCAAATGGGCACGTATTCAAACGCCACAGGTAGCAATAGCGACTATGATGTTTGGTATGAGATTGTCGGTACAAACAAAGATACAGGTGGAAGTATGATCATTCCCTTAACCCATTCTCCCGGCGACCAGTACTATGGGGATATTTGGCTAACGTTTGACACCTCTGGATTCATGACTGCACATTTCTACATTTCCGATCAAACGAAGAATTTAACCTACTCCTTCAGCGTTTCTGGAATATCAGCATGGTCGGGTGTCACTTCTTCAGCTGAGTGGATTTTAGAACGCCCGTCTCGGAATACTAGTTTGTATTATCTCTCAAAAATTTCGAACGTCCCATTCACTTGTCTTGCCGCAAACTATGGTGTTAAAACAAAGCCCGATCCATACGATGCCAGCACAGTCTACACCCGAATGAGAGACTCCGCCGGAACTCAGATTGCTGGGTGCACGACAATTGATTACAATGGGTATTATGAAGCAACATGGCTTAGCTACGGCAACGGAAACTAGAGAGGAGCAGAGCATGAAAAAAGCAGGTTGGATCCTCATCTCGTTGCTGGTCCTGACAGCAGGAGCAACATTCGGATATACGGCCTATGCGGACAAGACACCTCAATTTGAGGAAGTTCACATCCCTCCTCATGGTTGGAACCCACTCACTGCAAGCGATGAAGAATTAAACTTCTACAATTTCCCACCTCGCCCCCATGACCCTGCTGATCTGAAAGACTGGGAACGGATTGTTTCAAATAGCACCTGGGACCCAAACGCTCCGACTCAGTTCAAACCCTCTGGAATCCACGGCAATCTCTTCAAAGAATCGAACTAACAGGTCTATACAAAAAGGATGAGTCCGCCGACTCATCCTTTCTTCTTTTCTCTACAGCATCAACTTCAACAACACCCCGTACAGCAGCGCCACCGTCACGAACGACAGCGGCACCAAGATGCGAAACGAGCGGTGTTGTGTTTTGTGGCGGAACTTTTTCATGCCTCTCTCGATTCCGATGCAGCCCCCGGCAAACGAGAGCAGAAACAGCGTGCGCTCCGGCACGCGTCGTCCGCCGCGCTTGGCTTGGCGCTTGTCATAGCCCATCAACACATACGCGTACACGTTCAGCCCCGCAAACAGAGCCAGCAAGATCAAGACCGCCATGCTCTACTTCCCTTCCGTCATCAGCTTTTTCCACAGCATGTACGAGTACGCAAACGGGAAGATCAGCATCGTCACAACGAGCGCCGCGCCGAAAATCCAAACGCCCAGCCCCGTCGGCAGAAACGCGCACACCAAGGAGATCAACCCCGTCACCACGATCAACGGCCCGCTCGCCCGATGCGTGCGTTTCCAGACGTCTTCGTTGGTGAGCGTCCACGGCGTTTTGATCCCGATGAAGTAGTTCGGACGCACTTGCCCCATGTAGTTGCCAAGCAAGATGAACAGTGCGCCAAGGCCCAGCATCGCCACCATCTTCATGTTCATCGGATACCCGAGGTTGAACAGAATCGTGACGATCGTCACCGCTGCCAAGAGCAGCGTGACCGCCATGCGAAACAACTCCAGAACGCCCGCAAACGACTCATAGTTCTGCGCGCGCGGGTCGATACGGCGCGGAATCTTCATAAACACGGGCATCCCCAGCGTCAACACCGTCATCAACGCGAAAAACGACCCCTTGCTCATCGACCCGTCCACGTCGCCCGTCAACGTGAAGTGCGTCGCCATCGGATCGGGCAGCGCGTTCCACTCGATGAGATACCACACGACCGGCACCAGCCCGATCAACGCCAACAGCACATCTCGAAATCCCCATTGGATCTTCATCGGACATCTCCTCCCTTGTCTCCATCCATCCCCAGCACTTCAAAAAACCAACTCATCACTTCCTGCACCACCGTCGTATTCAACGAATACACGATGTTTTGCCCGTGCCGCTCGTCATAGACCAACCCGGCCGATTTCAGCGAATTCAAATGGTGGGAGATGCTCGGCTTTGTCATGGCAAAGTGCTCGGCGATCTCGCCGGCCGTCATGTCCCGTTCCCGCAGCAGCTTGATGATCTGCCGCCGCGTCGGGTCGGACAACGCCTTGAACGACTCGTTCATAAAATCCCCATCCCTTAGACTGTTAGATAATGATCTAAATTTATCATATGCGTTCTCGTCCGCCTTGTCAATTTTGTCATGTGCCTGTAATCTGCTCTCGTAACCTCTTGCCCGAAATCGTGTCAAATTACACAACAGTTCTGATAATAACGCCTGCTTGAGGAGGGCTCTCGATATGAAAAAAGTCTCGTTCCCGCACTTTCTCGACCACATCCAAACGAGCCGCCAAGCCCGCGGGTTGACCGCGATCCAGTTGCAAGACGTCACGTTCCTGCACGACCTGACGAACGACCCCATACAAACGCTCGACCTGCTCGAAGAAGTCACAACCGCGCTGGACGCCCCCGTCTCCCGCAACACGCTGAAATCCGACTACCTCTCCCCGTACCTCCACTACAACGTACGAGACCTCTACGACGCGTTTTTGCGCATCGATGCGAACCGCAAATACGAGCGCAAACGCAAAATCGGGTTTGTGATCGGCTTGACGTTGGCAGGCGCGTCGCTCTACGAGTTGTTCGTGGAAGTCGCGGTCCTCCCGTGCATTTTGCTTGCGTTGATCACTTCGGGGATCTTCCAATACCTGCGCGGCACCACCTCGTAAAAACCGACCCCTATAAAAAACGACCTCTCCCAACTCGGCACCAAGCCGCGGGAGAGGTCGTTTTTTATCAGGTCTTATAAGGAAAGCACGAAGCGCTGCAGGCGGTCCAGCGCTTCTTTGAGCGAATCCATCGAGTAGGCGTACGAGATGCGCATGAACCCTTCGCCGTACTCCGAAAACGCATCGCCCGGCACGACCGCCAACTGCTCTTGCTCCAAGAGGCGGACGCAGAATTCCTGCGACGTGAGACCGAAGTGCCCGATCGACGGGAACAGGTAAAACGCACCGTCCGGTTTCACGCACGGGATGCCCATCACGTCCAGACGGTCATGCACATAGTCGAGGCGCTTGCGGTATTCCACACGCATCGCCAGCGCGTCGTCCATGCCGTGCGTCAACGCTTCCAAGGCGGCGTACTGCGAAATCGAAGACGCGCAGGAGACGTTGTACTGGTGGACTTTCAGCATGTGTTGCGTGATCGCCGCCGGCGCGAACGTGAACCCGATGCGCCAGCCGGTCATGGAGTGCGACTTGGACAGGCCGTTGATGACGATCGTCTTATCCCGCATGCCCGGCTCGTGCACGATGGAGCGGTGCCCCTCATCGCTGTACACCAACTCGCTGTAAATCTCGTCCGACACCACGAAAATTTCGCGGTCGCGCAGCACGTCGGCAATTTCCTTCAAGTCTTGGCGGCTCATCACAACGCCGGTCGGATTCGACGGGTACGGCAAGAGCACGGCGCGGGTTTTGTCGGTCAATTTCTCCGCGATGCCCACCGCCGTGATCTTAAAACCGGTTTCGCGGGTGTCCACATAGACCGGAATCCCGCCGCATTGCTTGATGATCGGTTCATATCCGGGATAGACCGGGCCCGGCAAGATCACTTCAGAGCCGGGGACGAGGATCGTGCGCAAGGCGATGTCGATCGCTTCCGACGCGCCGACGGTCGTGATCACTTCCGTCTCCGGGTCGTACTGCTGTCCGTAGCGGGTCGCGACGAAGTTGCAGGCGGCTTGGCGCAGTTCCAACAGTCCGGCGTTGTGCGTGTACACGGTGCGGTTCGTCTCGATGGCGCGCTGTGCCGCTTTTTTGATATGCTCCGGCGTCGGGAAATCCGGCTGGCCGAGCGTGAGCGAAATCGCGTAGGGGTAGGCGGCTACGCGGTTCGAGAATTTGCGAATGCCGGAGACTTCAATCTCACGGACTTGCGGGTTGACGAGGTGTTCCATCTGATTCATCCCTCTCTGGCTGTCTCACATCGTTTGCTCTCTATCCTACCACATTTCGTTGTACCGTCGAGCGCACGATCAATTCCGTGCCGATCGTCAGCACGGGCGGCGATTGCGACGGGTCTTCGATCAATTGCAAGAGCGCGTTGGCGGTCTGCGTGCCCATCTCTTCCTTCTGTTGCGCAATCGTCGTCAAGCCGACGTACTTGGCGTACGCGATGTCGTCAAACCCGATGATCGAGACGTCGTCACCCGGCGTGAGGCCCGCCTCGCGCATCGCCGTCATCGCGCCGATCGCCATCATGTCGCCCGCGCAAAACACCGCCGTCGGGCGCTCTTCCATCGGCAGCGCCAGCAATTGCTTCATCGCTTCCATGCCGCCTTCTTCCGTGAAATCCCCGTACGTGATCCATTTTTGCGAGAACGGCAATTTGAAACGCTGCAACGATTCTTGGTAGCCGAGCAAGCGGTCATGTCCCGGTTTCGTGGAGTAGCGGTCGCCGATGAACGCAATCCGGCGGTGCCCCATCTCCACGAGATAGTCCATCGCCTGCATCGCCCCGCCTTTGTTGTCGGAACAGAGATAGCCGGCGCGCGGCCCCAACAAATCGAGGTCGACCGACATGCAGGGGATGCCCGCTCCGACCAGCGTGTTCAATGTGGGCTCCGTGCGCGGCACACCGAGCATCAGGACGCCGTCGACGTTGCGGTGACGCGCCCGCGCCGCAAAACCGTCTTGCGCGCCTTCGAGCGTATGGTTGGCAAAAAACAGCAGGTCATACCCCTTGCCGCCCATCACGTCCTTGAACGTCTTCAAAATATCTTGCAAAAAGGGATGCTTAAACCCGCTGTTCACATGATCTTGAAAAAACACCCCGATCGTCCACGAGCGCTTGGTCGCCAACCCCCGTGCTGCCGCGTTCGGTTGAAACCCCAGTTCCTCCGTGATGCGCTGGACTTTTTCACGGGTTTTTTGCGACACGTCCGGATACCCGTTCAGCACGCGGGAAACGGTGGCGGGAGAGACGTTCGCACGCTTGGCAATGTCATAAATGGTAATCATGATCAACCCACCTCCCTTTCCCCTTCTTAACACTTCTAGTCGCATTTTACCACGCCGGAAAGCGGTTTACAGCCATGTCATTTCTCCATGAGGCTTTAGACTCAATTTGCGAAAATATGAGATTACAATCCCCCTTACATTTTTCACCCCAAACACAAAAAAGGACGGGGCCAACGCCGCCGTCCCACTGTTCACGTATGATAGCCGGGTCTTGCTTTAGCGCAACACTGCGATATTTTCCGGCCAAACGAGATCCGCTTTGTACGTTGCCTGCGAAGCAACCGATACAAACAAGCCTGCCACCAGTGCTGCACCCATGATTCCGCCGACGATTGCTTTGAATACGTTGTTTTTCATGTTTCACTTACCCCCCTGTTTTATGTATGCACATGTCGATTCAGTTAGACTGAATGTTTGTTTTTGTTAATCTTATGGTAAATCAGATTTCTATTCCCGTCAATAACAAACATGAACAAATACACCAAAAATATATTTGTTTCGTTCAGTTTAGTTAGGTGTGTTCAAAAAGAGGACCCTAAAATTCCCAATTCAATTGAGAATGGCTATCTTTACTCAACAGTAAAAATTACCATTCGGGCGCATTTCTAGGTCCAGATTCCTATTAAGCCAGTGCCTAGGTCTCAATAAGTCCGAATTATGGTATACTGCGTACAAGCATCATCATGATTTCCCCATGAAGAATTCCGAACAATCCGATAGTCAACACACATAGGAGAGACAATAATGGGAGCAGTAGGACAACGAATTAAAGAACTGCGGAAGGCCTCTAATCTCACCCAGCAAGAACTGGCCGAGGGCGTCGTCACCAGAAGCTATATCAGCCAGATCGAAAAGGGCTTGATCCAGCCTTCGTACGATACTTTGGAGAAGCTCTCCAAGAAACTGGCTTGCACGGTTGAAGATTTCTTCAAAGAACCGGAGAACAAAGCGCTGCAAGTGTCGGAGTGGAAGAAATTTATCCGCTTCTCCGAACAGCACGTCGAATCCGGTCACTTCGAACAAGCGAAGAAAACGCTCGACAACGCGAACATCGACGCTCCGGAAGAACTCAACGAGTATGACCACGGGTTGCTGGCCTGGGTGAACGGCCGCCTCGCGGAACATCGCGGCGAGACGTTGGAAGCGGCGGAGTTGTACGAGAAATCGATCTCGCACTTTGAGAACAACAACTATGTGCGCGAACGCATCCGCTCGATGGACTCGCTGGCGTACATCCAATTGTTGCAAAACCACAACGACGCCGCGCTGAAAACGCTCAACGACGCCTACCAAACGCTGATTCACCACCAAATCGGCGGCTTGACCAAAGTGTCGCTGTTGATCAACTTCGCGATGGCGCACGGCAAGCTCGGAGAAAGCCACTCCGCGATTCGCTTCTGGCAGGAAGCCAACGACCTCAACCAGTCGATGCGGGCGTTCTACCGCCAAGGCAACATCGTGATGGGGCTTGGCAACTGCTATTTCCAAATCGGCGAACTGCAAGAGGCGGAACGCTACTACCACCGCGCGCTGGCGATTCACGAAGCGACGGAACATTTGAATAACAAAGCCGGCGTCTACACCAACCTCGGCAAGCTGTACACGGCGATGCGGGACTACCCGAAAGCGATCGAATCGCTGTTGACCGCCCTTCATCTCTACGAGAGCTTGAACATGGAGTCGAAACTCGTCAACGCCAAGTCGGAAATCGCGCAGGCGTTCTACGCGCACGAAGAGTACGACCAGGCTTCGAAGTACTGCTACCAGATTCTCTCCGCCAAGAACGAGTACAAGCACAAAGGAACGGCGTACAAGATCTTGGGCGCTGTGGAAGTCGCTCGCAAGAACTACGACAAAGCCTTGGAGCACTACCGCGAATCTCTCGAACTTTTCACCCAGCACAACTTCCCGGCGCTCGCCAACGACGTGTTGCGTCTGACCGCCGACGTGTATTTCGAAACCGGCGACTTTAAGCAAGCCGCTGAATTTTATCGGCAAGTCAAAATGGATGACAAACCGAAGGCTCTGTAGCGATGACGCGCAGGGCCTTTTTTGTTATGATGAGCGTGAAAAAAAGACTTCACACGCCGGGCGGGCAGGTGAAGTCTCTACGGGTTGATCGGCCTTGGGGCTCTCGGGCTCTTGGTTTTTATCGAGGCGCGTGTTTGGCGGCGCAACGGTTGGGGCCGCTCTCCAGTTCGAGAGCCCGCGCGGGATCGATGGTTTTTTCCCCGCGGTTGACGGCGCTGATCTCTGTGTGGTTCGGCGGGGTCGTGCCGCCGTCGGAAGCGAATTGCGTCACGAACGCCTCGCGGGACGAGAGGCGCATCGCGTCGTTGACGGAGCGAATCGTGCCAAGGTCGGCGCCGACAAATCCGCGGGCGTGGTACTCGTCCTGCGACGCGTAGTGCGCCGGAAGCACGAGCACATCGTCAGGCAGCGCGGCGATGGTGGTGAACACCGTGTCGTAGAGCTGTTGCGCCCATTCGCGCGCTTTGCCTCCGAGGTCGGGACGCCCCAATCCGCCGACGAACACGGTGTCGCCCGACAGCAGGAAGCGGCCGTTCAGCAACAGCGACACGCTTCCGGGCGTATGCCCCGGCGTCGGGATCGCCAGCACTTGCACCGTGACGGAGCCGAACGTCCACGTGCGGTGCTGCTCCAGCGGCGTGTGCGGAAGCGGCGAGCCTTGGAGTTCGCCGGAGGAGATGTAGTACGTTGCCCCCGTGCACGAAGCCAGTTCCACTCCGCCGGAGATGTGATCGGCGTGCAAGTGCGTGTCGACGACGTGCTGAACCTTCGCGCCGTGTGCAGACGCGACTTCCAGATACTCGTCAACATGCCGACCGGCGTCGACGACGAGGGCTGAAGCGTCGGAGAGGATCACGTACGACAAACATCCTTTGCCGACGCGGTTGAGTTGGATCAGTTTCCAGCCCTCCTCCTCGAAGACGGTCACCGGAGCGTACACCTCGCTCCACCCGAGCATTCCGTGTTCAAGATACGCCGCGTCATAGCCGTGCCGGTCGAGCACGTCCGCCACGATCTTGGCGCTGCGGCCGCGGGCGCAGTTGACGAGAATCGGGCGGTCGGCGGGCAGGAGTTTTTTCCAAGCGGTGTCGTCTTCGGAGAGAAACTCGACGTAGGGGATGTTGATCGACGTCACCGTCGGGCCGTCGACGTGCCAATTTTCAAAATCATCGATCACCCGGACGTCGAGGATGAACACCTCCTCGCCCTGCGCGAGGCGGGCGTACAAGTCTTTCGGGGTCACAATTCCAACAGCCATGCGGAGAACTCCTCTCTGTGCGTTCGTGATGACAGACTATTCAGAGAGAGTCAGATTTGCCTATTTTCGAGTAAAACGGGGGGATTTCTCATGAAAAAGCGCATTCGGGACTTCGGTGTCCAGATCGGAACTTTACCTCCTGGGGAGCGCAATGCGATCACCGACGTTCCCGGCGTGCGGGTCGGACACGCCACGCTCGCCGACGGAGCGGTGCAGACGGGCGTCACCGCGATTCTCCCGCATCCGGGCAACCTCTTTCGGGAAAAAGTTCCCGCCGCCGTCCATGTGCTCAACGGCTTCGGCAAGACGGTCGGCACGGTGCAACTGGAAGAGTTGGGAACGCTGGAGACGCCGATTCTGCTGACCAATACGCTCAGCGTCGGCACGGTGAGCGAAGCGTTGGTGCGCTGCATGCTGGAGCAGACGCCGGAGATCGGCGTGACGACCGGGACGGTCAACCCGCTGGTCGGCGAGTGCAACGACGGATGGTTGAACGACATTCGCGGCCTGCACGTGCGGGAAGAGCATGTCCGGGCGGCGTTGTCTTCGGCAAGCGTCGATGTGGAGGAAGGCGCGGTCGGCGCGGGTCGCGGCATGTCTTGTTACGGCTTGAAAGGCGGCATCGGGACGGCGTCGCGCCGGATGGAGATCGGCGGGCAAACGTACACCCTCGGAGCGTTGGTGCTGTCGAACTTCGGACGCTTGGACGATTTGCAAGTGGCGGGACGACTTGTCGGGCGGGAGATTCGCGAGCAGTGGGAACGGGAAGCGGCAAGCGAGATTCCTTCGGTTGCGCCGGCAGAACAAACGACTGCCGAATCTGTTTCGGTCGCGCCGGCTGAACAATCGCGGGCCGGTTCCACTTCTGCCTCGTCTCTTGAGCCCCGCGAACGCGGTTCGATCATCATGATCCTCGCCACCGATCTGCCGCTTCGCGACCGCCAACTCAAGCGCGTCGCCGTGCGGGCGGGAGTCGGCTTGGCGCGGACGGGCTCCTTCATCGGCCACGGCAGCGGCGACCTCGTGCTGGCGTTCTCCACGGCGACGCGCATTCCGCACGAATCTCCGGAGCCGATCCTCACCTTGCCGATGCTGCAAGACCACTACCTTGACACCGCGTTTCGCGCCGCTGCCGAGAGCGTGGAAGAAGCGGTCCTCAACTCCATGACCGCCGCAGACCCGGTCACCGGACGTGACGGCAATTCGCGGGCCAGCTTGCGGGACTTCTTATAAAAAAAGACCCTGGGCGCACGTGGGTGGTGCGTACAGGGTCTTTTTTTATCCGTTACGCGTTCAAGCAGTTGTGGAAGGTCGTGCGAAGCCATCGCAACTTGGCGGCCAGAATCTCGTTTAGTTCGTCGGCTTGCAAGAACCCGTTGCGGAACTTCCCGATCTCCCAGCCGAGCATCATCAGGGTGTTGTCGAAGAGGCAGGCACAAAACGCTCGGCGGAATTGCACGGGATCGTCCGGGTTCAGCAAGCGTTGGAAGACCTCCAACGCCTCTTCGTGCAACTCGTCGTCGAGCACGTCTTGCAGCAGGATCGCCAAGTCCCGTTGAGGCAGCGAGACGCAGGCCCACTCCCAGTCGATGAGGCGGAACTGTCCGTTTTGCCAGAGGATGTTCTCCAGATGAGGATCGCCGTGCGTGTAAGTCAGCCGTCCGACCGCCCATTCAGGATAGCGCGGGTAGAACGCGGCGGTCATGTTCTGCACCTCGCGCACCGTTTCCTCGTGAACGCCCGGCATGCCCTGCTCCGCCAACCACGCCAACTCCTGCACCGCCGTTTCCGCCCACTCGGCGGAGGATTCAAACGGGTAGGTGGAGACGCGTCCCTCGGCGAGCCACTGTTCACTTTTTTCCAAGAGCGCGAGGTGCAGGCTCGCCAGCAAGTCGACGAGGCTTCGCAGCATCTCCCGTTGCCCCGCTCGATCCCGCTTTGCAAAAACGGATTTCACCGGCACCCCTGCATGTTCCAAGATCAAGCCCTGTTCCCCCGCGCAGTCGATCACCCCGTACACAGCCGGGACCGCATGCGGCACTTCCGGCAAGAGCGTTCGGTACAACTCCAGTTCGGCAATCCGCGCCGGGTCGAAGCGCTTGTACACCGCCTCGATTCGCTTGCCGTGTTCATCGCGAAGAGTGAGTGCAAACAACGACGCGGCATACCCGCCGGAGAGCGGAGTGGACTGCAGGAGTTCCCATCCCATGGACTCTAGTATCTTCTGTACGTTTCTCATGCTTGTGCAGCTTCAAACTCCCGCTTCAGCAGCGAATACACTTCCACGTCGAGAAACTTTCCGTTCAGATACGCGTAGTCGCGCAGCACGCCTTCGCGTTGGAATCCGGCTTTCTCCAGCACGCGGCGGGAACCGGTGTTCAGCGGGTTGAACTGCGCTTCGACGCGGTTGAGTTCCATGTGGTGGAATCCGTATGCCAGCACGGGCTGGATCACTTCCGAGATCACCCCTTGGCTCCAATACGCGCGGGCGATCTCGCAGCCGACCTCGCACTTGAAGTCCTCTTGATCCCACGTGTGAAAGCCGATCGTCCCGATCATCCGTTCCGACCCGCCGTCGGTCGGCTCCTTCGGCACGATCGCCCAGCGAATCTTGCGCCCTTGTGCCAGCGCGTCCAAGTGCCGCTGGATCAATTCCTTCGCTTGCTCCACGCTCGTAAACAGATCAAGATCGTAAAACTTCAACACCTCCGGATCGGAGAAGTACCCGAACATCGCCTCCGCGTCCTCCATCCGCAACTCCCGCAACCGAAAGCGCGCCGTTTCCAACTCTCGAAACTTCAATTCCATCATCGTTGAACCCCTCTCTTTGCCCACATTATACCACCGGAAAAACGCCCAAAAAAGGCAATTGCTTGAACTCCCTCAAGCAATTGCCTCTTCTCACGATTTCCAAGCTTTCATGCCGCCGACGAGATTTTTGACGTTGTGGTAGCCGACGAGTTTCAGCACTTGGCAGGCCGCAAAGCTGCGCCGCCCCGAGCGGCAGACGAAAATCAACTCTTCGTCCGGCTTCCACTCCGAGTACTTTTCCAACAGATCGGCCATCGGCACGTGCAACGCGCCTTCGATCATCCCTTCGGCCACTTCAAACTCTTCACGAACGTCGATAATCTTCGGCGTCTCACCACGCTTCAAGCGCACCGCGACTTCGTCGGGTGTCACTTCGGCGATGCGGTCCTCGACCGATTGTTGCATGGGCGTTCCCGTCCTTTCGATCCCGCTGATTACTTTATTTTAGTTGGTCAGTTGCTTTTCGAAAGTAACGGCCCTTACGTTTGTTGTCATTTTCATTCATTTGCCGTTTCCACACCCGTCAGTTCAAGACCCGGCAACTTTACGTTATGCGAGGTGTTCGACGCTTCGCCCTCGACGTTGAGGAACGAATTCAAGTAGTAATACCGCCCGAAGGTGCGCGAGACGGCAACCCCGTAGGATTTCACCAGTTTGCCTTCGAGGTCCTTGGGCTTATCGAGGTAGACCATGAGGAACAGCACGTTCGGCTTGGCTTCGGCTTTGCCCTTGTACGTGTTCAACAGCTTCAGTCCGTCGACGGTGTTGTCCGGTTTCACCGTGACGTGATTCTCGCCCTGTACGAGGTTGAACACGTTGTAATCCTGCGCCCCCGCTTGGCGGATCAAGAGCTTGCCGGGGGATTTTTCCGTAACGTTGAAGGAAAGCTTCACGCCGCGGTCGGGCTGTTTCAACGCGTCTGCCAGCGTTTCGTTGTACTCGCTCTCATACCGGTCTTGCTTCAGGCCAAACACCGAAGCAAACGTGTCGGCAGGCTTCAACTTCAGCGTGGGCTCCGTCTTCGCCAGATACTCGCGGAACTTCTCTGCGCCTTGCTCTTCCCAAAGGTTGTTGACGGCGAGATAATCCAGCCATTCCACGTTGTAGGTGGAACTCATCGTGTGGATCGTGTCGAGGTTGTCGACGAGCAGTTTCAACTCTCCCTGTTCCTGCTTGTTTTGCAGGACATGAGTCAGCACTTTCAACTGCTGCCCCTCTTGCACGACGGGCGGCTGCCCCCGCACTTCTTCGCGCATCCCCATGCGTTGCGCAAGCCCTTCGTTGACCCAACTGGGGATCTTCACGCTGTTTTGGTTGAAGAGGATGTGCGTCAGTTCATGCGCCAACGTGCTGCGGACGTCCGTTTCCGATTTGCGCTTGGCGAGGTTGATCGAGATGTTGTTGCGGTACACCGACGCGTCGGTGTATTTCACTTCGCGGTCCAACGTTTCTTTGCTCTTGCCGTCGCGGCTTAGCAGCTTGCGGTAGCCGTCATCGCCGGAAGCGAGTTGAATGGAGACCGTGTCGCGGTATGCAAATCCGTACTCCTCACCGACCGTCTGCATCAGATGGTCTTGGTCGAGGACTTTTTCCACCAGCGCGGTTTGCGCGTCGGTCACGCCGTCGTCGGCCTTGGTGATCTCATACGGAGAGAACGCTTTTTTCTGCAGCAGCGGAACGTTGCAGCCCGTGAGCGCAAGCGACGCCGCCAGCAGAACGAACAGGAAGACCTGCCTTCTTCGGAACATGCAAGTTCCTCCCTTACAGTAGGCTTCCTTTATTGTATCAAAAAATGACGAACTCGCGGCAGAGTCGCGAATCCTGTCTTTTTTCACAGCGCGGGAAAGTGCGGAAGGATCTCTTCTGCGATCTCTTGCACCACGTCAAGCACCGGACGCGCGTCCGCTTCCTCGGAGTTCACCCCAAGGTAGGGCGGCGTCGTCGGCGAAGCGGATCAAGCGCTCGGCGTCGGTTCTTTTTTTCTCGTCTCCGTCGAACGCTTCCGTCGAGAGAAACATCCCTAACGTCAAGCGATCCGGGGCGTACATCCTCCGAAACGCGCTGTTGGAATGAGCCATTCCTTGTTCCATCCGGCATCCTCTCCTTTCCTGTAGTGTACCAAAAAACGCCATGCGAACCCCCGCTTCACTCGCGCAAGCCGCGATCGCCTATGCAAATCTGAAGTAATTTTTGAAAGAACTCTACATCCCATCCAATTACATCAAGACAATTCCCACTGTTTTGTTGTACTATAAGGGATGCAGGGGGTGACTACCAGATGCAAACGTTTACTGTAGTCTGTCTGTCCGTATTCGTCGTCGGTGCATTGGCCATGACTTTTTCGCTCGTGGCACTGCGTCGTCGTGGTAACTAAATAAGAAAAGCGAGCGATACTCTCGTACCGTTCGCTTTTTTTATGCCCTTTTTTAGTGAGCCGGGGGTTGCGGTTGGGGTTGGCCCTGTGCCGCTTGCCCGCGGTTGAGGCGGGCGTTGCCCATCAACAACACGAACACCAGCGCGAGCGCCGCCGGAACCAGCGTCCACAGGAACGTGTGCGCGATCGACGACGAGAGCGCGTCGGTGATTTTGTCGAGGATTTGCGGCGGGATGTGCGCGCGCGTTTCCGGCGAGAGCAGCGCGCGCGGATCGTTGCCGAACTGGTTGCCGCCGCCGGCGCTGCCCATGCCCGCAAACGCGTCGGACATCTTATCGGTGAACAGGTTGCGCTGCACAATCCCGTAGACGGAGACGGACAGCGTCATGCCGAGCGTCCGCATGAACGTGTTGGTCGACGAAGCCGAGCCGCGTTCGCGCATCGAGAAGCCTTCGATGGCAGACATGCTGAGGATCGAGAACGAGAACCCGACGCCAAGGCCGGTGAGGATCATGTAGATCGTGAGCATCGAGCGGGTCGTATCGGTCGAAATCGTCCCGAGCAGATAGATGCCCGCGAGCATGATGATCGCCGAGACGGTCATGACGTTGCGGTACGGGAACTTGGTGGCGAGCCCGCCGCCGACCTGCGCCGCGACAACCGAACCGACCGTCATCGGCAGGAGAATCAAACCGGAGTTGGTTGCCGAGCCGCCGAGCACGCCCTGCACATAGATCGGAATGTAGACGGTAGCGACGATGAAGGCCGCCCCGTAGAAGAAGCCGACTGCGTTGGACGTCGCAAACGTGCGGCGTTTGAACATGGAAAACGAAATGATCGGCTCCTTCGCCTTGGTCTCTGCGATGAGGAAGGCGATGAACAGCACGGCAAATCCGGCGAACAGGCCGATGATTTGCGCGGAATCCCACGCGTATTGGTTGCCGCCGAATTCCAACCCGAACATCAGGCAGACGACCGCGCCGACCAGCGTGAACGCGCCGAGCCAGTCGATCGATTGCTTGGTGTGTTGGAGCGATTCTTTGTACGCGGTGGCGATGAGGATCAGAGAAACGATCCCGACCGGCACGTTGATGTAGAAGACCCAGTGCCAGGAGATGCTCTCCGTAATCCACGCGCCGAGCAGCGGACCGAAGATCGAAGAGGTGCCGAAGACAGCGCCGAACAGACCGGACATCTTGCCGCGCGCTTGCGGCGGGAAGAGGTCAAACATGATCGTGAAGGCGATCGGCATCAGCGCGCCGCCGCCGATCCCTTGGATGGCGCGGTAGATCGCCAATTGCTCGATGCTTTGCGCGATGCCGCACAGCATCGAGCCTGCGAGGAAGACGATCAAGCCGAAGATGAAGAAGCGCTTGCGTCCGTACATATCGGACAATTTGCCGAAGATCGGCATGCCGGCCATCGAAGCGACCAGATACGCCGAAGTGACCCAGACGAACTTGTCGAGGCCCCCGAGGTCGTGGACAATCGTCCCGATGGCGGTCGAAACGATGGTATTGTCCATCGCGGCCATCAGGATGCCAAGCAAGAGGCCCGCGACAACGAGACCGAGCTTGCTTTGTTTGGTAGCATTCATGTGGGGGGTGTCACCCTTTCTTGGTGTTGATCTGAATCACTATTGTACCACGATTTACATTTTAGTCAGTATCTCCGCAAAAAACTATCCGTCTGCGGGCGGATTCCCCGAAACGTGACCCCGCTCACGTTCTGGGTTCTACTAATGATAAAATGTGGCGTGCCTCCCTCACGCGTTCGGAATTGTTCTCAAAAGAGACGTAACCTAGCTCTCCCGGGCTATTTGACACGAGCGCCGCGCGATGTAAAATTGAGGAGAAGAAAGGAGCTATCATACATGAAATTTTCTCGCTCACTCTTGCTCGGGCTTGCTTTGATGACCACAGGCATCTTCGTCGGCTGTTCTTCCGCGCCGAAGGACACCAACGTAACGCTCGTCGATCAAGAGTCCAACGCATACAAGACCCTGTATCAACAAAACTGCGCCGGATGCCACGGTCAAAATCTGGAAGGCCGCTCCGGCCCGAACCTCCAGCACATCGGGAAGAAACTCGACGTCGCCGGCGTCACGAAGCAAATCACCAACGGCGGTCCCGGCATGCCCGCTTTCGGGGACAAACTCGACCAAGGGCAAATCTCCGAACTTGCCGCTTGGATTGCCAAGCAGAAGTAAGGGGGCCGCTCTATGAACGCTTTGAAACGACACTGGTTCACGGCGGTCGCTTCGCTGCTCGTCTTGATCGTGCTCGGCGGCATCGGCTACTGGTTCTGGTACGGCCATTCCCGCCTCGACGTATTGGACAAGCCGCCGAACTTCACGTTGCAAACCCTTGATGACAAGCCGTTCTCGATGCACGACTTGGCAGGCAAAGTGCGGGTCGTGGAGTTTTTTTACGCGAACTGCCCGGACATCTGCCCGCTGACGACGGCGAACATGGTCACGTTGCAAAAGCAACTGAAGGCCAAGGGGCTGTTTGGCAAGGACGTGGAATTTGTCTCGATTTCGTTTGATCCGGAGCGCGACACCAACGACGTGTTGCGCGCGTACGCCGACCGCATGGGCATCGACCCGTCCGGATGGGTGATCTTGCGCGGGACGGAGGCGGAGACGACCAAGGTCGCCGACGACTACGGCCTGCTCTTGGAGAAGAACTCCGACGGCTCGTTCACGCACTCCACCCGTTCGTTGTTCCTGATGGACCGCAACAACAACATCCGCAGGCAGTATCAGATGGGCAGCGACATGCCGACCAACAAAGTTCTCGACGACATCTTGAACCTCGTCCAAGACAAGTACAAACCGTAACGCAAAAAGACCAAGCCCTCTGCGGGATTGGTCTTTTTCATTCGCTGGAGATGGGAGGCGTGGGATCTTGCGGTTGCTGCTGTTGCTGTTGTTCTTGGGTGCGCTTGCGGTGATAGCGCTTCTCCAAGCGACGATGCATGTAGATCTGGAGCAGTTTGCGAATCGGGAAGTACGCGATCAGCCCGAGCACCGCGCCGACGATCATGCCGCCGACGATCAGAGTCATCGCTTGGTCGAGCAGGCGGATCACATGGTTCAGCCAGTGGGCGTGATGGAAGCGCACCCCGTCGAGCAAATTGTCGGGGACGATCCAAGAGCCGACTTTGCGGTTTAAGAACGCCATCGGCAAGTAGATGATCTTGCCGAACAAAAATCCAATCAGCGCAGCCGGCAGCGAGCCGCGAAGCAGATAGACCGCCGGAATGATCAACAGAGCTGCGAGTCCGAACGTGGGCAGCGTGAACATCTCGATCGCCAACCCGATGGAAAATCCCATCGCGACTTTCGAGGGACCGCCCTTGGCACGGAGCAGTTGGATATATTTGTATTTTAACCAGCGTTTTAAACGCTTATAACGTTCACGTAAAGGCATCTTAGGTCACCCTTCCAAGCCAGACTAAAACATTTCTCACCTCTTCAGAGTAGCACAAAAGACGTCGAAATATAAGAGCGCGTTGCTGGTAAGGCACGAAGAAAAAAGCCGCCGGGCTTGCTGTGGCGGCTTTTTGAGGACTGGAAACTATTTCTTGACGAGCACGCCCTCGACGGCTCCGATGAAGTATTCGGACTCGCGGCGAATGTGGTCGAGGACGATGCGCACGACGGGATTGCTCATGCTGGGGGCGTTGCTGGAGTTTTTCAGAACGTGCAGAAAGTGAATGAAAAGTTGACTTTGATGCAGGGAGACGTCGAGCAAGTGCAGGACGCACTGTTTGTTGTGTTCGGAGATGCGGTCGCCGCTGCGGACGATCACTTCCAAATAGCGGGTCGCAAGGCCGTCCACCTGCGCGAACGCCTCTCCCCATTTGCTGAGCGCTTCCTTGTACTTCGGCTCCAGATCGGGAGCCAGGGTCTGGATGACCACCGTATGTTCATTCTCCTGCCGCTTCCAAAACTCCACTTCATCCAAAAGCCGCAGGGGCACTTTCGAACCGTAATGACTCAGGTGCATGGTAAACTTCCCTCCTCGCACAAACAGCATATGGAGGAAGGCCCAGCAGGGGTGACAAATTTGCCCAGAACGTTATACTGAAAACAAAACAAGCGCGGGAGTTGATTGCAATGCATCAGATGATCGGCACGGTAGAAGCTCTCTGGCGGTACCCTGTGAAGTCGTTGTTGGGGGAGCCCTGCCCGTCTCTTCACGTGGAATCTCGCGGCGTCGCGGGGGACCGTCTCTACGCGGTTCGCGACCAAGAGGGCAAGTTTGGCAGCGGCAAGAACACGCGCCGGTTTCGGAAAATCGACGGCCTGTTCGACTTTCGCTCGTTGTACCGGGACGACGCGCCCATCATCGTCTTCCCCGACGGTACGGAACAGGACGCCCTGCACCCGGAGACAGCACGAGCGCTGTCCCAGTACCTCCAGCAACCCGTCACCGTCGCGCGGGAAGCAGAAATCCCCCATCACGACGCCGCCCCCGTACATATCATCACGTCCGCCGGACTCGACGCGCTGCGCCGCGCGTTTCCCGACACGGGAATCGACGAGCGCCGCTTCCGTCCGAACCTGCTGCTGCGCGTGGACGGCGACGAACCGATCGAACACCACTGGGTGGGCCGCCAACTGAAGATCGGCGGAGTCGTCCTCGAAATCACCGAACTTGCAGAGCGCTGCGTGATGACCACGTTCGCGCAGGCGGACTTGCCGAGAGTCCCTTCCTTGCTCAAGCACCTCGCCGATGCGTACCGCATGAATTTCGGCGTGTACGCCAAAGTTCTCCAAGGCGGCCGCCTCGATCTTCAAAATGAAGTGGAACTCCTCTAAAACGCAGCCCTCTCAATTTGACCTCTCCTCCCGCAACGTCTACTATGGAAGAGAGAGGGAGGTTCACCGATGAACAAATTGTCAAACAAACTCCGCATGTTCTCATCGACGCTTTTGATTGCCGGGCTTTGCACCTCGCTGGTCGGTTGCACCACACCGATCAAGGGCCAAGCCGACAAGCCCAGCGTCTCCATGCCGAACAACACGAACTCTAACACCGATTCAAACACGAATTCCAACACGACCAACTCCAATTCCAACAACACCGGCACGCAAACCACTCCGTCCGACCAGACGAAACCGGCTCCGCAGCCGGATAAATCGCCCGCGGACTACCCGCACGATCCGCACAAGACACCGGACAGCATCACCGTGCTGGTCAACAAAGAATCGAACCCGTTGCCCGACGGCTATCGTCCGGCCGACCTCTACGACGACCCGAACCTGCCGTTCATCTTCTCCGGACACGACGAGAAACGCCTGCTGCGCAAACCGGCCGCCCTCGCCCTGGAGAAACTGTTCGCCGCCGCCAAGAAGGACGGCATCCAACTCGCCGGCGTTTCCGGCTTCCGTTCGTACGAGTTGCAAAAAACCCTCTTTGACGGCTATGTGCAGCAGCAGGGCGAAGCGGAAGCCCGCCGCTACAGCGCCGTCCCCGGTCACAGCGAACACCAAACCGGTCTCGCCATCGACGTTTCCGGCGGCACCGGCGCGTGCGCGGCGGAGAACTGCTTCGGCGTCACCCCGGAAGCGAAGTGGCTGGCGAAGCACGCCTACGAGTACGGGTTCATCATCCGCTACCCGGAAGGCAAGGAAGCGATCACCGGATACGCCTACGAACCTTGGCACATCCGCTACGTCGGTGAAGAACTCGCCAAAACCCTCACCGACAAAGGCCTCACGATGGAAGAGTATTTCAAAGGCCAATAACGAACCACACATCGCACGAACAGCAAAAAGGGACTCGCGCCACCACGCCGACTCCCTTTTTCTTCATCCAAAAACGACACCCGCCCGCGCAGGTGCCGTTTTTTGCTGTGTTTCGATTTAGATCAGGTCGAGCAATCCCCTCTTGCCTTCCATCGAATACACCGCCATCCGGTGCAGCGGACGAGTCATCGCGACGTAGAGCAGTTTCACGTCCAACTCGTCTGCGGTATACGCTTCTTGCAAGTTCACGATGAACACCGCGTCAAACTCCAACCCTTTGACCACATAGGACGGGACGATGACGAGGTCGGAGCCGCTGTAGTCTTCTTTTTCATCGAGGACTTGGATGCGCAGCTCCGTCCCCTGCTCGTCGAGCCGTTTCTTGATCCGCCGGCACTCCGCCATGGTCTTGCCGATCACGGCGACGGAATTCATGCCGGCTCCCTTCAATCGCTCCACATCGGCGAGCACTTGGGCGATCAGCGCGCTCTCTTCCGTGAAGACCTCCTGCCGCGGCTCTTCTCCATGCCGCACAACCGGCTTCGCAAGCACGAGCCCCGGCGTGGACGAATGCACGATGACGCGGTTGGCGAGGTTCATGATCTCCACCGTCGTCCGGTAACTCTGCTCCAGCACGAGGTAGTTGCAGTTGCCGCTCGGGAACACCGCTTGGAGCACCTTGTCCCAACTTTCAACCCCCCGGTACGAGTGAATCCCTTGCGAGAGGTCGCCCAAGATCGTGAACATGTCCGAGCCGAGCACTTCCTTGAGCGTCAGAAGCTGAAACACGCTGTAGTCTTGCGCTTCGTCGATCACGAGGTTGCGAACTTTCATCTCCGACAACAGTCCGAACAATTTGTGTTGCAGATAGAGCAGCGCCGCCGTGTCTTCGAGCTCCATCCTTTTTTTATCCAGCAGCGCAAACGTATGCTCTTGCAGGAAGCCGATCTCCTCCGCGCTCGCCGCCGTCGAAAGCAACGCCTCGTCCTGCAAAAACTCGCGGTAGTGCGCGGCGAGGGTCTGTTTGGGGAACTTTGCCATGTAGTCTTTGACCAGCGTCTTGGAGCGGGCCTCGACTTTTTTCAAGAGGTCTTCCTTGGCATCCATCAACTTGACGACGTGGGTTCGGCGCTTCTCCGGGTCGCGGTAGTGGACGAACGCTTGGTCGATCTCATGGTCATAGTGGTCGACGATGTGCTTCATGATTTCTTTCTTTTTCACCTTCAAGCGGTCTTGGAGGATCTTCTTGATCTTCTCCACCCGCTTGTAGATCGGCAGGCGCACATAGTCTGTACGGAAAAACTTCTGAATCTCGTCCGCCGGGCAGATGATGTGCTTGGCGAGTTTGAAGTCCTCCCTGGGCAACATCCGAACGGTGAGCGCATCGAGATACGCGTCGATCAGCTGTTTATACTCGACGGAACCCTTGAAGCGCGAAACGAAGCGCAACAGGTCGGTCTGGTCCCCGCCTTCGAGGAATTGGAAAAGCCGTTCGTTGGGATCGGTGAGTTTGAGTTTCTTGCCCATGCCTTCGAACACGAAATCGAGGTAGGTGGTCTGTTTGACCGCTTCCACCCCGAGTTCCGGCAGAACGTCGGCGATGTACTTCAAGAAAAGTTGGTGGGGTGCCAAGATCATGAATTGGTCGGGGTTGAATTTGTCCCCGTAGGTGTAGATGAGGTAGGCGATGCGGTGCAGAGCGATGGTCGTCTTTCCGCTGCCCGCCGCCCCTTGGACGATCATCGGACGGTACATTTCGGCGCGGATGACGCGGTTTTGTTCTTCTTGAATCGTGGAGACGATGTCCTTCAGCCGGGAGTCGGCGCTGCCGCCCAGCGACTCTTGGAGCAGTTCGTCGCGCGTGGTGATGTCGAGGTCGCGGAAGTCGTGCAGTTCGCCGTTTTCAATCGTGTACTGCCGCTTGCGAAACAGCTCGCCGCGCTCCGTGCCCGTCGTCGTTTCGTAGGAGATCGGCCCGATGCGGCCCTCGTAGTAGACGTTGGCGATCGGCGAGCGCCAATCCACGATCACCGGCTCTTGGGTATCGGGTCGGAACAGCGACGCTTTGCCAATGTAGAGCGGCTGAATCTGGTCGTAGTTCTCCGGCCTCACATCGATCCGGCAAAAATACGGCTTGCTTTGCACCTGCCGCAGTTGGCGCAGACTCTCCCGCGTCATGTCCAAGAACCGAGCGCTGGTCAGCAAGGCGATGTAGCCCTCGGAGCCGTCCAAGGAATTCAGATTCGCGTACGCTTCCTTGATGCTTTCGCGAAACGCGTCTTCGTTCTGCTCACTCTCTTGCAGCACCAGCCCGATATACTCCTTGGTCGCTTCCAAGCGGGTGCGTTCGCTTTGGTATTCCTGATGTTCCGTAATCGACATCCCGTCACCTTCCCTTCCGTTCTTTCAGAAAAAAGTGCCCAACCAGTATACCACTTCTGGAAAATACATACAACCACAAAAAAGCCTGCCTCCCGCAAGAGAGACAGACTTTTTTCCTGAAACAAATATCAGCCGCGCAACGTTGCGTCTTCGTCCCGAACGAACGGAAGCGCGTTCCATATGCGGCTCGTACGCAAGACTGCCCACGCCGCGAACAACGCGACGACAAAGCCGCCGACGATGTCCATCGGATAGTGTACGCCGCCAAACACGCGGCCAAACCCGACAACGACCGCCAAGAGCATCAGCCACGCGCCCCACACGCGCTTGCGGAACAGCATCATCCACGCAAACGCAAACGCGAGCGTCGCATGATCGCTCGGGAAGGAGTTCTCCGGTGCGTGCGGGATCAACTGGTGCACGTCATGCACCATAAACGGACGGGGATGGGTGTAGACTTTTGCGATGATATACGAAATCAAGAACCCGAGCATCGAAGTCAAGAACGTGTACAGAGCGGTGCGGCGGTTCTCCTTGCGAGCCGCGCCCGAGCCGAGAAACCAGAGCACGACCAGCAACGCGATGTAGAGGTATTGCACATTCTCCGCCAAGAACACCAAGAAGTTCGACAGCCACGACGGGAACACAGTCGTCAAATTGTTGATCCATTGAAACACTTCATAATTCATGAGAGCAAAACTTCCTTTCTGAAAAAACTTCCCTTAGCATACCATCTCTCCGTGAAATCTTCATGAAAAAAAAACAAAAGGGCGCCGCTTAGCGCCCTTTGCTTTCGATTCTCGCTCGATCTCCTCACATCTTCAATTTGCCGGACGACAAGATCTCCACCTGAACATCCACCTTGCGCAACGAACTTCGGGTCAGCGGCAACTCCGCGTCTTTTTGCAAGGAGTGCCAAGTATCCGGGTCTTTGCGAAACAGCTCCAAGCCTAAATTCAAGATGTCCGACTTCTGTGCAAGCCCGACTTCGTACGTGTCCCGAACCTCGTGTTCCAACTGCTCGCGGACCGCTTTCTGGATTGCGTCTAGAGACGCAACTTGCATCAGTTCCAACAGACTTCCTTTCGCCTTGATTTCGATGTCAAACTGCACCTGATCCCCGTTGACCACGGGACGAATCTTACTGGAAGGATGCAGAAACACCACGGCGGCAAACGGCTTGCCGTTGCGGTGCACGAACACGGCATTGCGCGGGTGATTCGGTTCCACCCAGCGCAGCCCCCGCAAGCCCGCCCGGTCGACGAACCCTTGGTACTTTTCGTTCAGAATCACGCCGACGCCGTTGATCTCCAACACCGGATGAGACTCCTCGCCCATCTTCCAACGCTCTTTGGAAATGGCAAGGAACGGCAAAAGAGAAGTTTCCGCCCGTTCCTTGATCGACGCAATGTATTGGTTCAAAAACATCGGGCGAATATCCGAGCTCTGCTTGTACGGATCTTCCGGCGAATTCAATCTCGAATACAGAATCGACAAGTTCATCACCGGCGTGACGGCGAAGAGGTCCGCCAACGATTCCCGCGTTCCAAACGTCCACATCGTGTGCCGCAGCTCGTGATACCGTCGCATCAAATCGATCGCTTTCATCGAGATGTTGGCTTCGACCGCTCGTTCTGTGAACACCAACGCAGTGATGTGCGCCCATGAGATTTTGCTTTGCACGGTGCGGTAGAGGTTGAACGCCGCTTCGTCAAACGAATCTCCGATCCCTTTGCCGATCGCCGCTTTTTCCGGGTGTCGTCCGCCGCCGATCTCTTGCTTGCTCAGATTGGTGAAGTCGATCACCTGCGCGTAGAGCACGTACTTCCCCTTCACATAGTCCACACCCAGCGCATTCAGATAGATCACATGCTCCACTTCCCGGAAATCCCAACAGCCTGTCAACAGAACGGCCGACAACAGCAAGCACAACGCCAAACGAGCCTTCTGTTTCACGGTGAGTCCTCTCCTGTGCGATTGGAGTTTTGCGTGTTGAGGACTTCCGGACGCTTCTTCGAAGTACCGAACGGGAGCGGAAAGAAGTACCGGCGAATGTCCGGTTGCACGAGCGGAGAGGCGGGCGCAAGGTACGGGACGCCAAAGGAGCGCAAATTGACGAGATAGGTCAACAGCCCGAACACGCAAACGAAGAACCCGAACATGCCGAAGATCGACGTCACGAACACAAACAGCACGTTGAGCAGGCGAACCGATCCCGACAAGTCTTGGTTGCCCAAGATAAAACTCGCCACCGTGGACGTGGCGATCACCACCAGCAAGCTCGGCGAAGTCAGACCCGCTGAGATCGCCGCTTGGCCGATGATCAAACCGCCGACCACCGACAACGTCTGCCCGACCGTCGCCGGCAGCCGCAACCCGGCTTCCCGAAACAACTCGAACAGCATGATCATCAAGAACGCTTCGATCGGCGCCGGCATCGGCACCCCTTGGCGCGAGACGACGATGGTGGCGAGAAACGTATACGGCAATTGGTCTTGATGGTAGGAATTGAGCCCCACCCAAAACGCGGGCAGCATCAACGCCACGCAGAGTCCGAACAACCTCACGATCCGCTGAAACGCAACAAAGTAATAAAACGTCACCGAATCGGACGGACTTTCGAGGAGAAAAAACAACGAGACCGGCGCGATGAGCGCGTTGGGCGCCCCGTCGACGAGCAGCACAATTCTCCCGTTCGTCAACGACAACGAAGCAAAATCGGGCCGCCCCGTATAGGAAAACATCGGGAACAGCGTAAACCGCGTCCCCCCGAGATATTCCTCCAACTGTTGCGAGCTCTGAAGAGCGTCCTCCTGAAAGCTTTTGACTTTGCTCCGAATCTTCTCGATCACTTCCGGGTTGGCGACATCCTCCAGATACAGCATGGCAACCTTGGTTTGTGAGCGTGTGCCAAGCGAAAACTCCTCGCAACACATCGTGTTCGTCGGCATCCGTTTGCGAATCAATCCCACGTTGACGTTGAGTTCCTCGACCAGTCCGTCCCGCGCCCCGCGGATGGAAATTTCGGTGCTCGGCTCCTCCGGCTTGCGCTGCGGAAATTTTGACAGGTTGAACGCGTACAACGCGCCCAGCTCTTGAAACAACAGCAACACATGCCCTTCAAACACTTTGCGAATCACCGCTTCTTTGAGGTGCGGACCCGTCATCAAGGTCATCAGCAGCGGTTTCATGCGCTCCAACTGCTTAACATTCTTCGGCAACGTGTCGCGAAAGGCGTTTCTCAGCTGCGGCAAGAGCGTTTGGTTGATTTGGGAATCGGCCGTCATCCCTTCGCAATAGACCAGCAACAGGGTGAGTTGACGAGGGAATGTCCCGATATACATCGTTTGAAACACAACATCTCCATTCGTGCGAAACCAGTCTCGCAAGTCCGCTTCCATCCCCTCACGCCTCCCTTTGCTTTCTCCGAACAAAGATCAATACTGCCAACACCAGCGAAAAAATCCACAACCCCGCCGTGAGCCCCGGAATGCCGTACGTCGTCATCACCGACAGATACGTCATGTCGTTGAGCGGAAGCAAGACAAAGGCTCCGATTGCAGCATAGGAAAGCAACAACACCACGAGCCGTTTTCGCGTTTTTTGGATCAACAGAACGTCCGGGATCAAGTACATCGATAGCGAGATGCGCAAAAACGCGCCGACCAACCACTGGTAGATCGAGAGAAAGTCCACGTGCTCCACATAGCGTCCGATGAAGAGCAGTCGCCACTCCTCATAAGCCGGAAACCGTTGCTCCGCCGCTTCAAAGGCGCCAAACTCGGCGACCGCCCCCGTCAGCGGCCCTAACGTCAACCCCATGAAACAGAAAACCAAGAGCAAGAACAGCTTCCAGCCTACCGGTTTTTTGACATGATGTTGGATCAACAGCACGTTGAGCAATTCCGCAAACCCGGCACCGGCGTAGAAGATCCCTTTGAACACCGGGCTCCATCCGTTTTCCAAGAACGGCAACAGCTGATGATAGTTTTTCTGGTGTTCGTTGCCAAGCATCACAAAAAAACCAAACACGATCACAAACGGCACCAGAATCCCCCCGGTCGCCCCGATCGACTGAATCCCGGCAAACGAGTTGGAAAAACAGAGGATCAGAAACAAGATCAGCAGCGCAATCGTTGGAGTCAGCGTCATATAGGAAGTCTTCGTCCATGCCAGCATGGATTTCAAGGTCATGGCACTGACCGCCAAGAGGTACAAAGAGATCAGCCCGCCCAATGCGCCGGCGACAGCTTTGCCGTATCGCTCGCGAAACCAGACAACGAGCGACCGCTGACGCAGACGCTTGCAGATCAGCACCAACAGCGGTGACCAGAGCAGCGCGACGGCTGCGGCCAAGAACACGGAGATCCAAGAATCTCTGCCGATCTTCTGCAAGATCATCGGAATGATAATCACATGGTTGATCAGTCCTGTGGACGCGAGCATCAGCAACACAGCCTGAAACGATGAAATTTCTGTTCTTACCATAGAGGGCCTCCCGCCGAACGCAGTTCCGGATTCATTGTTAGAGTACCCGTTCCAGCATTTCTCCACGCTTCCAACTCCAGAAAAAAAAAAGCGACAACCCCACGGCGGAGTTGTCGCTTCTTACCGGTTGCGCCCGAACTGCTCCAGGCGTTGCATCCATTGTTCGAGACGGGCATAGTCCTTGGTCAGCGCTTCGTCAAACGAGATTTGCAATGTACCTTCCCGCTTGGCGAACGCGATGTTGTGCAGACCCGGTTCCTTGTCAAATTGGGTGAGCAACTCCGACATCTCGTCGGAGTCTTTCCACATTGGAGAATAGAGCTCGATGCGTCCCGGTTGGTGGTTCAAGATCTCGATCTGATACTTCTTCATCATGCTGTACACACGGCGTCCGATCAGAAACGGGAACATCGCGCACCTTCTTTGCTTTTTTCCCCATGTTATGTAAGGAAGGACGCGAACAGACCGATCAGTCGCCTTGCGGGAAGTTGAACGTCGCCGGTTCCACGAAGTTCGGACCGACTTCCAACGTGATCATCGTGTGGCTCTTCAACTGGATCGTGCGCGGGTCACCGTCAAACGGTTTGCCGTCGACGTAGACTTTCAGCGGCGAGCCGTTGGAGTAGCTCAGCACATGGGTTTGGTCGAGCGGTTGTTTCCAAATGTCAAAGAAGTTTCCGAGCGTAAAGTCGCGGGAGACGGGTGACTCGATGTGGAGTTCGCCGGTGTTGTCGTGGGTATGCAGCCAGTACATGCAGTTGTTGCCGGGGAGAATCCCGATGTTTGCCGGAACTTCAACACGCTGGCCGTTGTTGAAGATCGCCAAATGCGCGTGATTATGCTGAGTGGCGCCCTCCATGCTCTGGCAGGCGATGTTGTCAATCTCCGGAGCGGCCGATGCTGTCCCTTCGTTGCTGTTGGAGAGCATGCCCCAGATGATCGCCACGAGCAAGAGCAACACGACGCCGCCGAAGATCCAGGTCATCGAGTTGGAGTTTTTCTTCTTGGTGTTGCGTTGCGTGGTTTTTTTGGAGTTTTTGTTGTTGGCCAAGTGCCTCGGTCCCTTCCGAAACGGATAGATTCCTTGTTAGTTTACCACGCGTCTGGTGACTTAAAAAGACAGACCCCCCGCCGATCTGGCAGGAGGTCTGAATTTTTTGTTACTACCCACATTACTTCAAGGTGATGTACCCTTTGCCAACCACGAGGAATCCGTTGTTGTAGCCGCGGAACTCAACTTCGTGAAGACCCGGAGTCCATTTTTTGAAGTCCGAACGCTCGAACTTGAATTGGCCGTTCTTCGCTTGCTGGTAGTACCCGTTGTTGCTGTTCAACGCATGCACGCCGTCGAGGGTGACGCTGTCCAGATCAAAGCCTTGCGTCAGGAAGCCGCTCGGCAGGGACGTACGGACGGTGAACACACCGCTGTTGCCCTTGATCACGCCCGGCGTTACATCGAGTTGCACCGGAATGAACGCGGTGAACGACTTGGTGGCGTTGATCGATTGACCGCTTGCGTCGGTTGCCGTGACGGTCACTTTGTAGGTGCCCGGCAGCAGAACGAGCAGGTGGTCGAAGAGTTCAAACGTGCGGATGCCGAACGGTCCTTCGATCTTCACTTTCTTGGAAACGATCTTCGACGTCGTATCGTTGAAGGTCACGATGTCGCGCATGTTGATCCAAGAACCGATTGCATACTCGTCGTTGAGGTTGATGGTTGCAGTCGGCGGGGTGTGGTCGATCTTCAGGGTCAGCGATTTTGCCGCTTCTTGGTTCCCGGCCGCGTCGACCGAGTAGTAGCTGAGGGTGATCGTTCCTTCTTGCGTGACTTTGACAGATTTGCCTTCCACATACGGTGCGCCGTTGATGGAGTAGAAAGTTTTCGCTACTCCGGACGCCGCATCGGTTGCGGTGAAGTTCACGGTCACGTCATTTTGGGTCCAGTCGGTCGGGACGTCAGACGCCTTGGTGACCGGAGCGGTTTTGTCGATCTTCACAGTCAGGGTGTTTGCTTGCTCTGCGTTGCCCACTTTGTCAACGGAGTAGAAGGTCACCGTGTACTGCCCTTCTTGGGTCAGAGTGAAGGACGTGCCTTGCACCGCTTGACCGCCGTTGATGCTGTAGTAGGTGTTCGCCACACCGCTGGTTGCGTCCGTCGCCGTCAAGTGGACCGTCACGTCAGATGCGGACCAAGTGGTCGGAGCGTCGGAAACGGTGGTCGGTGCCGATTTGTCGAGCTTGACGGTGAAGGATTGAGCTGCTTCTTTGTTCCCTGCGTTGTCCACAGAGTAATAGGAGACAACGTTTGCGCCGTCTTGGTTCAAGAGGACGCTGGTACCTTCTACATAGTCGGAACCGTTGACGGAGTAGTAGGTTTTGGCCACGCCGGACCCTGCGTCGGTTGCGGTCA
>NZ_JMIR01000032.1 GCF_000714935.1 Tumebacillus flagellatus
TTCCAGCGCCGATGGTACTCGGACCGCAGGGTCCCGGGAGAGTAGGACGTCGCGAGGCAACAGAGAAGAGCTCGATCCATTGCGGATCGGGCTCTTTTTACCAAATCGACAAAACAAGACAAAACGGCCCGTCCGCCCGACAAAAAGACCCGCTCCAGAGACGAACCAACGGAGCGGGTCTTTTTTGCTTATCGGTTTTCAATGCCGTCCAAGAACAGGTCGGAGTACAGTTTCGATATATCGGAAGCGGTCAGTTTGCCGCCTTCCTTGTACCAGCGGTACACCCAGTTGATCGAACCGAGGATCGACAGCGCCGTAATCCGCGCGTGAACCGGTCGGAACTCGCCTGCTGCGATGCCTTGCTCGATCACTTGCGTCCAGAGGTTGAGGTATTTGTCGGTCAAATCCTGAATGACTTGGTGCTGGTCTTCTCCCAGCGAGAAAGCTTCGCGCAGCAGGACGGTCGTTAGCTGCACGTTCTTGGTCACGTACTTCAAATGGTTTTCAATCGCTAAGTGCAAACGCTCGCGGTTGGTGAGCGACGCATTCTTGAGAATTTCCTCCATCTGCCCGTTGAACTCGCTGATCGAACGGTGTGCGAGCTGCATGAGCAGGTCTTCCTTCGAGGTGATATAGTGGTAGAGAGAGCCTTTTTGCAAACCGACCTCGTCGGCAATGTCCTGCACCGAAGTCGCGTGGTAGCCCTTGCGCTCAAACAGCATGACCGCGGCCTTGGTGATTTCTTCGTATTTATTGGAAGCCATGTCTTCTCATCTCCTTGTCACGTTCCGGACACTCTATAACAAAGAATCATACTTGGTATTCCCTGATTCAGTCAAGTCATATTCAAGTCCATCTTTAATTGGACAGGAAAGGAGCCCGCACATGGACGCGATAATCTTCGATGTAGACGGAACGCTGTTTCAAACGGAGAAGGTCGCGTTGCCGGCCTATCGTCAAACTTTTGAGCAACTTCGCCGCCCTCTCCCGTCTGACGAGGCGATCCTTAACACGTTCGGCATGACGATCCCTGAAGTTTGGGAAACCCTGCTCCCTGACGCTTCGATGGATGAGCGCGACAAAGCCAACGAACTGCTCGCCAAAGCCGAGATTGAGCTGATGCAAACCGGAACGGGCAACCTCTACCCGGGAGTGAAAAACACCCTGCAAACCCTCCGCGAGCGCGGCGTCAAACTTTTTACCGCATCGAACGGAGAACTGCGCTATGTGGAGACCGTGATCGAAACGCAAGGCCTCGCCCCGCTGTTTGACAAACTATACTGCGCCGGCGCCTACAAAACGGAGAAAAAAGAAGAACTCGTCCACCTCATCCTCCAAGAACAACACCTCAACGAGAAAAAAACCGCCATGGTCGGCGACCGCAAATCGGACATCACCGCCGGCAAGAAAAACTTTCTCCTCACGATCGGCTGCGACTTCGGATTCGGCAACGCGCACGAACTCGACGGGGCCGATCTCCTTATCACATCGTTTGATCAACTTCTGATCAAGGTCAAATATAGTCAAATAGAAAGAAAATAAAAGAAACGACCCTGCTTCCACCGCAAAATCGGATTATTCCCCCTCAAAACTGGGCAAAGTGAAGAGAGATGACTCTTGGAATTTTGCCCGGTCGTACATATAATGAAGACATGAAGGTCAAAGTTAGTCAAAGTCAATGATCAGGAGGAGGGAGGTAGCGGGCACCATGCGCAACATCTCCGACATCATTGAAAATCACCTGAAGACCATCCTCACCAACTCACATGAAGGCATCGTTGAGATCAAGCGAAGCGAGTTGGCCGACACCTTTCACTGTGTGCCCTCCCAAATCAACTACGTGATCTCCACACGCTTTACCATTGAGAAGGGCTATGTTGTGGAATCCAAACGCGGCGGCGGCGGGTACATCCGCATCCAACGGGTCGGACTCGACCGGGGGAACAACGCGTTGCACCGCGCGATTCTCGACATCATCGGCAGCTCTTTGACCGCCCGGGAAGCGGAAGGGTTTCTCCAACGGCTTCTCGAGGAAAAAGTGCTGACCGAGCGCGAGGTCCTGATGATGCGTGCGGTGATCTGCAGTGACATCATCGCGCTGTCTCCACAGCTGCGCGACCAAGTGCGGGCCAGTCAATTGTCGGCAATGCTCGTCGCCATCCTCAAGGGATGACCCGACCTCAAGCTGTACAGGAGGAGGAGACGCCAAATGATCTGCCAGGAATGCAACCAACGTGATGCCACCGTGCACTTCACGAAGATCCTCAACAACACGAAACAGGAATTTCATCTGTGTGAATCCTGCGCCCGTGAAAAAGGCGACGTGATGATGAAATCCTTTGGTAGTCCCGGATTTGGGACGAATCCTTTTGGTGAACCTGCTTTTTCGTTCCAGAACCTGCTGTCCGGGCTTCTCGGCTTCGAAACGCAGGGAGCCACTCCCATGAGCAAAGGCATCCAGACCCAGCAAGGGCCGAAACGTTGCGCCACCTGCGGACTCAGCTATCCGCAGTTCGCTCAGTTGGGCCGATTTGGCTGTGCCGATTGTTATACAACGTTTGAGAACCACCTTGAGCCGCTCGTCCGCCGCATTCACGGCGGGGCCACCGCCCACACGGGCAAAGTTCCGCAGCGCGCCGGCGGCCGGATCAAGATCAAAAAACAAATCGAAGAGCTCCGCGCCGAACTGCAACAAAAAATCAGTGCCGAGCGCTTCGAGGAAGCAGCCGTTCTGCGCGACCGCATCCACGAGTTGGAACGCGGGGTCCAGGGCAACAGCGGGGAGGGGGTGTGAACCATGTCGATTTCAGACTTTGTTCGTGACGCGTCCCGCTGGATGCAAGAAGAAGGTCCGCACTCGGACATCGTAATCTCCACCCGCATCCGCATCGCCCGCAACTTGCGCGACATTCCCTTTCCGTTGCTTGCCAATGAAGCGCAATCGGAGGAAGTTCTAAACGCCGTCCGCCAAGCGGTGGAATCTCCGGCTTTTGCTGAAAAAGGACGCTACGAGATCCTCCCCCTGCGCGACGTGGAAGATGTGGACCGCCAAGCGTTGGTCGAGAAGTATCTGATCTCGCCCTCGCTCGTCGAACACGCCCGTCGAGGCGCGGTCGTCCTGCGCGACGACGAGGAAGTCTCGATCATGGTCAACGAGGAAGATCACTTGCGCCTGCAAGTGTTGCTCCCGGGCCTGCAACTGCGCGAAGCCTGGGCGCTCGCCAACGAGACGGACGACTTGTTGGAAGCTCGTTTGAACTACGCGTTTGACGACCGCTACGGTTATCTGACCGCCTGCCCGACGAACGTCGGCACCGGCATCCGGGCGTCCGTCATGCTGCATCTGCCGGCGCTCGTCGTCACGCAGCAGATCAACCGCGTGCTCTCGGCGCTCGGCCAAGTCGGGCTCGTCGTGCGCGGCGTCTACGGCGAAGGCACGGAAGCGGTCGGCAATCTGTTTCAGATCTCGAACCAGATCACGCTCGGCCAGTCGGAAGAGGAGATCATCTTGAACCTCGATTCGGTCGTGCGCAAGATCATCGAGCACGAACAGTCCGCCCGTCACTTCCTGCTCAACGAAAACCGCGAAGTGATCGAAGACCGCATCGCCCGCTCGTTTGGCATCCTCGCCTACGCGAGACGGCTCGATTCCAAAGAGACGATGCAACGTCTCTCCGATGTGCGCCTCGGCATCGACCTCGGCGTGATCAAGGGCGTCAGCAAAAACATCCTCAAAGAGCTGATGGTGATGACCCAACCCGGTTTCCTGCAAAAATTTCACGGGGCGGAACTGGCTCCGGGAGAGCGGGATTGGCGGCGCGCCTCGCTCGTCCGCGAACGTTTGCAAATGGATGAAGGGCGGATTTAACCCCGGCATCTTGCCAAGCATAATGTCCCTTTGTCTTGGAATATGATCGAAGTACTATGGAGGTGGAACCCATGATGTTTGGACGTTTTACGGAACGCGCACAGAAAGTGTTAGCACTGGCTCAAGAAGAAGCGAGCCGCCTCGGTCACTCCGGGGTCGGCACTGAGCATATCCTGTTGGGCCTCGTCCGCGAGGGCGAAGGCATCGCAGCGAAATCCCTGGTTTCGCTGGGGCTCTCCAGCGACAAAGTTCAAAAGGAAGTGGAAAAAATCATCGGCCGCGGCCCCGGTCAATCGGCCGGCATGGCCTACACCCCGCGCGCCAAAAAAGTCATCGAGCTCTCCATTGACGAAGCGCGCAAACTCGGCCACAACTACGTGGGCACCGAGCACATCTTGCTCGGCTTGATCCGCGAAGGCGAAGGCGTGGCAGCCCGCGTGCTCGCCAACCTCGGCGTCTCGCTGAACAAAGCCCGCCAGCAAGTGCTCCAACTGCTCGGCGGCGACACCCATGAATCGCACCAAGAGAACGCGCAGGCGGCGAACACTCCGACGCTCGATTCTCTGGCTCGCGACTTGACCCAGATGGCGCGCGACCAAAAGCTTGACCCGGTCATCGGCCGCGCCAACGAAATCGAGCGCGTGATCCAAGTGCTCTCCCGCCGCACCAAGAACAACCCGGTGCTGATCGGGGAGCCGGGTGTCGGCAAAACCGCCATCGCCGAAGGTCTCGCGCAACGCATCGTCGACAACGAAATTCCGGAAACCCTGCGCAACAAGCGCGTGATGGTGCTGGACATGGGCACCGTCGTCGCGGGCACCAAGTACCGCGGCGAATTCGAAGACCGCCTGAAGAAGATCATGGATGAAATCCGTCAAGCGGGCAACATCATTCTGTTCATCGACGAACTGCACACCTTGATCGGAGCAGGCGGCGCCGAGGGTGCGATCGACGCGTCGAACATCCTCAAGCCGTCGCTCGCCCGCGGCGAACTCCAGTGCATCGGCGCGACCACGCTGGATGAGTACCGCAAGCACATCGAGAAGGACGCAGCGCTGGAACGCCGCTTCCAACCGATCAACGTCGACCAGCCGAACAAGGAAGAAGCGATTTTGATCCTCCAAGGGCTGCGCGACCGCTACGAAGCGCATCACCGCGTCAAGATTCTCGACGAAGCGATCGACGCGGCCGTCAAACTGTCCGACCGCTACATCACCGACCGCTTCTTGCCGGACAAAGCGATCGACTTGATCGACGAAGCGGCTTCCCGCGTCCGCCTGCGCACGTACACCCAGCCGCCGAACCTGAAGGAACTCGAAGAAAAGCTCGAAGAGATCCGCTCGGAGAAGGAATCGGCCGTGCAATCGCAGGAGTTTGAAAAAGCGGCGTCTCTGCGCGACAAGGAGCAAAAACTGCGTGAAGAGCTGGAATCCCGCAAATCCGAATGGCAACAAACGCAAGTCAAAAAAGACTCGGTCGTCACCGCCGAAGACATCGCGGAAATCGTCGCGTCTTGGACCGGCGTTCCGGTCAAGAAGCTGGCGGAAGCAGAGTCGGAGCGCCTCTTGAACTTGGAGCAGATCCTCCATGACCGCGTCATCGGCCAAGACGAAGCGGTCAAGTCGATCTCCCGCGCCATCCGCCGCGCCCGCGCCGGTCTGAAAGACCCGAAGCGTCCGATCGGCTCCTTCATCTTCCTCGGCCCGACCGGGGTGGGGAAAACAGAACTGGCAAAAGCGTTGGCGGAAGCGATGTTCGGCGACGAGAACGCGATCATCCGCATCGACATGTCCGAGTACGGAGAACGCCACAGCACCGCCCGTCTGGTCGGAGCGCCTCCGGGCTATGTCGGCTACGAAGAGGGCGGCCAACTCACCGAGAAAGTCCGCCGCAAGCCGTACTCCGTCGTGCTGTTTGACGAAGTGGAAAAAGCGCACCCGGAAGTGTTCAACGTGCTGCTGCAAGTGCTGGACGACGGCCGTCTGACCGATTCCAAGGGCCGCACCGTCGATTTCCGCAACACGGTGATCATCATGACGTCCAACGTCGGCGCGCAAACGATCCGCAAGGGCGGCGCGCTCGGGTTCACCGCTTCCCGTGAAGCCGACTACACCGACATGAAAGACCGCGTGCTCGACGAACTGAAGAAACAGTTCCGTCCGGAGTTCTTGAACCGTCTCGACGACACCATCGTGTTCCATCCGCTCGCAGAAGAACACATCCGCGAGATCGTGGACCTGATGTCCGAAGACCTCAAGAAACGCCTGCGCGAAAACGACATTCACTTCGTGCTCACCGACGAAGCGAAGGCGTTCCTCGCCAAGGAAGGCTACGATCCGCAGTACGGCGCGCGTCCGCTCAAGCGCGCCATCCAGCGCCACATCGAGGACCAGCTTTCCGAAGCGATGCTCTCGGGCAACGTCAAGAAGGGCGACCTCGTCAAGATCGACACCGAAGACGGCAAACTCACCGTCAAAAACCAAGGCGCTGCCGAACAAGAAGAACCGCAACAAGCCTAATGCCGATCAAAAAATCCCGTATCCGCTGCCTTTTGTGGCGGAGGCGGGGTTTTTTTTTCAAAATCGACTCCTCAGTACGAAACTCTTGGGGGTTCGCTGCGTATCATCTACTTAGGTCCCTTGTTGCGTGCTTGTCTTTCGTATATGATGGAGATTGGAACCTTTTTGTATGACAGAGACGAATAGGGGACACGTATGGCAAAGTATAAATCAAAATTTGTGTGCCAAGACTGTGGGTATGAAAGCCCCAAATGGATGGGCAAATGTCCGGGATGCGGCCAATGGAACACCATGGTCGAAGAGGTCGCCGCGCCGGCGTCGGCCCCCTCGCATGCGGCGCTTGCGCACTTGCAGTCCGAACCTGCGCGGGTCACTCGGATCACCGAGATCGACACCGTGGAGGAGGCGCGTACACACAGCGGATACGGCGAATTTGACCGGGTTTTGGGCGGCGGGATCGTCGGCGGGTCGTTGGTGCTGGTCGGGGGAGACCCCGGCATCGGCAAATCCACGCTCTTGCTGCAAACCTCGAACGCCATCGCGACGCAAGGCCGCCGCGTGTTGTACGTCTCCGGGGAGGAATCGGCGAAACAGATCAAACTGCGCGCCGACCGCCTGGGGTCACTCAGTGAAAACCTGCTCATTCTGCCGGAGACGGATCTCGAACGCGTCGAGTCGCATATCAAGACGCACAACCCAGATTTTCTTATCATCGACTCGATCCAGACCGTGTACCGTCCGGGCCTGCAATCGGCGCCGGGCAGTGTCGGTCAAGTGCGGGAGTGCACCGCCTTTTTGCTGCGCATCGCCAAGACCTTGAACTTGGCCACGTTTATCGTCGGCCACGTCACCAAGGAAGGGGCGATTGCCGGGCCGCGCATGTTGGAGCATATGGTCGACGCCGTCCTCTATTTTGAAGGTGAAAGACATCACACGTATCGGATTTTGCGCGGCGTGAAAAACCGCTTCGGCTCCACCAACGAAATCGGCATCTTCGAGATGCGCGAGAAGGGGCTGGAGGAAGTGGTCAATCCGTCGGAGCTGTTTCTATCTGAACGTCCGCACGGAGTGGCGGGCTCTTGCGTCATCGCCAGCATGGAGGGCACGCGCCCGGTGCTGGTCGAGATCCAAGCGCTGGTCACACCGTCTTCGTACGGGACCCCGCGCCGGATGGCGACGGGGTTGGATCACAACCGCGTCTCGCTGATCATGGCGGTCTTGGAGAAGCGCATGGGCTTGTACCTGCAATCGCAGGACGCGTATGTCAACGTCGCAGGCGGCGTGCGCCTCGACGAGCCGGCCGTGGACCTCGGCATCGCGCTGGCGCTCGCGTCGAGCTTTCGCGAGCAGACGATGCCGCCGACCGACGTTTACATCGGCGAAGTCGGCTTGACCGGCGAAGTGCGCGGCGTCTCGCGCATTGAACAGCGCGTGCGCGAGGCGATGAAGCTCGGCTTCACCCGCGTGATTCTCCCCACGAAGAACCTGCGCGGATGGCAGCCCCCGGCTGGCGTGAAAGTGATCGGAGTTGAAACGGTACAGGAGGCGTTCCAAGTAGCATTAGGGGGATGACGGGTTATGCGTGATGACATGAAAAAAGACACCCTTATCAACAAGATCCTCCGCTTCATCGCACCTGGCACCCAGTTGCGTGAAGGGTTGGAGAACGTTCTGCGGGCCAAGACCGGGGCCTTGATCGTCATCGGCAACTCCCCGCAGGTGATGGAGATCGTAGACGGCGGATTTTCGATCAACTGCGAATTTTCCGCGGCCTCTGTGTATGAATTGGCGAAGATGGACGGCGCGATCATCCTCTCGGAGGACGGCAAGCGGATCCTCTACGCCAACACCCAGTTGAATCCCGATCCGTCGATTCCCTCGTTTGAGACCGGCACGCGCCACCGCACCGCCGAGCGCGTCGCCAAACAGACGGGTCACCTCGTCGTGTGCATTTCGCAGCGCCGCGACGTGATTACGCTCTACCAATCGAATTTCCGTTATACGCTGAAGGACATCGGCGTCATCTTGACCAAAGCCAACCAAGCGATCAACACGCTGGAGAAGTACAAATCAGTTTTGGATCAAGCGCTGACCAACTTGAGCGCGCTGGAATTCGAAGAGCTGGTCACGCTGCACGAAGTCGCGCTCGTCATGCAGCGCATCGAGATGGTGTTGCGCATCAAGTCTGAAATTCGCCGGTACATCACGGAACTGGGCACCGAAGGCCGTCTGATCTCCATGCAGATGGAAGAGCTGGTGTCCAAAGTGGACGAAGAAGCGTATCTGTTGGTCAAAGACTATTGCAAAGAGACGCTCGACGTCACGCCGCATCAGATTTTGTCGGAGCTGCATACGCTGACTTCTGATGAATTGCTGGAAAGTCTGCAATTGGTGAGAGTTCTGGGGTACACCGGGAATATTAACATTACCGAAGAACCCGTTTCCTCGCGCGGTTATCGCATCTTGAACAAGATCCCGCGACTGCCGCAACCTGTCATTGAGAATCTGGTGGACACGTTTGACGCTCTGCCGCGCATCTTGCACGCTTCGATCGAGGAACTCGACGACGTGGAAGGCATCGGCGAAGTGCGCGCCCGCGCCATCAAGGAAGGGCTCAAGCGCATCTCCGAACAAGTGTTCATCGACCGGCACATCTAAACAAGCAGTGGGGGTTACAGGGGATAGGGAGGTAGGTACACATCATGATCGTAAGACGTGCGTTACCGAGCTTGTTTACCGTCGGGAACTTATTTTTGGGCATCATTTCTATCATCGTTGCTTTCAAGAGCAATTTCGCGTGGGCGGCCCTGTTGGTCATCATCGGCATGCTGCTCGACGGCCTTGACGGTCGCGTAGCCCGCGCTTTGAATGCACAAAGTGAATTCGGCAAAGAGCTGGATTCGCTTTCGGACGTCATCTCGTTTGGCGTGGCGCCGGCGTTCATCATGTACGGGGTCGTCCTGAACGAAATCGGCTGGATCGGCACCGTGATCACGGCGGTCTTCCCGATCTGCGGAGCGTTGCGCCTGGCGCGCTTCAACGTCGCCACCGGCACGCCGAACTACTTCGTCGGGCTTCCGATCACGGCAGCGGGCGGGGTGCTCGCCACGATGGCGCTCTACCACGACGCGATTCCGGCGAAGACGATCTGGATGCCGCTGTTCATGCTCTTCCTCGCGTACCTGATGGTCTCGAACATCAAGTACCCGAACTTCAAAAAAGTCGGCGTTCCGCGTTCCGCGTACTACATCGTGCCGGCGATCATCGTCATCGTGGCGTTCGTGTTCTGGTTGTTCCCGCAGCACGCGACGAAGCTGGTCTTCCTGCCGCTGGCGGTGTACGCTTTCTACGGCGTTTTAAAAAAAAACGGCAAACGGAAGGCGAAAAAAGGAAGCGAAAGCACACGTGAGGAATACGAACAAATAGCCAAGTAGCCGGGCAAAACGCAGCTCCCTTCCTTCAAGGGACTGCGTTTTTTTCGACATAAAAAAACAAGCTGTTGACGAATGGTGTCTGAATATGGTAGGATAATAATTTTAAAATTTGACCGAATACCGCTTTTGTGCTATCATGAGACACAGAAATGCCACCAAGATGGGGGTGCGTCAGTGTTTAAAATCGGAGACCGTGTTGTGTATCCTATGCATGGCGCCGGCATCATCGAGGCGATTGAGGACAAGGAATTTCTCGGTCAGGTTGAGCAGTATTACATTCTGCGCATGCCGTACGGTGAGATGAAAGTGATGATTCCCGTTTCGAAGATCGACACGCTGAACATCCGGGAGACGATTGTGGAAGCGGATGTGGACCAAGTGCTCGGCATCTTGCGCGAAGAGAAAGAGCGGATGAACGAATCTTGGAACAAGCGGTACCGCGAGAACCTCGACAAGCTCAAGGGCGGCGACATCTACGAAGTGGCCGACGTGTTGGGCGAGTTGTTGTACTTTGAGCGGGAGAAGGGACTGTCCACCGGCGAGCGCAAAATGTATGACACGGCGAAACACATCTTGGTCAGCGAGTTGTTGTTGGTCGGCCCCGCCGGCGAAGAGGAACTGGAGAATATGTTTCATGCACTCTCCAAGAAGACGTCTTCGTGACGTCTTCTTTTGTTAAATCTTCTTGACAAACTCGCACAAACGCGTTTCTTGGGGCGCATGATTGTCTATAATGGCATCTATAGAGGAGGTGACGTCCTGTGCTGAAGAGAATCGTGCATTTGTTTTTCGCAGTGATCGGGATCGTGCTCGGGTACCAATTCGCGCCCGAGTTGTTCAGTTGGATTCAGCTCGACTCCAATCCGTTTTCGCATCCGATCTTCGGAGCGGTGTTGGGAGGCTCGTTGTTTATCTTGGCGACGAGTTGGGTAGTCGACTATGTGGTGACGTTGATCAAGTGGTGTGAAGAGAAGTTGCTGAAAACCCCGTTTTCCGACGTGTTGGCCGGAGCATTCGGTATGGTGGCCGGTCTTATTATCGCCTATCTGATGGCGCCCGCAATAGCACTCATACCCGTCGTCGGCAGCGTGGTCCAGTTCTTCGCAAGCGTCCTCTTGGCGTACATGGGGTATCGCTTCTTCTTCTCGAAGCGCGAGGACTTCATGAACTTCTTCGCCGGTCGTTTCGGCCGCGACAAGGAGAAGGACAAAGACAAGGACAAGGACAAAAAGGGCGAGGAGAAACTCCGTCCGGGCGACGCGAAGCTGCTCGACACGTCGGTGATCATCGACGGTCGGATCGCCGACATCGTCAAAACCGGCTTCCTCGACGGCGTGCTGGTCATCCCGTCGTTCGTGCTGGAAGAGTTGCAGCACATCGCCGACTCGTCCGACGTGCTCAAGCGCAACCGCGGCCGCCGCGGCTTGGACATCTTGAACAAGATCCAGAAGGAACTCAAGATCAAGGTGCAAGTCATGGAGATCGACTTCGACGACATCCAAGAGGTCGATTCGAAGCTGGTGCGCCTCGCCAAGAACATCTCGGGCAAGGTCGTGACCAACGACTTCAACTTGAACAAAGTCTGCGAGCTCCAAGGGGTGGCGGTGTTGAACATCAACGACCTCGCCAACGCAGTAAAGCCGGTGGTTTTGCCGGGGGAAGAGATTCACGTCCAAGTGATCAAGGACGGCAAGGAATACAACCAAGGCGTCGGCTACCTCGATGACGGCACGATGATCGTCGTAGAGGGCGGACGCGAGTACATCGGCACGCGCCTTGAAGTGCTGGTGACGTCGGTGCTCCAAACGAGCGCCGGCCGGATGATTTTCGCCAAGCCGAAAGCGCTGGAGAGAGCGCTGTAGTTTTTTAAGTCAACAACCAGAAACGCTTCATTCGTCCCGTGACGAGTGAAGCGTTTTTTTGTTAGAATTAGAAGAAAATGAGAGAGAACTGAGAGCGGGATGGAGGTCTGGGTGCGTGATACATGTCAACACGGGGAGTCTGCGGTATGCCGCCAGCCGATTTGCGGGCGGGGCGTCCGATTTGCGGACGAAAGCCAGCCGGTTGAAGAGCAGCGAAGTGGAAGCGTTGTCCCATTGGAGGGGGATGGCGGCGCTGGCGTTTGCCAAAGCGGTGGCGGTGATCATCGAGGATTTGAACAAAGCGGCAGGGTTTTTGGAGCAGGCGAACAGCGCGATGAACCAACTGGCGTGGACGATGGAGCAAGTGGAGCGTTTGCAGCAGCAGATTCAGACGTTGGAATGGGAGTTGTCTTCCTTGCAAGGGGAAGAGAACGCGCATGAGCGGAGGCAATTAAGCCTGCACATTCGCGGCTTGAAAAACCAAGCGGAGATGGAAGCGAGCCAAGCGGACTACACCGCTTCGCAAGCGTTCGGGGGGATCTTGCAAAGCCTGCATTCCCTGCATTTCTACGCCCAGGACAAAGGCTGGTGGCACGAGTTGCTCCACGGTCTGGAGAGCGCCTACGAAGGCACAGGCGGGGTGATCGCGGGGCTGGTGGAGTCGGTGGTGGATACGGTCGGCGGTTTGATCGACTCGGTCGTGCACTTGGACAAGACCATCGAGGGACTGGAGCAGATGGTGGAGCACCCAATCCAAACGGCGGAAGCGATCTGGGGATCGATCTCCGAGTCTTGGAACCATGATGTCGTCAACGGCGACGCCTATTCCCGTGGGGAGTGGTTCGGGAAAGCGGTCGGGAACATCGTCCTCGGCATCATCGGCGACAAAGGTGCCGACAAAGTCGTCGACGCTCTGAAGGTGGCGAAGGCGGGAAAGATCGCGGAAGAGGCATCGACGGTAGAACGCATCGCGGATGCGGGGACGATGAAGGAGAACGGGAACCTTGAGAGGGCGTATAAAATCAAAGATAATCACGCCCCGTTTTCACCCGAGCAACTGTCAACTCGAATCGGACAACCCTTTGCATCAGAGGTTCCAGACATTCTAAAAAAGTTTGGGGTGAATATGGACCTGCAGGAATTTATCGAGTTGAAGAACGCGCCGCTGCAGGAACATTGGAATGATGTGGAGGGTCAAAGCCTTGTTAAACGGGTTCGTTCTGAGCTGAAATTAGAAGATGGCGTTGTTATGCAGAAGATCATAGGCAGAGATAAGGTGCAAGATATTTTGAACAAGGGCACCGATAGAGTTTTTGGTTTCACGGCACGGTATCAAGATGTAGCGCATCTTGATACGCCAAGAAAGATCAAAGAAGAATTGCGGTTGGACTACAACCGTCGAAACGACCCGCATCATCCCGATCAGCCGAATCCGTATTTTAACCAAAAGTATCCGAATGGTTATCTGGATGAGAACGATCAGTTCATGGAAGGACCAGTCTATGCTTTACGCTACAATTTGGAAAACTCCGGGATGTATAGGCCTCCTTTTGAAGATAACGTACAAGTGATTAAAGAAAAATTCCCGTTTTTGGGGAATGCTTTTGCAGCAGGCAAGGGGCTGATCCCGGAATTTGATATGATTAAAGACGGGTTTGACAAATTGAATATTGGTTCTGAGATTTACAGAATTGATGAAAACGGTAATCAGGTCGTGTTGGCTCGATATCTTGGCAAAAAGCAGTGGCAAGTGTTAGAACCTAATTGGTAAGCGAGGGATGTTGACATGGAAAGAAAAGATGGAACGTTTGCGGTGTATCGGGGTAAGGAATACGAACTGTCCATGGATGCTTATACGGGAGAGCGTCTGTTAGTATCACCAAATGCAGATTCTCAACAGGAAGGTTTTGTTCCGTGGGAAGAGCTCCCTGGCTTTTATAAAAAAGTAGTAAAGAAAGAAGAGTTGGATTCGGCCTACCGTTACGATAATTACGCAGTGTATGGCGGGAAATCTTTTCTGGTGGAGAATATTAAGGAAAAGGTCGCCTATTTGATTCACATTGGATTGGAAGGGTCTGAGGAAGCTGAAGCACTTGGCTTTAAGTTTGTCGATCGGTGGGAGTTTGTCAAAGATGTCCCTGTGGATAAAATTGATGAATTTCACACGATAGTAAATCCGTTGTGGGGGTTCGAGTTGCCGCCGGGGATGCCAGAAATTATTCGGTAAGTGAGTAATCGGGAAATGTGATGAGGAGGTACCCGAAAATGTCGGAACTCACCAAACTCTTAACTCAAGCCAAACAAACCCCCACCATGCGCCCGGACTTCTACAAAGCCCTCTGGGACGCCGAGCTCTACTTCATCGGGCGCATGGATGAGACGGATGACACGTACCACCTCTCTTTTTATGAAGCCGCCGGTCGTACCTTGCTTCCGTGCTTTTCCTCTGAGGGACTTTTCCGCTCGGTTGTGCCTGAAGCGGAGCACGAAACGGTCGTTCTCCTCCCTGTCCGCGAGGTCTTCCCGAGCGTCGGGTCGGAGATCACCGTCGTCCTGAATCCGTTCACCGACGTCGGCAAGGAATTCGACGCACTCGAACGCCGCGCTCTCCAAGCGGGAGTTCTCTTCGAACTCCCGCCGAAAGCCGCAGCCGCTCAAGAGCCGGGTGAAAATACCAACGAGCCCGCCACCTACTTCGGCACCCCGAAGGAAAAACCGGAGGCGTTGCTCGCAGCACTGGAGGACTTTTTCCCGACACGCCCTGAAATCCAAACGGCGTACTTGGGGATGATCGCAATCACTGATTCCACCCACCCGCCGCACCCCTTGCTTGGGCTGGTATGGACAGGTCCGTCGGAAGCGAAGTTCCTCGAACTCACGCTCGACATCCAATCCCAGATCCGCGCATCCCTCCCGGACGCCCCGCAACTGGACGTCTACCGCCTCACCCCGGACGACACCCGCGAAGTCGCCCGCTATCTGCTCGACAAAACAACACCGATCTACACCAAGGAGCCGTAGGGCTCCTTTTTTCAAATGGAGACCGTACATGGGGAGAGGAGGAGAACTGATGAAATATAAACAATATGTTGACTACGCAATGCACCGAGGAAAAGAGTATGAATTATCAAGTGATCCAAATACAGGGGACTATATGTTGTTATCTTCAGATCCTGAGACTCAATGTGAAGGATTTGTGCCTCGGGGGTGGCTTCCAGGTGAGTATAAAAAGGTAGTCAAAACGGAGGAAGTAGAATCCGTCTACCGATATACCTTATATGCCTTGTACCGAGGGCTGCAGTTTGAAGTTGAAAACATAAAGGATGGGATAGCGTTTTTGATACACAATGGCTTGGAAGGCTCTAACGAAGCAGTCGCGATTGGATTCAAGTTTGCAGACCGATGGTACTTTGAAAAACACGTACCGATGGAGGATATAGAAGAATTGCGTTTAAAGGCAAAACCGAACAAGGGTTTTGTCCTTCCGACGGCAGTAACAGTCGAACAAATCGTTCAGTTTGAAAGATGGCCGGATGAGGAGAGATGATGTGAAACCGAAGAGCAAAAGCGGTCAATTTGCGGTTTACAAAGGCCGTGAATACCAAGGATATCGGAATGACCGAGATGAAGCTGTCCTTTTTTCAAAAAATCCAATTGATTTCGTACGCGGGTTTCGTAAAAACAGTTCCGGTTGTTCTACGGTATGGGTTTACAGAAAGACGCCCTGGCTTGTATGTGAAAACGGTGCCGACCTACGAAGTGGAAGATGCCTACGATATTCTGTATCAAGCAGTGTACAGAGGGCTGCTGTTCCACGCGAATGAGACGGGAGATCGGAACATCAATCTCATGCACTCAGGATTTGAAGGTTTGGCTGAGGCTAGAGAGCTGGGATTCGAAATGGTGGAACCAGGTCTTTGCTCAAAAGTGGTGAGTCCAGATGAAGTTGAGCGGTTGATTCTGATCAAGGATCCGATTTTGGGATTTGAATAGAGCCCTCAAGCTCCCTTTTTTCCCCTTCCCCAATAGACAAACGCCGAATTTTGCTGTATGAATAAGGCTAGACTTGTACTTGTTAACGTGAAGGGATGAAACCCCATGCAAACGGAAGTGATCGTCGTCGCAGCCGGAAGCGGAACGCGGATGGGCAGTGCGATGAAAAAACAATACCTGCCCCTCGACGGTGCGCCGATTCTCGTGCGTACGCTGCAAACGTTGGCAGCCTGCCCGACGGTCCACCGGATCGTGCTGGTCGTGGCGTCAGAAGACGTACCGTACATCACCGAACTGATCGAAGCGTACTATCTGTCAAAAATCGGCGACGTCGTCGCCGGCGGACGCGAACGCCAAGACTCCGTTCGCAACGGCATCGCCGCGCTGTTGCACGACACTGAATTTGTCGCCGTCCACGACGCCGCCCGGCCGCTCGTCACGCCGGAGGAAGTCGAAGCCGTCCTGACCGCCGCGAAAATGTTCGGGGCCGCCACGCTCGGCGTCAAAGTCAAAGACACCATCAAGCGCGTCGACCAAGGACAGGTCCGCGAAACCCTCCAGCGCTCCGACCTCTGGGCCGTGCACACCCCGCAAGCCTTCCGCTGCGAATGGCTCGCCGAAGCGCACATGCGCGCCTGGGAGGCGGGCTACACCGGAACGGACGACGCCTCGCTCGTCGAGTGGGCCGGCTACCCGGTCTCGATGGTCGAAGGGCTCTACTCCAACCTCAAAGTCACCACGCCGGAGGACCTCGTGATCGCCGAAGCGTTGTGGCGAGCTCGAAAGGAGATTGACATTCAATGATGCGAATCGGAATGGGCTACGACGTCCATGAACTCGTGGAAGGCCGCCCGCTGATCCTCGGCGGGGTGACCATCCCGCATGAAAAAGGCCTGCTCGGACACTCCGACGCCGACGTACTGCTTCACGCCGTCAAGGATGCCATCCTCGGCGCGCTGGCGCTCGGCGACATCGGCTTGCACTTCCCGGACACGGACGAGCGCTTCAAGGGCGCCGACTCTGTGAAACTGCTCTCCCACGTCTGGAGCCTCGCCACCGAGCGCGGCTATACTCTCGGCAACCTCGATTGCGTCATCATGGCGCAGCGCCCGAAACTGCGCCCTTACATCGACGAGATGCGCGGCGTGTTGGCGCGCGAACTGGGCGCAGACCTGGACCAAGTCAACGTCAAAGCCACCACGACCGAGAAACTCGGATTCGTCGGCCGCGAAGAAGGCATGGCGGCGCAGGCGGTCGTGCTGCTTTTGAAAAAGTGATATACTTTTGGGGGAGAAACCCAAATTAGAAGACCTTGGAGGCATGCAACGTGACTGTTCGCTTGAGATATGCACCGAGCCCGACCGGGCACTTACATATCGGCGGTGCACGCACCGCGCTGTTTAACTACCTGTTTGCCAAAAAACACAACGGCACCTACATCCTGCGCATCGAAGACACCGACCAAGCCCGCAACAAGGAAAACGCGGACGTCGGGTTCATGAACGGCTTTGAATGGCTCGGCCTGCCCTGGGACGAAGGCCCCCGCGTCGGCGGAGAGTACGGCCCGTACTCCTGCATGGAGCGCCTCGACATCTACCAGCGTCATACCGACCAACTGCTCGCAGAAGGCAAAGCGTACCACTGCTACTGCTCCGAAGAAGAGCTGGAAGCAGAACGCGAAGAGCTCAGCGCCCGTGGCGAACTGCCGCGCTACCTCGGCAAGTGCCGCCATCTGACCGCAGAACAAAAAGCCGCGCACGAAGCAGCCGGGCGCAAAGCGACCGTACGGTTCCGCGTGCCGGACGATCATGTGCTGAAATTCCACGACATGATCCGCGGCGACATCGAATTCGAATCGAACGGCATCGGCGATTTCGTCATCGTGAAATCGGACGGCGTGCCGACCTACAACTTCGCCGTGACCGTCGACGACGCGCTGATGAAAATTTCACACGTCGTGCGCGGCGAAGAGCATCTCTCGAACACCCCGCGCCAACTGTTGATCTACGAAGCGTTCGGCTGGACGGTGCCGGAGTTCGCGCACTTGCCGCTGATCTTGAACGAAACCGGCAAGAAGCTCTCCAAGCGCGACGAGTCGATCGTGCAATTCATCGAGCAATACGAAGAACTCGGCTACCTGCCGGAAGCGATCCTCAACTTCCTCGCACTTCTCGGATGGTCGCCGGGCGGCGAGCAAGAGATGTTTACGCTGGACGAATTGGTCGAGCAGTTCTCGTTTGAGCGCGTGCAGAAGTCGGGCGCGATCTTCGACTCCGGCAAATTGGCATGGATGAACGGCCAGTACATCAAAGCCGCCGATCTTGACCGCATCGTGAACTTGGCAGTTCCGTTTTTGCAAAAAGCGGGCTTCCTCGGCGCTGACTATGACCGCGCGTGGGTTTCGCAGTTCGTCGAACTGTACAAGGACGGCCTGAACGCCGTTGCGGAAATCACCGAGCATGCGGCGTTGTTCTTTGACACCGAAGTTGCATACGATGAAGAAGCGAAAGCGGTGCTCGGCGAAGAATCGGTGCCGACCGTCTTGGCGGCGTTCCGCGACAAGGCGCAAGGTCTGGACGAATTCACGCCGTCCGCCATCCAAGCGGCGCTCAAAGAAGTGCAGAAAGAAACCGGCTTTAAAGGCAAGCAGCTGTTCATGCCGGTGCGCGTCGCGGCGACCGGACAGGTGCACGGCCGCGACTTGAACACCACCCTCGCGCTTTTGGGCCGTGAAAAAGTTGTCAATCGACTGACCCAACTGGTACAATAACAGAGAACGATCTCGAAACACCAAGAAAGATGTCGAACAAGGAAAAGTAGCGCGGCACGACCTGCCAGAGAGTTCCCACCGAGACGACGACGTCGAGGCTGGAAGTGGGAGCGAGGAGACGACCCGTGAAATGCGCCTTGTTGTTCGCGGGAGGCAATGCCCGACGCCTGACCCCCGTTACCGGGTCTTCGAGCGGGTCGACCCCTGTGCACCGTCGTGTGCATGCGAGACGGGGAGACCAAGCAGAGTGGAACCACGGCGTATACAGCCCGTCTCTGTCCATCCGGCAGAGGCGGGCTTTTTTCATCTGGGAGAGACAGCAAGAGGGGGGAAACACCACATGTTTGCAAGGATTCGAGAGGATATACAAACGGTCATGAAAAACGACCCGGCTGCGCGGAGTTCTTTTGAAGTGTTTTTGACCTACTCGGGGCTCCATGCGATTTGGTTTCATGTCTGGTCGCACAAGCTGTGGAGTTGGGGCTGGCGAACACCCGCTCGGTTGGTGTCGCAGTTCGGACGCTGGTTGACGGGGATCGAGATTCACCCCGGCGCGCAGATCGGCCGCCGCTTGTTTATCGACCACGGGATGGGCGTTGTGATCGGGGAAACCGCCATCGTAGGCGATGATTGCACGCTCTACCAAGGTGTCACGCTCGGAGGAACGGGCAAGGAAAAAGGCAAGCGTCACCCGACGCTCGGCAACAACGTCATGGTGGCATCCGGCGCCAAAGTGCTCGGCTCGTTCACCATCGGCGACAATTCGAAGATCGGCGCCGGCTCCGTCGTCTTGCGCGAAGTGCCGCCCAACGCCACGGTCGTCGGCATTCCCGGCAAAGTGATCATGCAGGACGGCAAGCGCGTGGATCAATTTGACCAATGCAACATGCCCGACCCGGTCATGGAGATCGTCAAACAGATGCAGCAGCAGATTGATGATTTGAAGTCGGAAGTGGAAAAACTACAACAGTCGCAAGCAAGGGGAGAACAGACCGATGTCCATTCAAGTCTATAACACCCTGTCCAGGCAGAAAGAACCCTTTCAACCGTTGAACGGGAACGATGTCAACATGTACGTGTGCGGCCCGACCGTCTATAATTTTTTTCACATCGGGAACGCGCGTCCGTTCGTCGTGTTTGACCAAGTGCGCCGCTACCTGCAATACCGCGGCTACAACGTCAAGTATGTGATGAACTTCACCGACGTCGATGACAAGATCATCAAGCGCGGGTTGGAAGAAGGAATATCGCCGCAGGAAGTGGCCGACAAGTATGTGGAGGCGTTTTTTACCGACGTGGAAGCGTTGCATGTCACGCGCGCCGACCTCTACCCGCGCGTGACCGAAGAGATGAGCGAGATCATCGCGATGATCGCGGAGCTTATCGAGACCGGTCATGCGTATGAATCGGGCGGCGATGTGTACTTCTCCGAACAAACGTTCGCAGACTACGGCAAGCTCTCCAAACAGACGATGGAGAACCTCGTGGCGGGCGCCCGCGTCGACGTCAACGACAAGAAAAAAGCCCCCGCCGACTTCGCGCTGTGGAAAGCGGCGAAACCCGGCGAGATCGCCTGGCCGTCCCCGTGGGGCGAAGGCCGTCCGGGTTGGCACATCGAGTGCTCGGCGATGATCCGCAAACACTTGGGCGAGCAGATCGACATCCACGGCGGCGGGGTGGACTTGACGTTCCCGCACCATGAGAACGAGATCGCCCAGTCGGAGTCGTGCACGCACAAACCGCTCGCCAAGTATTGGATGCACAACGAGTTTGTGAACTTGAACAACGAGAAAATGTCCAAGTCGACAGGTAATTTTTTCACAACGCGCGAGTTGTTGGAGAAGTACGAAGGCGGCGTGCTGCGCTTCCTGTTGCTGTCGGCGCACTACCGCAACCCGGTCAACTTCTCGGAAGAACTGGTGGAGAACGCGCAAAACGGCTTGGATCGCATCCGCTCTTCTTATGCCAACCTTACGCATCGACTAGAGACGGCGGTCGACGGCGATGCTGATAAGGTGGACGTTGAACAGTTCCGCGGCCAATTTACGGCGGCGATGGATGATGACTTCAACACGGCCGACGGCATCACGGCGATTTTTGAACTCGTCAGCGATGCCAACAAGTACCTCCGCCAAGAGACGGTGGAGCGCGGGGCGCTGCAGGCGTACCTGACGATCTTGGAAGAGTTGATGGGCGTGCTGGCGGTGCCGCTGGCGGCCGAAGAAGCGGATTTGGACGCCGAGGTCGAAGCGCTCATCGCCGAGCGCACCGAAGCGCGCAAGAGCAAAAACTGGGCACGGGCCGATGAGATTCGCGATCAACTGACCGCGATGGGCATCGTGCTGGAAGACACGCCGCAAGGGATTCGTTGGAGACGGAAGTGAGAGAGATGAACACCGACTGCGACAACCACAGCCGGGTGCAGGGGCTCGCCCCGATCACCCCGCTTGTGAAAAAACCGAACGAAATGCCCGGACTCGCGCTCGCCTACATGGGCGACGCGGTCTGGGAGATGTTTGTCCGCCAGCACCTGCTGTGCAAGGGCGAGATGCAGCCGAACCGCCTGCACAAATATGCAACGCACTATGTGAAAGCGAAATCGCAAGCGGACGTGTTGCATTACTTGACGGAGAGCTTGTCCGAAGAGGAACTGGCCGTCGTCAAGCGCGGACGCAACGCCAAGTCGGGGTCGACGCCCAAGAACGGCGACATCATCGACTACCGCTATGCGACAGGCTTTGAGAGTTTGCTGGGCTATCTGTACCTGCACGGGCGCTTTGACCGCTTGCAGGAACTGGCTTCCCGCTCGATTGAATGGCTGGAGTCCCAAGACAACTAGACCGTAGAGGAGACTGATACTATGAGAAAATACCCTTCCCAAGCAGCGCGCGCGAAAAAAGCAGCAGGGGGCCGCGGCGGACGAGCAGGCGGCGCAGACCGCTTTGCGGGCAAAGCGAAATTCGTCGCGGGCGACGAGGGCGGCGAACGCGAAGAGCGCGGCGCTCGCGGCGGGCGTGCCGGATTTGACCGCGGCAACCGCGACCGTTTTGAGAATCGGGGTGAACGCCAAGAGCGCCGCGCCCCGCGTGCGGAAGAGGCGGCAGCGAACGCCAACGAGCAAGTCGAAGGCCGTCACCCGGTGCTGGAAGCTTTGAAAGCGGAGCGCACGATCAACAAAATCCTCATGGCGGAGGGCGCAACCGGCTCGTCGGTCATGGAGATTCTCTCCAAAGCGCGCCAAGCTTCCATCGTCGTGCAAACCGTGCCGAAGAACAAACTCGATCAAATTTCCGAAGGCCGCAACCACCAAGGCGTTATCGCCTACATCGCGGCAAAAGATTATGTGGAGCTCGAAGACATCGTGGCAGCGGCGAACAACTCCCCGCGTCCGGGCTTGATCATCGTGCTTGACGAAATCGAAGACCCGCACAACTTGGGCTCGATCCTGCGTTCGGCGGACGGCGTCGGCGCACACGGCATCGTCATCCCGAAACGCCGTGCCGTTCCGCTCACCGCAACCGTCGCCAAGGCGTCTGCCGGCGCGATTGAGCACATTCCGGTGGCGCGCGTGGCGAACATCTCGCAAGCGATCGAATCGCTCAAGAAGATGGGCTACTGGGTCGTCGGCACCGATGTGGACGGCGAGAAGCTCTATCACCAAGTCGACATGACCGTCCCGACCGTGCTCGTCATCGGCAACGAAGGCAAAGGGCTCGGAGAAGTCGTCAAAAAACGCTGCGACCATCTCGTGCGCCTCCCGATGATCGGACAAGTCCAATCGCTCAACGCGGGCGTGGCAACCGGCATTTTGCTCTATGAAGTGCTGCGCCAGCGCGGCGAGAAGCGCTAGGCAGCCTCTGCGATCATGCGTGAAGTCCTCATCGTTGACGGGTACAACATCATCGGGGACTGGCCGGAACTGCGCGCTCTGAAAGCGCAGAGTCTGGAAGCGGCGCGGGATCAACTGCTGGACGATCTCAAGGAGTATCGGGCGATCACCGGGCGCGAGGTGATCGTCGTCTTTGATGCCCACTTAAAACGCGGCGGGCAGACGGAGGAGCGGGTCGGAGGCGTCCAGTTGCTGTACACGAAGGAATTGGAGACGGCCGACGAACTGATCGAGCGGCTGGTCTATGAGTTGGAACGGGAGAAAGTCCGCCGCCATATCTTTGTGGCGACAAGCGACTATGTCGAGCAACAGGTGACGTTTGGCGGCGGGGCCCTCCGCATCTCGGCGCGCGAACTGCGCATCGACGTGCAGGAGGCGAAGAAGGAAATCGAAGAGAGGGTGGAAGACTTGACTCCGGGGTCCAATCGCCTTGGAAATCATTTGTCCCCCGAAGTTCGGGAAATGTTCGAAAAGTGGAGAAGGAAATGACGGAAGTTAGCAATTGACCCTGCTAGATTACATAAAGTATAATAGTCTCATTCTCGGCGGCACGCCTATAGTCGGAGGGATGAGAGTTGGCTAGTCATGTAACTACAGGTCAATCGATAGACCTCGAAGTCATGTCCGACGAGGACTTAGTCGAACTCGTCCGACAGGGCGACGACGAAGCGCTTGAACACCTGATCAATAAGTACAAGAACTTCGTGCGCGCGAAAGCACGCTCCTACTTCCTCATCGGTGCGGATCGCGAGGACATCGTCCAAGAGGGTATGATCGGCTTGTACAAGTCGATCCGCGATTTCCGCGATGATAAACTTGCCTCTTTCAAGGCATTCGCCGAACTGTGCATCACTCGGCAAATCATCACCGCAATCAAGACCGCTACCAGACAGAAGCACATCCCCTTGAACTCCTACGTTTCCCTGGATAAACCGATTTACGACGAAGACTCAGACCGCACGCTCCTTGACGTGATTTGCGGCTCCCGCGTCACCGACCCGGAGGAGCTGATCATCAACCAAGAGGAATTCGACGACATCGAAGTCCGCATGGGCGAGATTTTGAGCGATCTGGAGCGCAAAGTTCTCATGCTCTACCTCGACGGCCGCTCGTACCAAGAGATCGCCGTCGATTTGAAACGTCATGTCAAGTCGATCGACAACGCCTTGCAGCGCGTGAAGCGAAAGCTGGAACGCTACCTGGAAGTGCGGAATGTCAATTAAATTGACTACTTGCGTTATGTTGACCGTTGTGGTATACTGTTTTTTGTCGGCTGAGGGAAGCGTTTTTTGCGAAACTCGGACCCAGCCGATCCTATCGCGGGGTGGAGCAGTTGGCAGCTCGTCGGGCTCATAACCCGAAGGTCGCAGGTTCAAGTCCTGTCCCCGCAACCAACCGTTTGTACATGAGAGAGAGACACGCGAGAGTGCGTGTGTCTCTCTTTTTGTAAGTATAGGTTGGCAAGATCTTGGATATCATGCATAAGGTGACAGGTTGACACGGACTTGTTGGTATGCTAATTTAGATAGGTATCCATGTCTTAATGGAATAGTATGAGTATAAAAGCATCCAATTAGTAGGAGGTGTCCATAGATGCGCGTGAACGTTACTCTTGCTTGCACCGATTGCAAGCAACGCAACTACATCACCAAGAAGAACAAGAAGAACAACCCGGACCGCATCGAGTTGAAGAAGTACTGCAAGTTCTGCAACTCTCACACTGCGCACCGCGAAACCCGCTAATGGTGTAGCACTCGGACAAGGGGTGAACACGTATGGCAGGATCATCTACGGTCGCAACTGAAGCCAATCAAGAACGTCGCCCGAACTTCTTCAAGCGAATCGGATACTACTTCCGAGACTCTTGGGGCGAGTTGAAGCGCGTCCGCTGGCCGAACCGCAAAGAGCTGTTGAGCTATACGAGCGTGGTGCTTGGCACTTGCGTCTTCATGATTCTCTTGATCTTTGCGTTCGACCTTGGCGTCAGTTATCTGTTGCGCCTTCTCGGCTTGGACAAGTAAGGACAAGCCGAAACACACTTACCAAACTTAGGGGGGAAGGGCATCCTGCCCTCGCGTACATGGAACAGTTGGAGAAACGCTGGTATGTCGTCCATACCTATTCTGGTTATGAAAACAAGGTGAAAACGAACCTGGAGAAACGTGTCGTCTCCATGGAGATGGAAGACAAGATCTTCCGCGTCCTCGTCCCTGTGGAAGAGGAAACGGAAATCAAAAACGGGAAGCAGAAATCCGTTATGCGGAAAGTTTTCCCGGGCTATGTCCTCGTCGAAATGATTATGACCGATGACTCTTGGTACGTTGTGCGTAATACGCCGGGTGTCACAGGCTTTGTGGGTTCTACGGGCGCCGGTTCCAAGCCGACCCCGCTCATGCCGTCTGAAGTCCGCACCATTCTTAAGCAGATGGGCGTGGATGCTGCAGCGCGTAAACCCGTTGATTTTGCGCTGAAGGAAGCGGTGCGCGTCACCGACGGCCCGTTTGCCAACATCGTAGGGTCAATCGAAGAGATCGACGCCGATCGGGCGAAGCTCAAGGTTTTGGTCTCGATGTTCGGACGCGAAACCCCGCTCGAACTTGACTTTGATCAGGTCGAGAAGCTATAATCTACTTCGGTTAAAGTTTGGTCTATCATGGTCCTGCCATCGTAGACCTGTTTTTAGTGGGAGGGGCTTCTGTTCCCGTTGAACCACATTCTTTCTAGAAGGAGGTGTCTGTTGTGGCTAAAAAGGTTATGAAACTCGTGAAGCTGCAAATTCCGGCAGCGAAAGCCACCCCTGCACCGCCGGTTGGTCCGGCTCTCGGTCAGGCTGGGGTAAACATCATGGGGTTCTGCAAGGAGTTTAACGCTCGTACCGCAGAACAAGCGGGTCTCATCATTCCGGTTGTTATCACCGTGTATGAAGACCGCTCTTTCACTTTCGAAACGAAGACCCCGCCGGCTGCCGTCCTGCTCAAAAAAGCAGCAGGGATCGAGTCGGGTTCCGGTGAACCGAACAAGAAGAAAGTTGCAACCGTTAAGCGTGATAAGGTCCGTGAAATCGCGGAAACCAAAATGCCCGACCTCAACGCAGCGAATGTTGAATCCGCTATGCGTATGGTCGAAGGTACTGCACGCTCCATGGGCATCATCATCGAAGACTAACCCTCTTCGATTTTCTTCGCGGGTTGGCGGGGTCGTGACTCTGCCAACCCTTATTCGTGGGAGGTTTTTTCTACCGCTATAACCACATGAGGGAGGTAACTTTCAAATGCCGAAACAAGGTAAGAAATATGCAGAAGCTGCGAAGCTCGTGGACAACAACGTTCAATACGAGCCGGCAGAAGCGCTCGAGCTGGTCAAGAAAACCGCTCGCGCAAAGTTTGACGAAACCGTCGAAGTCGCTTTCCGTCTGGGCGTAGACCCGAAGAAAGCTGACCAACAAATCCGTGGTGCGGTTGTACTGCCGCACGGCACCGGTAAAACCCAACGCGTCCTCGTCTTTGCAAAAGGCGAGAAAGCGAAGGAAGCGGAAGCGGCAGGCGCTGATTTCGTGGGCGAAGAGGACATGATCAACAAGATCAACCAAGGTTGGTTCGATTTTGATGCTGTCGTCGCAACCCCGGATATGATGGCATCTGTTGGTAAGCTCGGTCGCGTGCTCGGTCCGAAAGGTCTGATGCCGAACCCGAAAACCGGTACCGTCACCTTCGACGTAACCAAAGCTGTCAACGAGATCAAAGCGGGTAAGATCGAATACCGCGTCGACAAGCAAGGTAACATCCATGCTCCGATCGGCAAGATCTCCTTCGATAACGAAAAACTGCTGGACAACTACAACACCCTCCTCGACACCATCGTGAAGGCGAAACCGGCTGCTGCGAAAGGTACCTACCTGCGCAACATCACCCTCTCCTCCACCATGGGCCCGGGCGTGAAAGTAAACCCGCAGAAGTAAGGGTTTGTACCCAACCAGCAATTTCCGCTTTGACTTTCAAAACCAAGCATGATAAGATATGTCCTGTTGCAACTGAATATGCTGCGACCGTAGACAGCGGGTGCGCAAGCTGAATGGCTTCGCTTAATACCCCGCCGAGGACGAACATCGATTCACCTTGGTTGTGAAACGTATGCCCTCGTAGGTCAACTGCGAGGGCTTTTGTCTGCGACGACATCAAAATAGGAGGTGTAACGATGGGTATCCGTGAAGAAAAAGTAACGATCGTCAACGAAATTGCAGAAAAACTGCAAGGTTCCGTTTCCACGATCATTGCTGACTACCGCGGTCTGACCGTTGGCGAAGTCACCGAACTCCGCAAGCTTCTCCGTGACGCTGGCATCGAGTTCAAAGTTCTGAAGAACACCATGACCCGTCGCGCTGCTGAGCAAGTCAACTTGAGCGAAGTCAACGAATTCCTGACCGGCCCGAACGCAATCGCGTTCTCCAAGGATGACGTTGTCGCTCCGGCGCGTATCCTCAATGATTTTGCAAAAACCCACAAAGCTCTCGAGCTGAAGGCGGGCATCATTGAAGGTAAAGTCATCGGTACTTCCGAAGTTCAAGCTCTGGCTGAACTGCCGAGCAAAGAGGGTCTCCTCTCCATGCTTCTCTCCGTTCTCCAAGCTCCGATGCGCAACTTCGCATACGCAGTTTCGCAAGTGGCAGAGAAACAAGAAGCGTAAGCAATTTCTTGCGTAACAAACAAAACTACAACCTATTAGGAGGTTTTTCTCAATGTCTCACACCGCTGATATCCTTGAAAAGATCAAAGGTATGTCCGTTCTCGAACTGAACGAACTCGTTAAAGCAATCGAAGAAGAATTCGGCGTTTCCGCTGCAGCTCCGGTTGCAGTTGCTGGCGGCGCTGCTGCTGCTGCTGTTGAAGAGCAAACCGAATTCGACGTCATCCTCAACAACGCTGGCGCTTCCAAAATCAACGTTATCAAAGTCGTTCGCGAACTGACCGGCCTGGGCCTCAAAGAAGCGAAAGAAATCGTTGACAACGCTCCGAAGGCGCTGAAAGAAAAGATCTCCAAAGAAGAAGCAGAAGCTATGAAAGCGAAGCTCGAAGAAGCTGGCGCTTCCGTAGAAGTGAAGTAATTTCACTTTTGCTCCTCAAAAAGCACCCGGCCCACGCGGTCGGGTGTTTTTTTACATACGAGGCAGCTACTAGAAGTACTGGAAAATGGGTAACCTAATGTAGGTGAGGGAGGGTGTGCGCCCGTGAGTGACCACTATTATTCGAACAAACCGACGGTTGAGCATGACCTGCGCGCCATCCGCGTGACATTGCGGGGGCAGGAATTTGTGTTCTGGACGGATGCCGGAGTGTTTTCGAAATCCGGCGTGGACTTTGGCAGCGATCTGTTGATTGAAACGATGGAGATTCCGGACGACGCGGACGTTCTCGATGTCGGGTGCGGCTACGGGCCGATCGGTCTGACGGCGGCAAAGCTTGCCGCAAACGGTCGGGTCACGATGGTGGACGTGAACGAACGCGCGGTGGAGTTGGCGCGCCGCAACGCACAAGCCAACGGGATTTCCAACGTGGAAGTGCTGGTCAGCGACCGCTATGAGCAAGTGCAAGGACGCCGCTTTGACGTGATCTTGACCAATCCGCCGATCCGGGCGGGCAAGCAAGTGGTGCATTCGATTTTTGAAGGTGCCGTAGATCATCTGACGGACGGCGGCGAGCTGTGGGTGGTGATTCAAAAAAAGCAAGGCGCGCCGTCTGCGAAGAAGCGGTTGGAAGAGTTGTTCGAAGACGTAGAAGATGTCGCGCGGGATGCCGGATTCCGGATTTTCCGTTGCCGTGGTCCGCAAACCAACCCTTAGAATCTGTGCCAAGAATTTGTTGACACGCCAGATTCGTTGTTGTATAGTTGTTTAATGCGTAATCCTACACTGCATGCTTTGTCTCTGTAGGGGGTATGGTTTGCAGGGTTTCTGGTTACGAATGAATATTACGTGGTTTACCAAGAAATGTGTTTACATAGCGTACTCGCATTTTATTTTTTTGGTATCAAATGTCGACCAAAGGTATGAGGGGTGACAGATTTGAAGGGACAACTAGTGCAATACGGCAAACGGCAACGCAGAACCTATGCGCGCCTCGAAGAAGTATTGGAACTGCCGAACCTGATCGAGATCCAGCAGAAGTCCTATCAATGGTTTCTTGACGAAGGTTTGAAAGAGATGTTCCAAGACATCTCTCCGATTCAAGACTTTACGGGGAACCTGGTCCTGGAATTTGTGGATTACAGCCTGGGGGAACCGAAATACTCGGTCGATGAGTCGAAGGAGCGCGACGTAACCTACGCTGCGCCTTTGCGTGTCAAGGTCCGCTTGATCAACCGCGAGACCGGTGAAGTGAAGGAGCAGGAAGTCTTTATGGGTGATTTCCCGCTGATGACAGACACCGGTACGTTTATTATCAACGGTGCCGAGCGTGTCATTGTCTCCCAGCTGGTTCGTTCCCCAAGCGTCTACTTCAATACCAAGATCGATAAAAACGGGAAGAAGGCGTACACCGCGACCGTCATCCCGAACCGTGGCGCTTGGTTGGAGTTGGAGACCGACGCGAAGGACATCATCTATGTCCGCATCGACCGTACGCGGAAGATCCCCGTGACGGTGCTTTTGCGCGCATTGGGCTTCTCGACAGACGCTGAGATTCTGAACTTGCTGGGTGAAGACGAGTTCCTGCGCAACTCGCTGGACAAAGACAACACCGAGAACACGGAGAAAGCGCTGCTTGAGATCTACGAGCGCTTGCGTCCGGGCGAACCGCCGACTCTGGAGAACGCCCGCAACTTGCTGATTTCCCGCTTCTTTGATCCGAAGCGCTACGACCTCGCAAACGTCGGCCGCTACAAGATCAACAAGAAGTTACATATCAAGAACCGTTTGCTCGGCCAACGTCTGGCTGAGACGCTGATCGACCCGACCACCGGCGAGATCATCGCGGAGGCGGGTTCCGTTCTGGATCGCCGCTTGCTGGACAAAATCCTGCCGGCGCTTGAGAACAACTCCGTCAACTACGTGGATTACAAGTCCACTTCCGGTGTCGTGGAGGAAGAGAACATCCGTTTGCAAGAGATCAAGATCTTCTCGCCGCGTGAAGACGGCAAAGTGATCAAGGTCATCGGCAACGCCAACGTCGACAAAAACGTGAAGCACATCACGCCGTCCGACATCTTGGCATCGATCTCCTACTTCATGGACCTCCTGCACGGCGTCGGCAACACCGACGACATCGACCACCTCGGCAACCGCCGTCTGCGTTCGGTCGGTGAATTGCTCACCAACCAGTTCCGCATCGGTCTCTCCCGGATGGAGCGCGTCGTCCGCGAGCGCATGTCGATCCAAGACGCGAACGCGATCACGCCGCAGGCGTTGATCAACATCCGTCCGGTCATCGCGGCGATCAAGGAATTCTTCGGCTCCTCGCAGCTCTCGCAGTTCATGGACCAAACGAACCCGCTGGCAGAACTGACGCACAAGCGTCGTCTCTCGGCGCTCGGCCCGGGCGGTCTGACCCGTGAGCGCGCAGGCTTCGAAGTCCGCGACGTCCACCATTCTCACTATGGCCGGATGTGCCCGATCGAGACCCCGGAAGGTCCGAACATCGGCTTGATCAACTACCTCTCCACGTATGCGCGGATCAACGAGTACGGCTTCATCGAAACTCCGTACCGCAAAGTAGACCCGGAGACCCTCCAATTGACCGACGTCGTCCACTACATGACGGCGGACGAAGAGGATAACTACGTTATCGCACAGGCGAACGCAGGCATCGACGAGAACAAAAAACTCATCGACGAGCAAGTTGTCGTTCGCTACAAGGAAGAGACCCTGCTGCTCGCGCCGGAGCGCGTCGACTACATCGACGTCTCGCCGCGTCAGGTCGTCTCCGTCGCAACGGCTTGCATCCCGTTCCTTGAGAACGACGACGCCAACCGTGCGCTGATGGGTTCCAACATGCAACGCCAAGCCGTTCCGCTCCTGAAGCCGGCCGCTCCGTTTGTCGGCACCGGGATGGAACACAAAGCAGCGAAAGACTCCGGCTCCACTCTCGTCTCTCGTCACGACGGTCTCGTCGAGCGCGTTGCGGCGAACGAAGTTTGGGTTCGTGAGCAGAAGAACGTGGACGGCCGCCTGGTCAACGGCGACCTGCACAAATACAAGCTCCTCAAGTTCACCCGTTCCAACCAAGGGACCTGCATCAACCAGCGTCCGATCGTTCAGCAAGGTGAAACCATCACCAAGGGCACGATCATCGCGGACGGTCCGGCGACCGACAACGGGGAACTGGCTCTGGGCAAGAACGTCATCGTCGCGTTCATGACCTGGGAAGGGTACAACTACGAGGACGCGATTCTCCTCTCCGAAAAACTCGTCAAGGAAGACGTGTACACGTCGCTCCACATAGAGGAATACGAAGCGGAAGCGCGCGACACCAAGCTCGGTCCGGAAGAAATCACCCGCGACATCCCGAACGTTGGCGATGAAGCGCTGAAGAACCTCGACGAGCGCGGCATCATCCGCGTCGGTGCCGAAATCGACGCTGGCGACATCCTCGTCGGCAAAGTTACGCCGAAGGGCGTCACCGAACTGACGGCAGAAGAACGCCTCCTGCACGCCATCTTCGGGGAAAAAGCCCGTGAAGTCCGCGACACCTCGCTGCGCGTACCGCACGGCGGCGCCGGCATCATCGTCGACGTCAAAGTGTTCACCCGCGACAACGGCGACGAACTGCCGCCGGGTGTCAACCAGCTCGTGCGCGTCTACATCGCGCAAAAGCGCAAAATCTCCGAAGGCGACAAGATGGCAGGCCGCCACGGGAACAAGGGTGTCGTCGCCCGCATCATGGCGGAAGAAGACATGCCGTTCCTTTCCGACGGCACTCCGGTACAAGTTGTCCTGAACCCGCTGGGCGTCCCGTCGCGGATGAACATCGGTCAGGTTCTGGAGACCCACTTGGGCATGGCAGCTCGTTACCTCGGCATCCACGTCGCAACGCCGGTCTTCGACGGCGCGCGTGAATCCGACGTGTTCGACACCTTGGAAGAAGCGGGCTTGCCGCGCGACGGCAAGCAAGTTCTGTACGACGGCCGCACCGGTGAACCGTTTGAAAACCGCGTCACCGTCGGTTGCGTGTACATGCTGAAATTGCACCACTTGGTTGATGATAAAATCCACGCACGCTCCACCGGTCCGTACTCCCTCGTCACCCAGCAGCCGCTCGGTGGTAAGGCGCAGTTCGGCGGTCAGCGCTTCGGGGAGATGGAGGTCTGGGCGCTCGAGGCATACGGTGCCGCGTACACCCTCCAAGAGATCCTCACTGTCAAGTCGGACGACGTGGTCGGCCGCGTGAAGACCTACGAAGCGATCGTCAAGGGCGAGAATGTGCCGGAACCGGGCGTTCCGGAATCGTTCAAAGTCTTGATCAAAGAACTGCAATCGCTTGGCATGGACGTCAAGATCCTCTCCGAAGACGAGCAAGAGATCGTCATGCGTGAGAGCGATGAAGAAGACGATTCGGGCGAGAAGTTGAACCTGAATTTGAGCGCGCGTGAAGTCGGCGAAGAGTAAGTACGAAAAGGGAGGTAGGCCCCTTGTTGGACGTCAACAACTTTGAGTACATGAAGATCGGTCTGGCATCCCCGGAGAAGATCCGTTCGTGGTCGCACGGGGAAGTCAAGAAGCCGGAGACGATCAACTACCGGACCCTCAAACCGGAAAAAGAAGGCTTGTTCTGCGAAAAAATCTTCGGACCGACCCGTGACTGGGAATGCCATTGCGGCAAATACAAACGCGTGCGTTACAAGGGCGTCGTTTGTGACCGCTGCGGCGTAGAAGTCACCCGCGCGAAAGTCCGTCGGGAACGGATGGGCCACATCGAACTCGCGGCCCCCGTCTCTCACATTTGGTACTTCAAGGGCATCCCGAGCCGCATGGGCCTCGTGCTTGACATGAGCCCGCGCTCGCTCGAAGAAGTCATCTACTTTGCTTCCTACGTGGTCACCTCTCCGGGTGAAACCCCGCTGGAATACAAGCAACTGCTCTCCGAGAAGGAGTACCGCTCCTATCGCGAGAAGTACGGCTACGCGTTTGAAGCCGGCATGGGCGCTGAAGCGATCAAGAAACTCTTGCTCCAAGTTGAAGTCGAGAAAGAAGTCGTTCAACTGAAAGAAGAGCTCAAGACCGCGCAAGGCCAACGCCGCAACCGCGCCATCAAACGTCTGGAAGTAATGGAAGCGTTCCGTGCGTCCTCCAACGATCCGTCTTGGATGATTCTCGACGTGCTTCCGGTTATTCCGCCGGAACTGCGTCCGATGGTCCAACTCGACGGCGGCCGCTTTGCGACCTCCGACTTGAACGACCTGTACCGCCGTGTCATCAACCGGAACAACCGTCTGAAGCGCCTGCTCGACCTGGGCGCTCCGGACATCATCGTGCAAAACGAGAAACGCATGCTGCAAGAAGCAGTTGACGCTCTGATCGACAACGGCCGCCGCGGCCGTCCGGTCACCGGTCCTGGCAACCGTCCGCTGAAGTCCCTTTCGCATATGCTCAAGGGCAAGCAAGGACGTTTCCGTCAGAACTTGCTCGGGAAGCGCGTTGACTACTCCGGCCGTTCCGTTATCGTCGTCGGCCCGCACCTGCGCATGTACCAGTGCGGTCTGCCGAAAGAGATGGCGCTCGAGCTGTTCAAGCCGTTCGTTATGAAGGAACTCGTCGCCAAAGGCCTCGCGCACAACATCAAGTCCGCGAAGCGCAAAGTCGAACGCGTGTCCGCTGAAGTCTGGGACGTTCTCGAGGACGTCATCAAGGAACACCCGGTTCTGCTCAACCGTGCACCAACCCTTCACCGTCTGGGGATTCAGGCGTTCGAGCCGACCCTCGTCGAGGGCCGTGCCATCAAGTTGCACCCGCTCGTTTGTACGGCGTACAACGCGGACTTTGACGGCGACCAAATGGCTGTCCACGTTCCGCTGTCTGCCGAAGCACAAGCGGAAGCGCGTCTCTTGATGCTCGCAGCGCACAACATCCTCAACCCGAAGGACGGCAAGCCGGTCGTTACTCCGACGCAGGACATGGTCCTCGGTTCCTACTACCTGACGATGGATCGTCAAGGTATGCCTGGCGAAGGCCGCGTCTTCCGCTCCGCAAACGAAGCGATGATGGCGTATGACGAAAAGCAAGTCGGTCTGCATACCCGCATCCTCATTCCGGCGAAGGAAGTTCGCAAAGCGTCTTTCACCGAAGCACAGCAAAGTGCAATGTTGATCACCACTGTCGGCAAAATCATCTTCAACGAAATTTTCCCGGCAGATTTCCCGTTCATCACCCATTCGAAGAACGACAACCTGCTCAAAGGTCTGTCGGATGAATTCTTCGTTCACGAAAAAGGCGCCGACCTGCGTGCGGCAGTTGCCAAGATTCCGCCGCAAGAAGCGGTCACCAAGAAATTCCTCGGCTCGATCATCGGCGAGTGCTTCCGCATCTACGGCACGACCATGACCTCCGAGATCCTCGACAAGATCAAGCAGCTCGCGTTCAAATACTCGACGCGTGCCGGCATCACGATCTCCGTCGCGGACATCATCGTTCCGGAAGACAAGTACAGAATCCTCGACGAGGCGGAAGGCAAAGTCAACACCGTCACCCGCCAGTTCCGTCGCGGTCTGATCACCGACGACGAGCGCTACGACCGCGTCATTTCGATCTGGTCGAAAGCCAAGGACGAAATCACCAAAGTTCTGATGGACTCCTTGGACCGTTACAACCCGATTTACATGATGGCTCACTCCGGTGCGCGCGGTAACGTTTCGCAGATCACTCAGCTCGCAGGGATGCGCGGTTTGATGGCGAATCCGTCCGGTCGTATCATCGAGCTCCCGATCAAGTCGAACTTCCGCGAAGGCCTCACCGTCCTCGAGTACTTTATCTCGACCCACGGTGCCCGCAAAGGTCTTGCGGATACCGCTCTGCGTACCGCCGACTCCGGTTACCTCACCCGTCGTCTGGTTGACGTTGCCCAAGACGTCATCGTCCGCCAAGACGACTGCGGTACCGACAAAGGTCTGTACGCAGAAGAAATTCGCGACGGCAAGGAAGTCATCGAGGAACTGTTCGACCGCATCGTCGGCCGCGTGGCGTTCCAAAACGTCGTGCATCCGGAAACGGGCGAACTGATCGTCGGCTTGAACGAATTGATCGACGAACAAAAGGGCCGCGATATCATCTCGGCCGGCATCGAACGCGTACACATCCGCTCCGTCACGACCTGCCGCACCCAACACGGCGTTTGCATCAAGTGCTACGGCCGCAACTTGGCAACCGGCAACATGGTCGAAATCGGCGAAGCGGTCGGCATCATCGCGGCGCAGTCCATCGGTGAACCGGGTACTCAGCTGACCATGCGTACCTTCCACACCGGCGGCGTTGCCGGCGACGACATCACCCAAGGTTTGCCGCGTATCCAGGAGTTGTTCGAGGCCCGCAACCCGAAAGGCCAAGCGATCATCACCGAAATCGACGGCAAAGTCACCGAGATCCGCGAAGTCAAAGACAAGCGCGAAATCGAAGTGACAGGCGAAGCGGAAGTCAAAGTCTATCCGGTTCCGTACGGTTCCCGTATTCGCGTTCAAGTCGGTAAAGTGGTGGAAGCGGGCGACGAGTTGACCGAGGGTTCCATCGACCCGAAAGACATGCTGAAAGTCAAAGGCATCCACGGCGTGCAGATGTACCTGCTGCGTGAAGTGCAGCGCGTATACCGTCTGCAGGGCGTAGAGATCAACGACAAGCACGTCGAGGTCATGGTTCGTCAAATGCTCCGCAAAGTCCGCATCTCCGACGCCGGAGACACGGCTCTGCTGCCGGGCACCTATGTCGACACGTTTGAGTTTGAGACCGCGAACCTGCCTGTTCTCTTGGGCGGCGGTGAACCGGCCGTTGCGCGTCCTGCGCTCCTCGGGATCACCAAAGCGTCGCTGGAGACGGATTCCTTCCTGTCTGCGGCGTCCTTCCAAGAAACGACCCGCGTCCTCACCGAAGCCGCGATCAAGGGCAAGGTGGACCGCCTCCTGGGCCTCAAGGAGAACGTCATCATCGGGAAACTGGTGCCGGCAGGCACAGGTATGTCTCGTTACCGCAACATCAAGGTCGAAGACGGCACCGAACTGGAGGAGACGGTTGCAGAAGCAAATTCTGCTGCAGGCTCGACCGGTGATTTGGATTCCGTCGACCTCGAAACGGTTGAGACGATCGCCGATTAATTTGTTTTTTGTCACAAAATCGTCGTAGTTGACGGCGCTCTGTGTGTAGCAGAGCGCCTTCTCTACGGTTAAAATCATAGGGGTACGAGAATTTTTTTCGAAGATCCCGCATATAGAGTTGACTTACATTAGTTGAGGTGCTACAATCTCGTAGTGTGCCTAACAGTGACAGAGGTGTTCAATAGGAAGGATGGTACCGGAGTGCTAACCCGCATCCGAGAGGCCGGCCACGTTGCGGTGGGTCTTAACCAAACAACCAAAGCGATCGAGCAATCGACAGCCGTTGAGCTGTTCATCGCGCATGACGCCGACACGCGATTAACGTCGCGCGTCGCCCTGCTTGCTGACAAGCATCACGTTCCCATCACATGGGTTGAGACGATGAGAGAGCTGGGGATTGCATGCGGCATTGAAGTTGGCGCCGCCACCGCAGCCATCGTCGTACGATAGGTACTGGACACTGGGTGTCCCCCAGTTTGCCATTTACCTTTTTCATTTGCCGTCTAATGAGCCGCCGGGCTCTGTGGACTTGAAACTTTGAGAAGGAGGTGCAGTTTCATGCCGACAATTAACCAGTTGGTTCGCAAAGGCCGTAAGAGCATCGAGAAGAAATCGACCGCTCCGGCTCTGCAAAAAGGTTACAACAGCTTCATCAAGGAGCAAACCGATCTGCCGTCCCCGCAAAAACGTGGGGTCTGCACCCGTGTAGGTACCATGACGCCGAAGAAGCCGAACTCCGCGCTGCGTAAGTATGCCCGCGTTCGTCTGACCAACGGCATCGAGGTTACCGCGTACATCCCGGGTATCGGACACAACCTGCAAGAGCACAGCGTCGTTCTCGTTCGCGGCGGTCGTGTTAAGGACCTTCCGGGGGTGCGCTACCACATCGTTCGTGGCGCCCTCGACACCGCAGGCGTTAAAGACCGTATGCAATCTCGTTCCAAGTACGGCGCTAAGCGCCCGAAAGTGAAGAAGTAATCGAACGGCTTAGGCCGAAACAACCTACAGAACTCTTGAAAGGAGGCGAATTGCATGTCGCGTAAAGGTCCTGCTCCGCGCCGTGACGTTCTGCCGGATCCGATCTACGGGTCCAAGCTTGTCACCCGCCTGACCAATAAGCTCATGTACGATGGTAAGAAAGGCACCGCTCAAAACGCAGTTTACGGTGCATTTGATCGTATCCGTGAAAAAACCGGTAACGATCCGCTCGAAGTCTTCGAAACCGCTATGAAGAACATCATGCCGGTTCTCGAAGTTAAAGCTCGCCGCGTAGGGGGCGCGAACTACCAAGTTCCGATCGAAGTTCGTCCGGAACGCCGCACCACCCTCGGCATTCGCTGGCTCGTTGACTACTCCCGTAAGCGCAACGAGAAAACCATCGAAGAAAAGCTCGCGAACGAAATCATGGACGCAGCGAACAACGCTGGCGGCTCCGTGAAGCGTCGCGAAGATATGCACAAAATGGCGGAAGCGAACAAAGCGTTTGCTCACTACCGCTGGTAGGATTGGTACGTTGAAGCGCGTGGTCGGATGGATCTTCACGATCTGTCCGAGCGCCTTTCTATACCTAACATCACATAGCAAGAGAGGAGGATGTCAATCATGGCACGTCAGTTTCCGTTAGAAAAAACGAGAAACATTGGGATCATGGCGCATATCGACGCGGGTAAAACCACGACGACCGAGCGCGTTCTGTTCTACACCGGCCGCGTTCATAAGATCGGTGAAGTTCACGAAGGTGCAGCGACCATGGACTGGATGGTTCAAGAGCAAGAGCGTGGTATCACCATCACCTCTGCAGCGACCACCGCTCAATGGAATGGCCACCGAATCAACATCATCGACACGCCGGGTCACGTGGACTTCACCGTAGAGGTTGAACGTTCCCTGCGCGTTCTTGACGGTTCCGTAGGCGTCTTCTGTGCAAAGGGTGGCGTTGAACCGCAATCCGAAACCGTATGGCGCCAAGCGGACAAGTACAACGTTCCGCGTATCGCCTACGTCAACAAGATGGACATCATCGGTGCAGACTTCGAGCGTTGCGTATCCATGATGCGCGACCGCCTCAAAGCGAACGCTGTGCCGATTCAACTGCCGATCGGCGCAGAAGATCAATTCCTCGGTATGATCGACCTGGTCACCATGGAAGCGATCATCTACACCGACGACCTCGGCAAAACCTCGGAAAAGACCGAAATCCCGGCTGAGTACAAGGAAAAAGCTGAACAATGGCGTAACAACCTGGTTGAGGCTGTTGCTGAACTTGACGAAGAGCTGATGATGAAATATCTCGAAGGTGAAGAATTCACCGTAGAGGAAATCAAAGCAGCTCTGCGCAAAGGTGTTATTAACGTACAGATCATCCCGGTTATCTGCGGTTCTTCCTACAAGAACAAAGGCGTACAACCGATGCTGGATGCTGTCGTTGATTATATGCCGGCTCCGATCGACATCCCGGCAATCAAGGGTGTCACCGAAGACGGCGAAGAAACTGAACGCCCGTCCTCCGACGAAGAGCCGTTCGCAGCTCTGGCGTTCAAGATCATGACCGACCCGTTCGTCGGCAAACTTTCCTTCTTCCGCGTATACTCCGGCACGATCAACGCAGGTTCTTACGTCCTCAACTCGACCAAGAACAAGCGTGAGCGTATCGGCCGTATCGTTCAGATGCACGCAAACCACCGTGAAGAGATCCAAACCGTCTACTCCGGTGACATCGCGGCAGCTGTCGGTCTGAAGGACACCACCACCGGCGATACCCTGTGCGACGAGAAGAACATTGTTATCCTCGAGTCCATGGTGTTCCCGGAGCCGGTTATCGACCTCTCCCTCGAACCGAAGACCAAAGCGGACCAAGACAAACTCGGTATCGCTCTGTCCAAGCTTGCGGAGGAAGATCCGACTTTCCGCACCTACACCAACCATGAGACGGGTCAAACCATCATCTCCGGTATGGGTGAGCTTCACCTCGAAATCATCGTTGACCGTCTCCAACGCGAGTTCAAAGTTGAAACCAACGTTGGTAAGCCGCAAGTTGCTTACAAAGAGACGATCAAAAAGCACACCAAAATCGAAGGTAAATTTGTTCGCCAATCCGGTGGTAAGGGTCAATTCGGTCACGTTTGGCTCGAACTGGAACCGCTTGAGCGCGGCCAAGGTTACATCTTCGAGAACAAGGTTGTCGGCGGTGTTGTTCCGCGTGAATACATCCCGGCAGTCGACAATGGTGTACAAGAAGCGATGCAAAACGGTATCCTCGCAGGCTTCCCGTTGATCGACATGAAAGTAACCATCGTCGATGGTTCCTACCATGACGTCGACTCCTCCGAGATGGCGTTCAAAATCGCAGGTTCCATGGCCCTCAAGGCTGGTGCTCAGAAGGCTGACCCGGTCATCCTCGAGCCGATCATGAAGGTCGAAGTTATCGTTCCGGAAGAGTACATGGGCGACATCATGGGTGACATCAACTCCCGTCGCGGTCGCATCGAAGGTATGGAAGCACGCGCAGGCGCACAAGTCGTCCGCGGTTTCGTACCGCTCTCCGAAATGTTCGGTTACGCAACTTCCCTGCGTTCCCGTACCCAAGGCCGCGGCCAATACTCCATGGAGTTCTTCGCATTCGAAGAAGCGCCGAAGTCTATCTCGCAAGAAATTATCGCCAAATCCAAAGGCGAATAATTTATAACCCATCCGATAAGAGGAGTTGACCCACAGTGGCAAAAGCTAAGTTCGAACGTAACAAGCCGCACGTTAACATCGGTACCATCGGTCACGTCGACCATGGTAAAACCACTCTGACCGCAGCAATCACCACCGTTCTGGCAAAAACCGGCGGTGCACAAGCTATGGACTACGGTTCCATCGACAAAGCTCCGGAAGAGCGCGAACGCGGTATCACCATCAACACCGCTCACGTTGAATACGAAACCGACGCTCGTCACTACGCACACGTTGACTGCCCGGGACATGCCGACTACGTTAAAAACATGATCACCGGCGCAGCTCAAATGGACGGCGCGATCCTCGTCGTTTCCGCAGCTGACGGCCCGATGCCGCAAACCCGCGAGCACATCCTGCTCTCCCGCCAAGTAGGCGTTCCGTACATCGTTGTCTTCATGAACAAGTGCGACATGGTTGACGACGAAGAACTCCTCGAGCTGGTTGAAATGGAAATCCGTGACCTGCTCTCCGAGTACGAATTCCCGGGCGATGACATCCCGGTCATCAAAGGCTCCGCTCTGAAAGCTCTCGAAGGCGACGCTGCATGGGAAGGCAAAATCCATGAACTCATGGAAGCTGTTGACTCCTACATCCCGGAACCGACCCGCGAAACCGACAAGCCGTTCCTGATGCCGGTCGAGGACGTGTTCACCATCACCGGTCGTGGTACCGTTGCTACCGGCCGTGTAGAACGTGGCGCTCTGAAAGTCGGCGACGAAGTTGAAATCGTCGGCATCGCAGAAGAAACCCGCAAGACCGTTGCTACCGGTATCGAGATGTTCCGCAAACTTCTCGACTCCGCTCAAGCAGGCGACAACATCGGTGCTCTGCTCCGTGGTGTTGACCGCAAAGACATCGAGCGCGGCCAAGTACTCTGCAAGCCGGCTTCCATCAAGCCGCACACCGTCTTCAAAGCAGAAGTTTACGTTCTGACCAAAGAAGAGGGCGGCCGTCACACCCCGTTCTTCTCCAACTACCGTCCGCAATTCTACGTCCGCACCACCGACGTAACCGGCGTCGTTTCCCTGCCGGAAGGCGTTGAAATGGTTATGCCGGGCGACAACATCACCGTTGAAGTTGAGCTGATCGCTCCGATCGCTCTCGAAGACGGCACCCGCTTCGCAATCCGCGAAGGCGGCCGCACCGTTGGCGCAGGCGTTGTAGCTTCCATCATTAAGTAACTCAAACGAGTTGCTGCCAAAAAGAACGAACTCCTCGGAGTTCGTTCTTTTTTTATAGAGAAGTTTTTTATGTGGGGACGTTGACTTTTGGGCATTTGTCCTGTAGAATCATTGAAGTGTCCTACCGATGCCATGACAACGCGTTCGTGTGTTTCATAAATAGATACCTTCTACCAAGAAGTTCTATGCATAAAATCACGAAACACCAGGCTCTGGTGCTTGTGTTTTGGGAGGATAGGTAGTATACTTTCATATTGTGTGCTGGTGTTTTGACTGCGATGATGCAAGAGGTTGCTGAAGTGCCGGATTCGCCATATGCGGCACCGATCAGGTTAAATTCTTGCGGAGTATGTCCAAGTAAATGGGCGAAAAGGAGGGAATTCATATGGCAAAACAGAAAATCCGCATCCGTTTGAAAGCTTACGATCACAAAATCCTCGACACTTCTGCTGAGAAGATCGTAGACACCGCGAAGCGCTCTGGTGCTTCTGTATCGGGTCCGATCCCGCTTCCGACTGAGAAGCAGATCATCACGATCCTGCGTGCTCCGCACAAGTACAAGGACTCTCGTGAGCAATTCGAGATGCGTACGCACAAGCGTCTGATTGACATCGTCAATCCGACTCCGCAAACTGTGGACGCCCTTATGCGTCTGGACCTGCCGTCCGGCGTTGATATTGAAATCAAACTGTAAGTAATTTTTCGACCTCAGGGAGGTGTCACACATGAAAGGTATCTTGGGACGCAAACTCGGCATGACCCAAGTGTTTACCGAAGACGGCAACGTCGTTCCGGTAACGGTCATCGAAGCTGGCCCGAACGTTGTTCTTCAGAAGAAAGACCTGGCGAACGACGGTTACGAAGCGGTACAGCTCGGTTTTGCAGATAAGAAAAACGTGAACAAGCCGGAATCCGGCCACGCTGCGAAAGCAAACACCACGCCCAAGCGCTACGTTCGCGAACTGCGCGGTGTTGATCTCTCCGCTTACGAAGTCGGTCAGACGATCGCAGCTGATGTCTTTGCAGCTGGTGACGTAATCGACGTAACCGGTATTTCCAAAGGTAAGGGTTTTGCTGGTGCGATCAAGCGCCACAACCAATCCCGCGGCCCGATGGCTCACGGTTCCCGTTACCATCGTCGTCCGGGTTCCCTCGGTTCTATCAACCCGGGTCGTGTCTTCAAAGGCCAAACCTTGCCGGGCCAAATGGGTAACGTACGCATCACCGTACAAAACCTCGAAGTTGTGAAGGTTGATACCGAACGCAACTTGCTGCTCGTCAAAGGTTCCGTACCGGGTCCGAAGAACTCGTATGTAACCGTTAAGACCGCTGTGAAAAGCGGCAAATAAATACATTCCTTGAGGAAAGGAGGAGACCCCTCATGCCGAAAGTGGCTGTATACAACGTAACCGGCGCTCAAGTCGGTGACATTGAACTGTCCGAAACCATCTTCGGGATCAACCCGAACACTCATGTGCTTCACGAAGCAGTTATCATGCAACTCGCATCCCTGCGTCGCGGTACGCACGACGTTAAAGGTCGTTCCGAAGTTCGCGGCGGCGGTCGCAAGCCGTGGCGTCAAAAGGGTACTGGTCGTGCTCGTCAAGGCTCGATCCGTGCACCGCAATGGGTAGGTGGCGGTACCGTATTTGGTCCGACCCCGCGCTCCTACGCTTACAAACTTCCGAAGAAAGTCCGTCGTCTGGCTCTCAAATCTGCGCTCTCTTCCAAAGTGAACGCAAACGAGATCATCGTACTGGATGCTCTGAACCTGGAAGCTCCGAAAACCAAAGAAATGGTGAAGATCCTCTCCAACCTGAAAGTTGAGAAGAAGGCGCTGATCGTCTCCCTGGACGCCGATCAAAACCTCGCACTCTCCGCTCGCAACATCCCGGGCGTGAAAGTTGTCGACGCTGTCGGCATCAACGTTCTGGATCTGATCCATCACGACGCCCTCGTCATCACCAAGGACGCTGTGGCAAAAGTCGAGGAGGTGTTCGCATAATGTCTAAGAACCCGCGCGACATCATCAAGCGTCCGGTTATCACCGAGCGCACCACCGACCTGATGGAAGAGAACAAGTTCGCATTCGAGGTTGACCTCAAAGCGAACAAAACCGAAATCAAGAAAGCGATCGAAGAAATCTTCGGCGTAACCGTCGAGAAGGTTAACACCCTCCGCGTTCCGTCCAAGAAAAAGCGCGTTGGCCGTTTCGTAGGCCGTACTTCCGAGTGGAAAAAGGCGATCGTCACCCTTACCTCGGATTCCAAGCCGCTGAACTTCTTCGAAGGCGCTTAATCTAAGACCTTTTAGAAGGAGGGAAAACCATGGGTATCAAGAAGTATAAACCGACTTCGCCGGGTCGCCGCTTCATGTCGGTACTGACCTACGAAGAACTCACGACCGATAAACCGGAAAAATCCCTTCTCGAGCCGCTTCATTCCAAAGGTGGCCGAAACAACCAAGGGAGAACCACCGTTCGTCATCAAGGTGGCGGGCACAAGCGTAAGTACCGTGTAATCGACTTCAAGCGTAACAAAGATGGCATTCCGGGCCGCGTTGCTACTGTTGAATACGACCCGAACCGCACGTCCTTCATCGCGCTGATCAACTACGCGGACGGCGAGAAGCGTTACATCCTCGCTCCGGTAGGCCTGAAAGTTGGCGACACCATCCAGTCCGGCACCGACGTTGACATCAAAGTCGGTAACGCACTGCCGCTCGCAAACATTCCGGTTGGTACCATGATCCACAACATCGAACTGAAAGCTGGCAAGGGCGGTCAAATCGCTCGCGCTGCCGGTGCAGAAGCTCAGCTCCTCGCGAAAGAGGGCGAGTACTGCCACGTTCGTCTCGCTTCCGGCGAAGTTCGCCTCATCCGTTCCGAGTGCCGTGCGACCATCGGTCAAGTAGGCAACCTCGACCACGAACTCGTCAACCTCGGCAAAGCTGGCCGTAACCGTCATCGCGGTGTACGCCCGACCGTCCGCGGCGTTGTCATGAACCCGAACGATCACCCGCATGGTGGTGGTGAAGGTCGCGCTCCGATCGGTCGTAAATCCCCGATGTCTCCGTGGGGCAAACCGACCCTCGGCAAGAAAACCCGCAAGAAGAAGAAGGCTTCCGACAAGTTCATCGTACGCCGTCGCAAGAAGTAATCTCTCCATTGCATAAGGAAGGGAGGTTCCCCGCATGTCTCGTTCGCTTAAGAAAGGCCCGTTCGTGGACGATCACCTCATGAAAAAAGTTGAGGAGCAAAACGCTGCCGGCGACAAGAAGGTTATCAAGACCTGGTCCCGCCGTTCCACGATCTTCCCGCAATTCATCGGCCACACTTTCGCAGTGTACGATGGTCGCAAACACGTTCCGGTGTATGTCACCGAGGATATGGTCGGTCACAAGTTGGGTGAATTCGCTCCGACCCGTACCTACAAAGGTCACGGAGCTGACGAAAAAACGTCTCGCCGTTAGTTTTTATATGATCGGTAGAGAGGAGGTTATTACATGCAAGCGAAAGCAGTCGCTCGTTACGTGCGTATCGCACCGCGTAAAGTTCGCCTGGTCGTGGACCTGATCCGCGGCAAGAAAGCTTCGGAAGCACTCGCGATTCTGAAGTACACCCCGAAAGCTGCATCCCCGGTTGTTGAAAAGGTTCTGAACTCCGCTCTGGCGAACGCAGACCACAACTTCAACCTGGACCTCGAGAACCTGTACGTCACCGAAGTTTTCGTTGACCAAGGTCCGACCCTGAAGCGTTTCCGCCCGCGTGCTCAAGGCCGTGCGTTCCGTATCCACAAGCGCACCAGCCACATCACCGTGGTACTCGGCGAAAAAACCACCAAGTAATCAAGAAGGAGGGATAAAAGGATGGGACAAAAGGTTAATCCCGTAGGCCTTCGCGTGGGTATCATCCGCGATTGGGAATCCAAGTGGTTCGCAAACAAGAAGGAATACACCGAACTTTTGCATGAAGACATCAAAGTTCGCGAATACGTTCTGAACCGTCTGAAGGACGCTTCCGTTTCTTCCGTAGAAATCGAACGCGCAGCGAACCGCATCAACGTGAACATCCACACCGCGAAACCGGGCATGGTGATCGGCAAGGGCGGCGCTGAGGTTGATAACCTCCGCAACACGCTCTCTCAAATGACCGGCAAGCGCGTGCACATCAACATCTCCGAGATCAAGCATCCGGATCTCGACGCTGCACTGGTAGCGGTAAACATCGCTCAACAGCTTGAGCGCCGTATCGCATTCCGCCGTGCAATGAAACAATCGATCCAACGCACCATGCGTTCCGGTGCAAAAGGGATCAAAGTCCAAGTCTCCGGCCGTGTCGGTGGCGCTGAAATCGCTCGTACCGAAGGTTACTCCGAAGGTACCGTTCCGCTCCACACCCTCCGTGCAGACATCGACTACGCTACCGCAGAGGCACACACCACCTACGGCCGTATCGGCGTTAAAGTATGGATCTACCGTGGTGAAGTCCTGCCGACTCGCAGCGCTAAGAAAGAAGCTGCTGAAGAAGGAGGTAAGTAATCCATGTTGCTCCCGAAGCGCGTAAAACACCGTAAAGAACACCGTGGCACGATGGCTGGTCGCACCAAAGGCGGCGAATCCGTCTCCTTCGGCGAATACGGCTTGCAGGCTCTCGAACCGGCTTGGGTTACCAACCGCCAAATCGAAGCAGCTCGTATCGCGATGACCCGCTACATCCGTCGTGGCGGTAAAGTATGGATCAAGATCTTCCCGTCCAAACCGGTAACTGCAAAACCGGCTGAAACCCGTATGGGTGCTGGTAAAGGTTCCCCGGAGAAGTGGGTAGCGGTTGTTAAGCCGGGCCGCGTAATGTTCGAACTGGCTGGCGTCTCTGAAGAAATTGCTCGTGAGGCAATGCGCCTTGCAATGCACAAACTGCCGATCAAGTGCAAGTTTGTAAAACGTGAAGAAGTGGGTGGTGAGGCAGATGAAAGCTAATGACATCCGTAACTTGTCCACCGTCGAGATCGAAACGCAAGTGAACGAACTCAAGGATGAGCTTTTCAACCTGCGCTTCCAGCTGGCAACGGGTCAACTCGACAATCCGATGCGCATTCGTGAAGTGCGCAAAGATATCGCTCGTGCGAAGACGATCCTCCGCGAGCGTGAACTGGGCATCGGCTAAATCTCTGACTCTCAGTGGAAGGAAGGAGGATAAAGATGAGCGAACGCAACTACCGCAAAGTTCGTACTGGTAAAGTCGTTTCGGACAAGATGGACAAAACCATCGTTGTAGCAATCGAAGAGCAGAAGAAACATCCGCTCTACGGGAAGCTGGTCATCGTAACCAAGAAGTTCAAGGCTCACGATGAAAACAACACCGCGAAAATCGGCGATATCGTCAAGATCATGGAAACCCGCCCGCTGTCCAAAGACAAGCGCTGGCGCCTGGTTGAAGTTGTAGAGGAAGCTATCATCCTCTAATCGTATAGATCGGTTCCCAAGCTCAATCTGAAGGGAGGTACCAAACGTGATTCAACCGCAATCTCGTCTGGTCGTAGCAGACAACTCTGGCGCGAAGGAAATCATGTGCTTCCGCGTGCTCGGCGGTTCTAACCGTAAGAGCGCGAACATCGGTGACATCATCATCGCTTCGGTGAAAAGCGCAACGCCCGGAGGCGTTGTCAAGAAGGGTGACGTAGTAAAAGCTGTCATCGTTCGTTCGAAGTCCGGCGCTCGTCGCAAAGACGGCACCTACATCCGCTTCGACGAAAACGCAGCCGTCATCATCAAAGAAGACAAGTCCCCGCGCGGTACCCGTATCTTCGGTCCGGTCGCTCGCGAACTGCGTGACAAGGACTTCATGAAGATCCTGTCTCTCGCACCGGAAGTTCTCTAATAAGTGGTAACGAAAACACCTGAGGAGGTGTAGCAGCTCCATGGCAAAAGCAAAATTGCACGTGAAAAAAGGCGATAACGTCATCGTTCTTACGGGCAAGGACAAAGGCAAGAAGGGGACCATCCTCGAATCTTACCCGTCCGAAGGCCGCGTTCTGGTAGAAGGCGTGAACATTGTGAAGCGTCACACCAAACCGAACCAGGTCAACCCGCAAGGCGGCATCGTTGAGAAGGAAGCGCCGATTCACGCTTCCAACGTCGCGATTGTCGATCCGAAAACCGGCGGCGCAACCCGCATCGGCAAGAAGATCCTCGCAGACGGCACGAAAGTGCGTTACGCGAAAAAGTCCGGCGAATCCCTCGATAAGTAATCTCGCAAGAAAGGAGGAAAAACCTCGTGGCTCGTATGCAAGAGTTCTACAAAAATGAAGTTGTTCCGTCTCTGATGAACAAATTCGAATACAAGTCCGTGATGCAAGTTCCGAAGCTTGAGAAGATCGTAATCAACATGGGTCTCGGTGAAGCTGTCGCAAACGCGAAAGTACTCGACTCCGCTGTTGAAGACCTGCAGCTGATCTCCGGTCAAAAGCCGGTTATCACCAAGGCGAAGAAATCGATCGCAGGCTTCAAAATTCGTGAAGGCATGCCGATCGGTGCAAAAGTTACCCTCCGCGGTGACCGCATGTACCACTTCCTCGACAAGCTCTTCAACGTCGCACTCCCGCGCGTTCGTGACTTCCGCGGTATCTCTCCGAAAGCGTTCGACGGCCGTGGCAACTACACCCTCGGTCTGAAAGAACAGCTCATCTTCCCGGAAGTTGAGTACGACAAAATTGACAAAGTGCGCGGTATGGACATCGTGTTCGTTACCACCGCACAATCCGACGAAGAAGCACGTGAGTTCCTGCGTCTGATGGGCGCTCCGTTCCGTCAAGCCTAATTTCCGCAAACAAAGAACAGGAGGTATGGACATTGGCACGTAAAGCTATGGTTGTCAAGCAACAACGTACGCCCAAGTTCAGCACCCGCGCATACACTCGTTGCCGCGTGTGCGGTCGTCCGCACTCGGTTTTGCGGAAGTTCGGCATCTGCCGGATCTGCTTCCGCGAACTCGCTTACAAAGGCCAGTTGCCGGGCGTTAAGAAGGCAAGCTGGTAATCGATAGAAGGTAAGGGAAGGAGGTAATTCCACAATGGTTATGACTGACCCGATCGCTGATATGCTGACCCGTATCCGGAATGCGAACACTGTGGGCCACGAGAAAGTTGAGATCCCGGGTTCCAACCTGAAGAAAGCCATCGCAGAAATCCTCAAAGCTGAAGGTTTCATCCGCGACGCTGAATTCATTCCGGACAACAAGCAAGGCGTTATCCGCGTATTCCTCAAGTACGGTGCGAACCAAGAACGCGTTATCACCGGCCTGAAGCGCATCTCGAAACCGGGCCTGCGCGTATACGCGAAATCGACCGAAATTCCGCGCGTCCTGGGCGGCCTGGGGATCGCGATCCTCTCCACCTCGCAAGGCATCCTGACCGACAAAGACGCTCGCAAAGCTCAAGTCGGCGGCGAAGTTCTCGCATACGTTTGGTAATAAACTGTCTCAAAGAATGGAGGTGTAACTGTGTCTCGTATCGGTAGAAAAGTAATCGCACTCCCGGCTGGCGTTGAGTACACCAACAACGCCAACGTGATCACCGTCAAGGGCCCGAAAGGTACCCTGACCCGCGAATTCCATAAAGACATGATCATCAAGCAGGAAGAGGGCAGCCTCGTCGTAGAACGTCCGACCGACAACAAACTGCACCGTTCCCTGCACGGCACCACCCGTTCCGTTCTGAACAACATGGTCGAAGGCGTCACCAAGGGCTTCGAGAAAAACCTCGAACTCGTCGGCGTCGGGTACCGTGCTGCGAAGTCCGGCACCAAACTGACCCTCTCCCTCGGTTTCTCTCACCCGGTAGAGATCGAACCGGAAGCAGGCATCGAATTCGATGTTCCGGCTCAAACCAAGGTTGTTATCAAGGGCATCAACAAAGAACAAGTCGGCCAAGTGGCTGCGAAGATCCGCTCCCTGCGCGAACCGGAGCCGTACAAAGGCAAAGGTATCAAGTATGAGGGCGAAGTCATCCGCCGCAAAGTCGGTAAGACCGGTAAGAAGTAATAGACACCTGGCCTCTCATGCGATTCCTCTGCGGGTTGCATGAGTGCATGAAGGGAGTGAAACTCGATGATCACCAAAGGTGACAAGAATAAAGCTCGTAAGCGTCGTCACGTTCGCGTACGTCGCAAAGTTGCGGGTACCGCTCTTCGTCCGCGTCTGAACGTATTCCGTTCGACCAAGCACATCTACGCTCAACTGATCGACGATGCGACCGGCACCACCCTGGCTGCAGCTTCCACCGTTGACCCGGAACTGAAAGGTTCCATCGCTCACGGCGGCAACATCGACGCGGCTCAAAAAGTCGGCGCCCTCGTTGCGAAACGCGCTCTGGAAAAAGGCGTGAAGGAAGTTGTATTCGACCGCGGCGGTTACCTCTACCACGGCCGTATCCAAGCTCTGGCTGACGCAGCTCGCGAAGCTGGTCTTGAATTCTAATCTTTGTAAGAAGGAGGGAAAACTCAGTGCGTATCGATCCGAACTCTCTCGAACTGTCTGAAAAAGTCGTTGCGATTAACCGCGTAGCGAAAGTCGTTAAAGGCGGTCGTCGTTTCAGCTTCTCCGCGCTGGTCATCGTTGGCGATGGCAACGGCTACGTAGGCGCTGGTCTCGGCAAAGCTGCTGAGGTGCCGGACGCAATCCGCAAAGGCATCGACGATGCAAAGAAAAACCTCGTGTACGTACCGCTCGTAGGTACGACCGTTCCGCACCAAATCCTCGGCAAGTTCGGCGCAGGCGAAGTCCTGATCAAGCCGGCTAAAGAAGGTACTGGTGTTATCGCTGGCGGTCCGGCTCGTGCAGTTCTCGAGCTCGCAGGCGTCAAAGATATCGTTACCAAATCTCTCGGTTCTTCCAACTCCATGAACATGGTTCACGCAACCATCGACGGTCTGAAGCGCCTGAAGCGCCCGGAAGACGTTGCTAAGCTGCGTGGTAAGTCTCTGGAAGAAATCCTGGGCTAAGGAGGGGAAATTACAATGGCGAAATTGGAAATCACCCTCAAGAAGTCTCCGATCGGCCGCCCGGAAGATCAAAAGGTTACCGTTAAGACCCTGGGTCTGCGCAAGCTGAACCAAACCGTGGTCCACAACGATACCCCGCAGATCCGCGGCATGATCAACAAAGTCTCCCACCTCGTGGAAGCTAAAGAAATCGAAGCATAAGTACGTACTATAGAAAAAGGAGGTGCAACTCCATGAAACTGCATGAACTTTCCCCGGCTGCTGGCTCCAAGCACACCCGCAAGCGTCTCGGCCGTGGTATTGGTTCCGGTACCGGCAAAACCTCCGGTAAAGGTCACAAAGGTCAAAACGCTCGCTCCGGCGGCGGCGTTCGACTCGGTTTCGAAGGCGGTCAAACTCCTTTGTTCCGTCGTCTGCCGAAGCGTGGCTTCAACAACTCCGTGTTCGCTACCGAACTCGTAGAAGTGAACGTCTCCAAACTGAACAAGTTTGAAGCGGGCACTGTTGTGACCCCGGAATTGCTCAAAGAAGCTAAAATCGTCAAGTCTCTCAAAGACGGCGTGAAGATTCTGGGCAACGGCGACATCACCGTAGCTCTTACCGTTCAAGCGAATGGCTTCTCCAAGTCTGCTATCGAGAAGATCGAAGCAGCTGGCGGTAAGGCTGAGGTGATCTAATGTTCACGGCGATCTCGAACATCTGGAAAGTCTCTGATCTTCGCAACCGGATTCTCTTCACTCTGCTGATGATCTTGGTCTTCAGGATCGGGAGCTTTATCCCGGTCCCGAATGTAAACGCGAGTGTTCTGGCGAGCGCTTCGGCTGCCAGCAATCCACTGTTTGGGATGCTGAACACGTTCTCCGGGGGGGCCCTTCAGAACTACTCCATCTTCGCGATGAGTATCACCCCCTACATCACGGCATCGATCATCGTGCAACTTCTCGCGATGGGTGTTATCCCGAAGTTTGAGGAGTGGCAAAAAGAGGGGGAGGCTGGCCGTAAGAGATTGGCGCAGATCACCCGGTACGGTACGATTGTTCTCGGTTTGATCCAAGCTTTCGGTCTCACGGTAACGTTCAGCAGAACGGTCGCCGGACTACTGGTTGACACGAGCTGGACTTCGTACGCGCTGATCACGATCACGCTGACGGCGGGTACGGCTTTCTTGATGTGGCTCGGTGAGCAAATCACCGACAAAGGGATCGGCAACGGGATTTCGATCATCATCTTCGCCGGCATCATCGCACGAGTTGAGAGCGGTGCGCGCCAAATCTATGCAGGCTGGTTTACCAGCGATGCACCGATTGGCATGTCTATCGTCAAACTCGCTTTGCTGATTGTCGGCGTCGTGCTGATCATCGCAGCGATTGTGTTTATCTACCAAGGCGTTCGCCGAGTTCCGGTTCAATACGCCAAGCGCGTAGTCGGCCGGAAACAGTACGGTGGCCAATCGACGCACATCCCGCTTAAAGTTAATGCTTCCGGGGTTATTCCGGTCATCTTCGCTTCTTCGCTCCTGACGTTCCCGATGACGATCGCGCAGTTCCTGCCGGCGAACACGGTGACGAATTGGATCAAAGCGAATTTGGGCGCGGGTCATCCCTTGTATGTATCGCTCGAAGTACTTTTGATCATCTTCTTCACATACTTCTACACGTTCGTGCAGATCAATCCGCAACAACTTGCAGACGGTATGAAGAAGAACGGCGGTTTCATACCGGGCATTCGCCCAGGGAAACCGACGGAGATGTTTATCACTCGGGTCATGAACCGCATCACGCTCGCAGGCGCGATTTACCTCGCTGCGATTGCGGCGTTGCCGGTTATTTTCATGAATGTATCCGGATTGAATATGTATTTCGGCGGCACAGGTCTTCTGATCGTGGTCGGGGTTGCGCTGGACACGATGAAACAAGTCGAGAGCCAGCTCCTGCAACGCCACTACAAAGGTTTTATCCGGAACAGATAATGGATAGAATCCATGGAGGGATGAAGAAATGCAAGTCATCTTTATGGGTCTCCCCGGTGCAGGGAAAGGGACGCAAGCGGAGCGCATCGTAGCCGAGTTTGGGATCCCGCATATCTCTACCGGAGACATGTTCCGGGCGGCTATTGCAGAATCTACTCCTCTTGGGCTTGAAGCTAAATCGTTCATGGACCAGGGTCTGTTGGTGCCGGATGAGGTGACCATCGGGATCGTGCGAGACCGTCTTCAAAAGCCGGACGCTGTGAAAGGCTTCCTGCTCGACGGCTTCCCGCGCACTCTGGCACAAGCGGAAGCATTGGATGCAATGCTGAACGACCTCGGTCGTAAGATCGATGTCGTCATCAACTTGCACGTGAAGCGTGAAAACTTGCTGGCGAGATTGACAGGTCGTCGGATCTGCAAGTCCTGTGGAGCTACGTATCATGTCGTGTTCAACCCTCCGGCAACGGAAGGCAAATGCGACAAATGTGGCGGTGAACTGTTCCAACGTTCGGACGATACCGAAGATGTCGTAGCGACGCGATTGGATGTGAACATCAAGCAGTCGGAACCGATTCTGTCGTACTACGACGGAAAGGAACTGCTGCGCACGATTGATGGCGAACAGTCCATCGATGAGGTCTACAGCCAAATCTCTTCCATTCTACGAGGTGTAGAATGATCGTCAGTAAGTCCAAGGTAGAGTTGGATCTGATGCGCGATGCCGGAAGGATCGTGGCGTTGACTCACAAGGAGTGCTGCCTTGCACTTCAACCGGGGATTACCACGAAGGAGCTTGACCAGATTGCAGATGACTTCATCCGCAAACAAGGGGCGCTTCCTTCCTTCAAGGGATACCACGGGTATCCGGCTTCTATCTGTGCTTCTGTGAACGATGAGTTGGTCCACGGTATTCCGGGAAACCGCGCACTTGAAGAGGGAGATATCATCTCCATCGACATCGGCGCGAACATCCATGGATTCCACGGTGATTCGGCTTGGACTTGGGGTGTTGGCGAGATCAGTGAGACGGCACAAAAGTTGTTGGATGTGACGGAGCAATCTCTCTACAAAGGGATTGAGCAGGCACGCGACGGCAACCGGCTCTCTGATATCGGCCACGCTGTCCAGACGTACGTGGAAGACAACGGCTTTTCGGTCGTGCGCGAATACGTTGGTCACGGCATTGGGCAAAAGATGCACGAAGACCCGTCTATCCCCAACTATGGCCCTGCTGGGCGCGGCCCCGTGCTCGCGGCGGGCATGACACTTGCGATTGAACCGATGGTGAATGTCGGAAGTCACGAAACCCGCACTCTCCAAGACAATTGGTCCGTTGTTACAGCGGACGGTTCCTTAGCAGCTCACTTTGAACATACAGTGGTTGTCGGGGAAGATGTCGCGGAGATTCTCACGAAGGCATAATTGGGAGACCAGACTAACAGATGAAGTCCGAAAGGGAGTGAACCAGGTGGCGAAAGACGATGTCATCGAAGTGGAAGGGAAAGTAATCGAACCCCTCCCGAACGCAATGTTCCGTGTGGAGCTGGAGAACGGTCATAAAGTGCTCGCACACGTATCTGGCAAGATCCGGATGCACTACATCCGAATTCTACCGGGGGACCGTGTGACCGTTGAGTTGTCTCCGTACGACCTGACGCGCGGACGGATCACCTACCGCTACAAATAAGGACTTACGGATAGGAGGAAATCGCGATGAAAGTACGGCCGTCTGTAAAACCGATTTGCGAAAAATGCAAGATCATTCGTCGCAAAGGTGCCGTTATGGTTATCTGCGAAAACCCGAAACACAAGCAAAAACAGGGTTAATCCGCAACTTGCGCTGCGGCTGCCGCTCGTTGTTTTCAATAAATCTCATCATTGAACCAAACTCTTGGGAGGTGTAATCAAGGACATGGCACGTATTGCTGGTATCGACATTCCGCGCGACAAGCGCGTCGAGATCTCTCTGACCTACATCTTCGGCATCGGCCGTAAGACCGCCAACCAAATCCTCGAAGCGACCGGCGTTAACAAAGACGCACGCGTCAAGGATCTGACCGAAGAAGAAGTGAACAAACTGCGTGAGTACATCGACAAAACCGTTAAGGTTGAAGGCGACCTCCGCCGTGAAATCGCGCTGAACATCAAGCGCCTGATCGAGATCGGTTCCTACCGTGGCATCCGTCACCGTCGTGGTCTTCCGGTTCGCGGTCAACGCACCAAGACCAACGCTCGTACCCGTAAGGGTCCGCGCCGCACTGTAGCAGGTAAGAAGAAATAATAAGGGGGGAAATTTAGCAAATGGCAAAAGTCAAAGCACGTGGTAAGGTCGCAACCCGCACCAAGCGCCGTGACCGTAAGAACGTTGAAGCTGGCGTCGCTCACATCAAGTCCACCTTCAACAACACCATCGTCACCATCACCGACTTGCAAGGCAACGCGATTTCCTGGGCAACCGCCGGCGGCTCCGGCTTCAAAGGTTCCCGTAAATCGACTCCGTTCGCTGCGCAAATGGCTGCTGAAACCGCTGCGAAAGCTGCAATGGAACATGGCATGAAGACCTGCGAAGTCTTCGTCAAAGGTCCGGGCGCAGGTCGTGAAGCTGCAATCCGCTCCCTGCAAGCAGCTGGTCTCGAAGTTTCCATGATCAAGGACGTAACCCCGATCCCGCACAACGGTTGCCGTCCGCCGAAGCGCCGCCGCGTTTAATCGCGCGGGCGCTTCGCCCATCTTTTTGACCGGGAAACTTTCGGTATGAGAGTATAATCCTAACAGGAGGTGTCAAAACTAGAATGGCAAGATACACCGGTTCTGTATGCCGTCTCTGCCGCCGTGAAGGTGTGAAACTCTACCTGAAGGGCGAACGTTGCTACACCGACAAATGTGCCATCGACCGCCGTGCGTATGCACCGGGCCAACATGGCGCTGCATCGGCTCGCAAGAAAGTGTCCGAGTACGGCACTCAGTTGCGCGAGAAACAAAAAGCTCGCCGCGTATATGGCGTTTTGGAAAAACAATTCCGTGGGTACTATGAAGAAGCATCCCGCCGCAAAGGGATTACGGGTGAAACGCTGCTTCAGATCCTCGAAAGCCGTCTGGACAACGTGGTGTACCGTCTGGGCTTCGCTGCTTCCCGTCCGGAAGCTCGTCAGCTCGTCAAGCACGGTCACTTCCTCGTGAACGGCAAACGCGTAGACATTCCGTCCTTCTTGACCAATGTCGGCGACGTTATCTCGTTCGCTGAGAAGTCCCTCGAGTCTCCGCGCGTGAAGGAACTCGTGGAAGCTGCTGAATCCAAAGCAGCCGTGACCTGGCTCGAGAGAGACCTGAACACCAAGTCTGCGCGCATCGTTCGCGTTCCGGCACGTGACGAGATCGACGTTCCTGTTGCAGAACAAATGATCGTCGAACTTTACTCCCGCTAAGATTTGAGTGACTCGGCAGATCTTCACCCTCAAAGCCTTGGTCTCACACCAGATTGTTCGAGTTGTCGTGAAGGAGGGTTACGTGCATGATTGAAATTGAAAAGCCGAGAATTGAGACTGTCGAAATCAACGAAAACGGTTCGTATGGGAAATTCGTGGTAGAACCGCTGGAGCGAGGTTACGGGACCACCCTCGGGAACTCGCTGCGGCGTATTCTGCTGTCGTCCCTGCCGGGCGCAGCAGCAACCACCGTCAAGATCGAAGGCGTGCTCCACGAATTCTCCACCGTTCCGGGCGTTGTAGAAGACACCACGGAGATCATCCTCAATCTCAAACGGCTTTCGCTGAAGATCCATTCCGACGAGGAAAAAACGCTGACGATCGACGCTGAAGGTCCTGGCGTCGTAACAGCGGCTGACATCCGTGTGGATTCCGATGTTGACGTGCTCAACCCGGATCTCCACATCGCGACCTTGGCCGATGGCGCACGCCTCTTCATGGAAATTACGGCGAACCGTGGACGTGGTTATGTCCCGGCTGACCGTAACAAGAGAGAAGACATGGAGATCGGCGTCATTCCGATCGACTCCATCTACACGCCGATCGAACGCGTGAACTACACCGTAGAGAATACCCGCGTCGGACAGGTAACCAACTATGACAAGCTAACTCTCGAGGTCTGGACAGATGGGAGCATTCGTCCTGACGAAGCAGTCAGCCTGGGTGCAAAAATCCTGACGGAACACCTGATGTTGTTTGTTGGCCTGACCGACAAAGTTCGCGATACGGAAATCATGATCGAGAAGGAAGACGACAAGAAAGAAAAAGTCCTCGAAATGACCATCGAGGAGCTGGAACTTTCTGTACGTTCCTACAACTGCTTGAAGCGCGCCGGTATCAATACGGTACAAGAGCTGTGCTCCAAGACAGAAGAAGAGATGATGAAAGTCCGTAACCTTGGACGGAAGTCGCTTGAGGAAGTGCAAGAAAAACTGCATGACCTCGGCCTCTCGCTCCGCCAAGAAGACTAGTAAAGAAGGAGGGAAACAAGCGTGGCATACAGAAAGCTGAATCGCGTTTCCGGTAACCGCAAGGCACTGTTCCGCAGCATGGTAACCGATCTGTTTATCTACGAGCGTATCCAAACCACCGAAGCAAAAGCGAAAGAACTTCGCGGTGTTGCTGAGAAGCTCATCACTTTGGCTAAGCGTGGCGACCTGCACGCTCGCCGTCAAGTTGCTTCCTTCGTTCGCCCGGAACTGGCAAACGAAGAAACCAACCAAGACGCAGTACAAAAACTGTTCTCCGAGATCGCTCCGCGTTTTGCTGAGCGTCAAGGTGGCTACACTCGCATTCTGAAAGTCGGTCCGCGCCGTGGTGACGGTGCTCCGATGGTGTTCCTCGAACTCGTTGAATAATCTTCAATGTGAGACGATGCGAGACGCAGACGAGGTTTGCTGGCACCAGCAAGCCTCGTTTTGTGTATCCAAAGGGGACAGAAACGATGCGTAACATCAAGTTGATCCTCGCGTATGACGGCACGGAGTTTCACGGCTTTCAGACCCAACCGAACCTGCGCACCGTCCAAGGTGTGTTGCAGCAGACGGTGGAGGATGTCGTGGGCCATTCCGTTTCCATCATCGGTTCAGGGCGCACCGATGCCGGTGTGCACGCCCGGGGTCAGGTGGTGAACTTTGCGACGTCGTCGCGCATTCCGATTGAAAAGTGGCCGATCGTGCTGAACACGAAACTTCCTGACGATGTGGTGGTTCAGCATGCCGAGCTCGTCCCGGACGACTGGCATGCGCGCTTCTGTGCCATCGGCAAGGAGTATCGCTACCGAATCGACCGAAGCCCCTATACCGATGTGTTTTGGCGCAAATACAGTCATCATGTCCCGTACCCGTTGCGCCTCGAACCGATGAGGGAAGCGGCAGGGCATCTCGTGGGTCGTCATGACTTCACGAGTTTTTGTGCGGCGAATACGCCGGTGGTAGACAAGGTCCGTCATCTGCATGTGGTTGATCTGATCGAGGAGGGCTCGTTGCTCACCATCGTCTGTCGAGGAGAAGGATTCCTCTACAACATGGTGCGCATCATTGCGGGCACGCTGCTCGATGTCGGCCGCGGCAAGCTGTCTCCTGACCAAATTCCGGACATCCTCGCTTCGTGCGACCGCACGCAAGCGGGGGTGACCGCACCAGCCAAGGGGCTTACGATGTGGAAAGTATTTTATGCTGAAAGCAGCGGGCTGATACCTTGACTTCTAGCCATTTCTCGGGTAGAATTATGAATGGTATTTTACAGCCCTTGCTACTCCCACTAGCCCCGGCTATTAAATACACCAGCATTTTAGGAGGGAAAATTCCCATGCGTACCACCTACATGGCGAAACCGAACGCTGTAGAACGCAAATGGTATATCATCGACGCAGCAGGCAAAACTGTTGGTCGTCTCGCATCTGAAGTAGCACACATCCTGCGCGGCAAGCACAAGCCGGAGTTCACCCCGGGTGTTGATATGGGCGACTTTGTCATCCTCATCAACGCAGAGAAGGTTGTCTTCACCGGTAAGAAACTCACCGACAAGATCTACCGCACTCACTCCTTGTACCCGGGCGGCCTGAAAGAGACCCCCGCTGGTACCATGCTCGCTACCAAACCGGAACGCGTTCTCTACAACGCGATCAAAGGCATGCTCCCGCACAACACCATGGGTCGTCAACAACTGACGCACCTGCGTGTATACGCTGGCACCGAGCATCCGCATGCAGCACAAAACCCGATCGTTTGGGAAACGAAGTAAGAGGAGGTAGACACCAATGGCACAAGTTCAATACTGGGGCACTGGCCGTCGTAAGCACTCCGTATCTCGCGTACGTCTCGTACCGGGCGACGGCAACGTCATCATCAACAACCGCACCATGGACAACTTCTTCGGTCTTGAGACCCTGAAGCTGATCGTGAAGCAACCGCTCGTACTGACCGATACCTTCGGCAAGTACGACGTCATCTGCAACGTCAAGGGCGGCGGCATGTCCGGCCAAGCCGGCGCAATCCGCCACGGCATCTCCCGCGCTCTGCTCAAAGCTGACCCGGAACTCCGCGGCGCTCTGAAAAAAGCAGGCTTCCTGACCCGTGACCCGCGCATGAAAGAACGTAAAAAATACGGTCTCAAAGCTGCTCGTCGCGCTCCGCAGTTCTCCAAGCGCTAATCTTGGACTGCTGTTGGAACCGAGAAGGACAACCACTCTGTGGTTGTCCTTCTTTTTTTATGTTTGTCCGCATAGGGTATAGGGACGGAGGGAGCGTGCCTGGAGATGCGGACTGCGAGATTTGGGATGACAGTGGTGTTTTTTCTGATCGGGGCGATCGGATTGTATACGGGGTTGACGCAATTTCTGACGCAGCCGATTTTGTCGTGGACGTTGCCGCTCAAGGGCGAGGTGATCGCCATCGACGCCGGACACGGCGGGGTCGATCCGGGGGCGGTGGCGGACGACGGATCGGTGGAGAAGGAAGTCACGCTGAAAGTGGCGGAGAAACTGCGGGACATGCTTACACAAGCCGGCGCGCACGTGGTGATGATTCGCGATGACGACCGGGATTTGGCACCGGAGGGAATGAAGGGTTACTCGCGCCGAAAAAGTCAAGACTTAAAAGAGCGGGCCCGCATCGTCCGCGAAGGGGAATCCGGGTTGCTGATTTCCCTGCATTGCAATGCCGTAACGGACGACACGGCGACGGGGGCGTTGACGCTGTATAATGGGGAGCGCGAGAATAGCAAAGTGCTCGCCACGGAAATTCAAGAGGCGTTGCGCGAAACGCTGGGCGTCTATCGCAACGTGCAACGCCGGGATGACCTCTACCTGCTCAAGCGGGCGGAGAAGCCGGGAGCGCTCGTGGAGCTTGGATTCATGTCGAACCCCGGGGAAGCGGCGCAACTGCGCGAAGACAATTACCAGGAGTTGCTTGCCCTTTCGATCTATAAGGGTGTGGTTACGTACTACGCGCATGTCAAACAAACCTAACAGTGGTATACTCTCAATTGGAGGTGCTTCAACATGGTAACCAAAGAGGCGATCTTGGACGCGCTGCGTCCGGTGCAAGATCCTGAAGTACATAAAAGCATCGTGGAACTCGGCATGGTCCGCCACGTGGAGATCAACGGCGACCACGCCGAAGTCGAAGTTGTGTTGACGATCAGCGGGTGTCCGCTTCGCAACGTGATCGACCAAGAAGTTCGGGAAGCGCTTGGCAAGGTCGAAGGGCTGAAGACGTTCGATCTGAAACTCGGCACGATGACCGATGAGGAGCGTGCGCAATTCCGCTCCGTCCTGCGCGGCGGCCAACCGGAAGAAGCGGCGGTCACGCCGGCGTTGCTCGCTCCGGATGCCAAGACGCAGTTTGTCGCGGTGGCGTCCGGCAAGGGCGGGGTCGGCAAATCGACGGTGACGGCGAACTTGGCGGTGGCGATGGCGCGTCAAGGGTACCGCGTGGGGATCATCGACGCGGACATCTACGGGTTCTCGATTCCGGGGATCTTCGGGATTGGGGATAAAAAGCCGACGGTGATTGACAACTTGTTGCTGCCGGTCGTTGCGCACGACGTGAAGATCATGTCGATGCACTTCTTTGTGCCGGATAACCGCCCGGTGATTTGGCGCGGTCCGATGCTTGGCAAGATGTTGCGCAACTTCTTTGCGGAAGTTCATTGGGGCGACATCGATGTGATTTTGCTGGACATGCCGCCGGGCACGGGCGACATGGCGCTGGACATCCACCAACTGCTGCCGAAGTCGAAGGAGATCATCGTGACGACTCCTCAGCAGAACGCGACTGAAGTCGCGGCGCGCGTGGGGACGATGGCGATCCAGACGCAGCATGAGATTCTCGGGGTGGTGGAGAACATGTCGTTCTTTGAAGCCAAGGGGGAGAAACACTTCATCTTCGGCAAGGGCGGCGGCGAGCGTCTGTCCTTGGAACTGAAAACCGACCTGCTGGCACAGATTCCGCTCGGCGTCGCCAACGAAGAGAGCGTTGACGGCATCTACCCGGCCGAATCCGCGCAAGGTCAGGCGTACGCGCACCTCGCGAAAACCATCGGCCGCAAGCTGGAACAAGCGGTCACGACCGGCAAGTAACAGCGGATTCAGAAAAAGCCATGCCGGAAATCTGTACTTCCGGAAACTCGTATTCCTGTAAAACCGTATTTCTGCAAAACTGTATTTCTGCAAAACTGTCTTTCTGCAAAACTGTATTTCTGCAAAACTGTATTTCTGCAAAACTGTATTTCTGCAAAACCGTAGTTCTGTAAAACCGTAGTTCTGTAAAACCGTATTTCTGCAAAACCGCATACGTAAAAGGAGCTGTCCCAATAAAGGGCCAGCTCCTTTTTTTCAACGGGATTGCGTGCCGGGGAGGAAAGGCAAGCCGCTTACTTCTTGCCGCCGCCTCCGGATTCTTCTCCGCCACTGTCGCTTTCTTTGCTGTCGCCGGAGCTTTCCTTTTTCTCGCCGTCACTGCCTTCTTTTTTCTTCTCTTTCTCCTCGCCGCCGCTTTCTTCTTTCTTCTTGTCGTTTCCTCCGCCGGTGCTCTCCGTTTGGGCGGTGCCGGCTTGGGATTGGCCCGCTTGTTTTTTCTGGGTCGGGGTCATCTCTTCCACGCCGGACTGGATCGTCTGCTTCATCAGATCCATGTACATCAAACGGAACTGCGGATTCTGCAACGACTGTGTCATGATGTCCATCGTCTGCTTGCGGTATTGCGGCGTCTTCATCAAGTCGTAGAGGGTTTGCGTGTACTCAGGAGACTTCAGCAACGTCAGCATCATCTCTTGGTACTCCGGGTCTTTCATCAGCTCTTTCAAAATCTGCTCGTTGTCTTTCTTAAACGTCTGGGCGAGCGCCGTGGCGAACTTCGGGTTTTTCATCTGCTCCATCAGCGTGAAATGCCCGCCGGGTTCCGTCAGCGCTTTTTGCATGGCGACGGACACATCGGCCTCGTTGATGGCCAGGCTATGTTTGAATTGCGGGTCCCGCACGATGTCTTTGAGCGTATCGAGACCTTCCTTGGTGTGAAGTATGTCCAAGACCATTTGCTTCGTCTCGTTGTATTGGGCTCGAGGTTCTGACGACGAGGAGGCAGTTTCTTGACTGCCGCCGGAGGAACTGCCGCCTTTGGAGCCACAGCCGCTCACGGCAATGGCCAACGCGATGGCGGCCATCGATCCGACCTTCCAAGGGCGTTTCATTGTACGTCACCCCCTGTTGCTAGAATTGGTATGACTGTAGTGTGTGTCAGTTATGGGAACGTATACTCTGGTGCATATCGCCATTTCAGGGAATGTGTTATGATAGAGGCAGTTTGTCAGTTTTGCAGGCAGATGGAGGCAAGACCGTCTATGAACCTTCGTAAATTCTTCACCCTGTTTTTCTCCACGGCGCTGATCGGGCTGGTCCTCGGCGGGATCACCACGGCGACCGGGTTGTTCCACGTCAGCCCCGTATACGGCACGTTGCTCGGCGGTTTTTTGTCGGCGACGACGCTGATGGGCTTCTGGGCGTATCTCACCTTGAATTTCACCATGCGCAGTTTCGTCTCGTTTCGGATCTGGGTGGCGATTCAGGTGTTTTTGATCGGATTGGTCATCTACGACATGGTCTATTTCCGCTGGTTGACGATGGCGGAAGGCGAGGGGTCGCTGCTGCCGTATATCGGCTATGCGGCGTGGCCGCTGGCGGTGGCGTTGGTCGGTTCGTTTTTCAAAGGCCGCATCTCCGGCATGCGTTCGTTCATCCCGTCGGTGTTTTTCCTGTATGTGTTTACGTCGCTGGAGTGGTTTGTGGCGCTGAAATCCAGTGCGTTGATCCAAATGACTCAAGTCGGCATCATCTTGCTCGGCTGCAACTTGTACATCCTGTTCATGTACACGCGGCTCTTGACAAAACAAACACCCTCACCGGCTCGGTGAGGGTTTTGTGTTTACTCGGCTTTGGACGTGACGTTCGCCCCCGCCAGCAGCTCACTCACCGTCAAAAACTCATATCCTTTGGCGCGCAGACCGTCGATGATGCGCGGCAGGGCGTCGATCGTTTGCAGAGCGGAATCGGACGCGTGCATCAAGATGATGTCGCCGGGAACGGCTTTGGTGAGCACGCGGTCGACGATTTTGTCCGGACCCGGACGCATCCAGTCGCGCGAGTCGGTGTTCCACTGAATTACGGTGTAGCCCATCGAATTCAGCTTTTGAATCACCCGCTTGTCGAACGCGCCGTTCGGGGTGCGGATCAGGTTGGTTTTCACGCCGGTCGCGTCAAAGATCGTCTGCTCCGACTTCGTGACTTGCTCTTGAATCCATTCGTTCGGATGCTTCGGGAAGTCGTCGTGCTTGTTGCCGTGGTTGCCGATTTCATAGCCCATCGACTTGATGCGCTTGGCGATCTCCGGGTGGGTGGAGGTCCACGGTCCGGAGAGGAAGAAGGTCGCTTTTTTGACGCTTTTTTGCTCCATGATGTCGAGGATCGGGCCGGGCGCTTTCTCCCCCCATGAAATGTCGAACGTGAGGGCGACGATTTTTTTATCGGTGTTGACTTTGTAGATGGCGCCTTGGGGGACAAGTTTTTTCGCGGGCGCCGGTTCTGCCATCGCCGGATGGGACGTACCTTGAGGTACAGACGAGCCGAGCAGAAGCCCTGAGAACAGGGCGGCGGTCAACATCCACACGCCGGCCTTTTTCCATGTGCGCTTGGTACGCATGCCAAGAAACACCTCCTGGTATGTAAGTCTCGCGTCTTTACTCTGTGGAAAAGCACGGCTCTTTATGCGATAGTAGAAGGAATTGGGTATCGGAAGGAGGGGTTCGCGTGCGGTGTTTTTCCGTTTTGCGCGCCAATCGAATATACCTCTGGCTGGCTTTCTGCCTGTTTGCCTTCGGGTGGGTGATCGGCGAGCTGTTCACCGATCAGATCCTCCACGTGGTCAAACCCTCGCTTGAACAACTCAAATCTCTCGCGGAAAAAGCGCAAGCGCAAAACTCCGGCCTCTACACGTCCACGCTGATCTTCGGCAACAACTTGCGCGCTTGTGTGACCATGCTGCTCCTCGGCGTCCTCGCCTGCGCGCCCAGCGTCCTCACCCTGCTGTTCAACGGGATGATGATCGGCGTGATGCTCGGGGGCACGCAAGAGCATGTGCTGGGCTTGGTGGCGTTTGGCATTTTGCCGCACGGGATCTTTGAGATGCCGGCGATTTTCATCTCCGCGGCGTTCGGGATGAAGCTCGGGCGCGTGCTGCTCGTCCCGCTGCGGGAAAAAACACGCTGGCAAAGCTTCAAATTCGTCTGGCGCGAGATCTTCAGCATGTCGTGGTTGGTGGTGCTCTTGCTCGTGATTGCCGCGGCCGTCGAGGGCACGTTGACGCCGACGCTTCTGCATACGTTCGTCGTGCAATAAAAAACGGACTCGTCCGAGTTGTCGGATCGAGTCCCTTTTTCTGTCTGCTCCGTCTATCTATAAAGGAGCAATTCTGATAAAATGTAAACCATACCGTACAAACTGGAGATTACATTTACGAACGTCGAGCTAAACAGTTTCTGCGCACAGAGGTCAAATTCTGGGGTTCCTTTGGAGGCGCTCATGGCGAACTTTTTTCATAACGTGTTCTTGCACAATGCGGATTATCTTGTGTTTATCGTGATTGTCGGGGCGTTTTTTCTCACGGTGGAATTGATCATGCACCGCTATATGCGGTCGGTCGGCTTAACCAAGGAAGTGTATGGGGAGAAGTTCACGATGGGACGGGCGCCGATGAACGCGATGGTGGTGGTGTTTTCCATCTTGACGGTCGGGTGGTTTCTCGTGCAGGATTCCGGGGCGAAGCAGGCCGCCGCCAATCAGCACATGGTCGAAGGCATCGCGCCGACGTTTGCGTATGAGTTGCAGAAGATGGGGCATGAGCAGATGCGCATCGCGACGCCGGAGCTTGACCCGATCTACCGCGAAATCCTGATGACAGTCTCGCAGTGGTTGACGATCAACCCGGAGATCGAGCGCATCTACACGCTTCGCAAACTCCCGGACGGCGAGAATTACTACGTGATCGCCCCGGAGACGGACGGCGGAAACGCGCAATACCACCGCCAACCGAAAAAACGCACCCCGATCGGGCAACTGTACACGCTGCAAAGCGAGGAGCTCGAAGCGGCGTTCAACGGGCAGAAGACGTTCCTCGACACGGCGACGGAAGCGGGCGAGATGATCTCGGCGTACGTGCCGATCTACGACCGCAGCGGCCACCCGGAAGCGGTGCTCGGCATCGACTATGACGCGGCGACGTGGAACAAGAAGATCTCCTCCGCGCGCCGCAGCGTGATGGCGTTTCTCGCCATCCTCTTGATCCCGGTGCACACCACATACTTCGTCGTGTTCACGACCCGGGTGGAGCGCTTCCGCATGAGAACGCACTCGCGGGAGTTGGCGGAGAGCGAGGACCGGTTCCGCAAGCTCTCCAACGCGACGTTTGAGGGCATCGTCATCGCCGACGGGGGCCGCATCCTCGAAGTGAACCAGACGTTTGCGACGATGTTCGGGTATCGATCGACCGAGATGCTCGGCATGCCGCTGATGGCGTTGATTCACCCGTCGTCGCGCGAACAGGTGCAAGAGAACATCCGTTCGGAAGACGACCTGTCGCATGAAGCGTTCGGGTTGCGGGCGGACGGGACGCCGCTCGCCATCGAGCTGGTCAGCACGACGTGCTTGTACCAAGGCGGCACCGCCCGCGTGCTCGCCGTGCGCGACATCACCGAGCGCAGGCAGGCGCAGGAGATCATCAACCACATGGCGTACCACGACACGCTGACGAACTTGCCGAACCGCGTGCTGTTCAACGACCGGCTGACGTCGGCGCTGGAGGCGGCGGAGATGAACGACGAGCGCTTGGCGGTGCTCTTCCTCGACCTCGACCGTTTCAAAAACGTCAACGACACGCTGGGCCACTCGATGGGCGACAAACTGCTCAAAGGCGTGGCGGCGCGCATCGCCAACTGCGTGGACGGCGAGGCGGTTGTGGCGCGGATGGGCGGCGACGAGTTCACGATCTTGCTGCCGAAAATTCAAAGCGAGCAAGAAGCGGTGGAGTTGGCGGAGCGCGTGATTCAGACGCTGGCACAGCCGTTTGTGATCGACGACTACGAGTTGCATACGACCACTTCGATCGGGATCGCGCTGTTCCCGGTGGACGGTCGCGACGCGCTCGGGCTTATGAAAAACGCCGATACCGCGATGTACCGCGCCAAGGACCAAGGCCGCAACAACTACCGCTTCTACGCGCCGACGATGAACGGCAGCAGCATTCAGCGCTTGGAGTTGGAGAACGGCTTGCGCTATGCGCTGGAGCGCGGCGAACTGGTCGTGTACTACCAGCCGCGCGTCAACATCGTCACGGGGCAGATCATGGGCATGGAAGCGCTGGTGCGCTGGCAGCACCCGGAGCTCGGCCTCGTCCCGCCGGGCCAGTTCATCCCGCTTGCCGAAGAGACGGGCTTGATCCTGCCGATCGGCTCGTGGGTGTTGGAGACGGCGTGCCGTCAGAACAAAGCGTGGCAAGACGCCGGATACCCGCCGATGCACGTCGCCGTCAACCTCTCCGGGCGCCAGTTCCAAAGTCCGGGCTTGGTCGAGCGCGTGATGCAAGTGCTGGAGGAAACGGGGCTTGAGCCGCAGTACTTGGAGCTGGAGATCACCGAGAGCATCACGATGCACGACGTGGATTTCTCGATCAGCGTGCTGCGCGAGCTTTCGGCCATGGGCATCTTGATCTCCATCGACGACTTCGGCACGGGGTATTCCTCGCTGAACTACTTGAAGCACTTCCCGATCAACACGTTGAAGATCGACCAAAGCTTCGTCCGCGAGATCACGATCGACCCGTACAACGCCGCGATTGTCACGACGGTGATCTACCTCGCGCAGAATTTGAAGCTCAAAGTCATCGCCGAGGGCGTGGAGACGGAAGAGCAGCTGTCGTACCTGCGCGATCACCAATGCGACGAGATGCAGGGCTACCTGTTCTCGCGCCCCGTTCCCGCCGAGGAATTTGAAAAAATTCTCCGGGCGCGCGGCAGTTTGCAAAGATAGTTTCGATAAGAAAGACATCCAGCATAGGGGTGTCTTTCTTATATTGCATATTCATTCCTTGCCGTGTATTATTATTTCTTGTATACGAAAACTGTGTGAATCATATAAAATAAAGTAGAATTGTCTGAAAAATAGATAGAAGCAAGTCACCGAATTGGGGGAGACGAAGATGAAGAAAAATTGGAAAACTCTGATGCTGATGGGAACGATGGTGCTGGGCATGGGCCTGTTCACTGCAGGATGCGGCTCTTCTTCCACAACCGCGGACGGCGGCAACGGTGCAGACAAAACCTACGTGGTCGGAACCGACGCTTCGTACGCGCCGTTTGAGTCGATGAACGGCGAGAAGATCGAAGGTTTTGATATGGACGTCCTGAGCGCGGCAGCAGACGCAGGCGGTTTCAAAGTGCAATTCCAAAACACCCCGTGGGACGGGATCTTCCTGACCCTGAAAAACAACGACCGCGACATCGTCGCATCGGCTGTGACGATCACCGACGAGCGCAAAAAGGAACTGGACTTCTCCGATCCGTACTTTGAAGCGACTCAGATGATCGTCTCCAAGAAGGGCGCGGAGCTCAAGACCCTGGCGGAACTCAAGGATAAGAAGATCGCCGTGCAAAACGGAACCACCGGCGACGAAGTCGTCACGAAGATGCTCGGCAAAGGCTCGCCGAACATCAAGCGCTTCGAGAACATGCCGCTCGCGCTCCTGGAGCTGAAAAACGGCGGCGTGGACGCAGCGGTGGGCGACAACGGCGTTGTCTTGGAATACGTGAAAAACAACGGCGCGGGCGAATTCGTGACCTCGGTAGACTCCTCGTTTGAGAAGGAGCACTACGGCTTTGTTGTGAAGAAAGGCAACACGGAACTGCAAAAGAAAATCAACGACGGCCTGAAGAAGATCAAAGAAAACGGCAAGCTTGACGAAATCAACAAGAAATACGGTTTCAGCAAGTAAGCCTTCGTTCCGAAGTGAAGATGCGTAGACCCTGCGGGGGCCTGCGCTTTTTCACCTTATCCGACCCTATACTCTCCAGAGGAGCGATATCATGTTCGCAGACATTCGTTGGGATGCCCTGCAAGAGTACTTCCCGTTGTTTTTGAAGGGGATTTTGATGACGGCGGAGATCACGGTGATCTCCGTCGCCATCGGCGTCGTTCTCGGCTTGTTTGCCGGGATGGGGCGCATCTCGCACAACCCGATTGTACGGTTGATTCCGAACATCTATGTGGGCTTTTTCCGGGGCACGCCGTTGTTCGTGCAGATCTTGCTGATTCACTTCGCGGTGTTGCCGGCAATCTTCGGCAAATCGCCGGCGGCGATGGTGTCCGGCATCGTGGCGCTTTCGCTGAACGCGGGCGCGTACATCGCGGAGATCTTCCGCGCCGGCATCCAGTCGATCGACAGAGGGCAGATGGAAGCGGCGCGCTCGCTTGGCCTGTCGTACTCGCAGTCGATGTTCCACATCATCCTTCCGCAAGCGGTGCGCCGCATGCTGCCGCCGCTGGGCAATGAAGCGATCATGCTGTTGAAAGATTCGTCCCTGCTCGCGGCGATCTCGCTGCCGGAAGTGACGTATTACGCGAAGCTGATGGCGGGCAAAACCTACCTCGCGTGGGAGCCGTACTTGACGATTGCGCTGATGTACCTCGTGTTGACGCTGTTGTTGGCGCGCCTCGTGAAATTCTTGGAAAGGAAGTATGGGACCGTATGATTACCGTTCGCAACCTGCACAAGTCGTTTGGTTCGCTTGAGGTGCTCAAGGGCGTCGATTGCGAAATTCGCGAAGGCGAAGTGGTCTGCGTCATCGGCCCGTCCGGTTCCGGGAAGTCCACGTTCCTGCGCTGTTTGAACCGTTTGGAAGAGATCACGTCGGGCGAAGTGATTGTGTTTGACACGAACATCGCCGACCCGAAAGCCGACTTGAACGCCATCCGCACCGAAGTCGGCATGGTGTTCCAGCGCTTCAACCTGTTCCCGCACAAGACCGTGCTCGACAACATCACCCTCGCGCCGCAGAAAGTCCGCCGCACGGACAAGGCACAAGCGGAAGCGAACGCCCGCGAACTGCTGCGCAAAGTCGGTTTGTCGGACAAGGCAAACGCCTACCCGAACCAGCTCTCCGGCGGCCAGCAACAGCGCGTGGCGATCGCCCGGGCGCTGGCGATGAACCCGAAAGTGCTGCTGTTTGACGAGCCGACGTCCGCGCTCGATCCGGAGATGGTCGGCGAAGTGCTCGACGTCATGAAGCAGCTCGCCAAGGAAGGGATGACGATGGTCGTCGTCACGCACGAGATGGGCTTTGCCCGCGAAGTGGGCGACCGCGTGTTCTTCATGGACCAGGGGTACATCATGGAAGAAGGGGTGCCGGAGCAGATTTTTGCGAATCCGCAAAACGAGCGCACTCAGAACTTTTTATCCAAAGTCCTGTAAGCTTGCATAAATCGATGTTTTGTGGCGTAGGCTAGATAACAACCTCTCTAGTCGCTGCAAACAGCTTTTATTGATCTCACCCGGTGCAGGTTAAGAGAGGGGCCGGGGACAAGCTTAGGAGGAATGGAAAGACATGCAAGGTACTGTTAAATGGTTCAACAACGAAAAAGGTTACGGCTTCATCGAACGTCCGGACGGAGATGACGTGTTCGTCCACTATTCCGCGATCCAATCCGAAGGGTTCAAAAGCCTGAACGAAGGCGACCTCGTCGAGTTCGATATCACGACCGGCAGCCGCGGTCCGCAAGCGGAGAACGTTCGCAAACGCTAATCCGGTGGTGTCAAAAAAACCTCAGTCCTGACACGGGCTGAGGTTTTTATTGTTTTTGTTGCCAAGATTTTGCCGTTTCGTGAAGGAGTATGTCGTGCCCGTCTGGAATACTATAAGTACGAAGAGAAGGGAGGGTACTTCAATGAAGATTCAAGTACGCGGTAACCGACTCGAAGTTACGGAGGCTCTGCAGGACTATGTAGAGAAGAAGATTGGGCGATTGGAGAAATTCTTCCATGACGCTTCCGGTCACGCGGTGCATGTCACCCTGTCGGTCTTGAAAGCGAAAGACCTGCACGTGGTGGAAGTCACGTTGCCTTTTAACGGTCTTGTCATTCGGGCCGAAGAGCGCTCTCCGGATATGTATGCTTCCATCGACGCCGTCTCAGACAAATTGGAGACCCAGATCAAGAAGCACAAGGACAAAATCAACAAGCGCATGCAACAGGAAGGCATTCATACTCTCTTCAAGGAAGTGGAAGCCGTTCCGACTCCCGCGGCAAACGACGACGAGGACGAGATCGTGCGCGTGAAGCGCTTTGCGATCAAGCCGATGCCGTTGGATGAAGCGGTGATGCAGATGGATTTGTTGGGGCACGATTTCTTCGTTTTCAGCAACGCGGAGACGGAGGAAGTGAACGTCGTTTACAAACGCAAAGACGGACAGCTCGGGTTGATCGAGCCGACTTTTGCGTAATATTTTTTTCAAAAAAAGGTCAGCCTCCGACGCGGGGCTGGCCTTTTGTGTCGAAACATTTTCCGGGAAATAAGGGCACAGGAAGGGGGAGTCGGCATGTTGGCGGTCGTGATGAGCGGGGGATATCTCGCCTCGTCTGCGGGGATTCTAAAAAGGATGGCCTCGGTGCGAAGAGGCATGGCGCTCGATCTCGTCGAGCAGTTCCGTTGTGATGCCCGCGTGACGTGTGTGGTGTGTACGGATGATGCGGGGGTGGCGAACGAGGCGAGAGCGCTTGGAGCGGAGGTTTGGTGGACGGGAGAGAGCGGGGAAAAATCGAACGGTTTGGCGGAGACGCAGAATGGTGCGGCGGGAATGCAGGATGGGACAGTAGAACCTGATTCGTTTGGAAATCCGCGGGTGGATGCAGGTCGGGGACAGCGCTTTGACTGGCTTCGGACGTTGCAGGAAGTTGTGCGGGCTTTTGCTGCCGATCCGGACGAGTCGGTGGTCGTTGCCGGGGGATGCGGGGCGCCGTTTTTGACGAGGGAGGGCGTGCGGGAGATGGCCGAGCGCCAACGCGACGGCGTTTGGCAAAACAACCGCATGTCGCCCGACATCGTGTGGGTGAAGCCCGCATCTGCGGTGCTGCAAGTACGCGAGTGCCTAACGGACAACCACTTCGGGTTTGCGCTGGAGGAGCAGGCGGGGTTGCCGGTTCAGTTTTTTCCGGGGGAGATGGGGCTTTTCTATGATGTGGACACGCCGTTCGATGCGTTGCTCGCGGCGAAGCATCCGGCGGCGGGGGAACGGTTGCGTGCCGCCGCGGGGAAATTGCCGCAGGGAGTGGCGCTGGAGGAGATGTTGGCGGTGCTCGCGCGGACGGATTATCCGGACATCGCGTTGCTCGGGCGCGTGCATCCCTTGGAAGCGGAGGCGTTCGGGCAAGCGCTCGGGCTGCGCATGAGGGTGTTTTCCGAAGAGCGCGGCATGAAAGCGTTGGGCCGCGAGGAAAAAGGTCTCGTGCGCAGCCTGACCGCGGCGCTGGTGGAAACGATCGGGGTTGAGGCGTTTTTTTCCGAGCTGGCGGGAATGGCGTCGGGGGTTTTGTGGGACACGCGGGTGTTGTTTGCCCATCTGAAACTGCAACTCTCGGAGCAGGAGCGGTTTGCCGCCGACCTCGGGCTGGTGGAAGAGGTGCACGACCCGTTCCTGCGCTCGTTTACCGAAGCGGCGGTGCGCGCGCCGATTCCCGTCCTCACGGGCGGGCAAGCGCTCGTTTCCGGGGCGCTCCGGCTCTTGCGCGAAGCAACCAAACGTTAATCTGAAAGGAGAGGCACCTGCCCAAGCATCTCCGCATATTGTAGTACTCGGAGGTGGCAGATGATGACCGTTTGGTTGTGGATCTTGAAGTTTGTGGTGTTCTTCGTCGTGTTTCGCATCGCGCATGTTCTCATGTGGAATTTTCGCAAGGCGTTTTATGTCCACCCGCTGGTCACCGACTTGGTCGTGACGTTCCTCGCTCTCGTCGTGTTGGGCTCGCTGACTGCGGACAGTTGGTACGCGCTCTGTGCGTTGGCGATCCTGTTGGGCGTGATTCGAGGCGATCAAGAGCACGGCGAGGCGGTCTCGGGGCGGCGGCTGATGTGAGTCTGCAAGCGACGGACACGGGTGACCGCACGAAGGGTCACCCTTGCTCTATTTTTACATATGATTTAACAATGGACATTTGCAGTTGTACGTCTATAGCAAACAATGATACAATTTTATACTAAGACGATCTCTACCTATGTGTCGTCGCAATGCTGAGAGGAGTGAAACCTCATGTTGGGCCTCCTGAAGAAACTTGTTGGAGACAGCAACGAACGAGAAGTTAAGCGGTTGCTCAAAACCGTTGAGAGAATTAACGGCCTGGAGCCGACTGTATCGGCTCTGTCGGACGATCAACTTCGCGGCAAAACAATCGAGTTCAAAGAGCGTTTTGCCAATGGCGAATCGCTGGATGCGATCTTGCCGGAAGCGTTCGCCGTCGTCCGCGAAGCGGGCAAGCGCGTGCTTGGCAAGCGCCATTTTGACGTCCAGTTGATGGGCGGTATGGTGTTGCACTCCGGCCGCATCGCCGAGATGCGCACCGGTGAAGGGAAAACGTTGGTGGCGACCCTGCCGTCGTACCTGAACGCGATTTCCGGCAGCGGCGTGCACGTCATCACCGTCAACGACTACTTGGCGCGCGTCGGTTTTGAGGAGATGGGGCAGATTCACCGCTTCCTCGGCCTCACCGTCGGGTTGAACATCTCCGGCATGGACCACGGTTCCAAGCAAGCGGCGTACGCGGCCGACATCACCTACGGGACGAACAACGAGTTCGGCTTCGACTTCCTGCGTGATAACATGGCGCTCTCGCTCGGCGAGATGGTGCAGCGTCCGCTGAACTTCTGCATCATCGACGAAGTGGACTCCATCCTCATCGACGAAGCCCGCACGCCGCTGATCATTTCCGGACAAGCGGAGAAGTCGACGGAGTTGTACTTCCGCGCGAACATCTTCGTCGCGGGTCTGCGCAACGAAGTGGACTACACGCACGACGAGAAAGCCAAGTCGGTCGTCCTGACCGACCAAGGCACCAAGAAAGCCGAGCGCTACTTCGGCATCGGCAACTTGTTCGACCAAGAGAACATGCTGGTCAACCACCACATCAACCAAGCGATGAAAGCCCATGTCACGATGCACCGGGACAAGGACTACGTGGTGCAAGAAGACCAGATCATCATCGTCGACGAATTCACCGGCCGCCTCATGCACGGCCGCCGCTACTCGGACGGCTTGCACCAAGCGCTGGAAGCGAAGGAAGGCGTGCGCGTTCAGAACGAGTCGAAAACGCTGGCGACGATCACGCTGCAAAACTACTTCCGCGGTTACAAAAAGCTCTCCGGCATGACCGGTACGGCGAAAACCGAGGAAGAGGAGTTCCGCTCCATCTACGGCATGGATGTCGTCACGATTCCGACGAACCGTCCGAACGCGCGTCTGGACATGCCGGACGTGATCTACAAAAACATCCGCGGCAAGTTCAACGCCGTCGTGCGCGAGATCATCGAGCGCAACAAAAACGGCCAGCCGGTGCTCGTCGGTACGACGTCCATCGAACAGTCGGAGTATCTCTCCTCGCTGTTGAAGCAAGCCAAGGTGAATCACCAAGTGCTCAACGCGAAACACCATGAGAAGGAAGCGGCGATCATCGCGTTGGCGGGTCAACGCGGCGCTGTGACCATTGCAACCAACATGGCGGGCCGCGGCACCGACATTTTGCTGGGCGATGGCGTGGAAGCGCTGGGCGGTCTGCATGTTATCGGGACGGAGCGCCATGAGTCCCGCCGGATCGACAACCAGCTGCGCGGACGTGCCGGCCGTCAAGGGGACAAAGGCTCTTCGCAATTCTTCCTCTCGCTGGAAGACGATCTCATGCGTCTGTTTGGCGCGGAGAACATCATGAACGTGATGAATCGTCTGGGCTTGGAAGAGGATCAGCCGATCCAAGCGGGCATCGTCTCCAAAGCGATCGAGAGCGCGCAGAAGAAAGTCGAGGGCAACAACTTCGACATCCGGAAGCACGTCTTGAAGTACGACGACGTCATGAACCAACAGCGGATCGTCATGTACAAGCAGCGCCGCGAGATTCTTGAATCGAGCGATTGCCGCGAAGTGGTGCAGGACATGTACCGCGAGTTGGTCACGACGGCTGTGGAGCAATTCTGCCCGAAGGAATCGATCCCGGAGGATTGGGACATCCCCGCTCTGATCGAGTATGCGGAAGCGCGCTTCCTCTCCGAAGGCAAAATCAACGAGGAAGAACTGCGTCAGTACGCGGTGCAAGAAGAGATGATCGAGCTGTTCCTCGAACTGGCGGATGCGGAGTATGCAGAGCGTGAACAACAGCTCGGCGATCAGATGCGCGAGTTTGAAAAAGTCGTGCTGCTGCGCTCTGTCGACGCGAAGTGGATCGACCACATCGACGCGATGGACCAACTGCGCCAAGGCATTCACTTGCGCGCGTACGGCCAGCGCGACCCGCTGATGGACTACAAGTTCGAAGGTTACGAAATGTTCGAAGAGATGATCCACCTCATGCGTGAAGAAGTGACGACGTATCTCTTCAAGTCTTATATCGGCATGCAAGCTCCGGCAGCTCCGACGATGGGGTTGCAGACCATCACGATCGGTCCGGGCGAATCCGGAAAACCCGAGCGTAGCGAATAATTCAGGAGTGGTGAACGGATATGGCAGCTCAGACTTTCGGCGAACTGCGTCAAGAGTTACAAACTACAGCCAAGCGTTTGGCGGACATCGGGAGGTCTCTTTGACCTCCCTGGCAAAAAGGCCCGCATTGCGGAATTAGAAGAGCAGATGTCCACGCCGTCGTTTTGGGATGACCAAGACGCGGCGCAAAAAGTGATCGGCGAGAACAACGCGCTCAAAGGCAACGTCGAACGCATGGAGAAATTCCAAGCGGAGTACGAAGACCTCGAAGCGATGCTGGAACTCGCGCAAGAGGAGAAGGACGACGACTTGTTCCACGAGTGCGACAAAGGCGTGGAGAAGATCAAGGCCGACTTGGAGAAATTCGAGTTGGAACTGTTGCTCTCCGACCCGTACGACAAAAACAACGCGATTCTCGAACTGCATCCGGGCGCGGGCGGCACGGAGTCCCAGGACTGGGCTTCGATGCTGTACCGCATGTACACCCGTTGGGCGGAACAGCACGGCTACAAAGTCGAAGTGCTGGACTACCTGCCGGGCGAGGAAGCGGGGATCAAGAGCGTGACGATCTTGGTCAAGGGCTACAACGCGTTTGGCTACCTGAAAGCGGAGCGCGGGGTGCATCGTCTGGTGCGCATCTCGCCGTTTGACGCGTCCGGTCGCCGTCACACGTCGTTCTCCTCGGTGGACGTCATCCCGGAGATCGACGACAGCGTGGACATCGAGATTCGGGAAGTCGACCTCAAGATCGACACGTACCGCGCGTCCGGTGCCGGCGGTCAGCACATCAACACCACCGACTCGGCGGTGCGGATTACGCACATCCCGTCCGGTGTCGTGGTCACGTCGCAGGCGGAGCGTTCGCAGATCAAGAACCGCGCCGCTGCGATGAAAGTCTTGCAGGCGAAGCTCTATGAGTTGGAGCGCAAGAAGCAAGAGGAAGAATTGGCCGCGTTGCGCGGGGAGCAGAAGGACATCGGCTGGGGCAGCCAGATTCGTTCGTATGTGTTCCACCCGTATTCACTGGTCAAAGACCACCGCACGAACACCGAGATCGGCAATGTGCACGCGGTGATGGACGGGGAGCTCGACCCGTTTATCGACGCGTTCTTGCGCAAGCAGATCGAGACCAAGACCGAGGAATAAAGTTAATGCACGACTGGAGAGGCATTCGCACGCTGTGCGGTGCCTCTTTTGTTGTGTTTTGTTCGGAAGTGCGCGTTGAGCGGACGGCGTTGACGTGGTAAGATAGCTCTTGTCGCCGCGAGAGAGTGCGGTGCGAAAAGAAAATAGAAATCAAGTGTTGACAATTAGGTGTACCTGTGGTATTCTAATAAACGTCGCCGCTGAGCGATACGATTGATCCTTGAAAACTAAACGAGTGATAGATGAAGATCGATTCGAGCCAGAGCTCTTCGGAGCGCAAACTTTCATTGAGAGTTTGATCCTGGCTCAGGACGAACGCTGGCGGCG
>NZ_JMIR01000033.1 GCF_000714935.1 Tumebacillus flagellatus
CACACCCCACCCTCAAACCCGCCGTACAGAGCCTCCTAGCGGGAGTTATCCGATATATCGTTGTCCGATGGTTATCGACTGATCGACGGAAAGCCAAACAATTACAAGGGAAACACCGACTCTCACAATTTCGTTATCGAGAACCATAACACGAGTCGCGGGGACGGTCTGATCTGCTCACGATCTGCCCCTGATCTGCCCGATCTGCGAGCCCAATCACTGGAGCCGATTTATTCAGTACCTACAAAAGAAAAAGCGACTCTTCCCTAGAGAGCCGCCAAAATGCGTTGCAAAATCTTTTCTGTTTGTCGAACAAAGGTTAGCAGATATTTTTCTATTCCCTTCACAACCACAACCAACTTTCCACCGTCCAGTAGCACCCCAATTTGAATCCCCTGTGTTCATAGCTCTTTTGCTCCCTGGGCATCACCTCCTAATCGTCTGATTGTCTGATCGTGACTGTATAGGTCTTTTTCAATCTCACCGCTTCTAAGAACTCGCTTGAATACTGAGCCATGTATTGGGCGTGTGCTTTGTTGACCGCCAGAACCTTGCAGACTTTCACTCCATCAACGAAAACATCATGCAGATATGGTGGTGGCGGTTCCCAAATCTCATGTCGGCTCATCATTGCGTTCTCCTTTGGTTTCCTGAACTTCTACCGCTGTCAGGATGAAACACCAACGTGGATGCCGCTTCAAAAGCCGCTTGTACCGTTCATCATCTTGCCCCGCCCAAACTGCTGAGAATTGACCAACAGCCTCCACACGGAAACGCTCAGAACCGTTTATGAGAATTGCGAACGTCTTTCGCGGTTTCGGTGTCATGCCAAGCTCCGAAGTTTGGCAACAACTTCTCGCATGACTGACTTGTACCAATCCTCGTATGTCAAGGCTTCGCACACGAAGTCATTCCACTTCCACAGATTCACTTCAAGTCTGTGCTTGTAAATCTTGTCTCGCGAACCTTTCACTCGCAGGGAAGGTACATGGGGTTTCTCGATTGATTTCCAATACATCGTAATCCAGTAACTGTCTTTTCCAATTGCACGAAGTAGTTTCGCATGATCTGTCAATTTTTCGATTGCTGCGCTCATTCTGTCAGCGAGGACAATGTTGCCATTGAACAACCATTGTTGCGGGAAGTAAACGTGTTGAAACAAAAGTGCTGTTTCTCCTTCGATGGTCAATGGGTTGCCGATCTGCTCCCAAACACGGCGTTTTCGCATCTTGTTTGCTGTCTCGTTGAAGTAGTCTACTGTGACACCAAGGCGAGTTGCCAGAGGTGTCAAGACACGCTTTGAAGGCATACCCATATTGTTTTCGATCAGCAACAACATCTCAGGAGTCAGCAAGCCCTCTGCTAGTTGTTCCAAGGAGAGACTCGATTCTTCGCGTAACCGCCGCAATCGTTCGCCAGTGGTTTCGGCTCGATCTAGTGCCACGCAATAGCCCCCTTAACCCCTTCTACGGGATCAAAGCCAAATGCTGACTTCTCCTCATAGGCTACCGACAAAAAGGAGTGTGTGTCTGCTAGTGTGACGTAATCAGCGGTTTCAATCGGTTCTGGAGAGCAAGCAAGCGAAGCCTTTAACGCGCTGATCGCATCATCAAACGCGTGCATTTCAAGATAGGAAACTCCAAGCGACTGATAAACAAGGTGTTTTTCCTCGAAGGTGTCAAACTCAGGAGACTGAATAATAGTTTTGAACAGGGTAATTGCGTTGGCATAGTCTTTGACTTCCATAAGGTCAAGTGCTTTGACTTTCTTTTTTTCGAGCGACATGTAAGACCCCTCCCATCTGTAAAGCTCTGATAAAACAATATCACCTGAGATTTATGATTGGGAGGGATTTTGTTCAACTTGTGAATGACATTCGATTTCGTTCCAAATCTATAAACAAAAATGAACCCCTCGCTTAAATGCGAAGGGTTCGAATAAAATTACCTAAATACTGCAATCGTCCACGGTTCAGGTGGAAGATGCTCTGCTTGTTTGGTGCTATGGAATGAGAAGAGTACCGAAAGCACAGCGACAGCAACCAATGATGTAAGAAGGACTTTTTTCATAGTTTAGCCTCCATTTCACTATCTGACGACGGCTGTATTGCGTCGCCAATTTCATAATATCTCATTAAACTTTCTGCGTCATTAGCTTTTGCGGATTCCTTCATAAGAATTTGTATTGCCATCAGTTTGTGTTCCGTAAGTGCCTCTTTAAGTTCAAGAACTTCTTTCGCCCGTTCCGAATTCTTCGAGTAGATCGCGTCCAGCAACATGAGTTTGCCTTTGACCTTGTGGAATAATCTCCCTTCAACCTCGTTGAGAAGTCGATGTATGAGTTGAATTCCCTCTTGTTTTCGTCCAGCTCTCACGAGAGCCTTTGCATAGTCCTTCAACATGATGAAGCCATATTCCGATTTCCGTACTGTAGGGTGTTCGGTCAGGAAACTGTACAATTCTTCAAATTTCTCGACGGACTCCATCAATTTTCCAATTGAATACAACATATAGGCAACATTGTGTAATGCAACTGCTAACACACGTTCGCCTCCAACTTGTTGGTAGAAGTCGTACTGTTCGTACATCTTTGCCTCGTATGTCTCCTCGTCTCCAAGGCGTTTTGCGTTGATCGCAAGACTGTAGGCGACTGCCGCTGAGAACCTAGCAGGGAGATTATTGAATCTCGATTCGATTGAAGACAAGAGCTTTGCGACATTGTAAAAGTCATTCACTTCTGCGTATGCAAGAGTGAGGTTAGAGACTGCCATATACAAGGGTTCGCATTCTCCGAAAAGAGAATAAATTTTCTCTGCAAGTGTTAGAGCATCTGACCAAGTGGCGATTGCCAATATGTAATTCTTTTCACGGTAGTGAATTGCCCCAAAGTTATTGAGAAGTACGAATTTCTCTGTAAATCCCAAAGCTAAGGGCATTATCTTTTGCGCGGCAGACAATGCGGCTTGAAGATTGACGTTGAACTCCACTTGTGCCTGAATGCCAAGCAAAGTCTTTTCAACGTCCTTCATATCGAAACGCTCAATGCTGATGTTAAGTGCCTGCACGATAGCTCGCTTTTCTTGCGGCTTCATTGGTCGCTGTTCATTTACGATACGATAGAGAGTTGACTCACTGATCGAAGGTACACGAATAGCGAACGCGGCAACGCTCCATGCGTGTTTGTCGGATTCTGCCCTCTCTTCCAGAATCTCTTTCAGTCTTCTGCCGTCAGACATAGTATCAACAAAACCGCCGTTGTTTAAGATGCGATTTTCCACAATAACCCCTCCACTGTTTTCTACACGCTTATTATAGCAAAGAATCCACTTACAAAACGTGCGAAGCGAGGGAATCTTCCGTTAATTGGAAAGTTTTTTTCGTAATCATAGCTTAAATCATTGCTACAGTATGTAACTTGGTAATTTTGCCTCTAGAAGCCGCCAGAAGGTGACTTCTAGCAGGGGGCTATATTGGGTCGCATTGACTCTATGACCCTGCTTCATGAAGCGCGGAGAGGCGTTGGCGGGTATCCTGACTATTAGGGGAGCGGGTGAATGAAAAAAGGAGCCTGTAGGCTCCCCCTGTGTTATTTCTTGCGCTTCTTCTTTTTCGGCTCACGGCGTTCATACGTGACTTCCCCATAGTATTCGGTTGGATACTTTGCGTTGTAGGTAGGCGTTGTCTCTTCTATAATCGCGTCTATCCGCTTGTCGTCTATGAACGTCTCAGGCTTGAGTAGTCCCTTTGTTGTCCGATAGTTCTTATGCCCCGCTAGGTTGTCGTTGTTGCCCTTCATCTTCTTGGTCAGGTAGGTTGCCATAGCTCCAACTGATCGAACCGTTTGGATATTGACTCCATCTTGCCACATTGCATTCAAGGCTTCGATCTCGATGAAGGGGAGGTTGAAGAAGATACAGTGGAAGTGGATCGCTCCGCGCTTCTGGAACTCAACGACGACAATGTTCTGGAGTTTACTAACCTTCTGCTTATAAACGTGGTAATTGAGCTTTTTCATGAAGGACTTGTATCGCTTGTTAGCTTCGTCAATGTCTTGTAGGTTCTCTTCGAAGGTCAAAGTCAAGATTTTGGGTTGAATTACTTCTCCGTCCTCGTCAGCCCATCTGTAGGCGTTTGCGTGGATCAGTCGGGCTACGGTCTTCTTGTTACGCTTGTTAGTGGCTTCACGGTTGGTGAGCTTCTTCTTGGAATCAGCAACTTGATGTCTTCCACCAGAAGGCTTGTAATCTGGATGACCATAGCGATGGGTGAACACTGCCTTTTCATAGACAAAGGACTCAATTAGCTTACCGCTACGAATGATCTTACGCTTATAGTACTTTTGCTTTGATGTCACTTGTTAAACTCCTTTTCGTCCAATTAATAACTATTGTTAAAAACATTCACGAAGTGTTTATCAGGGATTTTGGAGGTTTTGACTGTTCCATTTTTGGGCAGTCGGTCGGTGTAGTGTGGTTGAAGTCCTACAATGCTATCATGATCATTCGAATTGGCGCAATATCATCACGGAATGAAAATCTTAAAGTTGTGGAGCAAACTATGTATACAATTCAGATGCTTTGGTAAGAATGAGATTGTTAGACACTTTCACGTAAAGAGAGGGGATTGCAAATGTTCGAACATCTTCGCAGTCGAGAATATTTGGAACAGGGGGCAATGATACGGGTATGGTTGGAAGATGCTTGCTGGGTTCGAGTGATGGATGATCTGAACTATAATAACTTTCGAAATGGTCGCGACTATCGAGGCAATGTAACTGTCGTAACCGTTTCACCACACGAAATTGTTGTTCCCTACAGCGGTTTCTGGAATGTCGTACTCGATCTAAACGGGTCGGCAGGGAGCATTCGACATAGCATCGAATATATCCGCTAAGTCAAAAGAAGGGGCAAGCAACTACAGACCGTAGATGTTTGCCTTTTCATTGTATCTGTTCCTCTTTTATGTTGAAGGGCTACCCGTACTATCCGGACTTCCTGCGCTTCGACCCGACCTACCAGAACTACAAGGACGCAACGGGCACCGTCAACCCGTACGCCGGCTATCTGCACGACCTCAAGAAACATTCGCCGGACCTGCCTGTGATGATCGCGGAATTCGGCGTGCCGAGTTCGCGCGGGATGGCGCACCGCGGGCCGCTCGACCGCAACCAAGGGATGCACACCGAGGAAGAGCAAGGCAAGATCGACGCCGATCTGCAAAAAAGCATCTACAACGAAGGCTTTGACGGCGGATTCGTGTTCTCGTGGCAGGACGAATGGTTCAAGTTCACTTGGAACACGATGAAATTGACCCTGCCGCGCGACCGGGGCGCTTTTTGGTTCAACCGTTTGACGAACGAAGCGAACTTCGGCGTGATCGGCATGGTGCCGGGCAAGACGGAGGACGACGTGATCAAGCTCGACGGCAACGCCGCCGATTGGGCGAAGCGCACCGACAAAACCACCGCGTCCTATCCGGGCTTTGACCTCACCCTCGCGCACGACGAAGCGTACCTGTACCTCTTGGCGCAGAAAAAGTCGGGCAACTGGGACTTTTCCAAAGAGACGTTCACGGCAGGCTTCGACGTGCTCGGCGGCGGCAGCACCACCGCCGACATTGCGCCGGGCGTGACGTTCAAATCTCCGGTGGAATTTCTGCTCCAACTCAAGTGCGACAACGACGGATCGCAACTGTATGTGAACAGCGCTTACGACCAGCACACGTTCCAATACCGGAACTCCTCCGGCGGCGCGGTGCCGTACGACGCGTCGTACCAAGACGCCGCGCTCGGCAAATTCCTCCCGTGGAAACTGGCGCTCTCGTACGCGCTGCACCTGCCGCAAAGCGGCAAAGACGTGCCGTTTGAAGACCTCAACGTCGGCATCTTGAAAACCGGCCAAAACTCGCTCTCCGACTGGTACGCGAGCGGCAACGTCTTGGAGATCCGCATCCCGTGGATGATGATCGGCTACACCGACCCGAGTTCTCTGCAGGTGTGGGACTACCCGTACAAAGCGGGCAAACTGCAAAACGTAACGTCTCCGGGCGTAACTGTCGAACCGCTCCTGCGCGCGAACGGCGACACCGCTCCCGTCACCGTCGATTCCACGGCGTACACGTGGGCGAAGTGGGACGTGCCGACATACCACGAGCAGAAGAAAGCCAGCTACTACGTCTTGCAAAACGCCTTCAAGCAATACAAACAACCGAAGTAACCCTGCACGACCTAGAAAAAACAGCTCCGGCTCTCACGGGGCTGTTTTTTTATCGTGTAAATCATTCAAGAGTGGAATAGCAGGAACGGGGGAGAAATATAGTTTTTATATCGAAAGCGGTTTCGGAACTTTGGATAGTCCAACGACTCACAGCCGACTTCAGGAGGTGGTGTACCGCCGCTTGTACCGCTTCTTTTGTTTCTTCTGCCTGCTGCTTGAATCGACTGAAAACCTAGAGGGGGATGTATTTTTTATGAAAATGAAAGCGCTCGCCGCACTTGCCGTTTTGACCGCGACCACGATGCTAGTAGGTTGCTCCGACTCCAACGAGACGTCTTCGCCGAGCGATTCGTCGAAACCGGTTACGCTGAATGCGTGGATCATGCCGAACTCGCCGCAACCGGACAAGGACTTCCTCACGCTGCTGAAACCGTACCTCGACCAACACCCGAACGTGAAAATCAACGTTACCGTCCTCGACTGGAACTCCGCGTGGACGAAGATCACCGCCGCCGCCACGTCCGGCACCGGCCCGGACATCCTCCAATTGGGCACGACGTGGGTTCCGGCGATCGCGGCGATGGGCGGAATCGAGGAAGTGACCGATAAAGTGAATGACGTGGGCGGCGCTTCCGCTTGGGCACCTGCCTCGTGGGCGACCACGCAAATCGCGGGCAAGCCGAACGTCTACGGCGTGCCGTGGTTCATCGACGCGCGCGCGATCTTCTACCGAACCGACGCGTTCAAACAAGCTGGCGTCGACCCGGCGACGGCGTTCCAATCGTGGGACAGCTTCAAAGCCGCGTTGGAAAAAGTCAACGGGATCTCCGTCGACGGCGGCAAAACCAAGATGGCGGCGATGACGTTGCCGGGCAAAAACGACTGGAACGTCGACCACAACATCTTCCCGTGGGTGTGGGCGGCGGGCGGCGAAGTGCTCAGTTCCGACAACAAAAAGGCTGTGTTCAACGACGACAAAGGCTTGCAAGGCGTGCTGTACTACACCGGCCTCGCGCAATCGGGACTGGTCGACAAAGGCGCGCTCGAAGAAAACACCGCGCAGACGGAAGCCGACTGGGAAAACGGCAAAGCGGCGGTGCTGATCGACGGCTCTTACATGATCTCCACGCTGGCGACAACCAAGGACAAGGGCGGCGCCGCCGAATCGCCCGCCGCGAAAAACTACGCCGTCGCTCCGCTCCCGCCGGGCCCGAGCGGCAAAGCGGCGACGTTCTTCGGCGGCTCCGACTTGACGGTGTTCTCCGGCTCGCAACACAAAGCCGACGCGTGGGACGTGATCAAGTACCTCTCCACCGACGACGCGCAACTGACGTACGCCAAAATGACCGGCGACCTCCCGGCGAAAAACGCCGTGTTCAACAACGACTATTTCAAAAACGACCCGAACCTCAAGCAGTTCGTCGACGCCGCCAAAAACGGCCGCAGCTACCCGTCGGTCGCGCAATGGGGCCCGATTGAAACCGTGCTCGTCAAACACTTGGGCAACATCTGGGACTTCGTGGCGGGCGTGAACGGCACCTACTCCCAAGAGTCGGTCAAAAAAGAACTCGACGCCGCCGCGTCTGAAGTCGACGCGCTTTTGAAACAACAGCAGTAATGAAAGCAGGACTCCCCGCAAAACTCTCAGGGCGGCTCTCTCTGAGCCGCCCCTTTCGATCAAACGAGATGAGGCGAGAAACATGAACAGACGGGCGTTGCGATTTCGAGGGTACGGGTTCGCCTATTGGTTGATTCTGCCCTCGTTTCTCTTCATGGTGGTGGTGCATTTCATTCCGATGATCCAAGGGATTTGGATGTCGTTTTTGAACCTCAACCAGTTTACGCTGCCGAAATACCTGGGCGCGCCGGCGGCGGGGTTCCAAAACTACATCGACCTGCTGACCAACCCCGACAACCCGATTCGTGCCGGGCTTGGCTATGCGATTCGCAATACGATCCTCTACAGCATCGCCGTCACGATCGGGGTGTTTGTCCTCGGCTTGGGAGCCGCGATGCTGTTAAACCGCAAGTTCAAGGGCCGAGGGATTGCCCGCACGGCGATGCTGTTGCCGTGGGTGGTGCCGTCGTATGTCGTCGGGATTCTCTGGGGCTTCATGTGGCAGCGCGACAACGGCATCATCAACCACCTGTTGGTCGACGTGCTGCACCTCTTGCCTGACAAACCGTTTTGGCTGCTCGGCTCCAACACGATTCTTGCGATCATCATCCCGACGATTTGGCGGAACTTCCCGTTTATGATGGTGGTGTTCCTCTCCGGGTTGCAAACCATTCCGGACGAACTGTACGAGGCGGCGAAGATCGACGGGGCGGGCGCGGTACAGCGTTTTTTTCGAATCACGCTTCCGTTGCTCAAGCCGATCATCGCGGTGCAGTTGCTGTTCCAAGTCATCTCGAACGTGTATTCCTATAACATCGTGGCGATGATGTTCGGCAACGGAGCCGGGTATCCGGGGCAGTGGGGCGACCTGCTGATGACGGCGCTCCAGCGGCAGACGTTCGGGTACTGGGCGTTCGGTTCCGGCGCGGCGGCTTCGGTGCTGTTGATGCTGGTGATGTTGGGGGTTGTCGCGGTTTGGCAACGCGCTTTCAGATCGGAGTTGAACACGGAATGAAAACGAGCAAATTTTGGCACTTTATCGCGAACTTGGCGACGTGGTTGCTGGTGCTTGGCGTGGTGTTTCCGATCGTCTGGATGGTGTTCACGGCACTGCACACCCGCGATGAAATTTTAGGCGGCATCAACACGCTGACGTTCACGCCCCAGTGGCACAACTTCGTCGACATGTGGAAGAACATCGACTTCCTCGGCTATTTCAAAAACTCGCTGATCATCTGCGGGTTCACGATGGTGTTCGCGTGCACGTTCGCGCTGTTCGGCGGCTATGCGCTGGCGAAGTACCGCTTTCCGGGGGCGGGGCTTTTTTCCACGGCGGTTATCTCCACGCAGATGATTCCGGGGATCATGTTCTTGATCCCGATCTACTTGATGTTTCTGTGGATCAACAAAACGATTCACCTGCCGATGGTCAACACGTATTGGGGCATGATCTTGGTCTACACGGCGTTTTACACCCCGATGAGCATCTTCATCATGCGCAGTTTTTTCGTGTCGATTCCCAAAGAGTTGGAAGAGTCGGCGATCGTCGACGGCTGCAACCGATTTCAAGCGTTTCTCCGCATCATCCTCCCGCTGGCTGTGCCGGGGATGGTGGCGACTTGCGTGTTTATCTTCTTGACGGCGTGGGATGAGTTGATGTTTGCGTGGGTGTTGACGACGACGTCCGACGTGCAGACGATTCCGGTCGGCATTCGCTTGTTTGTCGGGCAGTTCGGCACCCAGAACCGCTACGACCTGTTGATGGCTGCGGCGACGGTCGTAACCGTTCCGGTCATGCTGGTGTTCTTTCTGTGCCAAAAATATTTCATTCGCGGGATGACAGCAGGGGCCGTCAAGGGTTAATCTAATCATAAAGGAGACTGCGAGGATGACTCAATTTCCGAAAGACTTTATCTGGGGCACCGCCACGGCTGCGTATCAAATTGAAGGGGCAGCCCACGAAGACGGGCGAACGCGGAGCCATTGGGACACGTTCTCGCACACGCCCGGTAACGTTTTCGACGGGCACACGGGCGATGTGGCGTGCGATCATTACCACCGCTATGCCGAGGATATCGCGCTGCTGAAATCGCTTGGCGTGCAGTCGTATCGATTCTCCATCTCGTGGCCGCGCATCTTCCCGGAGAAGGGCAAACTCAACCCGGCGGGCGTCGCGTTTTACCACCGGCTCTTGGACGAATTGGAGAAGCACGGCATCACGCCGGCGGTGACGATGTACCACTGGGATTTGCCGCAATGGATCGCCGACGAGGGCGGCTGGACGTCGCGCAACTCCGTCGAGTATTTCGAAGTGTACGCAGAGGCGCTGTTCCGGGAATTCGGCGGGCGCGTGCCGTCGTGGATCACGCACAACGAGCCGTGGTGCGCCGCGTTCTTGAGCTACGGCATCGGCGAACACGCGCCGGGGCATCGGGACTGGTACGAAGCGACGGCGGCAGCGCACCACATTCTGCTGTCCCACGGCAAAGCGGTGGAACTGTACCGCAGTCTGAATTTGGCAGGTCAGATCGGGATCACGCTGAACTTGACGCCTGCGTACGCGGCGTCTGAGGCACCGGAGGATGCGGCGGCGGCGCATCGGCAGGACGGATTCGCCAACCGCTGGTACTTGGACCCGATCTTCAAGGGGTCGTACCCGGCAGACATGGTGGAGCTGTTTGCGAACTTCCTCGGTCGTCCGCTCGACTTCATCCAGCCGGGCGACGCCCAGATCATCGCCGCGCCGAACGATTTCCTCGGGATCAACTTCTACTCCCGCAATGTCGTGCGACAGGGCAATGACCCGCTGTTGCAGCTCGACCACGTGCCGGGCGGCGGCGCTGTGACCGACATGGGCTGGGAAATCGCGCCGACGGCGCTGTTTGATCTCTTGACGCGCATCAAGCAGGAGTACACGAGCCTGCCGCTTTACATCACGGAGAACGGAGCGGCGTTCCCGGATGCGGTGGAAGACGGCAAGGTGCACGATCCGGAGCGCATCGAGTACTTGCGCACGCACTTCGAGCAAGCATTGCGCTTCTTGGAGGAAGGCGGCAATCTGAAGGGCTACTACGTCTGGTCGTTCCTGGACAACTACGAGTGGGCGTTCGGCTATTCGAAACGCTTCGGGATCGTCTATGTAGACTATGAAACTCAAGCGCGGATTCCGAAGGACAGCGCTCATTGGTTGAAACAGGTTATCGAACGAAACGGACTGTAGGGCGAAGCGGGCTGTGCTACGGAACGGATGGTTCTACAAAGTAGAGTGTACAAAGTAGAGAGGTCAGGGGACAGACAGCGGTCGTCCCCTGATTTTTATGAGGGAGTTTGAGATGACCAGTAAAAAATGACGTTGCTGTCGCTGACGATCCCCATCTTTTTCGAGATGGCGCTGCGCGTGTTGAAGACGTTCCCGAAGGAGCACGCGTGGAAAGTGTTGCGCATCGGGTTCCCGTCGGCGGGGGAAAACCTCTCCTACATGCTGTCTCAGATCGTCATCACCGGCATGATCGCCTCGCTTGGCACCGACACGATCGCCGCCAAAGTGTATACGGAGGCGTTGATGGGGTACATCAACATCCTCACGAACTCGATCGGGCATGGGGCTGATCGGCGTCTGGATTGCGTACTGTGCCGACGAATGGCTCCGAGGCGTGCTGATGTACAGGAGATGGAAGCAAGGGAAGTGGAAGCAGATATCGCTGGTGCAGCAGAATGCACCGGCTATGTAAGCAAAGAAAAAACCCCGTCTCAACAGATGGGGTTTTTTCTATAGGCTTGCAAGGTGATCAGAACCGCTACTCTTTCGCGGCGGTGGCGCAGTGAAAAAACCCCGCCTCCGTGGACGGGGTTTTTTCCTGTCAATCGTTAGGCGTGTGCACCGCCGGTTTGCGTAGAGGACTGTGCGGGCACGGTTGCTTTTTTCGCCTTCGCATGGAGGAAGATGTTCAGCACCACCGCCGTCAGCGAGCCGGTGACGATGCCGTTTTGCAGCAGCATCTTCAGCGCGTTCGGCAGTTGGTCGAACATCTGCGGGATCACCGCGGAACCGAGGCCGACGGCGATGGAGCAAGCGACGATCAGCAGGTTTTCATTTTGCTTGAAGTCGACGTCGGAGAGGATGTTGATGCCCGACGAGACCACCATCCCGAACATCGCCACCATCGCGCCGCCCAGCACCGCCGACGGAATCACCGTCGCCAGCGCCGCCAGCTTCGGCAGCAGACCCAGTACGAGGAGAATCCCGCCCGCCGCGATGATCACGTTGCGAGTCTTCACGCGGGTCAGCGAGACGAGGCCGACGTTTTGCGAGAACGTCGTGTACGGGAACGAGTTGAACAAACCGCCGAGCAGAATCGCGAGCCCCTCGGCGCGCAGACCTTTCACGATGTCTTGCTCCTTGAGGTCGGCGCCGACGATCTTGCCGAGCGCGAAGTACACGCCGGTCGACTCGACCATCGAAATCACACACACCAACACCATCGTCAAAATCGCCGAGATGCTGAACTGCGGAGTGCCGAAGTAGAACGGCTGCACGATATTGAACCACGAAGCGTTCGCCACATTCTCAAACGAAACCATCCCGAGCAACGACGCCGCCGCCGTCCCGACGACGAGACCGATCAGCACGGAGACGGCGCGGATGAAACCGGTGAACAGCTTGTTGATGACGAGGATCAACACCAGCGTGCCCAGCGCCAGCAGCAAGTTGCGCGGCGCGCCGAAGTCCGGTGCGCCTTGGCCGCCCGCCGCGTTGTTCATCGCGACCGGGATCAGCGTCAAGCCGATGATCGTCACCACCGACCCGGTGACGACGGTCGGGAAGAAGCGCAACAATTTGCCAAACAGCGGAGCGAGCAAGAACACGGCGAGACCCGCGACGAGAATCGAACCGTACGCCGTCGCCAAGTTCGACGTCGACGCAATGGCGATAATCGGGCCGACCGCCGTAAACGTACAACCGAGCACCACCGGAAGACGGATGCCGACATAGCGTGTCCCGATCACTTGCAGCAGCGTCGCCAACCCGCAGGTGAACAGGTCGGCCGCGATCAGATACGCCAACTGCGTCGGGGTCATCTTCAACGCGCCGCCGATGATCAACGGCACGATGATCGCCCCGGCGTACATCGCGAGGACATGCTGGAGACCGAGGGTGAAGATTTTTTGTTTGCTCAACATGGTGGAGATCCTCCTTGAAGGGGATAGGATGAGTGCTTGTAGGAGCTTTCAACTTACTTCGAAACAACAGCCTCTTCTTCGAGGAACTCGATATGCTCCGGCGACATCGATTGGATGCGGGCGAGCGAATGGATGCGCACGCCGGTCGCCTCCAACTTGCCGCGACCTTCTTGGAAGCTTTTCTCCACGACGGCTCCGATCCCGACCAGATGCGCCCCGGACTGGCGGACGATCTCTTGCAAGCCGAGCAGCGCGTCGCCCGTCGCGAGGAAGTCGTCGACGATCAGCACGCGGTCTTCCGCGCTCAGATACCGCTTTGACACCGAGACGGTGAACGTCTCGCCTCGGGTGAAGCTGTGCACGGAAGTCGTGTAGAGGTCTTCGGTGAGGGTGACGGCTTTTTTCTTCTTGGCGTAGATGAACGGCACGCCGAGCGCCGCCCCCGTCGCCAGCGCGAAGTGAATCCCGCTCGCTTCAATCGTCAATACCTTGGTCACGCGCTCGTCCTTGAATTCCGCCGCGAACGCTTGCCCGATCTCCATCGTGAGCGCCGAATCCACTTGATGGTTCAAAAACGAGTCCACTTTCAATACGCGGTCGTTCAACGCGACGCCGTCTTGGCGAATGCGGTCTTGTAGTTTTTTCATCTCTCTCACCGACTCCTTTTTCTTCGCTACTTTTCTGGAAAAAAACAAAGAAGCCCGAAAGGATAGACTTCACTCGCATGAGTACGCAAGTGAAACCTATCCTTCCGGGCTTTTCTCCCCAAGGTGTAGCGTGTTCTGAAAAAAAACACGCCTGCGCCGCTCGGACCAGCTCCTGAAAAAAACAAACAGGACGGAACCCTAGACGCACTTTCACTCGTAGTCAAGCAATTTACGGTCGCTTGGTAGAGACTTACGGGCCATATTCCCATGAATTATACGAGTTCGATATTCAAGTTTAGATACAATCTAGCATAGAGTTGTAGAGATCTGCAACCCTTACATTTTGTTACTCTCGCTCAATTTTTTCCATCACGACAGACAGCGCCAGGGCGCGGCTCGTCGTCACGTTGCTGCCGTAGATCACCAACCGCTCGTCGTCGCGGGGGACGGCGATCGCGTAGAATTCACCCTTCATGTTTTCAAACACTTCGATGTCGAAGTCGCCTTTGTCCGTTTGGTATTCGTACGATTCCTTGCGCAACAGCTTGCCGCCCTCCGGAACTTCCGCTTCGTGCCACTCTTTGGGCATTTGCATCCGAAATCACTCCTTTTCCGACCCTATTGTACCAAAAATTGTACCCTAAAACGCCGCCGCAAAAAAACACCCCGGCGCGCCGCCAAAACAGCCCAAGGTGTTTCACTTTCGCTGTGCGTTCAACAGGTCACGCGCAGACGGCGAGAGCACTTTTTCGAAATAGCGGTTGCGAATTTCTCTTGTCAGTTGTGCGCGCTCTTCCAAGGGCAACTTGCGGAGTTTGGCTTCTTGTAAAGTTCGGATGCTCTTCAACTCCAGCAAATCGGCACCCGCCGCCAGCCGAGCGTAGTAGAGTTCCTCGAGTTCGTGCACCGTCATGTCTGGAAGCCGCATCTGTGTTGCCCTCCTGTGCGGATCGAATTCTCCGATCCCTTCTGCAAGTATTTATTCGAATGCTTTAAGGAAAATCCTCTATTTCAGAGAGAACCGCATGCCGGCGATCTGTGACGACAAGCGGCGCGGGGTTTGGTACAATATCCACGAGAACGTAGAACGGACGGCAAGGAGAGTCGAGCATGAACCAAGTGGTAGTGGATGCGTTGCACAAACAGCTCGCCGAGGCGGGCAAATTGACGTTTGCCGAGTTTATGGCAACCGCCCTGTATCACCCGACGGCAGGGTATTACAACCGGGCGGAGATGACGATCGGCGAGGGCGGCGATTTTTACACGTCGCCGATGGTGCATCCGATTTTTGGCGCGTGCATCGCCCGGCAAGTGCACCAATTCTGGGTGGCGCTGGGCAAGCCGTCGCCGTTTCTGGTGCTGGAGATGGGCGCGGGCGTCGGCCAACTCGCCGTCGATCTGCTGCAGACGGTGCGCGAGGCGAACCAAGAGTTTTGGGCGGCGCTGACGTACGGGATCGTCGAACAGGGCGCGCAGTTGCGCGAACGGCAGCGCGAGCGCCTCGAAGCCCGCGACCTGTTGAAAAAAGTGAACTGGTACGACTCTCTCGACGAAGTGCCGGGAGCGGGCGAACTCGTCGGCGTGGTGTTGACCAACGAACTGTTCGACGCGCTTCCCGTGCACCGCTTGGGCAAAAGCGGCGACGGTTACGTGGAGTATTACGTCGCGGCGGACGGAGAGCGGTTTGTCGAAGCGGAAGGGCCGCTGTCCGACCCGGCGTTGGTGGAGTTGGTGGACGAAGCGACGCGGGCGCAGTTTGCGGACGGCGAGCGGTTCGCGGTCTGCCCGGCGGCGGTGGACGTCATCCGCGCGATGGGCAACTTGCTTCTGCGCGGGTTCGTGCTGACGATCGACTACGGCGACCTCGCGCCGGACGTGCACTTCCAGCACAAGCGGGCGGACGGCGTGCGCGGGTTTTACTATCAGAAGCTCACCGAGCCGCTGGAGCGTCCGGGCGAGCAGGATTTGACGGCGGACGTGGATTTTTCGCTGTTGGTTCGCAGCGGGGAGAGCGTCGGGCTGACGGAGGTCGGGTTCACCACGCAGATGAACCTGCTCGGCGGCAACGGCATTTTGCAAAAAGCGCACGAACTGCGCAACAAGCGGTTTGATTTGATGGCGGACGCGGAGATGCACCGCATGTTGACGCTGTTTCTGCCGCAATCGCTCGGCGATGTGTTCAAAGTGCTGATTCAAGCCAAAGGCATTCAAACGGCAGGGCTCGCCGAGCGTTTGAACGCGCTGCGATTCAAACTGGAAGAGTAGGACGTCGATGAGGAGTTCAGATGGTGGAGGGGTGCAGCAGTGCGAACGCTCTTGATCGACATGGATTCGGTGATCTGCGACCTGATGACCGAGTGGCATCGCCGCTACAATGCCGACTATGACGACGATCTGTCGGTCGCAAAGCTCGGCTGCTGGAAGACGGAGAAGTATGTCAAACCGGAGTGCGGGATGAAGGTGTACAACTACCTCGACGAGCCGGGGTTGTTTTTGAATTTGTCGCCGTTGCCGCAAGCGTTGGACGTGCTGGAGCGGTTGCAGAAGTCGTATGACATCTTGCTGGTCACGTCGTCGCGCACGCACGCGTACACGGAGAAAGAGCAGTGGGTGGAGAAACACTTGCCGTTTCTCGGCAAGCAGAATTTGATTTTTGCGCATCGCAAGGACATGATCCGGGGCGATCTGCTGTTTGACGACGCGCCGCACAATTTGTTGGCGTTTCAAGCGTCGGGGCGCGACGCGGTGGCGATGGATTACCCGTACAACCGGGACGTGGAAGTCCCGCGGGTCAGCTCGTGGTTGGAATTCGAAGCATTCCTACACCGAAAGTGGGGCGAGCGGGATGAACGCGAGAACTGATGTGCTGATCCTCGGCGGCGGACCGGCCGGTCTGTCGGCGGCGATCTGGTGCAAGCGGCTCGGGATGGAACATCTCTTACTGGAGCAGGCGGAAGAGCTCGGCGGTCAATTGCACGTGATTCACAACGAGATTTTCGACTATCCCGGACTCTGGGCGGCAAACGGCTTGGAAGTCAAGCGCGTGTTTGAAGAGAACGTGCGCCGAGTCGGCTGTGCGCTGCAGACAGGCGCAAAAGTGCTGGCGATCGACGTCGCCCAAGGAGTGCTGTGGTGGCAGTTGCCGGAGCAGCGCGGCACGCGGGACGTTTCGGAGTTGCGCTTTCAGAGTCTGATCCTCGCCACGGGTTCTGCCGACCGCCGCTTGGGCGTGCCGGGAGAAGCGGAGATGATCGAGCGCGGCGAAGTGTACTCGGCCTCGCGCGACCGTGGATTTTTTTCCGGAAAAAAAGTCGCGGTGGCCGGCGGGGGAGACCGCGCGCTCGAAGGGGCGTTGCTGCTTGCCGACAGCGGAGCCCATGTGACGCTGATCCATCGTTCGGAGCGGTTTCGCGCCCGCCGCGAGTTTCGTTCGCGGGTGATGGGCCATCCGGGAATTGAACTGCTGACGTATGCACAAGTGACAGGCGTGCTCGGGACGGAACGCGTGACCGGCGTTGAAGTGATGCTTTCCGGCGGTGAACGGCGGCGGCTGGCGGCGGAAGCGCTGTTTGTCCGCGTGGGGGTGGAGCCGAATTCGCACCTCGTGCGCGGGCAGGTCGAGACGGACGAGGACGGGTTCGTGAAAGTGGATGAAGTGGGGCAGACGTCGGCGGAAACGGTGTTTGCCGTCGGCGATGTGTGCACGCGGCCGGTCTATTCGAGCATCGCCAAAGCGGTGGGGCACGGCATGACGGCAGCCAAACATCTGTCGGTGATCTTGGCGGAGAGGAGGGAGAGTTCATGACGTATGAATTTGGCGGAGCGTATCCGGGGCAGCGCGTGCGCTTGACGTTTGACGAGCGGGAGTTTGCCGATCCGGGGTACGTGTTGGTGTTTGCGTTTTACGAGGGGCAGTTGTTGCTGACGCGCCATCAGCGGCGCGGTTGGGAAGTGCCCGGCGGGACGCGGGAGGCGCACGAATGGCCGATTCAGACCGCCGTGCGGGAAGTGTTTGAAGAGACCGGCGCGGAGCTGGCGGCGATTGAACCGATCGGGCAGTACGCCATCGAGTTGGAGGGAACGCCTCCGTTTGTGAAGACGATCTACGTGGCGCGCATCGCGCGGATGCATGCGATTCCGATCGGGTTTGAGACGGAAGAAGCCCGGTTGTTCGCCACGCCTCCGACGCCGGAGGAAGTGCGGGACGGCGAGGGATTCTCTCCGATTCTGCAAGATGACGTGTATCCGCTTGCGTTGGAGCGCGTGTTGGCGCATCGGTTTGCGCAGATGTCCAAGTAAGAACCGTTTACGAGCAGAGCCATCCGGGGGCGGGTGGCTTTTTTGCTAGAGGCGGGGCATTGCGCGGGAAATATTTTTTCGACAGGAGTGGTGGAGATGGCGGAACAGTGGCTGAAACAGATGGCGCAAGACGCGGCGGAGTTGGAGACGCCGATGGTGGTGGTGCATCGGGAGAAGCTGGTGCAGAACGTGGAGGAAATGGCTGAATTTGCGCGTCGACACGGCGTTCGATTGCGCCCGCACTTGAAGACGCACAAGACGTGGGAGATCGCCGAGATGCAATTGGCGGCGGGGGCAGTCGGGCTGACGTGCGCCAAACTCGGGGAGGCGCACGTGTTTTTGGAACGGGGGGCCAAGGACGTGCTGGTGGCGTACCCGTTGGTGGGGCCGAAGATTTCGCGGCTGTTTCAGTTGATGGCGCAATTTCCCGAGGCGGTGGTGCAGACGCTGACGGGCGAGTTGGCGCACGCTCGGGCGCTTTCCGAAGCGGCGACGGCGCACGGGGAGCGGCTGAAGCTGTGGATCAAGGTGGACTCCGGGCTGAAGCGGGTCGGTGTGGAACCCGGCGAGGCGGCGGCGCAACTCTACCGCGACGTGATCCGACTGCCGGGGGTGGAGGTACAGGGGTTCCTGACGCACGCGGGGCATGCGTATGGCGCAGAGAGCCACGAGCGGGTGAGGGCAATAGGAGAATACGAAGCACAGTGCCTTCTTGATACTGCGCAGATGGTAAAAAAACAACAGCTGTTGGCTGAACGCGAAGTCGTCTGCGAGGGTGAAAATAGCGCCCGTGCAGGTGGCGAATCTGCTGATTGCACAGGTGCTGCAAGCGTTGGATGGAATGTCGAAGAGAGGGGGCCATTTAGCGGCTCCTCTCTCGCCATCTCCGTCGGCTCAACCCCGACCGTTCGCATCTCGGGTGCCGTTGCCGGCGTGACAGAAATTCGGCCGGGGAACTATGTGTTCAACGACGCCACGCAGATTCGGCTGGGCGCTGCGACGGAGGAAACCTGCTCCCTCCGCGTTCTGAGCCGGGTGGTATCCCGACCGGCTCCCGACCGAATCGTCATCGACGCGGGAGCCAAGACGCTGGCGTTGGACCGCGGGGCGCACGGCAGCGACGCGTTGCAAGGCTACGGCTTGGTTGTCGGCTATGAGCACGCGGTGATCGAACGCCTCTCCGAAGAACACGGTGTCGTCCGCATCCCGTCCGACAGCCGCATCCAAGTCGGCGACGTGCTGGAAATCATCCCGAACCACTCCTGCCCGGTCGCCAACCTCACCGACAACTTGCATGTACTCAATCAGGACGGCTCCTTGTCTGTGTGGCGGGTCATTGCACGCGGACAAACCATCTAGTACACTGGAAAAGTAAGAGATTCCCAAAAAAAGCGAGGGCACACGCCATGATCACCATCGACATCTCCCGCGATGCCGTCGAGCGCATCGAGTTCTTGCAAGCCAAGGACGACCGCGACGACCTCGGGGCGCGCATCTTCTGCGTCCCCGGCTGAGGCGGTCCCCTCTATAAATTGGCTCTGGATGAGCCAAAACCGCGCGATACACAAGTAGAGGAAGCGGGCATTCGGTTCCTCTTCGACTCGAAAACGGTCACGCTCGTCGGCGAACTTGTCATCGACTACGACGACGTCGAAGGCTTCACGATCTACGACGAAGCAGTTCCCCGTTCAAATTGCTGAATGAACGGCTGATTCAACCGAAATTGACCCGCCATCTGACCCAACTGGAGAGTGGACGCACATGAAGCTGCTTGACGCCACACCTGCATTTCTTGAGTTGTACGACCGCGAAGCATCTCTGACGTTGGAAGACTTGGAGGCGTACTACAGCCAATTTCCCAATCTGTTCCGCGACATCTACTTCAATGGCCATTGCCCGCACACTCCGGAACGCCTCCAAGCCGCTCTGGAGCGCTATCCGGAGCATATCGACCGCATGCGCCGCGTCATCGCGCAGCTGCCGGCGATCTTAGAAGAGTGCGCCGAAGCGATGTCGTTGTACCTCAACGTGGAATTTGCTGTGGACGCGACGATGCTCGTCGGCGCGTACGGCTCCAACGCTTGGGTGTCGCACAGCCGCAAGCTCTACTTCGCCGTCGAAAAGCTCTCCGACGACCCTCAGCATCTGCGCGCCATCGTCACGCACGAGTTGGGCCATGCATTCCACTTTCACATGTTGGCGCAAGCGGGGATGGACTGGAGCAAGATCAAGTGGGATGGACACACGTCGCTGTATTTCGAAGGCATCGCCACGTACTTGACCCTGCGACTCGTCCCCGGCTTGGCAGACTGGGAGTACTTCTCCTACGGCGAAGAGTACGGCGGCGAACCGTGGCTGAATTTCTGCCGCGCACACGAAGCCGAAATCCGCCAACGCTTCACGGACGACTTGCCAGCCTACACGTTCGAGTCGGAACGCGAATGGTTCCGGCTCAGCGGCGGTCGCCACTTCGGGCACATCCGCCTCGGGTACTACTTGGGCACCGAATTCGTCAAAGCGCTCACCAAAACGCACACGCTCCACGAAACCATGACGTTCTGGGCGAGGGAAGAGCTCCCGCCGAAAGTCCACACGTGGTTGGAACGCATGAAAAAAACGCCCACCGCATAACGCGGGGGGCGTTTTTCGTGAGCAAGAGGCTCCTTAGCGCGGGGGCGTTTTTTTGTGAGCAAGAGGCTCCTTAGCGCGGGGGCGTTTTTCGTGAGCAAGAGGCTCCTTAGCGCGGGGGCGTTTTTTTCATAAGCAAGCGGAACGTTGTGCCGTGCTCGTCCGATTTCACCAAGACCAGATCTCCGCCCTGACCGCGAGCGAGCAATCGCGACAAGTGCAAGCCCAGTCCCAGTCCGTGGCTTCCGCGCGGACGCTCTTGCCCGCGGAAGAAGCGCTCGAAGATATAGGGCTGCTCCTCTTCGAGAATGCCGGTTCCGTTGTCCGCCACATCGAGCGCGACCCGCTCGTCCTGCACGTCGACGGTCAAGCGCATCTCAAGCGGCGTGTCCAACGTGGGGCGGGCGTGCTTGGAGTTGCTCAGCAAGTTGAGCAGCACTTGGCGCAACGCGCCAGCGTCGCCGCTGACCCAGACCGGCCCCGGCGGCAGTTCGCGTTGAAACTCCACCGACGCAAACGGCGGCAACACGCTCAACTGCTGGATCACTTCCTCGACCAGCGCGACGAGATCGACTTTCTGCCGCGTGAATTCCTGCGCCCCGGTTTCCAGCGCCGACACGTGCAACAGTTGCTCCACCATGCTTTGCAACCGCTTCGACTCGTCAAGCGAGATCTGCAGGAACTCGTCCGCTTCTTCGTTCGTGACGACTTTGCTTTGCACCGCTTGAATCATGCCGCGAATCGACGTGATCGGCGTGCGCAACTCGTGTGAAATCCCGGCGAGCAAGTCGGTGCGCATCTGCTCCAACTGCCGCAAGCGCGTCGCCATGTTGTGGAACGAGGTCAAGAGCTGCTGCAGTTCTTTTTCCTTCACGCCTGCGGGCAGCACCGGGTTGTACCCGCCCTCGGCGATCTGCTGCGCCGCGCGGGCGAGTTGGCGCAAGGGGCGGGTCATGCGCCTGGAGAGCACATAGATGAACAACCACCCCGCCAGCGCCACGCCGATGATCAACATCACCACCACGCCGAATTGGCGGGTGACATGAGGGATCGCTACATCCTTTGGCAACATCAAATAGAGCGCGTACGTTTTGTTGTCGGACATTTGCACGGGAACCCCGACGCGCAGCCAATTTTCCTGATCCGTTTCGATTTCCTCATGCAACACGTTGTTTTTCAAAACGGTCGCCCGCTTCTTGGACTCGCGGCGCACTTCGTCCGGGAGGTCGGGGTTCTGGCCTTTGAGAAAAACCAACTCATGACCTTGTTCATCGAAGACTTGCAAGATGAATTTTTCGTTGCGTAACTCGCGGTACGGACGAAGATTTTTGAGCGACCCCGCCGCATCAATCGTTTGACCGATCGAATCGGCCAACTGGGTGGCGCGCACCTCCATCATCTCATACGCTTGGCTGTAGGCGTTGGACTGTAACCAGACCACGGCAAGCACGGCGAGAAACGCCAAGCTCCCGAACAACACCAACAGATACTGCCACGTCCAATACGTCAAAAGCGGAACCGGCACGCCGTCCCGTCGTCGAAACATCTGCCACAGGCTACGCACGGAGCATGTACCCCATGCCGCGGATCGTCACGATCTCGCCGTCCTCGTTCGGCCAGTTGCGAAGCGATTGGCGCAATCGTTTCACCGCCACATCGACCGCGCGGTCTCCGCCTTCGTAATCAAAGCCCCACACGCGGTCGAGCAGCTGGCTGCGCGTGAAGCTTTGGTTGGGATGGCGTACGAAGAACGCCAGCAAGTCCCAGTCCCGCGGGGCGAGCGTCACCGCATCGCCGCCGACGGTGATCGAGCGGGCAGTGAAGTCGACGGTCAGAGAGCCGACCCGCACGAGATTGCTTTCCACCAACGCCGGCGGTCGCCGGAGCACCGCTTGCACGCGCGCCACGACTTCATCGGGATCAAACGGCTTCGGGATGTAATCGTCCGCTCCGTTTTGCAACCCGCGCAGGCGGTCGGTCACGTCGCCTCGTGCCGTCAACATGATCACCGGGGTCGACCCCTGTTTGCGAATCTCTTCCAACACGCCCCACCCGTTCAGCCGGGGCAAATTGATATCGAGCAACACCAGCGCCGGGCGCAACTGGGCAAACGCCACCAACGCCTCTTCGCCGTCCATGGCGGCTTCCGCATGATAACCCGCTTGGTTCAAGTACGCTTGCAGCAAGCGCACGATCGGTTTTTCATCCTCTACGATCAAAATCGTTTGCATCTTTCGAACTCCTCGTCACATATCGTTCTCTCCTTAGTGTATCAAAACCGCCCGTCTAGAAAAACTGCCCTTGCCGAATGTCTGGACACACTCCCAACACAAAACACACGTATAATTTTCCTTATTAAAAGGTAAACTAACATACTATGAGTGTGTCGAAGATATTGTCAAATTTTGTCAGGTGATAGATGGGAGGACTCGAAATTGTCGATGTTGGACAAAACGCTCACGAGAGGCACAACCGGACGAGAGCAGTCCGCTGTTGAGCAGAAACGCGGCGCCGTCAGGCGCATCGGCGGAATTCTGCGCCGATTGCTGACGGGAGACGCCCTGTCTTACGTGTCGAGTTTTTATTGGAGCCTGCGGTTGCGCGGAAAGTTGGGAATGCCGTTGCCGGTCTTCACGCATTGGAAGACGCGTTGGAGCGTCGCTCGCACCGCCAAATTGGTCGTCCGCGACCGCTTGATCATCGGGCGGATGGACACCCAAATCGGGCAAAACGGCCAAGAAGGTCTCGACCGCAACGTCATTCAAATCGGCGAAGGCGGTGTGATGGACGTGGACGGATCGGTCACGTTTGGTCCTGGCGTGCGCGTGCTGGTCGGGCCGAACGCCAAACTCAAGATCGGGGATCGCAGCTACATCACCGCCAATTCGAAATTGATCGTCAAAACCGACATTGAAATCGGTTCCGGCTGTGCAATTTCCTGGGATGTTCAAATAATGGACACAGATTTCCACCACGTTGCCGAAGGTCGCCCGAACACCAAGCCGATCAAGATCGGCAACAACGTCTGGATCGGGTCCCGCGCCACGATTTTGAAAGGCGTCACCATCGGCGACGGCGCGATCATCGCGGCCGGTGCCGTCGTGACCAAGGACGTCGCTCCTCGTCAGATTGTCGCCGGCAACCCGGCGCGCGTCGTCAAAGAAGAAGTCAACTGGGTGCCGTAATCACATCCGGAATGAAATCTTGAATAATAGCACGCTTTCGCACTCGCTGCGCAAAGCGTGTTTTTTTTAGGGCATTTGGGCTTTCCTATCACGGCTTGCACGGGAAACAAAAAAACACCCCGCGCGAGGCGGAGTGTTTTTGCTGATTCCGAGAATCCGGCTTACACGAATTCCTTCATGGTTTTGGTCAGGAAGTCTTCGGAAAGCGGGAGTTCGTGGTTGACGATCGGCTCTTCTTTGTAGCCCGGAATGAGGTCTTCGTAGGCTTTGAGGGACTCGTTTTGGTACAGGATACCGGTGACGAGGCCTTTGTGTTCCATAACCGTCGCCATCGCTTGGATGCGGTTGGTTTTGTCGTAGCCTTCGATGGTGTCCACGACGGTGATGTTTTCCTTATACCAGTCGTAGGTGTTGGTTTTGTTGTAGGTGACGCACGGCGAGTAGACGCTGACGAGCGAGAAGCCCTTATGCGCGATCGCCGCTTTGATGATTTCGGTCAATTGCTTGATGTCCGAAGAGAAGCCTTGAGCCAGGAAGCCGATGCCAGCAGACAGAGCGACTTGTGCCGGAACGAGCGCGTTCTCGATGTTGCCTTCCGGAGTGGACTTCGGGTTCTTGAAGCCTTGCGCGGAAGTCGGGGAGGTTTGACCTTTGGTCAGACCGTAGATGTTGTTGTCCATCACGATGTAGGTGATGTCCATGTTGCGGCGTGCCGCGTGCATGAAGTGGTGCAGGCCGATCCCGAAGCCGTCGCCGTCGCCGCCGGAAGCGATGACAGTCAGGTCGCGGTTCGCCAGTTTCACGCCTTGCGCGACCGGGAGCGAACGACCGTGGATGGTGTGGAAACCGTAGGAGTTGATGTAGCCGGAGATACGGCCGGAGCAACCGATCCCGGAGATGACTGCTACTTCTTCCGGTTCTTTGCCGGATTCCGCGAGTGCTTTTTGAATGGCGGCTTGGACGGAGAAGTCGCCGCAACCCGGGCACCAGTTCGGGCGTACTTCGTTACGGAAATCTTTTACTGTTGCCACTTTAGTTCAGCTCCTTTACGAAGGTGAAGATTTCGGACGGGATGTACGGGTTCCCGTCGTACTTGACTTGGGAAATAAACTCGCCTTGAACACCGTTGAAGCGCATGATGTTCTTCAGCTGGCCGGTTGCGTTGTTTTCGATGACAACGACCTTCTTCGCTTTGCTGACGAACTTCTGAACGGATTCAGTCGGGAACGGGTTGAGAACTTTGATGTGCAGGTGGCCGACTTTTTGGCCTTCCGCTTGCAGGCGTTCCATCGCTTCGTCGATCAGGCCGGCGGTGGAGCCGACGCCGATGAGCAGCGTATCGAAGTCTTCGTCGCCATTGAAGGAGAAGGAGTTCGGCAGCTCGATGCCGTCGAATTTGCCGAGACGCTTATCCATCATCTTGTTACGGATGTTCTTGTCTTCGGTCGGACGGCCCACTTCGGTGTGCTCAACGCCGGTCACGTGGTGGATGCCGCCTTTTTGACCCGGGAAGACGCGCGGAGAAATTTTGGAATCGGTGAACTCGTAACGCTTGAACAGCTGGCCGGCTGCAACAGCTTCCAATTGTTCTTGGGTTGCCAAGTTGCCGCGGTCGATGGAAACGCGGGAGAAGTCGAACTTCTCAACGGTTTGGTCGGACATCGACAGCGCGAGGTCGGTCAAGATGATCGTCGGAACTTGGTATTGTTCCGCCCAGTTGAACGCGTCAACGGTCATGTAGAAGCATTCTTCCGCGTTGGACGGCGCGACGACGATCTTTTGGATCTCGCCGTGGGTGCCCCACAGAGCTGCGTACATGTCGGACTGTTCATGCTTGGTCGGCATACCGGTGGACGGACCGCCGCGTTGGGTGTCGAAGATGACGATCGGGGTTTCGGTGATGCCTGCGAGACCGATCCCTTCCATCATCAGCGCGAGACCCGGGCCGGACGTCGAGGTGCAGACGCGGGAGCCGCCGAAGGAAGCGCCGATCGACATGGTGACCGCTGCGATTTCGTCTTCGGTTTGCAGAACGTGGCCGCCGACTTTCGGCAGTTTCTTGATCAGGTATTCCATGATCTCGGAAGCCGGGGTGATCGGGTAGGCCGGCATGAGGCGAACGCCTGCTGCCAGTGCGCCGAAACCGCAAGCGTCGTTACCGGTCAGGTAGAGACGCTCGACACCGTCGCCAGGTGCAAGTTTCAGATCGGAGAGTTCGATGCCTTGGTCGATGACGTATTGGAAGCCCGCTTTCAGGGCGTTCATGTTGTTTTGAACAACTTGTTCGCCTTTGCGGAGGAACTTGTCGTTCAGGTAGGACAGGAAGGTTTCCGGCGAGAGGCCGAGAACCGCTGCGGTTGCGCCGACAGCGACCATGTTTTTCATGATGGCAGAGCCGTTTTCTTCTGCGATTTTGGTGAGCGGAACCGCGAAGAAACGGATTTGCTTGCCTTCCGGTGCGACCGGGTTGAATTTCGCGTCTGCAATCAGGACGCCGTTTTCACGAAGTTCGTGCGAGTTGAAATCGATCGTCTCTTGGTCGAAAGCGATCAAGATGTCCAGGTAGTCGGCGTTCGCCAGACGAGATTTGGTACTGATGCGAATCTTGTAGTTGGTATGACCGCCCTTGATACGGGACGAGAAATGACGGTACCCGTAGATGAAGTAACCATGACGGTTCAGGCTGGTTGCCAAGATGTTACCGGTGGAATCGATACCTTCACCTTGTTGGCCCCCAACTTTCCAAGAAAGTTGTTCTAACATGTTTCAGTTCCACTCCTCGTAGACATTAAGTGAAGTACTCTTATTATACAACTCGGGTGTGAGGATCGAAAAATTGGATCATTGGCGTCGTAAATCAATTAATGCGGCGCGCAACAAATTGATCGAGGCCACATCCGGCTTGTAAACAAATTCAATGATCTCTTGGCGGCGGGTCATGTGCTGCTCGACATCGCGGCGACGGCCCGGTGAACAGATGATCACGTCGAGGCTGTGCACGATGTCGGCGATGTCTTGCTCCGAATGTTTTGTAAACACGCGGATGTCCACGCCGTCGAGACCTGCGTTCTTGAGCGCCAGTAATACTTTGCCCGCAAAGTTCTCCGACTTACACACCAAACCAATTTTTCTTCCCATTGGAATGCGTGCAATCCGGACGATCGTCTCCAATTGCGGGTCCAGCGCGATGGCCAGCACGTTTTTACGCGGGCCTAACAGATCTTTAACCTCATCATAATGAAAGAATGTTGTAATGACAAGGTCGGATGCAAACACATCCGGCAGATAGCGGTCGAGGTCTTGGCTTAAGTCCTCCAACACCATCGGCGTGATCGTGACGCCGGAATCAAACTGCAATTTCTTGGAGAAGTACTCGACTTGCTCGCGGTTGCACTCGATGAACACCACGCGTACTTTGCTGAGAATCTCCAGCTTCTGGCGGGCGCGTTCCGTTGTGAACTCGGCGAATTCCTCCAAGGTGAAACCCAATTGCAGGCCTTCTTCCATCGCCACATCGATGATTTTGAGCAGCAGTTCCTTCCGATTCTCGATGCGGACGGCGTCGTCACGGTCACAGACGAACGTGCCTCGCCCTTGAACCGAGCTTAGGACGCCCTCAGCTTCAAGTTCTTGGTACGCTTGTGATACCGTGTTGCGGCTCACTTTGAGCTTCTCAGACAGTTCCCGCTCCGTGGGAAGTTTGTCGCCGGTTTTCCACACGCCTGATTTGATCTCGGCGAGGACGGCTTCCTTCACCTGTATGTAGAGGGGAATTCCGTTTTTCCGCACAATCGGAAACGGCATGTGCTCACCTCATCAAAATGGATTAATCCATTGGTCCTACACCTTGCTTCGCACACATTATACACCTACAACCGCGATACGAAAAGTTCATTTTGCGGAAAGTTCCTCGATTTGCTATCTTTTGGCTGGGAGGCGTTGTTGAGATGAGACCGAATAGGGAAAAAGTGCTAAATCTGGCCCACCGGGGGGCTTCCGGGCATGCGCCGGAGAACACGATGGAGGCGTTTTACAGAGCAGAACAGCTGGGAGCGGACGGGTTTGAGTTCGACGTCCAATTGACACGGGACGGTGTTCCGGTCGTGATTCACGACGAAACGCTTAACCGGACCACAAACGGGCAAGGCTATGTCTATATGCATACGTTGGACGAACTGCGCGCGTTGGACGCGGGATCATGGTACGCCCCGCAATACAAAGGGTTGCAGATCCCCACGCTTCAAGAAGTGATCGAAACGTTCGGCGGACGCATGGTGTTGAATATTGAACTGAAAAACTCCATCTTCGACATGCCGGGTTTGGAAGAAAAGACATTGGACCTGATTCGTTGCAACCAAATTGAAAATTCGGTCGTGGTTTCTTCGTTCCACCACGGGTCGATGCAGAAGTTTCATGCGCTCGCTCCCGATATCAAGTGCGGGCTGCTTTACGACTGCGTGATCGTGGGAGCGACAGAGTATGCCGAGCGCCTGGGCGCGTCTGCGTTGCATCCTTTTTTTGCGACGGTGAAGCCGGAATTGGTGGCGGAGGCGCATCGAGCAGGGCTGGAAGTGAATGTTTGGACTGTAAACGAAATGGACCATATGCGGTTGGCTGTCCTCTCCGGGGTGGATGCCATGATCACGAACTACCCGGACCGGTTGAAATCGGTTCTTGAGTCCTCTCCTATTATATAGGTAGAGATACCTCGCACGAAGGGCGCTAGCACCGGACGGCGGGGTTTTCTATTGGTCGGAGATGCGTTCGACCAATCTGTTGGTTATACTTGAAAGTGGAGGTGGACAACGTGCCTTTTCACACCGGTTTGATCGGCAAGTACGACCGACATTACTATGAAATTTACCGGGCGCCGACGCGTTCCGACATACGTAAACTTACCGAGCAGAGCGAATACAAACAGAAATGCCGCTTGCTGCTGACGGAAGAGGGGGAGCTGTTTGCGTTTCCCATCGAACTGCTTCATAACCTCGCCACGGCGGAATTGGACCATGAGGGGATCTCGATCGTTTGTTTTTTTGACGAGAACCGTTTGGAAGCGGCGGATGTGGGGAATCTTGATCATGAAGACCTCTGTCGCGCCGTCCAGCAAGCGGCGGAAGGGTTCCGGCAGTTAGGTTTTGGAGACGACACCGATGTTCGCGTGATCCTAAACCAAGGCCTCTGGGGGGATCGAACTTTGAAATTTTGCGATGTCGTGTCAGGAAATTGGTGACAAGATAGCCAAACTATGATATCATCATTATTTGGAGCATAGAGAAGAGCTTCAGCGCTCTTCTTTTTCTTTTGCGTCTGCATACAACCGAGGTCAAAATGTGGGCACACTAGACCAAGAAGGTTTTTTTATTATAGGAGGAACAAGATCTATGGCAATGTTTTCTGAACTGGGAATTGATACAAACGTACTGCGCTCGTTGGAAGAGATGGGCTTTGAATCGGCAACCCCGATCCAAGCAGAAACCATCCCGCTCGCGATGCAAGGCATCGACGTGATCGGGCAAGCGCAAACCGGTACGGGGAAGACGGCTGCGTTCGTCATCCCGACCCTGGCGCGCGTGGATAAGAACCGCAACGCCATCCAAGTGTTGATCATCGCGCCGACGCGCGAACTCGCAATCCAAGTCGCGGACGAGACTTCCAAACTCGGCAAGTTCTCCCGCGTGAACGTTCTGCCGGTCTACGGCGGTCAACCGATCGACCGTCAAATCAAAGCGCTCAAGCGCAACCCGGAATTCATCATCGGCACGCCGGGCCGTCTGCTCGACCACATCCGCCGCAAGACGATCAAACTGCAAGACGTCACGACGGTCATCTTGGACGAAGCGGACGAAATGCTCGACATGGGCTTCCTCGAAGACATCGAAGCGATTCTCGCCGAAGTGCCGGATGAGCGCCAAACCCTGCTGTTCTCCGCGACGATGCCGGACCCGATCCGCCGTCTGGCGGAGCGCTTCATGAAAGACCCGCAAACGGTCAAGATCCAACCGCAAGGCGTCACCGCGCCGAAGATCGCGCAAATCTACTATGAGGTGGCTGACAAGAACAAAGTCGACGCGCTGACCCGTCTCCTGGACGTGGAAGACCCGGAACTCGGCGTGATTTTCTGCCGCACCAAGAAGGGCGTTGACGAACTGCAAAAACTCCTGCAAGCGCGCGGCTACCTCGCGTCCGGCTTGCACGGCGACATGACCCAGCGCGAACGCGACCAAGTCATGCATCAGTTCCGTCAAGGCACGATCGACCTCTTGATCGCAACCGACGTGGCGGCGCGCGGTCTCGACGTCGAAGGCGTTTCGCACGTTATCAACTACGACATTCCGCAAGACGTGGACTCCTACGTGCACCGAATCGGCCGTACCGGTCGCGCCGGCCGCGAGGGCAAAGCGTTGACGCTGGTTACCCCGCGCGAGTTCAAACTCCTGCGCATGATCGAGCAAGCGATCGGCAAGCGCATCCACAAGTCGCTGCTCCCGACGCTCGCAGAACTGAAAGAACGCCAGCAATCCCGCATCATGGAACGCGTCCTGAACGGCATGGAGGACATCGAACCGCAATTCGAGGAACTGGCGAACGAACTGCTTAACCAGCACGATTCCGTGCAAATCGTGGCGGCGGCGCTGAAGATCATCGGCGAAGACCTCGTCGGCGACCAAGAGCTGACCTCCATCGACAAGAGCCTTGAGGAAGTCATCGACTTCTCCAAACGCTTCCGTGAAATGCGCGACCAACGTCGCAACGAGCGCGGCGGCGGCGGCGGTGGCTATGGAAACCGCGGCGGCGGCGGCGGTTACGGCAACAAGGGCGGCGGCTACGGCAATCGCGGCGGCGGCGGCGGCGGCGGCGGCTACCGCGGTCGTGACGGCGAGCGTCGCAGCGGCGGTGGTGGTTACCGTGGCGGCGGCGAAGGCGGCGGCTATCGCGGTCGTGACGGCGAACGTCGCGGCGGCGGTGCAGGCGGCGGCGGCTTCGGCAAGGGCGGTTTCAAGGAACGCAGCGGCGAATCCCGTCGCGCTTCCGGCGAGAACAAAGGCGGCGCACCGCGCGGCCCGCGTTTCTAATCTGACGTACGCAAAAAGTCACGGTTCTGCATCTTGCAGAGCCGTGACTTTTTTTCTGGCAATGCTACAATAGAGTTGAGAAAATTGCGGAAAACGCAGGGGAGAACCAACACTCATGAAACGTAGCAAAGGAACCAACCTGATCCTCTGGCTCATCGTCCTCGTCGTGGTGTTCAGCGGCGTGACGTGGTGGCTGATGGATCAACAGTTGGCGCAAAACAAAGGGCAGAAAACCCTCAAGACGTACACCCTTCACGAAAACGTGATCGTGGGCCCATTCGCGGTCGAACTGACCGATTTGAAAAAAACGAACCGGATCGTCGGTGATAACAATGCAACGGAAGCGCGCGGAACGTACTACAAAGTGAACTTCTCGATGCGCAACCTTCAGGGCACTCCGTTGCCGGTCACCCTCTCGCAATTTAAACTTTTGCTGCCGGACGGGTCCCTGCTTGCGGCTGACAACACGGCAAGTCTTTTGGCAGTCCCGACGGGAAAAGCGTTCTTCCTCCGCAACGTGGAGGGCAAGGAGACGATCAACGGCACCGTCGTGTTTGACGTCCCCAACGTCCCGCTGGTGCGGATGCAGTTGACGTCGGGGGACGGCTCGCAGACGGTCAACTTTGATTTAAAATAACGGAAAAACGGAAAGAAAGCTCTCACTAGCGCCGAGCAAAGGAGAGCTTTTTTTGTTATTCGAGGAGCGTGTCAGGGCGAACGAAATAAAGCACTCCACTTGAGCGGGCAGTGGAGTGCTTATTACTAGTATGCGCTATGAGCGGTAGAGGGCAAACGGTTCTACGTCCACAGAGGTCTTCGCACCCGTCAGCACTTCGCGCATCAGGCGGCCCGTGATGGCGGAGAGCAGCACGCCGTTGCGGAAGTGACCCGTGGAGAGGTACAGACCTGGCACGCCGGGCACTTCGCCCAGCACCGGCAGTCCGTCGCGGGAGCCGGGACGGAGCCCGGCAAGAGGTGCGGCGAACGGCAGGGCGGCGAGCGACGGCATGAGGTGCACGGCTTGGCCGGAGAGCTTCGCGAGCGACCCGAGTTCGGGGCGCGTGTCAAAACCGGACGGTTCCTCCGTCGCGCCGACGTAGACTTGTCCGTTGCGCTTGGGCAGAATGTAGCAGCCGTGCGTGAAGATCGTGTACGGCGTCGGCGGGGCGAACGTGTCGAGCAAGAACGACTGCCCCTTGACCGGAAACACCGGAATGTCGAGTCCGAGTTCTTGGCCGAGCAGTCCCGTCCACGCGCCGGTCGCCAACACCACACGGTTGGCGCGAATCGGGCCGTTTAGCGTCTGAACGCCGACGACAGCGCCGTTTTCGACGAGGAATCCGGTCATCGCCGTGTGTTCAAGGATGTTCGCTCCCAGCATCTTGGCGGACGCGACCAACGCGAGCAAGAGCGCGGCGTTGCGCACTTGGTGGTCGTCGGGGAGGTAGAGCGCGCCGTACGTCGTGCTGACGGTGTCGTCGCCGATGATCTTGCGCAGTTCGTCGTCTTCGTACCATTCGGCGCGCTGGCCCGCCTCTTGCTGCCAAGCAAGCCGTGCGAGAAGCTCTTGACGGTCTGCTTCGTCGACGGCGACGCGGAAGATCCCCGGCGTTTGCAGTTCCATGTCAAGACCTGAGATGTCCAGCAGTTCGTCGCGCAGGTTGGGAAAAAGCGCCCGCGACGCGACGCCGAGCCGGTACATCGGGCCCGGGTTCATCATCTCGACTTGCGCGCCGAGCATCCCCGCTCCGGCGCGGGTCGATTGTGCGCCGAGTTCTCCGCGTTCGATGAGCAGCGTCTGGACGCCTGCCTTCGCCAGTTCATAAGCGACGGCGGCACCGATCACGCCGCCGCCGACGATGAGGACGTCGGTTTCCAGCGCGCGGGACGAGAGGTTTGCGTTTGCGTTCATCGGGACACGCCCCCGTCTGTTACTCCTTGCGCCTGAGAGGCTAGAGAGCGGGCGCTGGGGAGGGCTTTTTTCGGACGATGGACGCTGTTGTCCATCACGTCGCGCAGTTCGCGGGATGCGCGTTCCGGGTCTTCATCCGCCATGACGGCGCCGATGACCGCGATGCCGGCGACGCCGACGGCGAGCACTTCCTCTAAATTATCTTTGGTGATCCCGCCGATGGCGAGCACCGGAATGTTCACCGCTTCGACGACTTGGCGCAGCGCGTCCACGCCGCGCGGCGGCAGGCCGGGTTTGGAGTTCGTGGCGAAGATGTGGCCGTAGGTGATGTAGCTCGCCCCCGTCTGTTCGGCTTGGATCGCTTCTTCGACGGAGTGCACGGAGCAACCGACGAGTTGATGCGGCTGCAGAAGCGGACGAGCCGAAGAGATCGGCAAGCTTTTGGCGGCGAGATGCACGCCTTGTGCTTCGACGGCGAGCGCGACATCGACGCGGTCGTTGATGAGAAGCCCGGCGCCCGCGGCCTGGATGGTCGGGGAGATCGCTTGGGCGAGAGTATACAAATCGAGAGCCGGTGCGGACTTATAGCGCAATTGAATCACATCAGCGCCGCCCTTCACCGCCCGTTCGACAATCGCGTGCAAGTCGTTCGCTTGACGCTTGCCGTCGGTGATCACATGCAATTGAAATCTTGCTTCGGACACACAAATTCCTTCTCTCTCATGGGATTCGGTCCAAGAGGCCATCGTTCCATTTTACGATGCGCACCAATCCACCTGTCCCATGTACAACAGGGAAAATCCTTATTGTACCAGTGATCATTATCGGTAGGGAACAAAAAACCTATCAAAATCCTAACAGTGAGCAAAATACTTGTCAAATTGATAGAGGTGTACCGTTGCTTCAGCAGGGGCATGATACTTGCGGGAAAGGTTGCGGAAAACCACGCCTGCCCACAATCCTATCAAAGGAGTGATCGGAATGGCAGAAAATCATCAAAAACGAAATCAGTACGATGCAGGCAACAATCGTGAGGACGGTGCCTTTGCCAACAACACGGATATGAGCGAAGCGGCAGGAACCGTAGGCGGCGGCGTAGCAGGCGCAGCAGTGGGTTCTATTTTCGGACCGGTCGGGACTGTGGCCGGAGCCATCGCCGGCGGGGTGGCAGGGAACAAGATCGGCGAAGGTGCCGAAGAGAACGAACAGAACAGCGCCAACGCTGCGAATGACATGGAGGACGACAATCGGACTCGATAGGGATCTCACCAAAAGACCATAGTTCGGAATTCAACCGGGCTATGGTTTTTCATCCTGTCGCGAGTCGCGTCCCGAACGGGTTGGTCTGAATAGAAAAGCCCCTGACCTCGAATTCGGGTCGGGGGCTTTCGTTCTGGTTTTCGTTATTGGAGCGCGTGCTCACCTATGTTAACTCACGCCCGTGCATCGCTTCCCACTCCGCCCACGGGACGACCCCGAGTTCCGGCTTCGGTTCATCGGGCAGCATGGCGAGCATTTCCAGCGAGTGCCCGTCCGGGTCTTTGAAAAAAATCGAAATCGCAGGCATCCACGCGATGACTTTCAACGGTGTCTTCCCCGTGTTGTCAAAGTTGCGGGTTTCGATGCCGTGCTCGTCGAAGAAGGCAGCCGCCCGTTTGATGTCTTCCACGGTGGAATGAAACGCGACATGCTCCCGTCGAAACTGTTCCGGGGCGATCTCCCAAACGCCGAGCATGTGGTTTTTGTTCTCATCAAAAAAATAAAAATTCGCGCGTCTCTTCTCCTCATGATGCCCGAGTTTCAAGCCGAGCACCTTCTCGTAAAACTCCGCCGCACGCTCCAAGTTGGTGACATGCAGATGCGCTTCATAAAGTCCGTAGATCATGTTTTGTTTCTCCTTTTCGTGATACTTACCACCAGTCTAACACAAACTGGAAATTCGGAATGTTTTTTATTCCCAAAAATCCATTATTATGAGAAAATGAAGCCCTCGATTCCATCAAACTTCTGGAGGATTCCGATCTATGAAAAAACAAACTCTCTCCACCTTGGCCTCGCTCGGTCTGCTCGCAGGTCTTCTGTCTGTATATCCGTCTGTTGCAGGGGCGGCAGATTCCGTCAAACTGATGGTCGACGATAAAGAAGTGTCCACCGGAGCATCTGCGCCGTTTTTCGTGGGTGACCGCGTCTTTGTACCGGTTCGCACGCTGACAGAAGCTCTTGGAGCGACCGTTACATACGATTCGGGAACCGATTCCGCTGTGATCACCAAGGGCGACATCATGCTGAAGTTAGACTTCCAAAGCGGCAAAGTGTGGAAGAACGGGACTTTGCTCACCTTGGATGAACAACCTCGTCTGGTCAACTACCGGGCGATGGTGCCGGTTCGGTTTATTTCCGAGACGTTTGGCAATGCCGTTACGTATGACGATGTGACCCAAACGGTCACCGTGTTGCCGACGCAAGCTCGACTGGACGAGCGCAAGAGCATTCAAGATCTGTTGAAAAAATCGAGTCAAGCGCTGCAAGCGAAGAAAAGCTATACGACCGATTTCACTATGAAAGTTACCGTACCGACTGAATCGCATGGAACTTTCACGATGGCCCCGTTCCTAAACTCCCTGCAACTGAAAGTGGACACGCAAGCTCAATCGAAACTCCAGCATGTCACGGGGAGCGTTGAGGAATCCATCGGCCATGTCAAAGGCACCATGGATTTCGAATTGTACCGTCAGGACGACACCTTCTACGGGCTCAACCCGCTTTCGGACAATCAATGGTTCAAGCTGATGAATGCCGAAGATGATGAGGGCGTTTGGGAAGGAATTCGAGACGCTGTGAACGCGGTTGTGATGAGCCCGGAACAACTGCAACAATTCGCGGACCTCGCACCGTACGCAACTTTGAAGCAAGACGCGGCGGCCAACACCGTGACCTACCACCTCGACCCGAACGGAATTTGCAAACTTCTTAACACGAAGCGAATCGACAAAGAAGTCCAATCCTTTGACCTCACCCTGCAGTTTGATAAAACATCCGGTTTGGAAACGGGCTACACGGCAGATGTTCATTTCGACAACTCGATCCCCAACCCGTACATCACGTTGCCGACATCCTTCCACGCAGAAGGCAAACTGAGCAATTGGGATAAGGTGCAGGCGATCGCCATTCCGAACGACGTTTTGAAAAACGCTGTTTCTGCCAAGTAAGCACGTAGAAAGGGAATGCGCTCATGTTCTTCCTCCAAATGTCCGGAGTCCCAGGTTCCGGGAAATCGACGCTCGCCAAAGCCCTTGCGAAAAAAACAAACGCGATCGTGGTCGATCACGATATCGTAAAGTCCGCCATGCTGAACTCCGTGCAATCCTTAGAAACCGACGCCGAAACCGTGAAGTTAGACAACCGGCTGGTCGGCAAGATCTCCTACGACATCGAGTGGGCGTTGGTGGATTTCTACCTCGCCCAAGGGCTGAGCGTGATCCTCGACAGCCCTTGCCTCTACACCGTGATGGTGGAGAAGGGCACCCGTCTTTCGCAAAAGCACGGAGCCGCTTATAAATATGTAGAATGTGTGCTCGCAGACCTCGACCAGATTGACCAACGGCTGAGAACCCGCGAGGCCATGGTGAGCCAGAATCGACAAGTCAACTCTCCAGAGGCATTCACCTCCGCTTTCGGTAACAGCCAACGCCCCTCGGAGCACCCCTGTCTGCTGATTGATTCCTCACGTCCGCTGGAGACGTATCTGGAGGAAGTCATCACCTACCTCTCACAATCCTAAATGACCAAAGAACACCTTGACCCATGCGGGCTGGGTGTTTTTTTTAATCAGGAGTCATTCGGGAATCTGCTTGTAGTTTCCGGGAATGAAGTTCAAACTGGGAATGGAATAACATTTGGAGTCACCTTATAATCAGAATACAATTATCCGTTTAAAATCTCTTAAGGAGGATACAATTCCATGTCTAAACTGATTTGCTTAGACCCCGGCCACGGCGGGTACGATCCCGGTGCCACAGCCAACGGAGCACAGGAGAAGGATATTACCTTGCACATCGCTCTCCAACTTCGAGACATGCTCCGGCAGACCGGATTTCGCGTCGTGATGACGCGGGAAACCGATCTCGCGCCGGGCAACACATCCTCCGTCAACCCGGATCTCAACGAGCGTTGCCGCATCGCCAACAATGCGCACGCGGACGTGTTTCTCTCCATCCACGTCAACGCGGGCGGCGGACACGGTGCAGAAATGTACGCCAACGGCGACGGCGGCCCGATTGCACCGCTCGCGAAGGGGATCGTACAAAACGTTTCGCAAATCTGCGGCGTGCACGGGCAGGCGGTGCGCGACGGGGGAAGCAACGGAACCGGGTTTCGCGTGATCGTCGGCACGCAAATGGACGCGATGCTCGTCGAAGTCGGCTTCATCGACTCCGACGACCTCCCGAAAATCCAAGCGAACCTCGATGAATTCGCTCCGCTCATCGCCCGCGCGTTCTGGGATTTCTACGGGATCGCCAACCCGAGTCCGAGCCCGTCGCCGTCCACCCCTTCCACTCCCGTCACCAAGCCGAAACTCGACTCCACGGCGGCCAATGCGGCGCTTGTACATCTCGCAACGTTCTACAACCAAGCCCGCCCCGCCGACCAAGTCGCTCTCAACCGTGCCGCCAACGCCGTGCGCATCGCAGCGGGTCAGCCGATCCAAGATGATTACGGCAAACCGACGCCGGAAGCGGCCCGCCGCGTCGAAGTGCTCCTCCATTCGATGTGGCCGCTGACCGATGACGCCAAGCTGCAAGCCTGTTACACCGCAGCGGCGGAACAGATGCGCGCCGATCAAAAGTAAGCCCGTTTCTCAAAAAATACGCCGCCCTCGGCTTGTATGAAACCGGGGGCTTTTTTTGTTACAATAGATCGATGGAGTGATGAGGCAGTCACTTGGCAGACAGAATGGAGGAATTACATATGTTTATCACCGACACGCACCGCAGCCAGATTCGCGGACACTTGACGCTCATGGAGAAGCAATTTCAGGTGTTGCAACGGCTGTCCGATTATACCGAGGAACAATTTCTCGCCGATCTGATCTTGCAAGCGGCGGGCGAACGCGCTTTGCACTTGGCGCTGGAGAGCTTGACCGACATCGGCAACATCATCATCGACGCGCTGATCATGCGCGACCCGGCGAGCTATGAGGACATCTTTGAAATCTTGACGGAGGAGACCGTGTTCACCCGCGAGTTCTACGACCACTTCATCGACCTCGTGCGCTTCCGCAAACTGCTCGCTCACGAATACGACAAACTCGAAGCCTCCGCCGTGTGGCACTATGTCCGCAAACACGCCGGCGACTTCCCGACCTTGCGTGATTCGATCTCCACCTACGTTAAATTGGGGTGAGTGCCGACATGCCGAAGAGTCACAACAACGGCATCACGGTCAAGGAGCTGACCAAAAACTTCAAAGTCCACGAGCGCGAAGCCGGACTGCGCGGGGCGTTGCATTCGCTGATGAAGCGCTCGTTTCGCACGGTGACGGCGGTGGACTCGATCTCGTTTGGCATTGAACCGGGCGAGATCGTCGGCTTCCTCGGGCCCAACGGTGCGGGGAAGACCACGACGATGAAGATGTTGAGCGGTTTGCTCCATCCGTCCGGCGGCACGATCGACGTCGGCGGCTACGTCCCGTTTCAGCAGAAGGAAGCGTTTAAGAAGCGCATCACCCTCGTCATGGGGCAGAAGTCGCAGTTGATCTGGGACATCCCCGCGGCGGAGACGTTTTTGATCAACCAAGCGATTTATGAAATTCCCGACGCGCAGTACCGGGAGACGGTGGGGGAACTCACCGACCTGCTCGACCTCGAACCGCTGCTGAAAAAGCCGGTGCGCACGCTTTCGCTTGGCGAGCGGATGAAGTGCGAACTCGCCGCGTCGCTGTTGCACCGTCCGGAGATCATCTTCTTGGACGAGCCGACAATCGGGCTTGACGTCAACATGCAAGAGACCGTCCGCCGCTTCATCAAAGCGTATAACGAGCGCTTCAACGCCACGATTTTGCTGACGTCGCACTACATGGCGGACGTCACGGCGCTGTGCAAGCGGGTGATCATCATCAACCACGGGCGGATTCTGTTTGACGGAGACTTGAACCAGCTGGTTTCCACGCATGCGCCGTTCAAGGTTGCCAAGTTGGTTTTTTCCAAGCAGGTGGAGGAGGTCGACCTCGACCGATACGGCACGCTGTTGCACTACGAGTACCCGCAGGCGTCGATTCAGATTCCGCGCGAGGAAGTCTCGCAGCAAGCGTCGCGGATGCTCGCCGATCTTCCGGTGCAGGACTTCACCATCGAAGACCCGCCGATGGAAGACGTGATCGGGATGGCGTTTGCCGCCAAGGAGGGCGCGTAATTCATGCGCAAACTCACCACGCTGTGGCGCGTCTACATCCGATGGATGAAAATTCACTGGGCGATTCTGCTGGAGTACCGGGGAGATACGTTTTTTTACATGCTGGGCGGGTTTATTTCGCCGATCGTCACGCTGGCGGTGTGGATGACCGTCTCCGGCGGCGGTTCGATCGGCAGTTACGACCAGCGCGATTTCATTCTCTACTTTTTGAGCATCATGTTCGTCTCGCGGCTGACGGCGTCGTGGGACGCGTGGGAAGTGGAAGTGCACATTCGGGAGGGGACGCTTTCGGGGTATCTCTTGCGGCCTTCGTCGTATCTGCATTATCGGATCGCGGAGAACCTCGTGTACAAGCTGTTCTACGGCGTCGTGATGGTGGTCGCGTGGATCATTGCGTGGCCGCTGACGGACGTTGTCAGGATTTCGCTGGAGCCTGTGCATGTGCTGTCGATTCTGCTGGCGATCTTGCTCGCGTGTGCGACGCGCTATCTACTGTACTACAACTTAGGGCTCTTGGGCTTCTGGACGACCCGCACGAGCGCGATCGTCGGGTTTGTCGAGGCGCTCTCGATGTTTCTCTCCGGCCGCATCGCGCCGTATGCGCTGTTGCCCGACTGGGTGCGGGAGTCGCAGAGTTTCACGCCGTTTTACTGGAACTTGGGGTTTCCGGTCGACATTATGACCGGCAAACTCACCGGTGCCGCCGTCTGGCAAGGGCTCGGCGTGCAGGCGATCTGGCTGGTGCTCTTCATCGCGGCGTACAGCGTGCTTTGGAAACAGGGCCTGCGTAAACACAGCGCGGTGGGAGGGTGAGGAAATTAGTAACTTGGAGAAAAGAAATTATTGAGCTAAATCAAAAGCATCCGGTGTGCACATATGCGCTCGGATGCTTTTGATTTTTAAAATCCATATGAATGAATTTATTGGTAAATATAGGTTGACTTTATTTTTTATATTTCGTACTATAATCATGAACCAAGAATGTGATTTATAGAAAAGAGGGTATAAGGGTGAAAAAAATCGTCACGTTTTTAGCTGTATCTGCGCTAGTTACCGTATGTACTACAGCGCATGCAACAGAGGGAACAAAGGGGAGTGAGATTGTTAACGATTTGTTACAAGATGGACTCTCCTTGGATGATGCAAAGTATTACGCTGAACTTGACGGTCTAGTAAAGCAACTTAGCAACGACAATAAAGTTGTAAGTTTCAATGGTGTAGAAGAGGTTTCGGATGATTACGCAAGAACTCATCCTCAAGAGATGCGCAAACGGGTTTTGAAATTGGACCCGGCTGCCTTAAAAAAGGCTGCGAAGTCGAATGTGAACTTGATGGAACACGGTCAAACTGATATTCAGAAACAGATCGAAAGTGATCGCAAGAAAAACTCAATCAAACAGTCGTATGAGGTAAAATATCCTGATGGTAGCAAGGTAACGATGAAGTTCGGAACGGAGAAAGCCGTTGATTCTTCAACTGATAAAGTTGAGACCAATACGCATGTTATTGGGCCATGGAATTCAAGCTCTTTTATGTTTATGGATCCGGGTGTTACAGCGAGCGGGAATTACAACACTTGGTGTGAGTGGAGTTTTAGCAGTGGAGTCAATTACTCGAAACTGAAGGATATTCTAAATTGGAACTACAACAAGACTTCTTCGGTTTCTACGGATACGACGAGGGCTGTATCTGATACTGGCAGTTCAGCTTCCTATGGAGTTGTTCAAATTGACAACGAGAGCTTATCAAACATTGGGAGTTACAATGCCCAAGGTGTTTGGCAGTATATTCAAGGTTACACCGATGTCCGCTTTAAAGTAACTGCTTCATTCTCGGCTAGCTACATGGGACTTGGAGTATCGGGCAATGCTGGAGCTCAGTGGCATCAATATGCAATTAATGAGGTTGATGGGTCGGGGACCCCTGAACACTATGCGGCAACTTACCAATAAAAAAAAGTGGGGATTCATAATCCCCATTTTTTTGCTTTCTGCTAGTTGTTGTATATATGCGTGGGGGGAGGTTACAGAAAATAGCTCTTTTTATTTCCATACGATAACAGAAAATAAATGGGCCTTGGAAATGATTGGTGCAGATAAGATAAGAGTCTCTGTAGGTCAAAATAATCTGTATCATGTAAAAGTAGGTATCTTGGATACGGGAATTGCTGGGGAATATGATAATTTGAATTTGAAAAGAGTGGGAGGAAATAAAGATAACGGGCTCCATACGGAGTATCATGGTGTAACAATTGCGGGAATTATAGGTGCGAAGCGAACGCAAGATCTTGACTATCAAGGGTTGTTGCCTGGGATTTCGTTGTACACATATAACGTATCTAACGAAAGTCTTGATAACAAACAACTCGCAAACGGAATAAAGGCTTTTTTACAAAATGGTGTGGATGTTCTCAATATTAGCTTAGGTGGGTTTAAGGCAGATGAAGAGGTATTGATTAATTTGAAGAAGGTAATTGCAAATGGAACAGTTGTAGTTGCCTCTTCGGGCAATAGCGGTACTAGCGATTATAATTACCCAGCGTCTTATTCCTTACCTGGATTACTATCAGTAGGATCTCTTGATAAAAATAACAATATCCTTCCGTTTACTACTGTAAATGATAAAGTCGATCTCTATGTCCCTGGACAAGATATATATTCATTGATGGTTTTGGGTAGTAAGGTTAGCTGCATGCCATATTCAGGAACATCTGTTTCTGTACCTTATGTAACATCTGTGGTGGCTATGATACGAGCGTTAGAACCTTCAATGAGCCCCAAGGATATTAAGCGTATTTTAATTGAAAATTCAGATCATCGTACCGTTTACTGGAAAAATCAAAAAAGGACGGTTAGAGTGATGAATGTTGAAAAGGTGCTTACTGCTATGGGTGTTGAAATCAATAAAAAATAAAGGGGTTTTCGATATGTATAAAATAATGTTTGTTGTTTTGGGGGCTGCTTTTTTGTTGGGGGGGTGCACAAATTCTAAAACAGCAGATGACTCACCTCAAAAAATCGCAATGAACCAGCAAGACAATGATTCAGGTATGGAAGAAAAGCTTTTTCAAGCAGTCAAAATCAAAGTGAATGAGAAGTATCAATTTGCTCAAGATCTCAAGATTACTGATGTTTTGATTGAAGGGAATTCCGGATTTGCTAATTTAGTCTTCGATTTAGATCATGTTATGTATGAAGGGTGCGTTTATGCATATCAAGAAAATTCCGAGTGGAAAGTTGATAACTTTGACTTAACGCCTATAGATTCGAAAAGTCATTTTACAATCCATCAGGTCAGCGGGGGATTACATGACAATCCGCAACAAACCTATCTTATTTCGGCGGGTTACCTTAATGATGAAAGGATCAGCGAAATTCATTTGGATTATTCTCAAACAGGTTTGATGATCATCAAGGTAGGTGCACATCAAAAAACATATTTTGATACGAAACAGGGTGTCACTCAAGGTAGTCTTGAAGTGAAAGGATATGATGAAAAGGGCAACGAAATCATTCGAGAGTAGCACCACCAACTAACTCGGTGTATCAAGCACTTTGAAACAGTACTCGCAAACACCAATCGGCGGCGGGGGAGTAGCGATTGGAGACAACTTTTTTGTTGCTACAACCATCCGACATCAGAGGGATTTTTGAAACTGGTTCAAGAGACGGAGGAGTTTTTGTCGGAAGAACATAAAAGTTGGGAGACCAGAAGGAAGAGCTGATAACCAGCACTTGAATTGGGCATCGTAATTCATTAGACTGAAAGGAACTCGATTCCAGACGGTCGAAAATCCCCTTGCAAGAGGTTCTCTTTTTATGAAAAAAATACTCCACTACGCCCGGCTTCTCTCGACCATGATCCGTCTCGCGATCTCCGAGGAGATGGAGTACCGCTCCAACTTCTTCGCCAACGTCTTGAGCACCGTCTCCGGGCTGTTGGTGTCGCTGCTCACGTTGAAAGTTTTTTTCAACCAGACGCAAGCGATCGGCGGTTGGAGCTTCGAACAAGTGCTCGTGTTGCTCGGCATCTTCAACGCGCTCGACGGCATCGTGCAGATGGTGCTGCGCCCGAACATCGGGCGGATCGTCCAACACATTCGCAAAGGCACGCTTGACCTGATCCTCACCAAGCCGGTTGACGCGCAGTTTTACGTGTCATTCCGGCACATCCTCTTCTGGCCGATCACCGACGTCCTGATGGGGCTCGGGCTCGTCGTCTACGCGGTTCTGCAGATGAACATCGCGATCACCGCGATGAACCTGCTCTGGTTCCTGCTGATGTTCTTGGCGGCGCTCGTCACGCTTTACGGTATCTGGATGGTGCTGATGACGATGTCGTTCTGGTTCGTGAAGGTGGAGAACTTGACGTTCCTGTTTACGTCGCTGTTTGAAACAGCTCGGTTCCCCGTCCAAGTGTACAAGGGCATCTTGCGGGCGCTGTTGACGTACGTGTTTCCTGTTGCGGTTCTGACCACGTTCCCGTCGGCGGCGTTGATCGGGAAGCTGAACGGGACGGACGCCGTGATCTCGTTTGTCATCGCCGTGCTGATGGTCGTGTTCGCCCGCTGGTTTTGGAAGCAGGCGCTGCGCAACTACACCAGCGCCTCCAGCTAGACAGTCTTTTTCCGCAATTCCGTGAAACGAAGTGAGGCCCCTAAACGGAGCCTCACTTTTTTATTCTGTGCTATACTAATTACACGGTACATACCGACACAACAAAGCCAGGGAGTCAGTCCGACTCCCTGGGCCCTTCTTCTATGATATAAACATTGGCTTGCTTCACTCCAAATTCGCGGGCCATCTGATCGTCGTTGAAAAAAACGTCGATGTGCGGCCCCTTTACCGCGCCTCCGGTGTCCTCTGCATAACGGGGTCCGATGCCGGAGATGTACACCAGACTGTGCAGGGGAATCAACTCGGGATCTACGGCAACGGTCAGCCCTTCTTTGGCGGCAGAACCGCTGGCAGTGATGCCGTACCCCCGGTCCCCCGGATGCTTGCCGGTCGATTCATAGGAGCTCGTGTAGGCCGTCAGCTTGCAGGCGATCTTGCGTTTGTAGCCGAGCGGCTCACCGCCGCTGGACATCGTCACTTTGGCGGCGATGTCGCCAAGCTCTTCCCGCGTTTTGGTATGCTGCACCGTGTTGAGCGGAACTTTCAGCGTGTCGCCGATCTTGAGGTTGTCGGGGTTCACCTCAGGATTGTGCTGCAAGATATGCTCGACTTTGGTGTTGTAACGAGTTGCAAGTTCGAACAGCGTATCGCCTTGTTCAATCGTATGACGGGCCATCTGCGGCTCGTCGCGGCGAATCGGTGCCGGAATCACCGAGGCCGTTGCCGACGGGGCTTGCGCGTGAAGCACTTTCAGGGCAGGAAAGGCTCTCGAACTCGAATGCAACTCCAGAGGTTTCACCGCGATGTGCGTAAGCGGTTGCGCCTCGCTGACGTGATGGCCGGCTGTTGACCAGAGCAGAAGTGTCCCCAGCGCGACCATCACCATACTTCGTGGTTGCATGGCAGATCGTCACTCCTCGAAGCGTCATGTAAGAATCTTAACAAACAGTCTTACTGTGCCCGAGGCGCTGTCAGGCTATGCACAAAGTTGAGGGGCAGACTGAGAATGCCCCGCGTACGTTAAACTATTTCCGAGGAAATACAGAGAGGGAGTTGTTCCGATGAGTAAACACGATTTCAACAAACTGGGATACAGCACGCGCATCGTGCACGCCGGCCACAAAGTCGACCCGAGCACCGGTTCGCACAACATGCCGATCTACCAAACTTCGACGTTCGTGTTTGAAGACGCCGATCAGGGCGCCGCGCGTTTTGGCGGCACCGATCCGGGCTACAAATACAGCCGTCTCGGCAACCCGAACACCGACGCGCTCGCAGAAAAAGTCGCGGCGCTCGAAAACGCCGAGATGGGCCTGTGCTTTGGTTCCGGCATGGCGGCGATCTCGACCGTGATGTTCCATCTGTTGCAAAGCGGCGACCACATCGTCGCGGCCGATGCGCTGTACGGCGCGACCTTTGCACTTTTTGACAAGACGTTCAAAAAGTACGGCGTGGAAACGTCTTGGGTGGACACCTCCGACGTGGAGAAGGTGAAAGCCGCGATTCAACCGAACACCAAAGTGATCTACTTGGAAACGCCGGCGAACCCGACGATGAAGATGGCGGACATCCAAGCGATTTCCGAGTTGACCAAGGGCACCGACATCAAAGTCGTCGTCGACAACACCTTCATGTCGCCGTACTTCCAACGCCCGATCGACCTCGGCGCGCATGTGTCGATCCACTCCGCAACCAAGTATCTGGGCGGACACGGAGATGTCGTCGGCGGGATTGCCGTCGGCTATGCGGACATCATGAAGCCGCTGTTCGGCACGCTCAAGGAACACGGCCCGATCATGGGACCGTTCGACGCGTTCTTGCTCAACCGCGGGATTTCCACGCTCGCCGTGCGCATGGAACAGCATAACAAAAACGCCCTCGCCGTCGCCAAGTTCCTCGAAAACCATCCGGAAGTGGTCGAAGTCTACTATCCGGGTCTGGAATCGCACCCGCAGCATGATCTGGCGCGCAAGCAGATGAGCGGGTTTGGCGGCACGATGTCGTTTGTCGTCAAGTCGTTTGAGAAAGGCAAGTCGGTGATGAACAACGTGAAACTCGCCCATCTGGCGGTGTCGCTTGGCGACGTGCACACGCTGATCCAGCACCCCGCTTCGATGACGCATGCGATCATGCCGAAACCGGAGCGGGAAGCGGCGGGTGTCACCGACGGTTTGATCCGCCTCTCCGTGGGGATCGAGAACGTGGAAGACATCATTGCGGACTTGGATCAAGCGCTGCGGGCATAGACATTTTTTTCAAAGTGGCATATGATAGGGAATAACAACTGCAAACCGCGATGCGATGAGGAAGAAGAGTAGCGGCGCAGGTGTGCTTCAGAGAGCCGGCGGGTGGTGCGAGCCGGTGCACGCAGCGTTTGTGAATGGCCTTCCGAGCACTGGACCGAACTTTTCTTATCTAGGGAAAAAGTAGGTTTCGGCGGACCGCCCTACCGATACAAGGGGCTAGGTATAGCAGTTGTGTACCGATTGAGCACAAATGAAGGTGGCACCACGGGTTTTCTCGTCCTTTGACCAGGACGGGGAAGCCCGTTTTTTGTTGTCCAAAAACCGAAGGGCTGACCGCAAAAAAAGGAGGTGGGTCGCATGAGCGACGGCTGGTGGCGTTTTTTCCGAAACGAGAACCGAAATGGAAACGATCAAAACACACATTGGAGGGTTTACGATGACTAACAAAATTCTGGTATCCGGCATTCGTTCCACGGGAGAGCTGCACCTCGGCAATTATTACGGGGCGATGATGGACTTGGTGAACTATCAAAACGAGTATGACGCGTACTTTTTTATCGCCGATTTGCATTCGTTGACGACGCACCCGAACAACCCGGACTTGCGCAAGAACGTGTTGAACGTGGCGGGCAATTACTTGGCGGCGGGGCTTGATCCGGACAAATGCGCGCTGTACGCCCAATCGTCGATCGCCGCCGAAGTGTCGGAACTGGCGATGTACCTCGGCATGATGATGCCGCTGGGCGAACTGCTCCGCTGCCCGACCTTCAAGGAAAAAGCCAAAAAACACCCCGACAACGTCAACTACGGTCTCGTCGGCTACCCGGTGTTGATGGCGGCCGACATCCTTATCCATCGCGGCGAATTCGTGCCGGTCGGCGACGACCAGATGGTGCACCTCGAAATGGCACGCACCATCGTCCGCAAATTCCGCCAAACCTACGGACTCGACCTGTTCCCGGAGCCGCTGGGCATGACCAAAAACGCTGTGCGCATCCCGTCGCTCACCGGCAACGGCAAGATGAGCAAATCCGATGCCGCGGACACCTACATCTCGATGACCGACCCGCAAGACCTGATCGAGAAGAAGGTCAAAAAAGCATTCTCCGACCCCGAGCGGGTGTACAAACACCAACCGGGACACCCGACGGCGGAAGGATGCAACATTTTCCACATGCACACGTACTTCACAGACGAACAGACGCGCGCACAGCTTGAAACACAGTGCTTGAGCGCCGAGATTGGCTGTGTCCAGTGCAAGGCACGCTTGGCAGAATCTATGAAAGAGATCGTGAATCCGTTCCGCGAACGCAGGGAAAAACTGACTGAACAGTACATTTTGGACGTGCTCACAGATGGTCAAAAACGCGCCAAAGAATCGGCACAGCGCACGATTGCAGAAGTGCGCAAAGCGGTTGGAATCATTACGGTCTAACCAACTCTGGCGAAATTTATGCAGATGCCCTCTAGATTTTTGTAGAAGAACTGTTACAATGGAGGAGAAGCATCTGTATCATAGGGTATAGGCATTTATTGAAATAGGGGTGAACCATAGTGAGTAAAGACCTTGGTTGGAAAGTAGGCGGGGCGCAAGGCGAAGGCATCGAGTCCACCGGTGATATCTTTGCACTGTCTCTCTTCCGTCTCGGCTATTATGTTTCCACGTACCGTCACTTCATGTCCTTGATCAAGGGCGGCCACACGAATGGTAAAGTTCGTGTCACCACCGAGAACAAAGGCCATCACGGCGACGACCTGCACATCCTGCTGGCGTTTGACCAAGAGACGATCAACTTCAACTTCCACGAACTCGTGGACGGCGGCTTCTTGATCTACGACACCGCGATCAAGAACGTTGAAGTTCCGGAGAACGACAAAGTCAACATCGTTCCGGTTCCGCTGACCGACATTGCGAAGGAAGCCGGTTCCACCATCATGAAGAACATGGTTTCCATCGGTGCAACCGCCGCGATCATCGGCCTGACCCCGGACGATTTCCGTTCCGTACTGACCGACCGTTTCGGCTCCAAGGGCGGCGACGTCGTCGAGTCCAACATTGCAGCGATGCAAAAGGGCTACGACTTCTACAAAAACAACTTCACCAACACGATCGAACTCCCGGCTCGCCCGGTTCTGAAACCGGAGCGCCTCTTCATCTCCGGCAACGAAGCGACTTCGATCGGTGCGATCGCGGGCGGCGCGCGTTTCCTCTCGCAATACCCGATCACTCCGGCAACCGAAGTAATGTACCAAATGGTGAAACAGTTCCCGAAACTCGGCGGCGCTGTTGTCCAAGCGGAAGACGAAATCGCAGCTGTCATGATGTCGATCGGCGCGAACTACACCGGCGCTCGTTCCCTGACCGCAACTTCCGGCCCGGGCTTCTCGCTCATGATGGAAGCACTCGGTCTGGCCGGCATCTCCGAGACCCCGCTCGTCATCGTTGACGTTATGCGTGCAGGTCCGTCGACCGGCCTCCCGACCAAAACCGAGCAATCCGACGTATTCACGATGATGTACGGTTCGCACGGCGAAATCCCGCGTATCGTCCTCACCCCGCGCAACGTCGAAGAAGTGTTCTACTTCACCAAGGAAGCGTTCAACCTGGCTGAGAAGTACCAATGCCCGGTTATCGTGGCAACCGACCTGTTCATGGGCATGAACAAGTGGACGGTTGAATCGATCGACTTCGACAAGCTCCACAACGAGCGTCAAAACTTCGCGACCCAAGAATACCTTGACTCCCTCGAAAAAGGCGAGTTCAAGCGTTTCGACGTGACCGCAGAGAACGGCATTTCCCTGCGCACCATTCCGGGCATGAAAAACGGACGTTTCGTTGCAATGGGCAACGAACACGACGAAGTCGGCGTGGAAATGGAAGAAACCGAACTGCGCGTGAAGCAAATGGATAAGCGTGCGAAGAAGCTCGTCGGCTTCGACGACATCGTCGGCGCAACCTACGAAGGCGCTGAGAACGCAGAACTGCTGCTCGTCGACTTCGGTTCCACTTCCGGCATTCAGCGCGAAGTGTACGAAGAACTGGTTGCGGAAGGCGTTTCCGTCGGCCACCTGTCGATCGCTCGTCTGCTTCCGTTCCCGACGGCTGACGTCGCTCCGTACATCAACGCAGCGAAAAAAGTCCTCGTCACCGAACTGAACTCCACCGGCCAACTGGCGCAACAACTCAAGCAATTCGTCGGCGGCCACGACAAGTACGAATCCTTCCTGAAATACAGCGGCGACCCGCTTCTGGTCCGTGAAGTTCTGGCCAAAGCGAAGGACGTTGCCGCAAGCTTGAAAAAAGAGGTGACGCTCTAATGGCAACATTGGCAGATTTCCGTGCGGAAAAACCGAACTGGTGCCCGGGCTGCGGTGACTTCACCGTTCTGGCCGCACTTCAAAAAGCAGCAGCAAACATGGGTCTTGAACCGGAGGATATGGTAACCGTTTCCGGTATCGGTTGCTCCGGCAAGATTTCTCAATACATGGGCTCCTACGGCTTCCACTCCCTGCACGGCCGCTCCCTTCCGGTTGCGACTGCGGTGAAGTTGTCGAACACGGACCTGACCGTTGTCGCAGCAGGCGGCGACGGCGACGGCTACGGTATCGGTATGGGTCACTTCGTCCATGCAATGCGCCGTAACATCGACATCACCTACATCGTCATGGACAACCACATCTACGGCCTGACGACCGGTCAAACCTCCCCGACCTCTGACAAAGGGACCAAGACCAAAACCGCTCCGGACGGCTCCACCGACGAGCCGGTACATCCGCTGCAAATGGCGATCATGGCAGGCTGCGGCTACGTCGCTCAAGGTTACTCCGGCAACCTGAAGCAACTGACCGAGCTGATCGAAGGCGGCATGAAGCACAAAGGCTTCTCGCTGATCAACATCTACTCGCCGTGCGTCACCTTCAACAAAGTCAACACCTACGATTTCTACAAGCAACACTTGATCAACGTTGACGAAGACGCGTCTTATGACAAGACCGACCGTTTCGCAGCGATCAAGAAAATTGAAGAAACCGAAGAGCTGCTCACCGGTCTGCTCTACCACAACACCGAAAAGCTTCCGTACCACGAAGCGAACACGGCGTTCCCGACCACCCCGATCGTCAAGGCTGACATCAACCTCAACCAAGAGAACTGGGGCAAACTGATCGCTCAATTCAAATAAGTCGTTTTTTTCGAGAAAAAGCTCTTGTGCGCTGCGTGCGTGCAAGAGCTTTTTCCATTATAGTCAAAGTATTGAGATTGAGGATCGGAGGAGGCAGTGAAGTGTTTAAGCGGTGGAAAGGGTTCGCGATGGTCTTGACCGGCGGCATGTTTTGGGGGTTGTCCGGGACGGTGGCGCAGAAGTTGTTTGTGGAGGAAGGGTTTACACCGGGGTTTTTGGTGTGTATACGGCTGGTGGTGGCCGGGGCGTTGCTTCTGTTATTTGCTTCGTTTGGCGAGAAACGGAGGCAGGTGTTCGGGGTTTGGAAAGATCACGAGTCTCGCATTCGCTTGGTCGTGTTCGGGTTGATCGGGATGCTCGGGGTGCAGTATACGTACTTTGCTTCTATAGAAAAAGGCAATGCGGCGGCGGCGACGCTGTTGCAGTATCTGGCACCGTTGTTGGTGGTTGTGTATCAGGCTTGGTTGAAGTCGAAATTGCCAAGCGGGCGGGAGACGCTTGCGGTGGCGTTTGCGCTGGTCGGTACGCTGTTGTTGGTGACGAACGGCTCGTGGCATTCACTCTCGATATCAACGGCAGCAGTGGTCTGGGGGTTGTTGTCGGCTGTCGGATTGGCGTTTAACGCAATCTATCCTTCGGAACTCCAGCGCAAGTGGGAATCCACGGTGATCTTGGGATGGGCGATGGTCGTGGGAGGCGCTGCGTTGGCTCTGATCAACCGACCGTGGAACGCTGTCGGCATGCACTGGTCGTGGGTGAGCGCGGCGGAAGTGATCTATGTAGTGATATTCGGTACGTTGGTTGCGTTCTATCTATTTATAGACAGTCTGCGCTATGTGACGTCCACGGAGGCTTCCTTGCTGTCGATCATTGAACCGCTGGTGGCTGTGTTGGCGTCCGTGTTTTGGCTGAAGGTGCCGCTTGGTTTCTATGAAGGAATCGGCGGTGTGTGCATTTTGGTGACGGTGGCCATCTTGGCGGTGAGGAAGGCTGAACCTAAAGTCAGCGATTGAGCGTGTACGGAAACAAAATCAGGAGGTGAGTTCGCCTGTTTCTCGGATATCGGGAGAGACGGGCGATTTTGTTTGTTCAGGGGGTAGAAGGTGCGTTGTTGCTTGGGTCTGGGCATGATAAGATAACTCTTGTCGCCGCGAGAGACAAGCGGTTGGCGCGAGAGTGATCTCGCGATTGATCCTTGAAAACTAAACGAGTGATAGATGAAGATCGATTCGAGCCAGAAGCTCTTC
>NZ_JMIR01000034.1 GCF_000714935.1 Tumebacillus flagellatus
ACACAGAAGTTAAGCTTTCCAGCGCCGATGGTACTCGGACCGCAGGGTCCCGGGAGAGTAGGACATCGCGAGGCAACCAGAAGAAAGAGCTCGATCCTTTACGGATCGGGCTCTTTTTTTTGCAAGACAAGGAGGGAACCGGCATACCAAAAAAAAGACCCCCGCGAAAGGGGTCTTTTTGCATGCGTGCTTACAGGTTGACGACAAGCAAGCCGTCCGTTTTGGCTGCGTGGAGCGTTTCTTTGCGGCCGTCGCGGTGATGGATGTGGAAAGCGAGCTGATCGGCGCTCTCGTAGCCGCTGTGCTCTTCTGTCCAGCTCAGCACCAACTGTGAGCCTTCGACGCGCTGTTCCACGCGCAGGAGGTTGTACGCCCCCTCCTCATACGCGAACGTCTCTGCATCGTCCTCATAGAAGCGGTACGAGCCGTTGCCTGCGTAGACGTGGAACGTGATGTCTTGCTTCACTCCGGAGTGCGGCACAACGTTGCCGGTCGCGAACACCGCTCCTTCTTTTACGTACATCGGCATCACATGAATCGGAGCGTGCGCCAAGATCGTGCGGCCGCCTTCGAGCACTTCGCCCGTGTGGTAGTCGATCCAAGTCCCCGCCGGGAGATACACCGCACGGTGATCGGTATCCGGCTGCATGATCGGCGCGATCAAAATCGAATCGCCGAACAAGAACTGGTCGCTCATGTTGTGCGTTTTCGGGTCCTGCGGGTACTCAAGCACCAACGGACGCACGACCGGCATCCCGCTGACAGACGCCTCGCGGAACAGCGTGTAGAGGTGCGGGAGGAACACATAGCGCATCTCGATGTACTGCTTGATCACCGCTTCGTATTCTTCTCCGTAGCTCCACGGCTCTTGGCGCGCAAACCCGATTGCGGAGTGGTTGCGGAAGTACGGCAGGAACGCGCCCACTTGCGTCCAGCGCGCCAGCAGTTCGCCGTTGCTGTGGTGCGCAAACCCGCCCACGTCCGCGCCCGCAAACGCAATGCCGGAAAGACCCATGTTCAAGATCATCGGCACCGACATCGACAAGTGCTCCCAGAACGAACGGTTGTCGCCCGTCCAAACGGCCGCGTACTTCTGAATGCTGGAATACCCCGCACGGGTCAACACGAACGGACGCTTGCCGCCGAGTTGTTCCTTCAGCCCTTCGTACGTCGCTTTGGACATCAAGAGCCCGTAGTGGTTGTGCAACTCGCCGTGCGTCTTCGGATCGCCGTCGTTGCCGTGCATGACTTCGAGGTCCATCGTCTTGGTCTCGTTAAAAATCGCCGGTTCATTCATGTCGTTCCAGATGCCTTCGATGCCGTCGGCGATCATACCGGCGTGCTTCTCGCCCCACCATTTCTGCGTCGCCGTGTTGGTGAAATCCGGGAACGCCGACACACCCGGCCACACGACGCCGTGGTAGGTTTCGCCTTCGAGGTATTTGCAGAAGTGTTCGTGCGTGACGCCTTCGCGGTAGACGATGTACTTCGCGTCTTTCTTCACGCCCGGGTCGACGATCGGCACGACGCGGAAGCCGTCGGCACGCAGGTCGGAGAGCAGTTTCTTCGGCTGCGGGAAGCGGGTCGGGTGCCACGTGAACACGCGGTATTCGTCCATGTAGTGGATGTCGAGGTAGATCACATCGCAGGGAATTTCCCGATTCCGGAAGTTTTGCGCCAGTTCGCGCACTTCCAGATCGGTCTCATACGAGTAGCGCGACTGGTGATACCCGATGGCCCACTTCGGCGGGATGGGCATGCGGCCGGTCAGGAACGTGTACTGGCCCACCACGTCCTTCATTGTCGGGCCGTACAGAAAGTAGTACTCCAAATCGCCGGTGTGGCAGGAGATCTTATACGTATCTTCGCCGTTCAAGTCAAACTCCGTCTTGCCCGGGTTGTCGAGGAACACACCGTACACCAAGTCGCCCCGCGTCGCCAAGAAGAACGGAATCGATTGGTACAACTCCGTGATCTCCGGCACGTGCGGCGCGTAGACGTCGGTGTTCCACATGGACTGCAGAGTGCCTTTTTTGTTCAAGTGACCGGTTTTCTCGCCAAAGCCGTAGAAGTTCTCGTTCTGCGACTTCTTGGTCGTGAACAGCAGGTGTTCCTTGGTCCAGCCGTAACCGTTCTCCGCATCTTCGGAGACCACGCGGCCGCGCGCATCGGTGACGCGCATCGCAAACGGCGCTTTGGTGAGCGTCACGGTCAACGCCGCAGTCTTCAATTCAAACGCATCCGCCCCGTCGGTAAAAACAACTTCGGCACGCGACGCTTTTGCAGCCGGCTCGATCACGCGGGAGAAGTCCAGGGTCAACGGACGGCTCTTGCGCGTCAGTTTAAACCGGAACAGCCGGTCGGTCAAAAACTGCACCGAGATGACCGCATTGTCAGAAGAAAAAAGATATGTATCGCCGGAGAGCTCATGGTCACGAAGATCGCCGACGGAAATGTACTCCACGCCGGTTGTGCTTTTGTGGTACTCAGGCTTAATCGTCTCACTGCCTTCCACAGAAAAACCTCCTCGAGAAAAAATAGAATCTCTGCTGCCTCATCTATCAGTATGTCAATGCAAACGGTTGCATCACTCTAACTATACAGGAAGACGTACAGAAAAAAAAGCACCGATCCGCGTCTGCGAACCGATGCTTCTCTTATGAGCACAACGCAGGGATTAGTTCCCCCACCAGTACAGGTGCATACCTTGTGCGTATTGGGTAGCCAGCTGTTGACGGAAGGTGGTGGTGTTCAGCTTCGACGCGTCGGTCGCGTTGGAGATGAAGCCCGTTTCACCGAGGGAAGCCGGCATGTTGGTGTAGTGCAGGACGTAGAAGTCTGCAGACTTGACGCCGCGCAGGGTGCTGTAGGAACCTTTCAGCTTGTTGTAGATGTCGGTCGCGAGGTTCAGACCGTTGGAGGAACCCGGGTAGTAGTAGGTTTCCAGACCGTTTGCGGTCGAGTCGCTGAAGGCGTTGATGTGCATGGAGACGAAGAAGTTTGCGCCGGCGTTGTTTGCGATGTCGCAACGGGATTGCAGCGATACGTCTACGTCGCTGGAACGGGTCATCACGACGGAAGCCGGGTAGTTGGTGGTGATGTACGACTTCGTGCGGTTGGCAATGTCGAGGGTGAGGTTCTTCTCGTACAGGCCGTTGCCGACGCCGCCCGGATCGGAACCGCCGTGACCTGCATCAAGCGCGATCACCGGGTTTGCATCCGGAGCTACGATGCCTTCGATGGTGGTGGAGCCGGTAGCGTTGTAAGACGCCGGAGCCGGAGCCGAGTTGGACAGTGCTTCGCCTGCGATTGCGGTTTGCACCGGTTTCGCCGCGAAAGCCGGGACGGACATGACGCTGGAGAGAACCAACGCCGCCGCCAGAGTGCGGGTGAGTTTCATGTGGAATGACCTCCTCTTTTTCTTGTGAAATAAGTTTGATAGTCATGATATCTAACTAATTCAATTATAGGTTCGTGTTATCGTTTTTTCAATCAGTAAACGAAGAAATTTTAATAGAAAATAGAGAAGTGCGTCAGATGCTAAAACAAAAGTTTTAAATTTTGCGTCAAATCATGCCAGAACGCGGACAACGGCTCGCGGTCGAGGTTTTCCGGGAAGTATGCGTAGCCGACGACTCCCTTCCGTTCCTCCAGCCATTTGCGGTATTGCGCGAGTTGCTTGTCTTGCAGGATCGTGGACTGAATCTTGCTGTGCTCCTCCAAGAGCGAGAATTGATGAGGCTCCTTGATCTCGGACACCATATAAAAATAGTTCCATCCGTTCTCTTGGATCGGGCCCGTCACTTTGTTCACAGGCGCTTGAAACGCCAACTCCGCCACGTGTTGCGTCGTGTGCGACGCGAGATGGTCTTGGCCGTCCAGTTCGTGCCAGGCGGCGATCCGGTTGGCGGTCTCGTCGTTGTATTTTTTGACGAGGTCGGGGAACGTCTGCGGCGTTGCTGCGATCGCCGCGTCATAGAGTTCGGAGTCGGTGATCTTGAACTTCACGAAGTAGACGGAACGAAATTCCGGCGCGTGAAAAAGTTCTTTGTTCTGCTCGTAGTAGTCGTTGATCTCCTGTTCGGTGACGGTGACGTCCCGGGTCATCTTGGTTTTGAGCGCAAACGCGGTCAAGGAGCGCTCGTAGTTCGTGCGGACTTTGTCTTCCGTGGTGCCCATGCCCGCCAACGTTTTCTTGCGCTCTTCCGGGGTGTTGCCGAATTGGGAGATCTGTTTGTTGAGAACGTCGGCGTCGTATGTGACGTTCATCGCCTTGGCATTGGCGAGCACGAGTTCTTCCATCGCCCGGCGCTCCAAAAACTGAAGGTCGTCGCTGCGGGTGTAAGGCAGTCCGGCGAACAGCTCCGGCCGCAGCGCGACCCACTGGTCTTGGCGCATCACTTCATCGCCGACCACAAACAACAGGGGTTGGTACTTGGCATGAATTTCGTACGCGGCCCCGCCGAGCACGGCGAGGGTGACGATCGATGCCAACAGCCATTTTTGTAGTTTTTTCATAGGACTCACCAAGTTTCGAGGGGTTTGCATGTTTTGATCATAAGATAGAAACCAGCAAATATCAATAAAATTTCGCGAGTTGTGAATCTTATTTTCTTATCAATCCAAAAGCGTTGTGCGCGCCCGAGTTTCGAATTTTTCTTAGGTGAGGATGACTTGCGGTTATCAACAGAGTTGTGCACAGTTCTTCGCAGTTATTCACAACCCATTGTGTATAACGTGGAAAACTGTTGAAAAGAAGGCTTTTTCGTGTCGACAAATTTTTCACCTTTGTTATGTAAAGTGTGGGCGAAGAATGGGGATAACTTTGTCGAATAAGGTGTTTTTTGTTGGTTTGACGCGATTCTTGGCTGTTGATAAGTATGTGGATATTGTGGATGAGTTGAATATTTAGACAAAGAAGTCAAGTAAGTGGCGTCACGTTTTGTCGAGGAGTATTTTCCAGTACAATAGGTGAGGAGAAGGAGGAGTGCACAGATGACGAAGATGCGTGTTTCTGCGGTGCAGTATCACCTGCATACGATTCATAGCTTTGAGGAATTTGCCGCTCAAGTCGAGCATTATGTGAAGACGGCCGAGGAGTTTGGGGCCGATTTTATCTTGTTTCCGGAGTTTTTCACCACGCAGCTGATGTCGATCGGCAAGGGCGGACGGGCACTCCGGATCGACGAACTGCCGGAGTACACCGAGCAATACTTGGAGTTATTCACAACCCTTGCGAAAAAATCGGGCGTCCACTTGATCGGCGGCACGCACGTTGTGGAAAAAGGGGGCAAGTTGTACAACACGGCCCACATGTTCTATCCGGACGGCCGCGTCGTCACGCAAGCCAAACTGCACATCACCCCGACGGAAGTGCATGAATGGAACATGGCGGCGGGCGAGACGTTTGAAGTTTTTGAAACGGATAAAGGCAAAGTCGCGCTGTTGACCTGCTACGACATCGAGTTCCCGGAGATCGTGCGGATGGCGAAAGCGCGCGGCGCGGACGTGATCTTCTGCCCGTCGTGCACCGACGACCGCCACGGCTTCCACCGCGTGCGCTATACCAGCCATGCGCGGGCGATTGAAAACCAAGTCTACGTGGTGTTGACCGGCACGGTCGGGTCGCTTCCGACGGTCGATTTCATGCGGGCGAACTTCGGCCAAGCGGCGGTGATTACGCCGAACGACATCCCGTTCCCGCCGAAGGGCTTGGCGGCGGAGGGCGAGATCAACGACGACATGATCATCACCGCCGACCTCGATCTCGAACTGCTGTATCAAGTGCGGGAACGAGGCTCCGTCACCACTTGGCGCGACCGCCGCGTTGACCTCTACACCGACTGGAACTAGGAGGGAGGCGAAGATGTTTCGCAAGGAACTCTATGTCGCGGAGCCCAAGGGCAAACCGGTTCGCGCGGTGATTCGCACGTACACGGAGAACGACTTCGACGCGCTGATCGACGTGCAGAAAGGCAGTTTCCCGCCGCCGTTCCCCTCGGAGCTGTGGTGGAACCGGGAGCAGTTGCACAACCATGTGACACGGTTTCCCGAGGGCGCGCTGTGCGTGGAAATCGACGGTCGCGTAGTGGCGTCGATGACGGGATTGCGCGTGCAGCTCGATCCCGCGCACACGGCGCACACGTGGGCGGACGTAACGGACGAGGGGTACATCCGCAACCACGATCCGCAGGGCGACACGCTGTACATTGTGGATATCTGCGTGCTGCCGGAGTTTCGCAAGCTGGGGCTGGGCAAATGGATGATGCTCTCGATGTATGAAGTGGTCGTGCACTTGGGCGTGCGGCGGTTGCTGGGCGGCGGCCGGATGTCCGGGTATCACCGCCATGCCGATGCGATGAGCGCGGAGGAGTACCTGGAGAAAGTTGTGTCCGGCGATTTGCACGACCCTGTGATCTCCTTCCTGCTGCGTTGCGGACGCGTGCCGGTTGCGGTGGTGCCGAATTATTTGGAAGACGAAGAGTCGCGCCATTATGCGGCGCTGATGGAGTGGAAGAATCCTTTTTTACAAGAGGAGTCATAGAAGAGCTATTGAGGAGGCAGGAGAGATGGATTACAAACGCATCACGAGCATTGAGGACCCGCTTTTTAAAAAAATGCACGATCTCATGAAGGACGTGTTCCCGCCGGAAGAAGTGCTGGCGTTTGAAGACTGGGCGGGCCCGCTGCAAGACCCGGGCATCCGCGTGTTTGTCGCGGTGGAAGACGGAGAAGTGGTGGGGTGCACGGAGTATCGTTTCTATGAAGAGATGCAAGTGGCGATGACCGACTTCACGATCGTCGGGCGAGAAGGCCGCGGGATCGGGCCGTTCCTCGCGAAGAAGCGGCAGGAGGATTTGTTTGCCGTCGTGAAAGAAGCGGGCAAGGAACTGATCGGCATGTTCGCGGAAATTTACAACCCGTATCTCGTGAAAGACTACGAGTTCGGCGGGCTGATGGTGATGAACCCGTTTGTGCGCCGCGAAGTGTTGGCGCATCTCGGGTACCGCAAGCTCGACCTCGACTATGTGCATCCGTCGTGGCAGCAGGACGGGGAAGCGGTGCACGGGCTGGACTTGTGCTTCCTGACCTACCGCGCAGGCATGGACAGCGTCCCGGCGGCGCTCGTGGCACAGTTCCTCAAAACCTACTACTCCGCGCTCCCGGAAAAACCGCAGGAATGGTACGCGATGGTAGAGAAGCTGGATTCGCGCGAGTCCGTTTCCTTGCTTGCGATCTAGTAAAAAAACCCCGCCGACTCTTGGACTTGAGATCGGCGGGGGCTTTTTTTCTTCATTCTACAATAGAAGAAAAAGTGTAATGAACGGCGATACAAAAGTGAGCTCTCCAATTGCGAAATCAGCTTCCCTTCGGCGCGCTTACATACGCCATCCAAATTTTGGACATCCTGTTGCCAAAGACAGGTTGCGGGAGGGAAGTTCGTGATGATTTGGAAGAAAGCGTGCGCTTGGCTTGTGGCAGCGTGTTGTTTTTTCTGTCTGTGCGGGACGGTGTCAGCTCCCGCACAGGCGGCACCCGCGCCGCAAGCGAAACCTGACCGCCAAGCCCTGCTCGTCCTCGTCAACCGCCTCTCCGTCGACGACGTCGCCGGGATGCCGCACATGCAAGCGATGGCGCGCGGTCTGCTCAACGTGAACAGCGGCGGACGGCGCATCGACGCGTCCGCGTACGCGACGCTCGCGCTCGGCGTGCCCGCGCAACTCCAAGAGTCCGCTCTGCTCGCGTTCAACGCCGATGAATCCCTGCCCGCGCAAACGGACATCCCCGCCGCCTCGATGTATCGGCAGTTGACCGGACAGCCGGCGCATACGCAAAACGGCGTGCTCCTGCTCTCTCTCTTCAAACAACAACGCAAACAAGACCTCCGCCAATGGTCCGGCACTCCCGGCTCGTTCGGAGACGCTCTGCACAGCCGCGGTCTGAAAACCGCCGTCTACGGCTCCAGCGACCGAGGCACCCGCGAATGGCGGCCCGCCGCGCTGCTCACCGCCGATTCGCACGGCCGTACCGACTTCGGCGATGTCAGCGCCCGCGTCTTGACCTCCGCGCCGGAACGACCCTACGGCGTGCGAACCGACTACGCCCGCATGCTTCAAGCCTTGGATCAAAACCAACCCGGCGCTTGCGCCTCGCTTCTCGTGTTCGACCTCGGCGATCTGTTTCGGTTGGAATCGTACCGCCCGAAGCTCTCCGCCGAGCGGTACGAGACGCTTCGCACGCAAACCCTGCGTGAAATCGACGCATTTCTAGGCGAACTGCTCGCCAAGGCGGACGCCCAACATCTCCTGCTCGTCGCCACGCCTCAAGTCAGCGCCGAAGCGGCCATTCAGCAACAATGGCTGGCACCGGTCGCAATGGCGGGCGGCAACACGCAGACCGATGCCGTCCTGACTTCTGCCACGACACGGCGCGAGGGCCTCGTGACGAATCTCGACGTGCTGCCGACGCTCGCCTCTTTCTTGCAGGTGGACAAACCGGCGGGCATGATCGGCTATCCGCTGACGACCACGACGAAACTGAAACCCTCCGCGCTCGAAGTCTTACACGCGTCCACCGTTTGGACGTACACGCACCGCGATCTGCTGCTCTGGATCATCGGCGCCTTCGTCGGGACGGGATTCTTGGCGGCGGTCTGCCGCTTGCTGTTTGCCAGCGGACCGTCGCTTGCGTTCACGCGCCGTTTGCTCTGGTGCATCCTCGCGATGCCGCTGTGCCTCTACACGCTGCCGCTTTGGCACGCCCGCAACTTTGCGGAGACGTGCGCCGCCCTGCTGGCGAGCCTCTTAGTAGGCGTCGCCATCCCGTTTCGCATCTTGCCGTTCACCCAAAGCGTGGCGGGGCGCGCCGTCTGGGTGGCGGGCTGGACGGTCGGTGTGATTCTGCTCGACATCTGGCAAGGCGGCCCGCTGGCGAAAAGCTCGATCCTCAGCTACGACCCGATCGTCGGCGCGCGCTACTACGGCGTCGGAAACGAATACATGGGCGTGCTCGTCGGCGCGGTCTCGCTGCTCTACGGCGTGCTGCTGCAACGCCGGGTGCCGTACGGGAACCTCGCGTTTTTCTTGACCGGGATGCTCCTCACCGTGTTTTTTGCTTCGCCGGTGCTGGGGACGAACACCGGCGGTGCGTTGACGATGGCGGGCACGACCGCCCTCTGTCTCGCCATGCAAAAACGACACCGTCCGCCGCGGGCGCTCTTCTACACGCTGCTCTCGTTATGCGGCGCATTGGGCATCGTCGTATGGCTCAACCAAAGCCCGGCGATGCCGTCGCACATCGGGACGGCTACACATCAAGTGATTTCCGGCGGTTTCATCGAAGTCTTGCGGATCTTCTCGCGCAAGTCGGAGATGTTCCTGCGCTTTTTCACCACGTCGGCGTGGTCGGTCGTGTTGATGGCGGTGTACGTCGGATTCCTGCTGTTTCTCTTGCGCAAGCCGCAAGACTTTCCCGCCGCCCCGGCGCTGACGGGCGCGGCGCTGGGAGCTGCCGTCGGGCTGTTCACCAACGATTCCGGCGGCGCGGTCGCCGGGATGATGCTGCTTTTCACGCTGTTTCCGTACCTGTTGCTGGGGTTGGAGCGCCTGCAACAGGAGCTCGACACGGCATTCTCCCACCGCGAACGTTAAGTCGGATAAAAAAACGCACCCCCGCGTCAGCTTGGGAGTGCGTTATTTTCTCATACGAGAGCGAGCGAGACTTCCTTCGGCACCGCATCCGGCTTGCCGAACAAGTACCCTTGAAACAGCTCATACCCGGCTTCCACCAGCCATTTCCAATCTTCGAGCGTCTCGACTCCTTCCGCAAGCGGGCGGGCACCGACGGAGAGGGCGGTGTTCAGGAGGTCGAGCGCGGCTTTTTGCTTGCCGACGTCGTCCTTGACGCCTTGGACGTAGTGCATGTCGAGCTTCACGAAGTCCGGTTTCAAGCGCTCCACCATCTCCAGCGTCGAATAGCCTTGGCCGACATCGTCGAGCGCATAGCGGAAGCCGTGCTTGCGGTAGTAGCGCAAGATGTTCTCCAGATGCTCCACCGAGTCCACTTTGTCGGTTTCCACGACTTCAAACACGAAGTTGTGCGGGTTGACACCTGTGGCGCGGGCTTCGGAGAGCGTGGTTTGCAAGCAGTGCTCCGGCGCGTAAATCGCCGTCGGAATGAAGTTGACGAACGCCAACTTGTCGCCGACCTGCGAGGCTTGGCGCACCGCGTTCACCCGGCAGACGCGGTCGAGCGCGAACAAACGGTCGCGCAGGCGGGCGGCTTCGAACATTTTATAAGGAGGGATCAACGACCCGTCCGTTTCCAGAGCGCGTGACAGGAATTCATAACCTTGCACCTGCGCGATCCCCGCTTGGACGGAGACGATCGGTTGAAAATGAGTTTTGATGCGCGAATCGGCAATCACGTCGTCGATCCAGTGCGCGTCGTGGTGCTGCCGGATGTCGGCAAGCGACTTCCACTCGCTGTGCACATCCGAATCCGTTTCCGACATGGGAGACGCTTGTATGTGCGGGGAGTCCATATGGGCTTGGAAGTAGTCGATCAGTCCGGCGAGCGCATGTTCCGGCACCCAAAGGGTCGCGGCGTCGAGCTCGCGGTACGGGGTGAAGCGATCTCCGTTCTTCCACTCTTGCAAGGCGTGGGCGTTCTGTTCGCCGAAAAAGCGAACCGCGTACCCGGCACCGGTAGTCGGTGCGCAAGCTTGGCATGATTGCGTAGACACGATTTGGTCACCATTCCCCTCAATTCGTCTTTTTCCTCTTCATCTATATGCTTGTATTTCGTTCTCTATAGTTGCTATTCCTCTTGATGTTCATAAAGTTGAAAAGCTTTCTCCAGGCAGGGATATGTTATACTGACCCGCGGAACCCTAATGCAGGAATGGAGGAGATACATATGAACACACTTGACATACAATCCATGCAAGACATTCGCGACCGCCTCTTGGAGCATGACATCTACCGCGAGTTGAACACGCCGGACAAAGTGCGCACGTTCATGAAACACCACGTGTTTGCCGTGTGGGACTTCATGAGTCTGCTCAAGCGCCTGCAAAACCTGCTCACCGACGTCAGTGTCCCGTGGATGCCGGGCAAACCGACGCAGTATGCCCGTTTCATCAACGAGATCGTGCTGGGAGAAGAGTCGGACGAGGACGGGAACGGCGGGTACATCTCGCACTTTGATCTGTACTTGGAAGCGATGGAGCAAGTGGAAGCCGATTCGCGTCCGGTGCAGCACTTCTTGCGAGCGTTGCGCGACGGCAAGAGCGTCGCGGACGCGCTTTCGGAAGTCGGTGTGCCGGATACGGTCAGCCAGTTTGTGACGCATACGATGGAGATTGCCCTGCACGGCAAGCCGCATGAAGTGGCGGCGGCGTTTTTCTACGGGCGGGAGGACATCATCCCGGACATGTTCACGCATCTCGTCAAGGACATCGAGGGGCAGGGCAAAGCGGTCGACCGCTTGGTGTACTACTTGCACCGCCACATCGAACTCGACGGCGATTCGCACGGGCCGCTGGCGGAGCAGCTCTTGAACCACCTCTGCGGCGACGATCCGCAGAAGAAGCAAGAAGCGATGGAAACCGCAAAGCGAAGTCTGGAGTCGCGCATCAAGCTCTGGCAAGGCGTCGTGGACGAAGTGCAAGGCAAGCCGTGTTGCTGGTAACGAAAAAACAGCCGGGGTGCGGAAACCCCGGCTGTTTTTTGTTTTTATTCGAGATGTCGGAGGACTTGCCGGATTTGCTTGTCGTCCCGCACTTCTGATAAGGGCCTCCACGCCAAACCGTCCAACGCTTGTTCGTCCGGCGCAAATTCCGGGTCGTGCCCGAGAACAGCGGAAGCGCCCGGGAGACCCGCTTCTTCGAGCAGGAAGCAAAATTCCGGTCCTTGGCTGTACGTCGTTTCGTATAAAAAACGAACCGCACGCGTAACCAGCCCCGTTTCCTCCCGCACTTCGCGAACCACGGCCTCTTCGGGCGTTTCACCGGGTTCGAGCCCGCCGCCGGGTAGCGTCCAGAAATCGGCGGTTTTGGTTTTCAGGTGCACCATCAGGATGTTGGAGCCGCGCAAGAGCACTCCGCAAGCGCGCGGACGCGAGGAAGTGAAGGTCATCTTGCATCCACTCCTAGTTGGCAAACAAAATCGGCGGTGCGTTCATGGCGAGGCGGTTGTTTTTTTCTGTTGACGGCAGCGGTCAGAACGGAGAGCCGTGCGACGGTTCGTTTTTTCTTCATCTGAAAAACTCCTCTCTCGTGAGCGCATCCGAAGATTCGAGTGCGGAGGAAGAAGCTGTTGCCGGTAACGGGAGATCGGCGGGAACTTGGAGGTCTGCGGCCGGGTCGCCATTGGCGAGCAGTCGTTTCCCAGTATTCGCGTCGAGAACCAGACCATAGAGTTGAGGGTCCTAATAAGAGGTGACGATGGGTCTCTAATAGGGGGAATACGTAAGCTTGGGAAGCCCATCAGTACCAAAGTAGTAGCGCAACCGCAGGTCGAGCGAATCGGAATAGATCTGCTTCGCTTGCTCTGGAGAAATCGCCTTCTCCGTACCGGGAAATTCACGAGTTTCCCAATTGGTGAGTGTGAATTGCTCAACTTCCCCGGCATGGTTGACGAGTACCTGCACCGAGTCCGTCTGAACGGTCGCTCCGTTCACTTCGCGTTGAAAGTAAAAACTATGGGTACCGAAACCGTACCCGTCTCGTGTCAGCACCAATTGCCCGGCGTAATCGGGCAAGAACCGTTGCACCCATGATTTCGCTTGTTGCATCGCATCGGCGTGAGCGACCGTTCCCAGAGTGGTTTGGTGGTTATTTCGTCTGTAATCCGTGAGACGTCTCTGTGAATCGAAGTACGTCGAGATCGTCGTTCCCTTTGTTGTGTCCGAAATTCCTTCAAACTCAAAGTGCCGGCCCCGCACTTGATCGATTCCCCCAAAAGCGCGTTTGCTGTCCGCGACCTTCCAATGATCCACAGACAATTGCAGTTGCGCCCGCGCCTGTTGTTCCAGCGCCGCCGCGTCGATCTGCCCAGCGGTCACTCCCGACCCCGATACAGGCGTATCGGCAAAAACAGCCGGCGTGATGACGGTCGGAGCCAGCAGCAGCGACCCTGTCAACGCGGCGGCCGTCCATGTTCGAATGTATTTCAGAAGCGGGTAAGTCCCCTTCCAAATGCAAGAGTCCAGCACGGGGAAGTATCTCATAATTTGGAAGTTTTGTACATCTATCGAGGCATCTCTAGGCGTCCGTGCCGTTCCGGGGATAGAGGCGTTCCACGCAGACTTGCGTGTATTGCACCCACAGCCCTTCCCAATGGAGGAGCAACATCCACGCGTCGTCGGACACGAGCGGCCGGATTCGGGCTTCGAGGCTGGAAAGTTGTGTTTTGATGGAACGGATGACCGGGTCTTGGTCCAACTCGTCCAGATACCGTTCAACGTCTTGCACCGCTGAGACCTCCTCTGACTCTGACTTTGACTCTGACTTTGACGAAGTAACAAAACTGAATTTCTCCTAGTGTGTATTCTAATTCTCCTACTGTGAAATCAATTCCTGCCATGCTCCTTGATGATTATTACTAAAGTAATTGAGAAAATCATTTACGCCCCGGAAATGGGTACCCGCCTGTACCCCTTGGATGTTTGCTGAATAGGATGAAGTACAGGATTCGTTGAGAAGAGGAGGAGCGGGCATGGTGGAAGCAGAACAGGCCGGATTCCCGGGCTATGGCACCGGATTTCCGTTTGCCGGACGGGTCGGAGGACCGGCGGGCTTTGCCGTCGGATTCGGCTGGGGAGGATGGGCGATCGCGTTTCTGGTGCTGTTTTTCATCGGGATCGTGTTCTGGAACGTCTGGGGGGCGGTCGGTCCGTTTTTTGCGGGAGGAACGGGCGGTAGAGGATTTTTTTGGTGAGCAGCGCAAGAGCGCAAAAAAAGGGGACGGAAGCTGGCAGGGTCAGCTCCGTCCCTTTTTTAGTGAGTCAGGTGTCCCGTCTGCAGCCGGGCGCATCTATGTGATCGCGTTCTCTGCCGGGTGGAATGCTCACACCTCGCTTTTTTTCTCTCCGGCAGAGGCGCGGCCTCTCGTTTTCGTACTTTACGATATGTGGAGGTGCGTGCGATGGTGCTTTTCCGAATAGGCAAAAAAACTGCAAAAGTTGGACTTGAATACTTATACATAGAGACGTATAATAACACATATGTTTATGGAGCAGTGACAAATGCTGCCCGGCAGGAGGGATTTTCGTTGAAAGGGTATCTGCTTTTAGAGAACGGACATCGGTTCAGTGGAGAGTTGATCGGATCGAACCGACGTGGGTACGGCGAAGTTGTGTTTCATACCGGCATGACGGGGTATCAGGAGATTTTGACCGATCCGTCGTACGCCAACCAAATCGTCGTCATGACGTATCCATTGATTGGGAACTACGGCATCAACGCGGACGACTTCGAGGCGAAGAAACCTTGGCTCACCGGGTTTGTCACGTCGGACGCTTGCACGAAACCGAGTCACAACGCTTGTGAAAAAACACTGCACGCCTATCTGGAGGAGCAAGGCATCGTGGGATTGACCGGCGTCGACACCCGGTCGCTCGTGCGCATGATCCGCCAGCACGGCAGTTTAAAAGGATATATCGTCCGCGCGGCGGAGGCCGACTTGCTGGAGGGAACGCTCTCCTACCCGAGCCTCCCGCGCGATCTCGTAAAAAAAGTCACCACCCCCGAGATCTACCAACACAGCATCGAAGGGGAGCACCACGTCGTGCTGCTCGATTTTGGAGCCAAAGCCAACATCGCCGACTCGCTCGCCGCGCACGGCTGCCGCGTGACGGTCGTCCCGTGCACCACGCCGGTGGAGATCATCCGGGCGCTGCAACCGGACGGCATCATGCTCTCCAACGGCCCCGGCGACCCGCAAGACAATCTCGACTTGCTTCCGGCAATCCGCGAACTCGGTGAGGAATTCCCGATCTTCGGGATCTGCATGGGTCACCAACTGCTGGCGCTCGCGTACGGTGCCAAGACGCTCAAGATGAAGTTCGGACACCGCGGCTCCAACCATCCGGTCAAAGACCTGCGAACCGGCAAAGTGTACATCACGTCGCAAAACCACGGCTACACGGTGGACGATGCGAGCCTGCCGAACACCTTGCGCGTGACGCACGTAAACGTCAACGACGGCACGGTGGAAGGCCTGCGCCATCACGCATTGCCCGTGTTCTCCGTTCAATATCATCCCGAAGCAGCGCCGGGCCCGGAAGACGCCCGCGAACTGTTCTTAGAATTCACCTCCAACATGAACGAAAGGAAGGGACACCGCCTTGCCTACGCTACCTAAAGGCTCGCTCCTGCTCGTCATCGGCTCCGGTCCGATCGTCATCGGGCAGGCGGCCGAATTCGACTACGCGGGCACGCAAGCCTGCAAATCTCTGCGTGAAGAGGGCTACCAAGTCGTCCTCGTCAACTCCAACCCCGCCACGATCATGACCGACCAAGGCGTGGCCGATAAAATCTACATCGAACCGCTGAACGTCTCGTCGCTCACCGAGATCATCCGCCGCGAACGTCCGGCGGGGCTCTTGGCAACGCTCGGCGGTCAGACCGCGTTGAACTTGGCGGTGGAACTCGCCGACGCCGGCGTCTTGGAAGAGTACGGCGTGCAACTGCTCGGAACGCCGCTCTCCTCGATTCAGCGAGCGGAAGACCGCCAGCTGTTCAAAGACCTCATGGAAGAGTTGGAGCAGCCGATCCCCGTTTCGGAAATCGTGCACACGATGGCGGAAGGCCAAGCGTTCTTGGAAAAAATCGGCCTGCCCGTGATCATCCGCCCGGCGTTCACGCTCGGCGGCACCGGCGGCGGGATCGCGTCGACGATGGAAGAGTTCGAGTCGATTCTCACCCGCGGCTTGAAGCAGTCGCCGATCGGGCAATGCTTGATCGAGCGCTCCATCCGGGGCTGGAAAGAGATCGAGTACGAAGTGATGCGCGACGCCAACGACACCTGCATCACGATCTGCAACATGGAGAACTTCGACCCGGTCGGCGTGCACACGGGCGACTCGATCGTCGTCGCGCCTTCGCAAACGTTGACCGACCGCGAATACCAGATGCTCCGAACGGCGGCGGTGCGCATCATCCGCGCGCTGAAGATCGAGGGCGGCTGCAACGTGCAGTTCGCGCTGCATCCGGAGAGCATGGACTACTGCGTGATCGAAGTCAACCCGCGCGTCTCGCGCTCCTCGGCGCTGGCGTCCAAAGCGACCGGCTACCCGATCGCCAAAATTGCCGCCAAGATCGCCGTGGGCCTGCATCTGGACGAGATTGTGAATCCGGTCACAGGCAAGACGTTCGCCGCGTTTGAACCGGCGCTCGACTACATCGTCGTCAAAGTTCCGCGCTGGCCGTTTGACAAGTTTCCGCAAGCCAACCGCGCGCTCGGCACGCAGATGAAAGCGACCGGCGAAGTGATGGCGCTGGGCCGCTCCTTTGAAGAAGGCTTGCAAAAAGCCCTCCGATCCTTGGAGATCGGCGTTGACGGCCTCGCGCTCGCACAAGTCCAAGAATGGACGAACGAAGAGCTCGTAACGTATCTGCAAAACGACCCTGACGACCGCCGGGTCTTCGCGTTTGCCGAAGCGTTCCGCCGCGGCTACAGCTTGGAAGACCTGCACGAATGGACGGCGGTCGACGAGTGGTTCCTCTACAAACTGCAAGACCTGATCGCCGAAGAGCAGGCGCTGACGCAGTTCGACGTGGGCACCCTCACGTCCGAACACCTCGCCCGCTTGAAAAAAATCGGCTTCGCAGACACCCGCATCGCCTCCCTGATCGGCACCAACGCCGACATGATCCGGGCGTTGCGCCACCAATACAACATCCGCCCGGCGTACACGCTGGTCGACACCTGCGCGGCAGAATTCGAATCGACGACGCCGTACTTTTTCTCGACCTACCACGGCGCGGGCGAACTTGTCCCGTCTGAAGGCCGCAAGAAAGCTCTCGTCCTCGGCTCCGGCCCGATCCGCATCGGCCAAGGCATCGAATTCGACTACTGCTCCGTACACGCGGTCTGGGCGCTGGAGCGCCTCGGCTACGAAACGGTAATTCTCAACAACAACCCGGAGACGGTGTCGACCGACTTTGACACCGCCGACCGCCTCTATTTTGAACCGCTGACCGTCGAGGACGTGCTCGAAGTGATCGACCTCGAAGGCGTGGAGCAAACGTTCGTCCAGTTCGGCGGACAGACCGCGATCAACCTCGCGGAAAAACTGCAACAGCGCGGGGTAACCATCGCCGGCACCACCACCGACGCGATCGACATCGCAGAAGACCGCGAGCGGTTCCGGACGTTTTTGCAAGAGCTGAACATCCCGCAATCGAACGGCGGCACCGCGATGGACACCGCTGGAGCGCTGCAAGTGGCGAACTCGATCGGCTATCCGGTCGTCGTCCGCCCGTCCTACGTGATCGGCGGTCGCGCGATGGCGGTCGTCTACGAGGACTCCGAACTGGAGCATTACATGAAACACGCAGCCGACGTTTCTTCCGGTCATCCGATCTTGATCGACCAATACCTCGCCGGGCGCGAAGTGGAAGTCGATGCGGTCTGTGACGGCGAGAACGTGCTGATTCCGGGAATCTTCGAACACATTGAACGCGCCGGCGTGCATTCCGGCGACTCGATGGCGGTCTACCCGCCGCAAGGGTTGACCCAGCAGGAAATCGACACGCTCGTCACCTACACGGAGCAGATCGCCAAAAACCTGCCCGTCGTCGGCTTGATCAACATCCAATACGTGCTGGTCAACGGCGAAGTGTACGTGCTGGAAGTCAACCCGCGCGCGTCGCGCACCGTTCCGATCATCTCCAAAGTCACGGGCGTCCCGCTCGTCGACCTCGCCGTCCGCGTACAGTGCGGAGAGAAACTCACGACGTGCGGATACGGCACCGGTCTCTACCCGGCGAAAGACTACGTGGTCGTCAAAGCCCCGGTCTTCTCGTTTGGCAAGATCACCGGCCTCGACATCCCGCTGGGCCCGGAGATGAAATCGACCGGAGAAGTGCTCGGCGTAGGCCAAACGTTTGCCGAAGCGCTCGCCAAGTCGTTTGTCGGCTCCGGCATCGCCCTGCCGAAACTTTCCGAGGACAACACCGCCAACGGGCTGTTCCTCTCGATTTCCGACCGCCTCAAGGAAGAATCGCTTCCGCTCTTGAAACGCTTCGCCGCATTGGGACTCGCGTTCTATGCAACTCCGTCGACCGCCGACTGGCTGAGCGGTAACGGCCTGAGCTGCACGTCCGTCTCCCGCGAGGAGGAAGCGGTGCAAGACCTGCTCAAGTCCGGCAACATCCAACTCGTGCTCAACCTGCCGACGCTCGGACACGACCCGTCGCGACTCGGCTACCGCATCCGCCGCTTCACCGTCGAGATGCGCATCCCGTGCCTGACCTCGCTCGATACGGCGGCCGCTTGGCTGCAATCGCTGGAATCGGGCTCAACCGATACGCCGCACCTCATGCACGCCTAAACCTGAGAAAACCGGAAACCCAAGGAGGGTAAAAACACCTATGGCGACGATTCCGCTTCAGCCGACAACCACCTGGCAACTGCCGAACTGGCAAGGACGCGACTTTCTCGATTTTGCCGATCACTCGGCCATCGACCTGCAAGACCTGCTGACTTTGGCGATCGATCTCAAAGAAAAGCAGAAACAAGGCATCCCGTTCCGTCCGCTCGCGGGCAAAACGCTCGGGATGATCTTTGAAAAAGCGTCGACCCGCACCCGCGTTTCGTTTGAAGTCGCGATGTACCAACTGGGCGGCCACGCGCTGTTTCTCTCTTCCTCCGACACGCAACTCGGTCGGGGGGAGCCGATTCCGGACACCGCGCAAGTGCTTTCGCGCTACGTCGACGGTCTGATGATCCGCACCTTCGGGCATGAAATCGTGACCGAACTGGCGCAGTATGCGTCGATTCCGGTGATCAACGGCTTGACCGATCTGCACCACCCGTGCCAAGTGCTCGCCGACATCCTCACGCTCTGGGAGAAAAAAGGCACGCTCAAAGGCCTCACCGTCACCTACATCGGCGACGGCAACAACATGGCGAACTCCTGGCTGGTGGCGGCTCCGAAATTCGGCATCAACCTGCGCATCGCCACTCCGCCGGGCTACGAATGCGACGCGGCGGTCGTCGAGCAAGCGAACAACCTCGCAGCGCAACACGGCACCTCGATCTTGCTGACCCACGATCCGGTGGAAGCGGTGCAAGGCACCGACATGATCTACACCGACGTCTGGGCGTCGATGGGCCAAGAACAAGAGCAGCAAGAGCGCATGAACCACTTTGCGGCGTACCAGGTCAACGAAGAGCTCGTCAAGCACGCCAAACCGGACTACCTGTTTATGCACTGCTTGCCCGCGCATCGCGGCGAAGAAGTGTCGGCGGGCGTGATCGACGGCCCGAACTCGGTGATTTTTGACGAAGCGGAAAACCGCCTGCACGTTCAGAAAGCGATTCTCGTCGCCACCATGGCCCCGTGATTTTTTTCTAAAAAACAGGGGTAGATTTTTTTTGCAAGTTGATGCATAATTATACCCGTTGATGCATTTTATATACAGACAACCTACAGACAACTTCCGAGTTGAGAGGAGAACCATACATGTCGAACAAAAAAGTCGTGCTCGCCTATTCCGGCGGGCTGGATACCTCCGTTGCGATCACCTGGCTGAAAGATCAAGGGTACGAAGTCATCGCGCTTTCCGCTGACGTCGGCGAAGGCAAAGACCTCGAATTCATCAAGAGCAAGGCCCTGCAAGTCGGCGCGACCAAGTCGTACATGGTTGACGCGCGCGATCTCTACGCCAAGGAATTCATCTTGCCGTCGCTGAAAGCAAACGCGCTCTACGAACACAAATATCCGCTTTCTGCTGCGCTCTCCCGTCCGTTGATCTCGCAATTGCTCGTGCAAGTCGCCGAGCAGGAAAACGCAGACGCGGTTGCGCACGGTTGCACCGGCAAGGGCAACGACCAGGTGCGTTTCGACGTATCGGTGACCGCTCTCAACCCGAACCTTGAAATCGTGGCACCGGTCCGCGAATGGGGCTGGAGCCGCGACGAAGAGATTGAATATGCCAAGAAAAACAACATTCCGATTCCGATCACGCTGGAAAACCCGTTCTCCACGGACGTCAACCTCTGGGGCCGTTCCTGCGAGTGCGGCGTGCTCGAAGATCCGTGGGCGGAAGCGCCGGAAGCGGCGTTTGAATGGACCGCAAGCATCGCCGACGCTCCGGACGAAGCGGAGTATGTCGAAATCGGTTTTGAAAAAGGCGTTCCCGTCTCCCTGAACGGTGAACAACTCGGTCTCGTCGAACTGATCGAGCAGCTGAACAAAATCGCGGGCGCACACGGCGTCGGCCGCATCGACCACGTGGAAAACCGTCTGATCGGCATCAAGTCCCGCGAAGTCTACGAAGCTCCGGCAGCACTCGTCCTGATCGCGGCACACCGCGAACTGGAAACGATCACCCTGCCGCGCGAAGTGTTCCACTTCAAACCGCAACTCGAACTGAAATACACCGAGCTCGTCTACAACGGCCTCTGGTTCTCGCCGCTGAAGAAAGCGATCGACTCTTTCATTGAAGAAACCCAAGCGACCGTCACCGGCTCCGTCCGCGTGAAGCTGTGGAAAGGCACGTTCCAACCGGTCGGCCGCAAGTCCGAGGAGTCCCTGTACGACCTCGACCTCGCCACCTACTCGCCGGACGATGCGTTCGACCACAACGCAGCGAAGGGCTTCATCAAGCTGTGGGGCTTGCCGACCAAAGTCTACTCCAAAGTGCAAGCGGGCAAAGGCAACACGCCGGCACTGGAAGCGGTGGAAGTGAAATGAAGCTCTGGGGCGGACGTTTCACCAAACCGACCAACGAATTAGTCGAACTCTACACCGCTTCCATCCCGTTCGACCAAAAGCTGGCGGCGCAAGACATTCGGGGGTCGCTCGCCCATGTGAAGATGCTCGGCGCCTGCGGAATCATTCCGCAGGCCGATGCCGAGACGATCGCAGCGGGGCTTGTCCAAGTGCAAGCGAAACTCGAACAGGGCGAACTTCACTTCTCCGTCGCGCACGAAGACGTGCACATGAACGTGGAGAAGCACCTGATCGACCTGATCGGCCCGGTCGGCGGCAAGCTGCACACCGGCCGTTCGCGCAACGACCAGATCGCCCTCGACATGCATCTTTATTTAAAGGAAGAAGTTGAGGAAATCGTCGGTCTGCTCTACCGGTTGGTGGAAGTGCTGACCGACAAAGCCGAGGAATACCTCGACGTGATCATCCCGGGCTACACGCACTTGCAGCGCGCCCAACCGGTGCTCTTGGCGCATCACCTGCTGGCGTACGTCGGCATGTTCCGCCGCGACATTGAACGCTTCGAGGACTCTTACAAGCGCATCGACATCATGCCGCTTGGTTCCGGCGCGTTGGCGGGGACGACGTTCCCGATCAACCGCGACAGGGTCGCCGAGGAACTTGGCTTTGCCCGCGTGTACGAAAACTCGATGGACGCGGTCAGCGACCGGGACTTCATCTTGGAGTTTTTGTCGAACGCGTCGATCCTGATGATGCACCTCTCGCGCTTCTGTGAAGAGTTGGTGCTGTGGTCGTCGACCGAGTTCTCCTTCGTGGAGCTTGACGACGCGTACTGCACCGGTTCCTCGATCATGCCGCAGAAAAAAAATCCCGACGTCGCGGAGTTGATCCGCGGCAAGACGGGCCGCGTCTACGGCGACCTGATCGGCCTCTTGACCGTGCTCAAAGGCCTGCCGCTGGCGTACAACAAAGACCTGCAGGAAGACAAAGAAGGCATGTTCGACACTGTCGACACGCTGAAACCGGGTCTGATGCTGTTCACCGGCATGATCGAAACTCTGCAAGTGCGCCGTGCGAACGTGGAACGCGCCGTGAAAGCCGACTTCTCGAACGCGACCGACCTCGCCGACTATCTCGTGCGCAAGGGACTTCCGTTCCGCAACGCGCATGAAGTGATCGGCAAACTGGTGTTGCAATGCATCGAGTCGGGCGTGTACCTCGCCGACTTGACGCTGGAGCAATACCAAGCCGCTTCCGAGCTCTTCGAGGCCGACCTCTTCGAAGCGCTCGACATCCGCAACGTCGTCAACGCCCGCAACTCCAAGGGCGGCACCGGCACCGAAAGTGTCAACGTGCAACTGGCAAACGTCCGCGAATGGCTGCAAGCCCAAAAGCAATAAGCAGTTCCAAGAAAAGCCGCGCCTCCCTGAACGCGGCTTTTTTTGTGATAAAGGGGAGAGCGCCGACAAACCCTACCAAGGAATACTGTGTAGGGGCGTGAACCGCATGAAACCAACGCTTTGTCTGCTCTTTCTCCTCCTGGCGGTCCCCGGCTGTTCGGAGAAAAGCCAAGTCTCCGACCCGGCGCACAATCAAATGAAACAACAAAACGGCGTGAAATTGAGCCTCACCCTCGACAAGCCCTCCTACGGGCCGCAAGACGAGATCCATGCGCACGTCGAAGCGGCAAACGACAGCACGGAGTCGGTCGACTACATCGGCTACAGCTCCTGCGATCCCGGCATCAGCGTCGCCTCGCTTGGTTACACCCGTGTAAAAAAAGCGGGCGAGCCCGACCTCTGCGCGGCGGTCGTCGTCCCGAAAACGCTGCCGCCAAGCCAAACGCTGGCGCTCGACGTGGTGTTGCGCCCGACGAAGCCCGCTTCTTCCGGCGCGCACACCGTCCGCGCCGTGTTTCAACGCGGGCAGAAGCGGGACGAGCATGTGGTGATCGATGTGCCTTTCACGGTGCCTTGACACACATTTGTCATCGGTCGTTAAAAATTGCTTATGGACGCAGGGCGGGTTTTTATATACACTACAAGAGAACGAATTTTCAGAGAGAGATTAAGAGAGATTTTCATGGGAGGTCACACGACGATGAAAAAACGCTGGTTGAAATCGCTTACCTACACCGCCTTGGGCGTCGGGCTCGTCATGACGACGGTTTTGACGGCAGGATGTGACACGGCAACTGTCTCCTCTGGAGACAAGGTCAAAGTGTACACGACGATGATGGCGGAATCCGATTTTGTGAAACAGATTGGCAAGGAACACGTGGTCGTGGATACTTGGGTGCCAAACGGAGTGAACGTGTGGCAATGGGCTCCGACGCTCGCGGATCAAAAGAACTTAGAGAGCGCGAACCTGTTCATCCGCAACGGCGTGAATGTGGAAGACCGCTACTGGAACGATGTGGAAACCAACATGAAGGAGAAGAACAAAGGTCTCCTGATCGTCGACGCTTCGAAGGGCATCGACAAGTTGGATCTCTTGGAATTCATCAACCCGGACGTCACTGACGAAGAGCGCAACAAGCCGCGCAAAGACCCGTACTACTACCTCGACCCGGTCAACGCCAAGAAGGAAGTGGACACGATCGAAGCGGCTCTGGAGAAAAAAGCTCCTTCTTATAAGGAAGACTTCAAGAAAAACGCCGAGGAGTACAAAAAACGCCTCGACGAACTCGACAAGCAGTACCGCGACACCCTCTCCAAAGTCAAGCACAAGGAAATCGTTTCGCCGTACCCGGCGTACCAATATCTCGCGAAAGAATACGGCTTGAAATACTACGTCCCGGACACGTTCACCGCCATGAAATTCCCGCAGGACGACGAAGCCAAGGGCAATGCCATCAAGGACGACCTCGCCAAGCACGACATCAAGGCGGTCTTCTTCCAACAGGAAGCAGCTCCGCGCGTTCAGGAATTCATGGGATGGATGGGCTACAAGTCCGGCATCTTGGAGTCGTATGAAGGCAAGCAGGACAAGACCTACATCGAAACGATGCAAGACAACCTCAATCAACTTGAAGCGGGTTTGAACCTCGAGTAAGACACGCGGCCAAACGCAAAACAGCACGCCCTGCCTGCGCGGGGTGTGCTGTTTTTTTCGGAACAGCAAATATCGTAACATTTCCGTTTTACAAATCCCTTGCAGAGGAGTATAGTTATCTGAGCGATACTTCGTAACGGTTCCGTTTTTTTGCGAGGAGGTTTGATCCATGGGGAAATGGTGGAAACTTGCAATGGGCGGCTTGCTGACCGCGAGCTTGTTTGCAGCAGGCTGTACCGACATCAACAACATGAGCAACGACAACAGCGTCGGCCCAAGCAAATTGCAGGTGGTCACGTCTTTTTATCCGATGTATGAGTTTGCCAAACAGGTCGGCGGCGACAACGTCGACGTGACGGTGCTCGTTCCGGGCGGCACGGAGCCGCACGATTGGGAACCGAAGCCGAAGGATGTCGCCAAAATCCAGGTCGCGGATGTGTTCATTTACAACGGGGCGGGGTTTGAGCAGTGGGTGGACAGCGTGCTCGGTTCGGTGACCTCGCAACACTTGGACGTGGTGGAAGCTTCCAAAGGCATTCAGCTTCTGGAGAGCAAGAACGACGACCACGAGGGGCACGAGAACGCGTTCAAATTGCAACTGCCTTCGGACAACATGGACCCGCACGTCTGGTTGGACCCGAGTTTGGCGATGAAGGAAGTCAACAACATTGCCGCCGCTTTTGTCAAAAAAGACCCGGCACACGCTGCCGAGTATAAGAAAAACGCTGCCGATTACAACGCACGGCTCGCCGATCTCGACGAAGAGTTCAAACAGGGCGTTGCCGAGAAGTCGCAGAAGGAATTCGTCACGTCGCACACGGCGTTCGGGTATCTGGCGAAGCGCTACGGCTTGACGCAAGTGCCGATCGCGGGACTTTCGCCTGAGCAAGAACCGAGTGCGTCGCAGATGAAAGACATCGTGGAGTTGGCGAAAGCGCACGGCGTGAAGAGGATCTTCTTTGAAACGCTGGCATCGCCGAAAGTGGCGGAAGCGGTGGCAAACGAAGTCGGCGCCAAGACCGGCGTGCTCAACCCGCTGGAAGGTTTGACAGAAGAAGAGAAAGCCCAAGGGCTTGATTATATCGGTGTGCAGAAGCAAAACCTTGCCGCGCTGAAAGAGGCGTTGTAAGGGTCGTTTTTTTGAAAATGGAATTTGGGAAAGCAAAGGAGAGAAGTCGAAGTGAAATTGGCCGAGATACGGGATGTGGTGTTCGGATATGGTCAGACGCCGGTATTGGATCGGTTAAACGTGCAAATTGGGACATCTGAATTCATCGGTCTGACCGGCCCGAACGGCGCGGCCAAGACGACGACGCTCAAACTGCTGTTGGGGCTGCTCCAACCGCAGCGCGGCCGAGTGGAACTGAATCCGACCGGGCCGAAAGGAAAACCGCTGGTGCTTGGGTATGTGCCGCAGAACATCGCGTCGTTCAACGCGGGGTTTCCGAGCACCGTCTATGAGTTGGTGCGTTCCGGGCTGTACACCCGCAAGCGGTGGTTCGGCCTGTTGCCGGCCGCGGAAGTGGCACGGGTGGAGCAGGTGTTGAAGCAAGTGGGCATGTGGGAATTTCGCAAGCGCAAGATCGGCGAGCTCTCCGGCGGCCAGAAGCAGCGCGTCTGTTTGGCGCGCGCTCTGGTGTTGGAACCCGATCTCCTGGTGCTTGACGAGCCGACGACGGGGATGGACGTGGAAGCGCGGAGTTCGTTTTACGATTTGATCACGCACCAAGTGCAGCATCACGGGCGCACGGTGTTGATGGTGACGCACGATTTGGAAGAGACGTTGCCGCGGTTGACGCGCTTGTTGGTGCTCGACAAGCGGATTCGCTTTGACGGTTCGCCGCAAGAGTTCCAAGAGCGGATGGATTTGCGGACGAACAACGTGACGTTGCCCCTGTACTGCTGTTACGACGACGAAGAGACGAAGCCGAGAGCGGCCGTGCAGGAAGGGGTGCTGTAACTGTGTTTGAGATGTTGCAATATGGATTTTTGCAGAACGCTTTTCTGGCCGGGATCTTGATTGCGCTGGTGGCGCCGGTGATCGGCGTCTACCTCGTGTTGCGTCGGCAGTCGTTGATGGCGGATACGCTTTCGCACGTCTCGCTTGCGGGCGTGGCGGTCGGGGCGCTGATCGGCGTGTATCCGATGGTGACGGCGATGGTGGCGGCGTTGATCGGAGCAATTTTGGTCGACACGCTGCGCCGGTCGTTTAAAGCGTACAGCGAGCTCTCGATTGCGATCTTGATGTCGGGCGGTTTGGCGTCGGCGGTGGTGTTGATGAGCTTCAACAAGGGAGCGAGCCGCGGGTTCACGTCGTATCTGTTTGGCTCGATCATCGCGGTGAGCCAGACCGATCTGCTGATCATGGCGGGAGTGGTCGTCCTGTGCGCGCTGTTCTTCTGGTTTTTCTGGCGTCCGATGTATGTGTTGACGTTTGATGAAGAGACGGCGCAAGTCAGCGGCATTCCGGCGAGAACGCTGTCGCTGGCGTTCTCGCTGCTGGCGGGACTCGTGGTGGCGACGGCGATGCCGATCGTCGGCGTGCTGCTGGTTTCGTCGCTGATGGTGTTGCCGGCGGCGATTTCGCTGCGAATTTCACGCGGCTTCACGATGACGATCTGGATCGCGGTGCTCACGGGGCTCGTGTCCGTTCTCGGCGGACTGACAGCCTCGTATCAACTCGACATCCCGCCGGGCGGGACGATCGTGCTGTTGCTGCTGGTGATTTTGGTCGTGGTGTTACTGGTGAAGCGGTTGTTCAGCAGAGCCGGCGCGGCGAGTGCCGGGACGGAACGGGAATTGGCAAATTAATTGGATGGCAAAGAGAACCCCTTTTCCGCGCTCAGTGGAGGAGAGGGTTTTTTTTTCACAGTCCCGACAAAAAATCCTCTGGGAAAAATCCACCAATCCGCAATTCTCTACAGGAAATGACAGAGGGGCGTCGAAACATGTAGGGTGGCGAGTTTCGACATCGTCTGTTCGGCTGTGTCCAACGAAATCAGACAGTAGAAAGTGGTGTGAACGATGATCGAAATGCACGACGTATGGAAGACCTATCCCAACGGCGCTGTAGCCCTGCAGGGCGTAAGCATCCGGATCGACAAGGGAGAGTTCGTCTATGTGGTCGGTCCCAGCGGCGCCGGCAAATCGACTTTTATCAAACTCATGTATCGTGAGGAACGTCCGTCCAAAGGTTCGATCTTTGTCAACGGATTTAACATCGAACGCCTCAAGGAGCGCAAGATTCCGTTGCTCCGCCGCCAGATCGGCGTTGTCTTCCAAGACTTCAAACTGCTCCCGAACAAGACCGTCAAAGAGAACGTCGCGTTCGCGCTTGAAGTCATTGAAGCCAGCCCCAAGAAAATCAAGTCCCGCGTCGCCGAAGTCCTCGAACTCGTAGGTCTTGGCGACAAAGCAAACGCTTTGCCAAACGAATTGTCCGGCGGTCAGCAGCAGCGCGTCTCCATCGCGCGCGCCCTGATCAACAACCCGTCCGTCATCATCGCGGACGAACCGACCGGCAACCTCGACCCCGACACCTCGTGGGACATCATGCGCCTGTTCGAGGAGATCAACAACCGGGGCACGACGATCGTCATGGCCACGCACAACAAAGAAATCGTCAACACGCTCAAAAAACGCGTCCTCGCCGTCGAGGGCGGGCAAATCGTCCGCGACCAGAAACGGGGGGTATACGGCTATGAAAATTAGAACGATCGGCCGCCACGGACGCGAAGGTCTTCGCAACCTCAACCGCAACGGTTGGATGACGTTTGCGTCTGTCTCCGCCGTCACCGTGACGCTTTTGTTGCTCGGTGTCTTTTTGATTCTCGCCTACAACGTACAGCTGTTCTCCCAGCAACTCGAATCTCAAGTCGAGATGAACGTCTACGTCAAGGAAAGCGCCACCCGCGCCGACGTCTTGGAGCTGGAACGCCAACTGAAGAGTCTCCCGGAGCTCGCCTCCGTCACCTATGTATCGAAGGAAACGGGCCTTGATCAACTGCGCGACAAACTCGCCGAAAACGCCAACCTTCTCGAAGGCTTGGACCAAGAAAACCCGTTGCCCGACAAGTTCATTCTCAAAGCGAAGGACCCGCAGACCATCGCCGCCGTCGCCCAAAAAGTCCAAACCTTGCCGCTCGTCGACAAAGTCAACTACGGCAAAGAGACCGTGGAGAAGATGTTCAAGGGCATCAACATCGTCCGCAACGCCGGCGGGGTGTTCGTCGTCGGCCTCTGCTTCACGGCGCTGTTCTTGATCTCCAACACGATCAAAGTCACGATCTTCGCCCGTCGACGCGAAATCGAGATCATGAAGCTGGTCGGTGCCACCAACTGGTTTATCCGCTGGCCGTTCTTGATCGAAGGTTTGTTGATCGGCGTCTTCGGCGCGCTGGTGCCGACTGCGCTGATCTCGTTTGGCTACCAATACGTGCTCAGCAACTATCCGGGGTTCATGTACTTCACGTTTGCTCCGGCGAGCCTCGTATACTCGGTCGCGGCGATTCTGGTCTCCATCGGAGCTTTGATCGGCATGATCGGTTCTGTCATGTCGATCTCTCGTTTCTTGCGAATTTAAGTATCTCTACTTGAGGGAAGGGGATAGTTGGATGCAAGCTCGCAAGTCTCGTATTTTGGTCGTCGGCCTGTCGACGGCCGCCGTGTTGGCGCTGATTTTTCCGTCGGCCGGTTTTGCCGACATCAACGACCTGAAATCTCAGCAGCAGCAACAACAGCAACAACTCGATGCCGCCAGACAACGCGAACAAGAAGCCAAACAGAAAAAAGACCAGATCCAAGGCCAGATTCAAGTCAACGCGAACGACATCGACAAACTTGCAGCCGACATCGACGCCAAGGAGAGCGAGATCGCCAAACTCCAAAGCTCGATTTTCACGAAAAACCAAGAGATTCAAACCACCGAAGGCAAACTCGCCGAAGCACAGGCGCGCGTCAAGGAACGCGACAAAGTCCTCAAGTCGCGCCTCAAGATGATGTATGAGCAAGGCGAAGTGCAATACCTCGACGTGCTGCTGAACGCCACATCGTTTTCCGACTTTCTCGACCGCTTTGACGCGCTCGCCGTCATCTACCAGCAGGACACGGAAATCCTCAAGCGAAACAAAGCCGACCGCGACACGATCGCCGCGACCAAGCAAAAGCTCGAGGACGACCGCAACACGCTGACGGCGATGAAGACGCAGCAAGTGGAGCAAAAAGCCTCGCTCGACTCTCTCAAAGCACAAAAAGTCGCGCTCAACCAACAACTGGAGAGCGACAAATCCGCGCAAGAGCGCATCGAGCAGGAGTCGCAAGCGATTCAAGACCAAGCGATCAAGCAAATCTACGCGCTGTCTCAACAGATTTCAGCGGAACAGAACAAACAAAACACCACGCCGGCGCAATCGTCCGGCGGGCAGACGCACGGCGGTCCGTTCATTTGGCCGCTGCCGGGCATTACTTTGATCACCGACGAATTCGGCGACCGAATCGACCCGTTCACGGGCCAGCGCATGGGCCACAACGGGATGGACATCGCGGGTCCGCAGGGCACGACCGTCGTCGCGGCGCAATCCGGCAAAGTCATCACCGCCGGATGGGTCAACGGGTTTGGCAACTGCATCATCATCGATCACGGCGGCGGTCTCTGGTCGCTGTACGGGCATCTGATGAACGGGGGCATCCTCGTCTCCGTCGGCCAGCAAGTCACGCAGGGCGACGCGATCGGCAAGGAAGGCTCCACCGGGCGTTCCACCGGGCCGCACTTGCACTTTGGCGTCTATGAAAACGGAGAGGTTGTCAATCCGCGCAAATATCTCTAGCCGGAGTGTCATATACTAAAGCAGATTTGGACAAAGGTGGTGCAAGCGGGAAGATGTACATCAAGGGACGTACCCTGATCATTGGGCTGGTTGTGTCTTTGGTCTTGAGCAGCGGCTTGACCGTGATCGGCTTAAACGCGACCGGCCATCTGACGAAAGCGAGCGACAGCGCAACGCCGGCCGTCACCGACGCCGAGTTCAACAAACTGGTCGACGCATACGGCACGCTCAAGAAAAGCTACTACCAAGACGTGAAGGACGACACGCTCCTCAACGGTGCGATCGACGGCATGGTCAAGTCGCTCGACGACCCGTACTCCACGTACATGAGCCCGACGGAAGCGAAAGACTTCCAAGAGAATATCTCGTCTTCGTTTGAAGGCATCGGCGCGGAAATCAAGTCTGAGGACGGCAAGATCGTCGTCGACGTTCCGATCAAGGGCGCGCCGGCGGAGAAAGCCGGCATCAAGCCGAACGACCGCATCCTCTCCGTGGACGGCAAGAGCTTGACGGGGATGAAAGTCACGGAAGCGGTCACCTACATCCGCGGCAAAAAAGGCTCCAAAGCCGAACTCGTCATCGAGCGTCCGGGTGAAACCGGGCAGTTGAACATCAGCGTCGTGCGCGACACGATCCCGCTCGACACCGTCAAAGGCGAGATGCTCGACGACGGCATGGCGCGCATCACGATGAGCAAGTTTGCGGAAACGACCGCCGACGAGTTCAACAAGTCGCTGACCGAATTGAAGGGCAAAGGCATGAAAGGTCTGATCCTCGACCTGCGCCAAAACCCGGGCGGACTGCTCGACGTCTGCGTGCAGATCGCCAACCAACTGGTGCCCGATCAGAAGCTGATCCTCCAAGTCGAGGACCGTTCCGGGCAGAAGGAAGTCTACCGCTCCAAGCACGGCAAAGCGGACTTCCCGGTCGTCGTGCTGGTCGACGGCGGTTCCGCATCGGCGGCGGAAATTCTCGCCGGCGCGCTCAAGGAATCGGGCAACTTCCCGCTGGTCGGGGAGAAAACGTTCGGCAAAGGCACCGTGCAAACCACGAAGTCGTATAACGACGGTTCGAACATCAAATACACGATGGCGAAATGGCTGACCCCGGACGGCAACTGGATTCACAAAAAAGGCATCGAGCCGGACTACAAAGTAGACCTGCCCGAGTACGCCGACCTGCCGTACCTCGACCCGGACAAAGAACTGAAGCCGGACACGTTCTCCAACGAAGTGAAAACGGCGCAAATCATGCTGGAAGCGCTCGGTTACCAGCCGGGCCGCAAGGACGGATTCTTTGATGACAAGACCAAACAAGCGGTTGTCGCGTTCCAGAAAGTCCAGAACCTCGAAGCGGACGGCGTGATCAAAGGCAAGACCACCAGCAAGATGATCGAGCTTCTGCAAAAGAAAATTCAAGACAACGACACGCAGCTCGACAAAGCCAAGCAGGTCCTCCGTAAAATGTTGCCATAGGAAGGATTGAAGGCGGATTGTGTCGAAGTAAGTACCCGGCGAACCAGCACAGGTTCCAACCGGGTACTTTTTTTGTAAAAGAGCCCTTTTGACAACAAGAATAAGGGAGGAGTGCGAATGACAGAGCTGTCTTTCTTGACCGAGATCCTCGACGGGCTTGCCCAAGTCTTGGCGCATCCTCTATTCTACGTGGCGATTCTGCTGATCGTGTTGCAGTACAGGCGGCAGAATTCCATGGAGCGCCGGATGTTTGGCGTGCGATGCTCGTCGTTGGCCGATCAAGTGCTCCGTTCCATCCTCTACGGGGTCGGCGGCGGGCTGCTCGCGACGTTCTTGATGACGGTCATCGGCGTCGTGCTCTCTCCGGTTGACATGACGTATGTGTGGGTCGTGGCGTTGGTGTTGGCGCTCGTCAACGTGCGCTACACGTGCTTTGCCTACGCAGGCGGTTTGCTCAGCCTCGTTAGCTTGATTTTGAACGCCTTGCCGACGCTGATGTCGGGGCCGGATTGGCTGCTTGGAATCTACGATGACTTGAAGCAGTTGCACGTTCCGGACCTGATGGCGTTGGTGGCGATTTTGCACCTCGTGGAAGCGATTCTGGTTCGCCTGCACGGGGATCACGCGCCGCTGCCGGTGTTTGTGCCCGGCAAGCGCGGACGCTTGGTCGGCGGGTTCGTCCTCCAGAAATTTTGGGTGATCCCGATGGCGGCGTTTGTCGTGACGGGCGTGCCGGACAGCGTGTTGCACACGCCGTCGTGGTGGCCCCTGATGTCGCTTGGCGGCTTGGGTATTGGCGCGGGCTTGCAGATTGTGCCCGTCCCGGCGATCTTGGGTTATTCCGGGGCGGCGCTGACCAAGACGCCGCAACAGACGTCCAAGCACACGTCGCGTTGGCTTCTGGCCTACAGCGTGGTGCTGCTCGGACTTGCCGTCGGCAGTTCCTATGTGTCGGCTCTCGCTTGGGTCGCGGCGGTGTTTTGTCCGATCGTGCATGAGCTGTTGATCCTCCGGGAGATGCGCGGCGAACAGAGCGGGCATCCGATCTACGTGAAGCCTTTGCAAGGATTGAAGATTCTCTCGATCCTGCCGAAAAGCCCGGCGAAGGAAATGGGTCTCCTGCCGGGCGAGACGATCCTCAAAGTAAACGGTACACCGGTGAACTCACCTTATGATTTGCATTTTGCGCTCAACCAGAATCCCGCGTATGCCAAGCTCGAATTGTTGAGGCCGGACGGCGAAGTTCGATTTGCCAACACGGCGATCTATACGGGCGACCACCACATGCTGGGGGTCATCCTCGTGCCGGATGACAACGCGCGGCAATATGTCCGCCTCGGCACCGTCTCTCCCTGGGCATGGCTGTGGGAGCGGATGAGAGGAAGTAAGCAGACGCACTCGAATTATCACGAACATTCCTAGAAAGAGAAGAGAAAGTGGAGGACTCGTCATGGACATTACCACACTGCTTGGTTTGCTGATCGGCATTGGGGGCTTGTTAGGCGGCTTTATGGCTGAGGGAGGCGAACTGGGTGCGCTCTTATCCCCGACCGCTGCACTGATCGTATTCGGCGGGACGTTCGGCGCGGTCATGCTGGCAACGCCGATGGAGCAGCTGAAGGAACTGCCGAAGATTTTGAAGGTCGCGTTTACCTACAAACCGAAAGACCCGATGGATACGATCACCGAATTGGTGTCGCTGGCGACCACGGCGCGCCGCGAAGGCATCTTGGCGCTCGAAGAGAAGATCGAGACGTATGACGACGAATTTTTTAAGAACGGCATCCGCCTCGTCGTCGACGGCGTCGACCCGGACCTCGTGCGCAGCATGCTGGAAACTGAGCTTTCGTTTATCGAATCCCGTCACGAGAAAGGCGCGCAACCGTTCGAGCAAGCGGGCGGCTTTGCACCGACGATGGGGATTATCGGGACCGTTATGGGTCTCGTGCACGTGCTTGGCAACCTTTCGGACGTCAACGCTTTGGGCCCGCAGATCGCAACTGCATTTATCGCTACTTTGTACGGCGTGGCCTCTGCGAACGTCGCCTACTTGCCGATTGCCACCAAGCTGAAGAACCGCACCAAGCAAGAAGTGTTGATTCGCGAACTGATGATCGAAGGCATTCTGTCGATTCAAGCGGGCGAGAACCCGAACATCCTCGGACAGAAGCTCAAGGCGTTCCTGGCGCCGAAGCTGCGTGATCCTAAGGCAGAGGTAGGGGAAGCGAATGTCGAGTCGGCGTAAGAAAAACCACGGCGGAAGTCACGAGAACCACGAGCGTTGGCTGATCACGTATTCCGACTTGATCACCTTGCTCATGATCTTCTTCGTCATCATGTACGCCATGTCGCAAATCGACCAATCCAAATTTGATTCGCTCTCGGTGTCGCTCAACAAAGCCCTCAATGCGAACAACCAGATTCAGTTGCAGTCGATGGGCAATTCGGGATTGGTTTCCAAACGCCCGGAGTCGGACACCAAGAATAAGACGCCCGACCAACAGAAGCAAGCAGCGGCCGCACAGCAGGAACAAGCGAACCTCCAGGACGTCAAGAAGAAACTTGAGCAGTTCATCCAGCAAAACGGCCTCGGCGGTCAGATCAACGTCTTGGAAAACGCCAAGGGCGTGCAGATTACGCTGTCCGATGCCGCGCTGTTTGACTCCGGCGAAGCGGTGCTGAAACCGCAGGCGCAGAAACTGCTCGGCGGCCTGTCGCCGTTCCTCGGTGTCTTGGAAAACGAGATCGCCGTCGAGGGGCACACCGACAACGTGCCGATCACCTCGGGCAAGTTCCCGTCGAACTGGGAACTCTCGTCGCAACGGGCGATCAACGTGTTGCATTTCTTCGAAAGCACGGGGGTTGGGCACCAACGACTGCACTCCGTTGGCTATGCGGACACGGTGCCGCTGGTCGAGAACGATTCGGACGAGCACCGTTCGCAAAACCGTCGGGTGAACATCATCATCATGCGCAAGTATCCGATGCAGTCGATTTCGCCGCTGGACCCGCAAGCTGTTCAAAACTAAATGCCGATTTTCAAAAAAAGGTGAGAGCCGATGCGGACTCTCACCTTTTTTACGTATGTACGTTCGCTTTCGTGTTATAATGGACGGTGATAGAAATGGAGGTGCCGCACCGATGGAACGTGAAGACATTCAATTCAAACTGGCATCCGAATACGAACCGCGCGGGGACCAGCCGAAAGCGATTGCGCAACTCGTTGAGGGGCTGCAGCAAGGGACCAAACACCAGACTTTGCTGGGGGCCACGGGGACCGGCAAGACGTTCACGATGGCAAACGTCATCGCGCAAGTGAACAAACCGACCCTGATCATGGCACACAACAAAACCCTCGCGGCTCAACTGCACGCCGAGTTCAAGGAGTTTTTCCCGGACAACGCGGTGGAGTACTTTGTTTCCTACTATGACTACTACCAACCGGAAGCGTACATCCCGTCTTCCGATACTTTTATTGAGAAAGACGCGAAGATCAATGACGAGATCGACAAACTGCGCCACAGCGCCACGATGGCGTTGTTGGAGCGCCGAGACGTCATCGTCGTCGCGTCGGTGTCTTCGATCTACGGCTTGGGTTCGCCGGAGGAGTACTCCAAGTTCGTGCTCTCGCTGCGTCCCGGCATGGAAAAGCCGCGCGACGAAGTGCTGCGCCGACTCGTGGATATGCAATACGAGCGCAACGACATCAACTTCACGCGCGGGACGTTCCGCGTGCGCGGCGACGTGGTGGAGATCTTCCCGGTATCACGCTCGGAGCAAGCGGTGCGGGTGGAGTTTTTTGGCGACGAAATCGACCGCATCACCGAAGTGGACACTGTCACCGGTGAGATTCTCGGCACGCGCAGCCACGTTTCGATCTACCCGGCGTCTCACTTTGTCACGTCGGGCGATAACTTGACACGCGCCGTGTCCGACATTCGCGCGGAGTTGGAAGCGCGTTTGGAAGAGCTGCGCGAGGCGGGCAAACTGCTGGAAGCGCAGCGTCTGGAGCAGCGCACGAACTACGACATTGAGATGATGCTGGAGATCGGGTTCTGCTCCGGCATCGAGAACTACTCGCGCCATATGGAGGGTCGTCCGGAGGGTTCCTGCCCGAGCACGCTGTTCGACTTCTTCCCGGAAGACTTTCTGCTGATCATCGACGAGTCGCACGTGACCGTTCCGCAGATCGGCGGCATGTTCAACGGCGACCAAGCGCGCAAGAACATGCTCGTTGAGCACGGCTTCCGTCTGCCCTCGGCGAAGGACAACCGCCCGATGAAGTTCGCGGAGTTTGAGTCCAAAGTCAACCAAGCGATCTATGTTTCCGCTACGCCGGGCGACTACGAGAACAACCACAGCACGCAGGTCGTCGAGCAGATCATCCGCCCGACGGGCTTGCTCGATCCGGTGGTGCACGTGCGTCCGATCAAGGGGCAGATCGACGACTTGGTCGGCGAGATCAACCAGCGCATCGCCAGGGACGAGCGCGTGTTGGTCACCACGCTGACGAAGAAGATGTCGGAGGACCTCACCGACTACCTCAAGGAGTTGGGGATGAAAGTGCGTTACCTGCACTCCGACATCAAGACGATCGAGCGGATGATGATCTTGCGCGACTTGCGGTTGGGCGTGTTCGACGTGCTGATCGGGATCAACTTGCTGCGGGAAGGCTTGGACTTGCCGGAGGTGTCGCTGGTGGCGATCCTCGACGCGGACAAAGAAGGGTTCCTGCGCGCGGAACGTTCGCTGATCCAGACGATTGGACGCGCGGCGCGCAACGCGGGCGGCGAAGTCATCATGTACGCGGACAAAATCACGAAGTCGATGGACATCGCGCTCAAAGAAACGGAACGCCGCCGCAAGATCCAGATGGAGTTCAACGAGAAGCACGGCATCACCCCGCAAACGGTCAACAAAAAAGTCCGCGACGTCATCGAAGCGGTCACCACCGCGGAGAAGGAATCGTTCATCGTCGAGAAGGGCGTCGACAAAATGTCCAAGAAAGACCGCGAAGAACTGATCCTGAAGCTTGAACAAGAGATGAAGGAAGCCGCCAAAGCGCTGCAGTTCGAACGCGCCGCGGAGCTTCGCGATATTATTTTGGAGCTGAAAGCTTCCTAATGAAGAAGAAGTATGAAAGGCCCTGTTGCAGCTTCGAAGACAGGGCCTTTTTTCTCAACATGTAATGAATCATAATGAGAGTATACGGAGGAACTTATGGCAGAGAAATTAGCCAATGACGAGAAAAAAACGTTCATAAAAAGTATTAATTTTGAAAATTATCGTGGTTTTAAAAATAAACATGTGCTCAGTTTGGCTGATTTCGGACAAGTGACGTTTTTATCAGGAGCAAATAACTCAGGGAAGTCGTTGATAGCGAGATTGTTTTCTATTTTTCAAGGTCATGAACAATTCCCAAGAGGTGATTTATCCAAAGTTTCATTAAGAATGGATAATTTTAGTGACAAGGACTATCATGAGTTTGATTCTAGTGAAGCTATCAAAATATCGTTTGAAATAGACTGTTCAGCATTAGGGTATCTAAGTAACGATTTTTTGAGATCATGGATAAACAGGATGAATGGGAAGATATTTTATAATTTCACGATCATGAATAACTTAGGGAATATCTTCTGCTATATGTCCGTGGGTGACGGAAAAACAGAAACTCATTATTTCAATAAAGTTTCGCACAAGGTTGTTTATAACGAGGACTTCTCTATGGATTTTGATGAACGGGATGCTTATGAATTTTACAATACTTTGTACCACGAAATACGTGAAAGAGTTCTTGTCTTCGATTCAATTCGTTCTTTTGACCGTGAATCTAATCGGTCATTCTCTATTAGCGGAGGAGAATTACTAAAGTGGTTGAGGACTAGAAAAAATCATGGTGACATTCGGAAAGCGAAAGAACAAGTAAGCCACTGGTTACTTGAGTTAGGGCTAGAAGTTCCAAGGGCTGTTCGAGTGGATGACGAAGATGATTTATTGTTGTTCACGTTTGAAAATCATCTAGAACTTTCTTCAGAAGAAATTGGAACGGGCTATACAATGCTTTACATACTCCTTATGGAGATTGCACGGAGCAAGAAACAATTGATCCTAATCGATGAAATCGAAAGTCATCTACAACCGGGTCTGATTCGAGCCTTGCTGAAAATCATTCGTAATCAAACAGGGGTCCAATTTGTATTGGCTACGCACTCGCCGGCTGTCATGGAGGCAGCAACTGCAGGGGACTATATCTACCGTTTCCAAAAAGAGAACGGGCAGTGCACCTTCGAAGGTTTCTTCCGGAGTAAGAAAGGAAATAGCAGGGAAGCAAAAATGATGCGTTCTGTCTTTGACGACTTGGGAGTAATCCCAGGAGATGCACTTTTAAGCAACGCGGTCATCTGGGTTGAAGGTCCTTCGGAAAAACTTTGGGTAAGGGCTTGGTTGAAGACTTATTTTGAAGTGTATAGGAAAAAGCATAAGATAAAAGGATCGCTACTCGAAGGTCTGCATTATTCAATCCTTATGACGGGTGGAAGTCTAATTAAAAATTACTCGTTTTCTGAAAAAGAGATATCCCACGAGGATTACAAAGTTGATGATCAACTACATGTATTAAGAGTGAATCCAAATCCGTTTGTCATGATCGATTCCGATAATGCAGAAGCTGGATCTAAAAAACGTTTGCGCAATCTAAGGATTGCACAGGAATTGAATGATCAGAATGGCCAGTCTCAACTTTTCACGAATAAAGTGTGGGAGGAGGGGGAGCTAGAATTTCATTTGGAAGAGATCCCGAACTTTTGGTTGCTAAAAGGGCGGGAGTTGGAGAACTACGCGCATCCGCAACTAGTAAAGGAATTTTATAAAAGGCTGTGCGAAAAGAGTCCGAAAGTCAAAAATGTCACAACCTTAAGTGACTCAGATTGGGATGTATACTCAGCCTCGGACGGTGCAGGAAGTATTCTAAGTGAGCGCGGTCTGACGGGAGTCGATGCCCCAAGCGGGACGCTGAAACACAAGAACGAGTTGGCACAATTTGTGTATCAAAATTTAGAGGCCGATCATTTCACCTTGGACGGCAAGACCCCAGCCCCAAATCCCGAGATGATCACCGACCTTACCTACCAATTAGAAAAAATGATCCGCTACATCCTCCGCGTCAACAACATGTTGCCTGACCCTCCTGCAACTCCAACTGAGTAACTCCTTGGCTCGGTTGTGGAACATCCGAGTAATGTGGTAAACTTACGGTAACGATAAAAAGACCGCGAGTGCGCCAACACTCACGGTCGTTCCGCACAAAACAGTCAGCCCTTTGGGCTAGGCTCATCTCTCATTCGAGTAAAGAGATAAGACCCCAGCTCGGTTGCTGCCCAAGGGGGTCTTATTTCTTTCTGTTTAGAAAGACGAGAAAACAGGTGAGGATGCACATCATGAAGGCAATCAGAAAGTTCCCGAAGCTAACCATGATGGACAAAGACTCGTATACCGTCATCTCTCTCACCTCCCTCCGGAGATGAGCGACCGCCCTTGAGAGCCGATTCATTTTGCGCTGGTTCGAGTATATCACAAATGAAGAAATTAGAATCCTCTTTTGGATAAATGAAATAACATTTCTCTTTCTTCAAATGATGCTTTTGTTTCATACACAGCGTTGCCTTCTATAAAAAACGGCCCTGTCACGCGGCCGTTTTTTTCATTGCAATTTAATGGAGTCTAGCACGTTGCTTTTTTGTGAAAACTAGGTAACAATAGAACCAAGAGAATACCTGTTCGTATATTTGGATCGAGAAGGAGCAAGCCATGGCACAGGAAAACATCGTCGTCAAGGGCGCTCGCGCCCACAATTTGAAGAACATCGACGTGACAATTCCGCGCGACAAATTTGTCGTGTTGACCGGTCTGTCCGGTTCCGGGAAATCGTCGCTCGCTTTCGATACGATTTACGCCGAGGGGCAACGCCGCTATGTGGAGTCGCTCTCCGCGTACGCCCGCCAATTCCTCGGGCAGATGGACAAGCCGGACGTCGATTCCATCGACGGACTCTCGCCGGCGATCTCCATCGACCAGAAGACCACGTCGCGCAATCCGCGCTCCACGGTCGGCACGGTCACGGAGATTTACGACTACCTCCGCTTGCTGTTTGCCCGCATCGGGCGTCCGCATTGCCCGAACCACCCGAACATCGAGATCACGTCGCAAACGGTTGAGCAGATGGTCGACCGCATCCTCGAACTGCCGGAGCGCACCCGCTTGCAGATCTACGCACCGGTCATTCGCGGACGCAAGGGCGAGCACACCAAAGTGATCGAGGACGTCTCCAAGCAGGGCTTCGTCCGCCTGCGCGTCGACGGCGTGCAGATGGAAGTCACCGACGAGATCAAATTGGAGAAGAACAAGAAACACACCATCGAAGTCATCGTCGACCGCATCGTCGTCAAGCCGGACGTCGCCACCCGCCTCGCCGACTCGCTGGAAACGGCGCTGAAGCTCGGCGAAGGCACCGTCATCGTCGGGATCGTCGACGGAGAAGAGATGCTGTTCTCGTCGAATCTCTCGTGCCCGGAGTGCGGCTTCTCCGTCGAGGAACTCGCGCCGCGCATGTTCTCGTTCAACTCGCCGTTCGGGGCGTGCGAAACGTGCGCGGGTCTTGGCACCAACATGGAGATCGACCCAGACTTGGTCATTCCGGACTGGAGCAAATCCCTTGCCGAAGACGCGATTGAGCCGTGGCAGGGCCGCGCGTCCAACTACTACCCGCAAATGCTCGAAGCGGTCGCCAAGCACTTCAAGATTCCGACGGACATCCCGGTCCGCGACATTCCCGCCGACCAGATGAAGCTGATTCTCCAAGGTTCCAAGGGCGAGAAAGTCCGCTTCACGTTCGAGAACGACTTCGGGCAGAAGAAAACCGCCGAAGCCGAATTCGAGGGCGTCATCCCGAACCTCGAACGCCGCTATCGGGAGACGGCGTCGGACTACATCCGCGAGTTTATCGAGGAGTACATGTCCGCGAAGCCCTGCCCGTCTTGCAAAGGCAAGCGCCTGAAACCGGAAGTTCTCGCCGTCACCGTCAACGAGCGCAACATTGCCGACGTGACGGGGCTGTCCGTCAACGACGCGCTGGAGTATTTCAAAGGTTTGAATCTCAACGAGAAGGAACTGACGATTGCGCGGTTGATCTTGAAGGAAATCGAAGCCCGTCTCGGGTTCTTGGCAGACGTCGGCCTCGATTACTTGAACCTCTCGCGTTCGGCGGGAACGCTCTCCGGCGGCGAAGCGCAGCGGATTCGCCTCGCCACGCAGATCGGATCGTCGCTGATGGGCGTCCTCTACATCCTCGACGAGCCCTCGATCGGCTTGCACCAGCGCGACAACGAACGCCTGATCAACACGCTGTTGCACATGCGCAACCTCGGCAACACGCTGATCGTCGTCGAGCATGACGAAGACACGATGCTCGCGTGCGACTACATCATCGACATCGGGCCGGGCGCGGGCGTGCACGGCGGCACGATCGTGTCGCAAGGCACGCCGCAGGAAGTCATGAACGATCCGAACTCGATGACCGGGTCGTACCTCTCCGGCCGCAAGTTCATCGCCGTGCCCAAGGAGCGCCGCAAACCGGAGAAGGACAAGTGGATCAAAGTCGTCGGCGCCAAAGAGAACAACTTGAAAAACATCTCCGCCAAGTTCCCGATCGGTCTCTTCACCTGCGTGACCGGCGTTTCCGGTTCAGGCAAATCCACGCTGGTCAACGAGATTCTCAAGAAGTCGCTCGCCATGCACTTGAACGGGGCGAAGACCAAACCGGGTCAGCATAAGGAAATCCAAGGGCTGGAGCACGTCGACAAGATCATCGACATCGACCAGTCGCCGATCGGGCGCACGCCGCGTTCGAACCCGGCGACGTACACCGGGGTGTTTGACGACATCCGCGACGTGTTCGCCACCACCAACGAAGCCAAGATGCGCGGGTATAAGAAGGGCCGCTTCTCCTTCAACGTCAAGGGCGGCCGCTGCGAAGCGTGCAAGGGCGACGGGATCATCAAGATCGAGATGCACTTCCTGCCCGACGTGTACGTGCCTTGCGAAGTCTGCAAGGGCAAGCGCTACAACCGCGAAACGCTGGAAGTAAAGTACAAGGGCAAGAGCATCGCCGACGTGCTGAACATGACCGTTGAGGACGCGGTGGAGTTTTTCAAAAACGTCCCGCGCATCTCGCGCAAGATGCAGACGCTTCAAGACGTCGGTCTGGGCTACGTGCGCCTCGGCCAGCCGGCGACCACGTTGTCCGGCGGCGAAGCGCAACGCGTGAAGCTCGCGTCGGAACTGCACCGTCGCAGCACCGGACGCACCGTGTACATTCTGGACGAGCCGACGACCGGCTTGCACACCGCCGACATCGACCGTCTGCTGTGCGTGTTGCAGCGCTTGGTCGATTCGGGAGAGACGGTGGTTGTCATCGAGCACAACCTCGACGTGATCAAGACGGCAGACTACTTGATCGACCTCGGCCCCGAAGGCGGGGATAAGGGCGGCACGATCGTCGGCACCGGAACGCCGGAAGACATCGCGAAACTCGAAGGATCTTGGACCGGCCGCTTCCTCGGCCCGATTCTGGAGCGCGACAAGCAACGCGCCGCCAAAGCGCCGGAGAAGTGCGACATCGAACTGCCGGCTCCGATTGCGTAATTTTTTTCAAACGTGCCAACCGCACAGCCACACCTCATACGTAAAAACGGGCTTGCCACGCACCGAGTGGTCAAGCCCGCTTTTTTCAAAACGCCGGAGGGGGAGAGTTATCCTCTGACCCGCACTTTGCGTTTTCCCGTTTGCATAGCGTAGAGCACGACGCCGCCGAGGTCGCAGAACACTTGCGGCCACCAAAGTTGGGTGACGCTGCTTCCGTGCACGCCGCCGGTTCCGATCAGCGCTTGCACGACGAATCCTTGCAACACCGCGGCCGCTCCCAAGCCCAGATACCAGCGCCCGCTGACGGCAGAGAGCAGCCAGGTCGGCAACGCCGTCACGGCGAACAGCATCGTGCTCTCCGGCAGTTGCAGCGTGTGCCAAATGCCCGGCGTGATGCCGATCAGGTAGATCGCCAGCGCCGTGCAAATCGTCACCGTGAAGCGGTACAAGTCGCGGTAGAACCTTTGGCGACCTCCGTATTTGCGCAAGTTGCGCCCGCGTGCCGCCAACCAGACCAAGAAGGCGCTCAGCAGGCAAGAGAACAGCAAGAAACGAAGTAACCACCAGCCTTTTTCCATCACGATGTTCACCTCTTTTTTAAGAAAAGTACATGCCTATGACCAAATTAGGGTTGCGTTTCCCCGGTGGCATTGGTAGGATGCAGGTAGGTCTCCTGTGGAACAGGGAGTATGAAGTAAGGAGTCTTGGGATGGAACATTTTGTGCGCTATGTGCAGGACGGCGTGGCTGAATTGGAGCAACGCTTGTCCGAACAACCGGAACTGAAACAGCAGATTGAAGAAGTGATCCGCGAATCGCTCACCCGCACGACGATGGAAGCGTTGGAGATCGAACAGAGCGTTAGCATCCTCGCAGGAGACGACATCGCACGCGCCGTGATCGCTTGCATTCGTTGCTTGGAAAGCTATGACGACCTCGAAGAACTCGGGAACCAAGCAGACCTTGGCCCGGAAACCGTCGGGTTTCTCCGCTACTTGACCGCACGCTACGGCCCTGTGCTCAAGTCCTTCCGCCGCCGGATCCATCATCCCCACGGCTGGCACAAGTTCGGGCACAGTGTCACACAACTCGAAACCGGGCAGACGCAGTTGCAGCTCAAGATCATGCGCAATGACGACGCTGTGCTGTTGCTCGAAGACGACACCGATTCAATTTTGCGCCTCGTCAACCTCATGCTGAAATCGTTGGAGTCGGCAGATGATTACGCCAACCTCGACGCGGGCACCGTGCAGGAACTCACCGAGCGCTACACTCATCTGATCGACCGTGCCACGCAATGCAACGGCCCGCTCGATCGCACGGAACATTAATGACCCGGCGGCGCTTCCTCTCTCAATCTATGAGGAAGCGCCGTCTTTTCATTCCTCGAATTGCAAGATTCAGGGGCCGAGTAAGCATAAAATTTCCAGTCCTCTCCCACACTACATCGTAGAATGCGATGCGAAAGGGAGCGGATGTATGGACCTCAACACCGGAGAACTGCTTTGGAAAGCGCTTGACCCCGACCCGCCCGCGTACCCGGCGCTCACGGAGGACATCGACTGCGATGTGTTGATCGTGGGCGGCGGCGAAGCGGGGGCGCTGACGTCTCATACCTTGCTGCAAGAGAATTTGGATGTCGTGATGGTCGAGAAGCGCAAGGTCGGCCACGGCAGCACCAGCGGCAACACGGCGTTGTTGCAGTATGCCAACGACACGCCGATGTACCAACTGGCGCAAAGCAAGGGCGAAGCGGCGGCCGTGCGTTTTTACTCGCTGTGCCTCGACGCGATTTCACAATTGGAGGACATCACCCGTTCGCTCGAACTCTCCACCGACTATGAGCGCCGCGAAAGCCTCTACTACGCGTCATCGCCGCAAGACGTCAAGAAAATCCAAGCCGAATTCGAGCTTCAGAAAAAACACAACTTCCCCGTGGAATACCTCTCTCGGCAAGACATCCGGGAGCGGTTCCCTTTTGAAAAAGAAGGCGGTCTCTACTCGACCGCCGACGCGCAGATCAACCCGTTTCGCCTCGCGCACGCGCTGGTGCACGACGGAGCCAAACGCGGAATGCGCGTGTACGAGCAGACGGAGGTCACGACGGCGTTTCACGAAAACGACAGCGGACGGCTGCACTTTCGCACGAGCACCGGCGCGTTGATCCGCGCGCGCAAAGCGGTGTTTGCGACCGGCTATGAAACGCAGGACCGGCAGAGCACGCCGGGGGCGGTGATCGCCTCGACGTATGCGATCGCCACGGAACCCGTGTCCGACTTCTCGACGTGGCACAAGCGTTGTTTGATCTGGGAGACCGCAAGGCCGTATCTCTACATGCGCACGACCGCCGACAACCGCGTGCTCGTCGGCGGGCTCGACGAAACGGCGGTGCAAGGACCCAAGCGAGACAACTTGCTGGAAGACAAAGCCGCGCAACTGCTCGCCGCGCTGTACCAACTGTTTCCGGCGCTTACGGGTGTCAAGATCGCCTACTCGTGGGCGTCGTCGTTTGGCGGGACCAAGGACGGGATGCCGTTTATCGGAGAGCATCACCAGCACCCGAACTGCTACTACGCGCTCGGGTACGGCGGCAACGGAACGGTGTACAGCACGATCGCCGGACAGATTCTGCGCGATGAGATTCTGGGGCGTTCGAATCCCGATGCGCCGCTGTTCAAGCTGGGGCGGCTGAAGTAATTTTTTTCAACACCCGCAACTTGTACGCACAGCCCTCGTATAATCTTAAGGAAGGGACTCTTGAGAGACGGAGAGGGGGACGGGGTTTGAAGCTGATCTGGAATTGGATTCTGTCGGCGGCAGCGCTGTTGATCGTGGCGTGGCTGTTTCCGAACATCTGGGTGGACGGCATCATTCCGGCGTTTGTGGCGGCGGTGGTGCTCGGGTTGGTCAATGCAATCATCCGCCCGATCTTGCAGGTGCTGGCGCTTCCGGTCACAATCTTGACGTTTGGGATCTTCGCGCTGGTGATCAACGCCGCCATGCTGTTGCTCACCTCGCACGTCGTGCCCGGGTTCCACGTCGCGACGTTTGCCAGCGCGTTTTTTGGCTCGATCGTGCTGTCGGTGGTGTCGGCGATTTTGGGCGTTTTGAAAGATTGAAGGATGTGGCGGTTTAAGAGGTGGGATAAACTCCCATCTCTTTTCGTTTTCCTTGTGGTGTTTCGACAAAAAACACGGTATGATGATGCTAAAGCGATTCAAACGGCTTGGGGGGTACCTACATAATGAAAGTTCTTGTAACAGGCGGCGCCGGATTCGTCGGCTCGCACATTGTCGACGAATGCTTGAAGAGCGGGCATGAAGTTGTGGTGATGGATAACTTGGCGACGGGCACGGCGAACAACCTCAACCCGGCGGCGAAATTCTTCAGCATGGACATCACAGACACGCGTCTGATTGAGACGCTCCGGGAAGAGGGCATCGAAGCCATCATTCACCAAGCAGCTCAATCGACCGTACCGCCGTCGATCAAGGACCCGAAGTACGATGCGGAAGTCAACCTCTTGGGCACGATCAATCTCTTGCAAGCGGTTCGTGAATTGGGCCTGAAGAAAATTGTCTTCGCAGGGTCCGCCGCTTCGTACGGGATGCCGGAGTACGTCCCGGTGGACGAGCAGCATCCGCAGCGTCCGTTGTCGTTTTACGGCCTCAGCAAGAAATTGATCGAAGAGTATTTCCAGATGTACCGCGAGCTGTTTGGTATTTCGTATGTGGTGTTCCGTTACGCCAACATCTACGGTCCTCGTCAGGGGCAATCGGGCGAAGGCAGCGTGATCTCGATTTTCACCGAGCGCATGTTGCGAGGCAAAACCTGCACCATCGAAGGGGACGGCGGTGCAACGCGCGACTACATCTACGTAGGTGATGTGGCGCGTGCCAACGTGTTGGCGCTGGAATCGGACATCAACGGCGTCTACAACTTGAGCACCGAAGTCGAAGTTTCGGTCAACGAGATATTCCAACTGCTTTCCGAGATGATCGGCTACACCCAACAACCGGTGCACGGTCCGGCTCGCGTCGCAGATATCTACAGAAGTGTGCTTTCCAATAGCAAGATTTTGTCCAGCGGCCTGCCGTGGCGTCCGGAAACGACACTCGCGGAAGGTTTGCAAGCGACCATCGCATGGGGGCGTTCTTTCTATGGAGCAGATCGTTCATAAGTGGATTACCACGCAAGAGCTGATGGAGGAGTTTGACCTCGAACTGGTCAACCCGAAGTCGGCCGATATCGCGCGCCGCATCGCGGTGAGCGACATCAACCGGCCGGGACTGGCTTTGGCCGGATTCTTCACCTACCATCCGGAAGAGCGCGTGCAGGTGGTGGGACGCACGGAGACGACGTTTTTTGAAGCGTTGCCGGAAGCGTTGCAGAAGGAGCGCGCCAAGCAGCTTTGCGCGTATGTGCAGACGCCGTGCTTGATCGTCGCGCGCGGCATCGAAGTGCCGCAAGAGCTGCTCGACGCCGCCATCGCGCACCGGTTGCCGGTGTTGCGCTCGCAGCTTTCCACCACCAAATTGACCGGTCGTCTGCAAGCGTACTTTGACCGCCAGTTGGCGCTTGAGACGCTGGTGCACGGCGTGCTCGTCGACGTCTACGGCATCGGCATCCTCATCCAAGGGTCGAGCGGCATCGGGAAATCGGAGACGGCGCTCGAACTGGTCAAGCGCGGGCATCGCCTCGTCGCCGACGACGCCGTGGAGATTCGACGCGTGGCGGAGAACGTGCTGGAAGGCACGTCGCCTGAACTCTTGCGCCAATTGATCGAAATTCGAGGCTTGGGCGTGCTCAACGTCATGACGCTGTTCGGCGCGGGCGCGATTCGCATGCGCAAGGACATCGAGATGGTCATCCAACTGCAGATGTGGGATGACAAAGCGGCGTACGACCGCCTCGGTCTGGACGAAGAGACGATCAAGATTCTCGACGTGGAAGTGCCGTTCTTGAACTTGCCGGTGCGGCCGGGCCGCAACTTGGCGGTCATCCTCGAAGTGGCGGCGATGAACTACCGCTTGAAACGGATGGGGTACAATGCAGCCAAAGAACTCACGGAAAAAATGACACTTACGATGCAACAAGAAAGCGGAGGCCCGAAGTATTAGGGCCTCTGCTTTTTTTCATTTTTTTTCGTCAATTTTGTGTCTGAGGAAGGAACGTGGCATATTCTGTCGAAATGTACATGTCGAACCAAAAAAACAAGAAACATACTGATTTAGCAGCCAAGCAATCGAGTTGCTTAGTTTGGGGAGGGGTATCATGGGGAAGCTGACAGAAATGCTGTATGACCGTCGCCGTCATATCGGAACTGCCAGCCAAGCAAGAAGCAAGAAAGAATGGATGAAAGAACAAACCGCAGCCTTCATCCGCGCTGCCAAGTCCGAGTTTCGCAAAACCTTCAACGTTCGCACTTCAATCGCTGCCCTCGCAGTTTTGGCGCTGACTTCGGTTGGCGTATATACAGCACACGACAAAGTCAAAACGGCAACACCCGTTTATCGAGTCTACATAGATGGTGAATACACCGGCGTCGTCCGGGATCAAGCTTCGATTCAAGAACAGATGGAGAAGTACGGGCCGCTGCTCAAAGCGCATGTGGCTTTCTTACCTGTGCACCAAGCGGTGAAAGGCACCAACGAATGGACCGTGGCGAATGCGATCGCCGAATCAACCAAGACGATGGTTGACATGGTGGTCGTGCGCGTGAACGGCCAAGACATCGTCCATGTCAAAGACAAGGAAACCGCTGAGAAACTGATTCAAACCCTGGAAGCGCAGTACGTCAAACCGGACAGCAATGCCACCGTCAAATTGTCTGAGCAAGTCGATTTTGTGCCTCTGCACGCAGACAAACAAACGTTGGTTTCTTTCGACGCGGCGCTCGCTTTGATCCAGCAAGGCAAGAACGAACGCAAAACCTACGTGGTTTCCCGCGGCGACTCGCTGTGGGACATCGCATCGAAAAACAACATCACCGTCGACCAACTCGCGCAGGCCAACCCGAACATCGCAGACGTCGATGCGCTCGCGGAAGGCCAGCAGATCAACCTCGTCGCGGTGGAACCGCTGATCTCTGTGGACACCGTGTCCGAAGAGACCCGCGAACTCACCACCAACTACGAAGTCGAGTATCGGGACGACGATTCGCTTGACGTCGGCACGGAGAAGATCATCCAAGACGGCAAGGAAGGCAAGAAAACCCAAACGGTGCGCATCACCCGTCACAACGGCGCCGTCACCAAAGAGGACGTGCTGTCCGAGCATGTCACGGCAGAACCGGTCAAGGAGATCATCTCCAAGGGCACGCACAAGCAAGCCTATTCGTCGTATTCCGGCAGCGCGGCACCGGTCAGCGGCTCGTGGGCGTATCCGATCGGCGGCGGCTACATCTCGTCGCAGTACGGCGAAAACCGCGGCGGTAAACCGCACCTTGCAATCGACATCGCGGCGGCGATGGGCACTCCGGTGTACGCGTCGAACAACGGCACCGTCATCCAAGCGGGCGACTTGGGAGACGGCTACGGCAACTGCATTCGCATCTCGCACAGCAACGGTGTCGTGACGATCTACGGGCATCTTTCTTCAATGAACGTCTCCGTCGGACAAGCGGTTCAGAAGGGCCAACGCATCGGCGGCGTCGGCTCGACCGGCGATTCGACGGGCGCGCACTTGCACTACGAAGTTCGCGTCAACGGCGTGCACGTGAACCCGACTCCTTATATGTAAGACAGGAGGGAAGGAGGTTCGTGACGGAAGTCACGGACCTCTTTGTGTTATAATGGAAATCGAAATTGTTTTTCGAACTCGGAAGAAGGTGTGCAGAGGATGAAGGACATCCTGATTCGGGGTTGGGTTGCCGGCTGGCGGACGACATGGACATTGAGCAAGGTCATCGTTCCCATCACCTTTGTGCTCACGTTGCTCAAACACACGCCGGTGCTGGAGTGGATCGTGTGGCTGTTCACGCCGATCATGGGCGCGTTCGGACTTCCGGGCGATGCCGCCATCGTGCTCGCCTTGGGGTGGTTTTTGAACCTGTACGCAGCGATTGGCGCGATTTTTTCCTTGCAACTCAACTCTCCGGAAGTGATGATCCTCTCGGTGATGCTCTCGTTTTGCCACAACATCTTCATTGAAACGGCAGTGGCGAAGCGCATCGGGCTCTCCGGGCCGGTCTTGGCGATGATTCGGGTTGTGACCAGTTTGATCGGCGGCTGGCTCGTTCATCTGGGTTACGGCAACCATCCGGGCAGCATCGCCGGGACGTACGGGCATGAAGCGTACTTGTGGGACGTGTCGCTGTGGACGACGGCGAAGGAAGTGGTCCTTACGATCTGGGGCGGTGTGTACAAACTGGCTTTGATCGTCATCCCGCTGATGGTGGTCATCCAAGTGCTGAAGGAATTCAGCTTCCTCGATCGGATTGCGACGCTGATGAACCCGTTGCTCGCGTTTTGCGGCTTGGACAAAAAAGCAGCCATCCCGATGCTGGCAGGTCTGTTCTTCGGTCTTGCGTACGGCTCCGGGGTGATGATTGAAGCGGCGCGGGAGAACCCGCTCCCGAAGCGGCAGTTGTATCTCTTGATGATTTTCTTGGTCTTGTGCCACGCGGTGGTGGAAGACACGTTGATTTTCGTACCTGTTCACGTCAACGGCTGGTACTTGCTCGGCAGCCGCTTGCTGGCGGCGCTGGTGCTGACCGCTGTGTTGGCCCGCATCTGGCGGGCGGGGCGGGACGTGAACCAATCTCAGAAAGCGGTGATCGCGAAATGACCTATTCCTACGTACTCTACGACCTAGACGGAACTTTGCTTGACACCAACGAGCTGATCATCCGATCGTTTGAACACACGCTGGAAACGCATACGCCGGGGCAATACACCCGTGCCGATATCCTCCCGTACATGGGCGAGCCGCTTTTTCAACAGATGGAACGGTTTGCGCCGGGGCGCTCGGAGGAGTTGGTGAAGACGTACCGCCGCTACAACATCGGCCAGCACGACGCGCTGGTGGTCGGCTTCCCGCACGTGCAAGACGTGCTTCGCGAACTGCATGAGCGCGGGATCAAACAAGCGATCGTCACGTCCAAGATGCGCTTGACCACGGAGATGGGGCTGAAACTGTGCGGTCTCACGGAGTATCTGGACGCGGTGGTGACGTCGGACGATGTGGAGCATCACAAGCCGCATCCGGAAGCGTTGCACAAAGCGATGGAGCTGCTCGGCGCAGATCCCGCCAGTACGCTGATGGTCGGGGACAGCCCGTACGACATCGGCGCCGGTCACGCGGCCGGCGTGGCGACGGCGGGCGTGAAGTGGAGTTTGCGCGGCGAGGAAGGATTGCGCGTGCACAAGCCGACCTACTTGGTGGGCGACATGCTCGAATTGCGCAAGATCATTCTCGGGAGCTGACGGAGAACGAGATTCGGGACACCTGTAGAAAAGAGGGAACTTCATGCGGAACACGGACCGCTACCCGGTCGAGGGTGCAAACGCCCTGTGGCAACTGTATAAGACGGTCAGCTTCTGGAAGGTCGTCAAAAACTTCATCGTGATCCAGATTGCGCGTTACACGCCGTTTGTCGGAGTGAAAAACTGGCTGTACCGCACCTTTCTGCGGATGAAGGTCGGGGAGCAGACGGCGGTGGCGCTGATGGTGATGATGGACATCATGTTCCCCGAATTGATTTCGATCGGGCGAAACTCGATCATCGGGTACAACACGACGATTCTCGCCCATGAGTACCTGATCCGCGAATACCGCCTCGGCCGGGTGATCATCGGCGACGAAGTGATGATCGGCGCGAATTCGACGCTGTTGCCGGGGATCACCATCGGAGACGGAGCCGTGGTCGCAGCAGGTTCGCTCGTCAACCGAGATGTCCCGGCGGGCGCGTTCGTCGGCGGCAACCCGATTCGCATCATTCGCCAGTCGATCGTCGATTCGGCGGATGTGCGCACGGAGTCGGGCGAGCTGGCGGAAGTGCTGGATGATGAAGAAGCTGGAATTTTGCATTAAGCAGTTGAAAAAGAGAGTTCCCGGACGCTATGCGGACGGGAACTTTTTTTATGGAGGATTTACTTTACCAGTTTCATAGAACTGCATAAATTTTTCCGATATACTAATAAATGCCTGTATGAACAACAAAACCCAAGGGGTGAAGAGAGTGAAAAAGTGGATGTTTCCCCTCGCCGGTCTGACCACCGCCGCGCTGCTGCTCGGCCTGACCCCGGCTCCGGCCTCGCACGCAGAGACGGCGCAGGAGTTGAAGGTGAGTTT
>NZ_JMIR01000035.1 GCF_000714935.1 Tumebacillus flagellatus
GTGAAAGCATAGACGGCGTGACGATGCCCATTGCTAATTGCGATTGCGTCAAGCCTTTTTTCATGCGGAACTGACGAAGACGTTGCCCGAAGGTTTCCATTCTTCCTGACCTCCTATCTGAATTAAGAACATGCGCACACCAAACGCTCTCTATCCGTGATCGTAAATCCTCGGCGTGAAATTCAGCAATTCTCAACTAAACTAAAAGAATCATCATAATTAATGAAATGCATTGAGTGAAAAGAGGAAATCCAATATAATAGTTTGGAGAATTTGTGAACGGTGGTGGTCACTCATGTATCAAACGAAAGAACATGAAACGACAGAAACATTAGGGGAACGTATCCGACGGCTCCGCAAGGAACGTGAAATTTCTCAGGCAAAATTGGCCAAGATGTGCGGAGTAACCATGAGTTGGATCAGCCAAATTGAGACTGGACGAGAGGATGTTTCTCCTGCTCTCTTGAACAAAATGGCCGCCGCATTCAAATTACCGATCCGTGAATTGCTTCTTGGTGAAGAAGAGCATATGGAGATCGTGAGCCGAATTAAGTTGATTGAGGTTTTATTGGAATCAAATCAGCCTGATGAGGCAGAATCTTATATTCAAAGTTTGATCCAGCATCCCGATCTGAATGATAAGGAACGGATGATATTGACTGTTCACTTGGCGGAATGTCGATATCAGCAACAAAGATATTCTGACACGTTGGACGTTTTACAACCATTAACGAACAAGTTAGAATCCGACAATTACCACGACGCAGAATTTTTAGCAAAAATCAGAAACAATATCGGCAAAGTCTATCATCAACGTCAAGACTACACCAATGCCTATTACAACTATCGAAAAGCCTTTGACTACACATTGCGATTCCCAACCCAAACTATGTTATCTGCTCATATTTCTTTTAACGTAGCAACCACTTTACTGCGCAGAGGGAATCCAGAAGACGCTTTGAGCTATCTTAAACTCGCCCACGAATATTATAAAAATAACAATTGTCTTGTTGACTTGGCACATACTATCTACCATCAAGGTATCTCGTATAAAAATTCGAAAGAATTCCAAAAAGCGACAGAGTGCTTTCAAATTGCAAAAATCATCTTAGAGGCACAAAGTGAATTAAAGCAGGCAATCATTGTTCAACAGGCTAATGCTTCTGAAGTGACAGCACACTACAATCCAACTCTTGCCCTAGACCAACTCAAAGAATGTTTGGATGCTTATCGCTCACTTCGTGATTTTCCTCGACTCGTTCTTGTTCACTCTAAAATTGCAAAAATTCATCTGAAGCATAATCATCAAGAGCAGGCTTATAAACATTTATCAGATGCCGAAAATATTGTATTGTCTCAATCCATCACAGATTGCGGCGTAACAGCAGAATTTTATAAAATTCGCACATTATTTGAATACACCATCCGTAATTACATCCAAGCAATAAATTTCGCCAACATGTCTTACGAATTTTTTGGTAAAATAGGTGCATTGAAAGATCAAATTGAAGTCATAGAAATTGTTGTTGGTGCATATGAACATCAAGGAGATTTTCAAAATGCACTGTCTTGGGAGAAAAAACGAAGTGAACTCTTTTCGATCCTGTATGAAGGGAAAGGAATCCTATGAAAAAAATCCTACTCGTCATCCTAGTGTTTGGAGTCTGCACCTTATGGAACGCGTACTCATCCACTACAAAAGCAATTGCTTATGACGATCTGATTGGTCCAAAAGGAGTCATGCAAAATAATTCTCACCTATAGCGCCCATCCGGTGCTTTTTTCTTATTCTATAAAATCAACTCTTCTTCCATCTCTATCTGATTGACGATCCATGCCCCCTCTGTTACTGTTTGAATACAACTGATAAGAATGATGAACTCATTTCCTGGAATGATCTAGCGGATGTCTCTGACTACGTTATGTCCTCGAAAGTTCTTCAGAGATCGGCTCTTTCACTTCAAAATGGCCCGCAAGTGCTCATTTCACCAAATGAGTGTTTGCGGGCCATTTTGCATCCATCAAAGTCTCAGCGCAACAAAAAAGGACCGGGCCCTTGGCCCGATCCTTTTCTCTCGTATTACGCGTCTTGATATTCCTGCTCCTGCGCCGCGAGCATGGCGGCCCGCTTCTTCCAGGACCATTTGGAGATCAAGATCGACACTTCATACAGCAAAATCATCGGCGTCGCCACCGCCAAGTGCGAGGTCAGCTCCGGCGGGGAGATCATCGAAGCGATGATCACCATGACGAAGTAGGCGTACTTGCGCACTTTGATCAGCGTTTGCGGCGCGAGAATTCCGATCCGGCTCAAAAACATCACCGCGACCGGCATCTCGAAGATAAACCCGAACGGCAACACCATCATGTTCATGAACGAGAAATAGTTGCTCGCCGTGTAACTCATCGTGAACCGCGAAGAGCCCAGTTCGTAGAGGAACTTGTACAGCAGCGGAAACACGAGGAAATACCCGAAGCAAATCCCCGCGATGAACATGCCGAGCACCAGCGGGATGTAGCGGAACGCCACTTTCGCTTCCCGCTCCTCCAGCGCCGGCTGGATGAACTTCCAAACGTGATACAGCAAAAACGGCAGGGTCAATCCAATCGCCGCCATGCCGGCGACGGTGAAGTAGACTTTGAGAATCTCGCCGGGACCGAGCACCGTCAACTTGATCGGACCGAGCTCCGGAAACATCCGGTTGGCGTCGTTGACCAAGAAGTTATAGATCGGGTCGACAAACACGAACGTGATGATCAGGCAGATCAAGAAAATGACCAGCACCCAGATGATCCGCTTGCGCAACTCCGACAGATGGCTGACTAACGGTTGTTCCTCTTGACTCAACGGGTTGTTCACTCCTTAACCCAAATCGGGGGAGGAATTCTTACTTCGATTCCGCTTGCGCCGCGCTGTCGGTATGCACGTGCTGCGGAGTTTGGAGTTGTTCGGTTTTGACGACGTCGACTTTCTTCGGAGACACGGAGACTTCATCATCCTCGGTGAGACCCTTGGTCGCCGATTTGAATTCCTTGAGCGTCTTGCCGAATGCTCTGCCGATTTCCGGCAGCTTGTTCGGGCCAAAGATGATGAGTGCGAGGACGAGAATCAGAATCAATCCCGGAAATCCAATGTTGGAAAACATGCGATACGGTACCTCCTGCGGGAGTATGATTAGTGGGACGGCGGGGCGTTACGCAGAACCCGCGCCAGGATCATATGGATCAGACCTTCGACATCTTCTCTATCATACACTCCCGCACCCTCGTCCGCAATCGGGGGCCGACTGGATTCGACAGCGTAGGCGAGAACGTTCGACAACTGTTCAAGTTTCTCCGCCGAGGGCAGGACGATCTTGGACAAATCGGATCGTTTCCAGCCTTCCACGACGATCACGTCCAGCCCCAGCGCCGGGTCGGACAACTGCTCCAACCAAGCGTCCAGCGGCGGTTCCTCTCGATACGTCCTCTGCCAAAAAGCCTCTGTCCGTCCCGCGACCAACACCACGTCCGCACCCGCCCCGCGATGTTTCGAAGAGTCCGTCCCCTCCGCGTCCAACCGCAGTTCATGCGCGCCGTCGTGCTTGCAAGTGCCCACGCGATAGCCGAGTTGCGTCAATCCCGCGACGAGCTTCGCCACCAGCGTGGTCTTGCCGGAGTTTTTATAGCCGACGACCGCGAAAGCGGGAACCCGGCGGGTCATGCGAGACTCCCGAGATTCCCGCGCCCGCGACTCCCCAGCACGCGACTGATTCGTTTTTTCATTACAACAACCCGCCGTGTCCGAGCTCCGCGATTTCTTGACGTGTGACCGTCTCGCCCGCGAGCACGCGCGGGAGCAACATATCAAACGACGTGAACTCGTCAAAAATCACACAGCCCGGCAGCCCGAAGATCGGCATCCCTTCGCGGTACGCCAGCATCATCATCGAACCCGGCAACACCGGCATCCCGTACGAAACAACGTGCGTCGCCGCCGCTTTGATCGCGCCCGGCGTCCGATCGTCCGGGTCCACCGACATGCCGCCCGTGCAGAGCACCATGTCCGCTCCCTCCGCATGAAACGCTTCAATCGCCGCCCGAATGTCGTCCACCGCGTCGCCGACGATCTTCTGTTCAATCACACGGGAGCCGAACTTCTCCAGTTTCGCCCGCACCACCGGGCCGAATTTATCTTGAATCCGGCCCTTCAGCACTTCCGAACCGGTCGTCACGACCCCGACGCGCAAAGCTCGAAACGGTTTGACTGTAAACACATTCATTTCCCGCGCAATTTTTTCGACCGCTTCGACTTTTTCCGCGCCGACCGTCAGCGGGATGGCACGCAAGCCGCAAATCTTATCGCCGGGCTCCAACACCGTGTTGTTTTTTCTGGAAACGACGGCGATTTCGTCGATCGAGTTGATGCGGGTCAGGCACTCGATGTCGACTTTCAGCAAGCCTTGAATCGCCGACTTCAGCACGACTTTGCCCTCGTGCGGGTCTTCAAACGTCATGTGCTCGCCGCCGAGCACCGCCGCCATGCGCAGCGCCGCGTCGTCCTCATGCAGTTCGTCCGCGCCCAATTCGAGGACGTAGATGTGTTCTTTGCCGATCTTGAGCAGTTCGGGGATGTCTTCTTCGCGGAGGATGTGGCCTTTGGTGAAGGCCCGTCCTTTGAAGACTCCCGGGACGATGCGTGTCAAATCGTGCGCGAGGCGCATCCCGATCGCGTCTTCGACGCGGACTTCCTTTTTCACAGAAGCTCCCCCTCTCTTATTGCAGCACCGGCAGTTCTTCCGGCCCTTGGTACGGGAATTCCACCATCATCTCCGAGCGGTCTTCCGTCACGTAGAAGCGGCAGCCGACGTTTTGCTGCATCCACATCAGCGCGTCGCGCGGCACGTCGAAGCCGTCGCAGTAGATCTGATGCTCCGGCAGTTCCGACTCCGGATCATCCGCTTTCAAATAGAGCTTAAAGCGCGAATTCGGGTTCTCTGCATCTTCGAGAATGTAAAAAACGAACAGGTCGCGGTGCTCCCGCAGCGCTTCCTTGCCAAACTCCGCAAACGCGCGCACAAACGGTGCCTGCGGGTCTTCCGCCACGATCGCGTACTCTTGGCCGTTCTCCGTCCCGGCGATAAACTCGCGGAGGAATTTGTCGCGCGCGGCAAAGTCGCTTTTCTTCTCCTCGCCGATTTTGCAGCGGAAATTCCACTCAAACCACGCCGCCGCTTCCCGGTCGCCGCCATATCCCAAAGCCAACAAGTATTCACTCATGCTGTTCAAATCCTTCTCTCTTCCATAAGATACACGCCCGCTCATACTCCTCTGGCGTGTTCATGTTCAAAAACGGATCCGGCGCGCCTCCCGCCCACCGCTCCGTCGGTATGTAGAGCACATTCAACTTCGCCAAAAAACGCCGCATCGCATTCTCGCCCTGCGCCAACTGGGCTGCTGCAACTTCGCGCACGCGAGCCCGATACACGGCACAAACCGGAAAGAGATGTCCGTCTCCTCCCTCACAGGGCACCACGGCGTCCAACTCCGGGTCTCCCTCCAACTCCGCCAGCAAATCGCGCAACACTTCGGCGCGCAGAAACGGCAGATCGCAGCTCAGCAACACGGCCGCCCGCTCCGGCTCCATCCCTTGAAGCCCTGCATGCAAGCCCGCCAACGGCCCTTGACCGGGATAAACATCCCGGATCGAAGCAAGACCAAAGTCCCGCATACGGCGTGCGTCAACCGGATCATTCGTAACCGCGATGACTTCTTGGCATACCGTCCTCAGTCTATCATAAGAATGCATCAACAAAGGACGGTTGGCAAACGTCAGCCACTGTTTCGGCACACCCATACGCATCGACTTGCCGCCGGATAAAATGATTCCTTTTGCAACCGAAATTTCATTTAATTTGTTCATAGTAAGTATAGGAATGTAATTTTCTCCTCTAGGGCTACTGTCATATACAAGGTGCCTATGCTACACTACAAGTATCTGGAAGACCCTTTGAAGCCCACAGACGTTTTGCAGGAAAGGAGTCGTACTCGCCATGTTGACCATCCTTCGATTCCTGACCAATTACGAAGCGTTTTTGGTCATGGCACGTTGTTTTTTGACGTTGCTTTTGTTGCTATTTGCGGGGAATCCCGCCATGGTGGGCGCGTTTTTTTACTTTGCAGGCACATCGCTTGGTCTTCTGCTTACGTATCGACGTTGGCAGAACCGCCACGTCCTTTGGCACGCGGTCAAAGTGCTGGATCTCTTCGTCGTCTCCGGCATGGTCTATCTCGGCGGCGGTCTGGACAGTGATCTCTACTACTATTATTATCTGACAATGGCGATTGCGTCTTACATTCATGAAGATTCATACGCCCTGAACTTGGCGTTCACGGTTGCGGTCAACGCCGTCTATTTGGTGACGCTCTTGCTGTCGCCGGGAACGGTGACGTGGCAAGCGATCGTGTTTCGGTCGGTGATGTTTCTCGCGGTGTCGCTGTTGTTCCCGGTGATGTCGTATGTCGAGCATCAGCGACAAGCGACGGAGGAGCGGGAACGCCGCGCTCAAGCGGAACGAGACCGCTTGGAGCGCGAGATGGAGAGCATGAACCGCGAAGTGGCACAGTATGCGTTTGACCTGCACCAGATGGCGGTGCTGGATCAGCTGACGAAGCTCCACAACCACAACTATTTTCACACGCGAATCATCGTGGAAACCGAAAAGTCCAAACAGCAAGGCAAGTCGGTCGCGTTGATTTTGTTCGATATCGACAACTTCAAGCGCGTCAATGACACGTACGGACATTCTGTCGGCGATGAAGTGCTGCGCTCGATTTCCAGCCGTTTGCTGCAGGTCTCGCAAGGCACGTATTGGGTGCCCTGCCGCGTGGGCGGTGAAGAGTTGGCGCTGTTGGTGCCCGACGCCGACTTGCAAGCCGGGTACGAAGCGGCGGAGCGCGTGCGCTCGGAGATCGAAAAAGTGCGGGTGCCGATCCCGACGGGCGAGTTGCTCAACGTCTCCGTCTCGGTCGGCGTGGCGTCGTTCCCGGAGAACTGCAGCACCCACCAGCAGATGATCGACCGCGCCGACCAAGCGATGTACGCCGCCAAGCGCGGCGGCAAAAACCGCACGGTCAAATATGACGAGGGGCTCGCGTCTTGCAAAACCCCGACAATGTAAAGTCTAGTGAAGCAGCACGGAATTGGCAAACGCCGTTTCCGTGCTGTTTTTTGCTGTTATCCGCAGTTTTTTCAGGGTTACATCCGCCTATACACACGGGCTTCTGTCACCACCGCATCCAAGCGGGCGTCGTGCGGTTCCAAGGGAACGGCGTCCAGCATTTGCAACTCGTACGCCACCGCGATGCGCGGAGTGCCCGGCTTCAACTTCGGGAGGAAGCGGTCGTAATACCCGCCGCCGTAGCCCAAGCGGCCTCCTTCTCGGTCGAAGCCGACGCCGGGGAGGACGACGAGGTCGATCTCTTCCGCGTCCACCGTGTCGGAGCGGTTCGCGGGCTCGCGGATGTCGTACGCGCCGAGAATCACATCGTCTGCACAACGCAGCTTCACGGGGATGAGGCGGCGTTCGTCGACGATCGTGACGGGGGCGCAGACCGTCTTGCCTTGGGCGATGCCCCATTCAATCAAGCCGCGTGAAGAAACTTCGGCGCGGAAGTCGAGGTAGACGAGCATCGTGTTCGCCGCCTGCACCTCCGGCAGCGCGAGGAGGCGGTTGAGGATTTTTTGATCGAGTGCGGCGCGCGCTTCCACTGAAAGAGTCTGACGTTCATCCAGCAGACGGCGGCGCAGTGCTTTTTTTTCCGCGGGGTTCATGGCGATCCCTCCTGTCGTGTCTCTTCCATGATAGCATGGAACGATTTGCCCTGCTTGAATCTCCCGCGAATCCTCACACTAGCAAAAAAGACACCATCCAGCGCGGATTTTCCCGTTTGACGCTGCACTTCAACATCACCGCAAACCCCGCCGAGGTCAAAAAATTCACCACCGTCACCGACAGCCACGGCATCGCGACGACGTTCGCGTTTGACGACTATCAAACCAGCCCCTACACGTTGATGCCGTTTGTCCTTACAGGCCCCGTTGGAAAAAACGAAACCTACACGATCAAGATCGCCGGCGGGCCGAACGGGTTGCACGACGCGTACGGACATGCGTTGGCGAGCGACGTCCTGTTCACGTTCAAAACGGCTGCCAACACGTTCATAGACCCGCGCCGAAGCCGCACAGATTCTGTCCAAGTACATGGGAATTTGATATCATTAAGAGAAGCCGGTCCGGGTGATCGGCTTTTCTTTTTTGGAAAAAAGGAGGTGGCCGCCGCGATGCAACTGAATCGGTTGTTTGAGTTTCACAAAGCGTTGGCCGATCTAACGCGCATCCGCATCTTGGCCCTGCTCGCCGGCGGCCCTTTGCACGGGCAAGCGCTGGCAGGCAAACTGGGCGTCACGCCGTCCACGATCACGCACCACATGACGAAGTTGCGCGACGCGGGGTTGATTCGCGAACATCGGGACAAAAACACGATCTACTTCTCGCTGAAGAAGGACGTGTTGGAACAGCATGCCTTCGCGATCGTCGACTTGGTGAACAAACCGGAACTCGCAGACGACGAGGAGACGCAGGCGGAGAAAGCCGACAAGCAGCGCCAAGCGGTGCTCGACAACTTCTTCGACGCGAACGGCCGCCTCAAGCAGATCCCGGCGCAGCGCAAGAAGCGACTGATGATCTTCGAGCACCTGTTGCGCGGCTTGAAAGCAGGTCGGACGTACACGGAATCGGAGATCAACGACTACATACGCAACTACCACGACGACTGCGCGACGATTCGCCGCGAGTTTATCGCCAATCACTATATGTACCGCGAGAACGGGCTGTATGAGCTGAACCCGCCGGAGATGTGGGCGAAAATCGAATAAGGGAGTCAAATGGCTTCGAGGAGGAGACAGCATGAACTTGCGAAGAGACGGAGAGCGGGTGTACATTCGCCCGATGAAGCGGAGCGACGCCGCGGCGCTGTATGAAGTGCGGACGCGGAACTTGGATTTTTTTCAAACGTATGAGCCGATTCGGGCGAAGTTGGTGTTGAGCTTGGAAGATTACCAAGCGCGGATCGAGGACGACATTCTGCATTGGCAAGAGCAGACGGGATATACGTTCGGGGTGTTTTTGCGGGAGACGGACGAGTTTGTCGGGCGCGTGTCGCTTAGCAACATCGTCTACGGCGCGTGGAAAAACTGCACGATCGGCTACTTCATGGACCAGCGGCACAACGGCAAGGGCTACACCACGGAAGCGGTCGCGCTCGCGGTCGACTTTGCGCTCACCGACGGCGGTCTGCACCGCGTTCAAGCGGCGGTGATGCCGTGGAACCAAGCGTCGATCCGCGTGGTGGAGAAAGTCGGGTTCCGTTTTGAAGGGCTGTCGAAGTGGTACTTGCAGATCAACGGCAAGTGGGAAGACCACAACATCTACGCCGTCACGCAAGAGGACTGGCACAAATAGAAAAACGCATGGGCACCCCCTTCCGTGTCCATGCGTTTTTGTTATTTTATCCGTTGGCGAACCCTTGCATCAGCAAATCGACCATGCGCTCGGCGTTGCTTTCGTCGATATCCTCGATCTCGTTGATCATCGCCCAATGGACGCTGCTTTGCATCGCACCCCAGCAGATCAAGGCGGCGTCAATCGGGTCGACGGCGCGGAATTCGCAGCGGTTGATGCCGTGCTGGATGATCGCGGCGAGCTCCCGCAAGTTGCGGTTTTGCTCGTCGCGCATACGGGTGAGGACTTCGCGGTCCTTATGCATCTGTGTGAGTTGTTCCATGTTCAACTTGTGGAACCTGACCATTTGCGGAAACTGCTTGATGTGAAACTTGGTGTACGCTAAGATTTTATCCCGTGCGCTCTCATGAGGCTCGGTAGCGGCGAGAAGTTCTCGCATGTATTTTTCCCGAAAATAGTGGATGACTTCGAACAGCAACGTTTGCTTGTCCTTGAAGTAGAGATAGACCGTTCCCTTGGCCACGCCTGCTTCTGCAGCGATTTGCTCAACTTTGGAATCGTGGAACCCTTTGGTTCCGAAAGCGCGGGCGGCGGATTGCAAGATCAGTTCGCGCTTGTCTGTGATTTCCACGTGATCCCCCCTCTTTCTCGCACCTCTTCTATATAGATTCAACCTGAGTGCCGTGTGAGGGGCGCTCAGGTTGAATCTCGGATGAAGTCTGAAACGGTGTTTATTCTTGGACGGCCGTTTGAGCCGGTTTCACTTCTTGCTGCGGTTTGGCGTTATTCCCGCTGATCTTCATTTTACCCACGAACAGCGAGACAATCAAACCGGCGGCGCAGAACCAGATCGAAACGCCGTAGATCGAGTGCAGGGAGTCGAGCAAAGAGTCTTTCAGAATCGGCGTCACTTGCGTCGCAAACAGATCGGAAATCTGCTTCGGCAGTTGCTTCAAGAAGTCGGCGTTCAACAGCGAGGAATACAGACCTTGGGGGTTGTTGTGCGCCATGTCGAGCAGTTTTTCGGAATTCGGGCCCATCTGGCTGAGAATCGGGTCGAGTTTGTTGCCGATGTCGCCGATCGAACGGTGGTTGAACACCGCGCCGAGCATCGCGATCCCGACGGTGCCGCCGATCGAGCGGAAGAACGCGTTGGACGACATGACCGTGCCGCGCATCTGCATCGGGAACGCTTCTTGCAACGCAATCCCGAGCGACGGCATGATCAAGCCCATGCCAAGGCCGAGCACGATCATTTCAATAGAAGCTTTCAATTGCGTCGTGTCGAGGCCCAGTTGGCCGAACAGAGCGAAAGCGACCATCATGATCCCCATACCCGCGACCAGCATCGGACGCAAGCCGACTTTGATCAAGAGGCGCGATCCGAGGATCGAGGTGACGATCATCCCGAGCATCATCGGGGTCATCGTGGACGCGGCTTTCGTCGCCGACATTCCGACAACGCCTTGCATGAGCAGCGGAGTGAACGTCAGCGCGCCGAACATGCCAAGCGACATGAGGAAGCCGATCAAGTTGACGATCGAGTAGGTTTTGTTCTTGAAGAGGCTGAGCGGCAAGATCGGGTCTTTCGCTTTGCTTTCCGCGATCAGGAAGAAGATCAAGAACACGGCGAAACCTGCAAACAGCGAGATGATCTGCCAAGAGCCCCACGCATAGTTCTTGCCGCCCAGCGAGAGCGCCAAGAGCAAGGAGACGATGGAGATGACCATCGTGAAAATGCCGAACCAGTCGATGGAGACTTCCTTCTTCTGGAACGCACCTTCAAGGCCGAACCAGATGAACACGGTAGCGATGATGCCAAACGGAAGGTTGATGTAGAAGATCCAGCTCCAGTTCCAGTGGTCGACGATCCAGCCGCCCAATTGCGGGCCGAGAACGGAAGAGAGACCGAAGACTGCCATGAACATCCCTTGGAACTTCGCGCGGGACGCGCCGGTGGTGATGTCGCCGATGATCGTCATCGCAAGCGGCATCAGCATCCCGCCGCCAATCCCTTGGATCGCGCGGTAAATCGTCAATTGCATCATCGAATCGGCCAAGCCGCAGAGGGCGGAACCGATGATGAAGATAATCATCCCGATCAGGTACAGAGAGCGGCGGCCGAAGATGTCGGCGAGCTTCCCGGCGATCGGAACGACCGAGGTGGACGTCAACAAGTATGCGGTGGTAATCCAGGTCAACAGTTCGATGTGACCCAGTTGCCCGATGATCGTCGGCATCGCGGTGCCGACAACCGTTTGGTCAAGAGACGAGAAAAACAATCCGAGCAACAACCCGATGATGACCAGCGTCCGTTTCTTGCTCGGTGCGGCCAGATCGGTCGGTTGTGCTCCAACAGCTTGTTCTGACATGTGTGTATCACTCCTACTCCTACTTGGTTGGTCTTTGTCTGTTCGGTGATGACTGACGGGTCAGTCACGAGAGCTATTATAGAATGACCCGCAGGTCAGTGTCAACTCTTTTCAAAAAAATGGGTGGTTGCACATTCGACCTCCCGAGCAAAATAAGGTATTCTGTTCCTGTTGAGTCAACATGAAGAGCGGGGAGATTTTTGGATGGAGAACTTAGAGCAACTGCTGCTGGAGAAAGTACCGGACGGAGCGCTGACGCAAGCGACGCTCAACAACGTCCGCAAGAAAGACCCGGCGGGTTTTTCCAAAGTCGATGTGAAGCCGGTGAAGTTACGAGACGAGCTGTTCTACCAGTTCAGCTACTACTATAGCCAGAAGGTTCAGCACGAGAATTTGACTCCGAGTGAAGCGGCTCAGAAGATGCTGGCTCTATTTGAGGAAGTGTTCAAGCAGGGCCTCCTGCACACGGCGGACGCCGATTACCAAGTGTTGATTTCCAAGAAAGGCAAAGTCACGATCTTGAAAAAAGCCCCTACCCGCACTCGGGTGGAGCTTTCGCACAACCGCAAGAAGCAGTATCTGCTGGAAGAGGGCACGCCGATTCCTTTTTTGGTGGAGTTGGGCGTGATGACGGCGGAAGGCAAAGTCGTGGCGAAGCGGTATGACAAATTCCGCCAGATCAATCGTTTCTTGGAGATGATCGAGGATGTGGTGCCGAGTCTTCATCAGGAGCGGACGCTGAACATCGTGGACTTCGGGTGCGGGAAATCGTATCTGACGTTTGCGCTGTATCATTATCTGCACGAGATTCGCGGGTTGAACTTGAACGTGATCGGGTTGGATCTGAAGGAAGACGTGATCGCGCATTGCAACGCGATGTGCGCGCGGTTCGGGTACGGCGAGAATTTGAAGTTTCTCGTGGGCGACATCGCGCAGTACAACGAGTTGGACCGCGTGGACATGGTGGTGACGCTCCATGCGTGCGACACCGCGACCGATGCGGCGCTGGAGAAAGCGGTGCGTTGGGAGGCGGACGTGATTCTGTCGGTGCCGTGCTGCCAGCATGAGTTGTTTGCGCAAGTGGAGAACGAGACGCTCTCGCCGATGCTCCGGCACGGGATCATCAAGGAGCGGTTTGCGGCGCTGGCGACCGATTCGGTGCGGGCGCACCTGTTGGACATCGTTGGGTACAAAACGCAGCTGCTCGAATTCATCGACATGGAGCACACGCCGAAAAACCTCCTGATCCGCGCCGTGAAAAGCAAAACAACCGCCGCGGAGCGGGACAAGCTGGTGCAGAGCTATCTAGAATTCAAACGCTTCCTGCACATTGAGCCCTATCTGGAAAGGGCGCTCGCGGACCGTCTTGAGATTCCGCAAGTGGATATGTTAAAATAAAGAAAGACCCTAGGTGCGGGTAACACCTACGGTCGATTGCACAAAGGAATGACCCTCGTTTGAGGGTGGTTGGCTCTCTATTTTTTTGGGAAATAGACCGCGCGAATCGGGCAGACTCAGGCGGTCTATTTTTGTTTTTTAAACGACAGAATTGCTACGATCAGAAGTCCGAAGGTAAGCATGAGGTAAAGTGCCTCGAAAACTGTCATTCTGCTCACCTCCTTACATACGGAGATGAGCCAACCACCCTTGCTGCGAGCCGTTATTCAATTGTGCTAGTTCGAATTATACCATAGGGAAATTATAGTTTGGAATGCTTAAAAGAGCAGCATCCGACTTACTGGATGCTGCTTTCTTCATTAAATGCCCTTCTTCCCCGGATACCACCCCAGCTTCACAAACAGCCACGGTACCCCCAGCGTCGCGCCGAAGCCGACGAAGGCGTAGCGGAGCAGGTCCATGACTCCGTTTTCGGGGAGGGCGGTTTTTAAGACGAAGCGCAGCAGGAAGACGAGCAACAACCCGAGCAGCGTCGGCACCACTCGATCTTGCCAACGTTTCGGCAATTGCATCCCCACACGCTTGCTCTCCAACAAATACCCGATCCACCCCCCCAGCAAAAACCCCACCAACTTCATCCCGTCCGTCTGGTGGTAAAACGCCAGCAACACCAACGGAAACAACAACCCCAGCGCCACTTTCACGCTGTGCCCGAGCTTGCGCACAAACGTCGCGTCCGCCCACGCCATTCCGCTGACGAAACACAACCCGAACACCAAACCACCCGCCACGTCAATCGGCCAGTGCACGCCCAAATACAACCGCGAAAACATGATCGTCAAGATCACAAACGCCGCCAGCAGCGCAAACCACTTTTTCTTCACGACGGAAGCCAAATACCCCCAGTACGTCGCCGATCCCTGCGAATGCCCGCTTGGAAACGACATCCCCGTCGCCGACGACGTGTACAAACTGCGAATCCCCTCGACCCCGATCGGCCGCGGCGTCGAGAAGAAAAACTTCAACCACGCATTCACAAACATCGAACACGCCAGCACGATCGCCAGCCGAATCCCCACCCGCTTGTTCACCGCATAATAAATCAACGGCACCGTCGCGATGTAAAACTCCTCGTCCCCGATAAACGAAAACCCGATCATCAACTTGTCCATCCACGGCGACGCCACGGTCTGAATCGCCTGCAACATCTCCACTTGTGTCACGTCCGACTTGCCCCCTTGTCCTCGATGCTCTTCTTTCATACATATGAGGACACGCGCGCGACTAGGCTTTTTTTTCCCCTTCATGTGCGTTACACTAAAAAGAACCAGTTTTGAAAGAGATAAGGTGATCCTATATGATTCTCGTGCAAGCGAATGACATAAAAAAATCCTACGGCACCGACGTGATCTTGGAGAACGCCTCCGTCGTCGTCCAAGACCGCGAACGCGTCGGGCTGATCGGCGTCAACGGCGCCGGCAAGTCCACATTGCTCAAAATCATCGCAGGTGAAATGTCGTACGACTCCGGCCAAATTCATATCGGCAAGGAAACCACCGTCGGCTACCTCGCCCAGCACTCGCAAATCGACTCCAACCAAACGATCTGGGACGAGATGGTCTCCGTCTACGCCGACCTGAAGCAACTCGAAACCAAGATGCGCGATCTCGAACGGAAAATGGCCGAGCCCTCCGTCTACGAAGACGAAACCCTGTTCGCCCAATACTCCGAACAGTACGCCCGCCTCACCCAAGACTTCACCGATCAAAACGGCTACGCAGTCGACGCCAAAGTCCGCTCCATCCTCCACGGCCTCGACTTCCCGGAAGCGATGCACGGCCGCCTCGTCAACTCGTTGTCCGGCGGGCAGAAGACCCGGCTCTTGCTCGGCAAACACTTGCTGACTCAGCCGAACCTGCTGATCCTCGACGAGCCGACCAACTACCTCGACATCCGCACGCTCACGTGGCTTGAAGATTATCTCAAAAACTACCCCGGCGCTCTGCTCATGGTCTCCCATGACCGCTACTTCCTCGATTCGCTGATCAACGTGATCTACGAGATGGAACGCGGCAAAACCCGCCGTTGGAAAGGCAACTACTCCGACTTCTTGGAGCAGAAAGCCGCCGAACTCGCCCAACAGCAGAAGCGCTTCGACCAACAGCAAGCGGAAATCGCCAAGCTCGAAGACTTCATCCAGCGCAACATCGCCCGCGCCACCACGACCAAGCGCGCGCAATCCCGCCGCAAGATGCTGGACAAGATCGAGCGCATCGACCGCCCGATGCTCTCCACGGAGCAAGCGCACTTCTCGTTTAACATCGACAAGCAGTCCGGCAACGAAGTGCTGAAAGTCGACGGCGTGTCGCTTGGATACGGCGAGAAAGTCCTGTCCCAAAACATCACGTTCGAAGTCCTGCGCGGCGAACGCGTGGCGCTGATCGGCCCGAACGGGATCGGCAAGACGACGCTGCTGAAAGCGATCAACGGCAAACTCGACCCGCTCGCGGGCCGTCTGAAGCTCGGCACCAACGTCTCCGTCGGCTACTTCACCCAACAGCAAGAGGACCTCACCCCGTCGAAAACCGTGCTGGGCGAAGTCTGGGACGCGTTCCCGCACCTCGATTTGACGCGGGTGCGGACGGTGCTTGGCAACTTTCTTTTTTCCGGAGACGATGTGCAGAAATTGGTCGGGTCGCTCTCCGGCGGCGAACGCAGCCGCGTGGCGCTCGCGAAATTGATGCTGAAGAACTCCAACTTCCTCATCCTCGACGAGCCGACCAACCATCTCGACCTGCTCTCCAAGGAAGTGCTTGAGAACGCGCTGGAAGACTATCCGGGGACGTTGCTGTTCATCTCCCATGACCGCTACTTCGTCAACCGCCTCGCCACCCGCGTCGTCGAGCTGTCGGAGAACGGCGTCGCCTCCTACCTCGGCAACTACGACGACTATCTGGAGAAGCTGGAGCAAATCGAAGCGGAGAAGCGCGAGAAAGAAGCGCAGGAAGCCGCCAACGCCAAAGCGAAAACCGGCACAGCGGTTGCCGAAATCCCCCTCGACGACGCCCAAGCCCGCCGCCAAGCGGACAAGGAACAAAAACGCATCGAAAAACGCCGCCTCGACCGCCTCGCCAAAGTCGAAACGCGCATCGCGGAACTTGAAGAACAGATCTCGGCGCTGGAAGCGGACCTCTGCCTCCCGGAAGTGTTCTCCAACCACGAACTCGCCGCCGAGAAAAACGACGCGCTCCAAACCGCCAAGGAAGAGCTCGACCAACTGATGGAAGAGTGGGCGGAACTGGAAGCGGCGGGAGAGTAGGCAATCTGGAATCACTCTTAAGAGAAACTTACTAAAAAATTTCCACCTCTTGGCAGGTGGAAGTTTTTTTTGCGCCGAATGTAGGAGTGAGGTGATCCGAATGAATCTGCTGACAGAACGTTACAGCCCGCTCGTCACCTACGTCGAGCGCGTACAACGTCAGATTGGCGCCACGGCATCGGCGCTCTACATCTGGCGGCAAGGAGACGTCATGGAGTGGTACAACGGGACCGACATCGGGCCGTCGTCGCGCTTTCACGTCCATTCCGTCCGCAAATCGTATATCGGCTTGGCACTTGCCCTTGCGCAAGAGGACGGCAAGATCGGCAGCCTCGATGACCGTGTGAGCGACTACTTGACGTACGAAAACCTCGACAGCACCACCCTTCGTCATCTGGTCACGAACACGCATGGAATGCACACCGAACCCGACGGCCGGATCGTGCGCGATCATCCGCCGGGCAAGGGCTGGCAGTATGTGAACACCGGAATTGACATGTTGCTGGAACTGATTCGGCAACAGACCGGACAATCCGTGTCCGAACTGCTCCAAGAGCGCGTGTTGAAGCCCAACGGGTTTCGCGAAACCGGCTGGGAGACCTGCGTGTCCGACGAGATGAATCTGGTGCCGGACGCGTTCGACAACGGCACGGAGCAATTCCAATTGAAGCCCGATTGCAACCTGTACGTCAGTGCGCGCGAGTTGGCGAGATGGGGGCTGTTGCACAAGGAACAACTGGGGGTCTTTGGACGCGCCACCTCCGTGCAGACGCCGAAGCTGCTGGATGAAGACTTGCCCCGCCAAGGCTACGGCTGGTACGTGCAGGACGAGTTCTGCGCGCGCTCGGAGATCGGCGAGCACGTCCCGCGCGGATCGTTTCAAATCCTCGGCGTCAACGGCTGCGCAGTGCTCGTCATCCCCGCTCTCGACATGGTCGCCGTGCGCATGTACAACAAAATCGGCAACCCGCCGGGCTACTACTACCTGCGCGACATCCGCGATTTTGGCAATCTCGCCGTACAGCTCTCCCGATAGACCCCATCCATTCGATAAAAAAATCCCCCGCACCTTCGGACTCGCCGATGTGCGGGGGATATTTTATTTCTTCTTGTTCGGAATTCCCGATGCGGGTTGGACGCGCTTGATGAAGAATGCGAGAACCAACGCCACGACCGCGAAGCCGGTAGCGTACATGAACGCGTCGTTGATGCCGTTGATCGTCGCTTCTTTCATCGCGAGACCGTAGATCATCTGGGTGGCGATCGACGACCCGTATTGGGTCGGAAGCCCGGTCGCCGACGCGAGACCCGCTCCGATCTGCGAGAAGTGCGTCGAGAGAATCGGGTTGGTCGACGTAATTTCGTTGGCGTAGTTCGCGATATGGAACTGCGTGCGGTTCGTCATGATCGTGACGAGCAACGCCGTGCCGAGCGACCCCGCCACCTGACGCGCCGTGTTGCCCGTCGCCGTGCCGTGCGCTTGGTATTGACGCGGCAGCTGGTTCATGCCTGCCGTCTGAATCGGCATCATCAACAGCGACATCCCGAACATGCGCAGGCAATACAGCATGAGAATGTGGCCATAGGTGGTGTCCGAGGTCAGTTTCGTAAATTCCCATGTCGTCCACACGGTCACGAGCAAGCCGACGATCGCCAGCAAGCGCGCCCCGATCTTGTCGAAGATCGCGCCGGAGATCGGGCTCATCACGCCCATGAGGAGCGCGGCCGGCAACATCAACAGACCGGCTTGCAGCGGCGTAAACCCGCGGATGTTCTGCAGGTAGATCGGCAGCAGAATCATCGCGGCAAACATCGCCATGTTGACGACCGACGAGATGATCGTCGTCAGCGTGAACACGTCAAACTTGAACACGCGCAGGTCGAGCATCGGTTGTTCCGCCGTCAGCTCGCGCCAGACGAACAGCACGAGCGCGATGAGACCGATGATGAGCGTGAGGAGAACTTCTGCAGAGGTCCAGCCTTGCGAACCCGCTTCCGAGAACGCGTACAGGACGCCGCCGAAGCCCAGCGTGGAGAACACAAACCCGGCGGTATCGAATTTCGGACGCGAGGTTTTCGTGATGTCCTTCATCCAGGCAAACGCGAGGCCCAAGTCGAGCAGGCCGATCGGGATGACGAGGATGAACAGAATCCGCCACGAGTAGTTTTGCACAATCCAACCGGACAGCGTCGGGCCGACGGCCGGAGCGAAGATCATCGCGATCCCCATCAGGCCCATCGCCTTGCCGCGTTTTTCCGGCGGGAAGACGGTCAAGAACACGGTCATCATCAACGGCATGATGATCCCGGCGCCGGACGCTTGCACCAAACGCCCGACCAGCATGATCGAGAAGTTCGAGGAGATCGCACAAATGACGGCGCCGAGTGTGAACAAACTCATCGCGGCGATGAACAGCTTGCGCGCTCCGAATCGTTCAATCAAGAAGGCGGTGATCGGAATCAACACGCCGTTGACCAGCATGTAGCCGGTAACCAGCCATTGGATGACGTTTGCCGACACGTTGAGGTCGTTCATCATGTGCGGCAGCGCGACGTTGATCAGCGTCTGGTTGAGAATCGCGACAAACGCGCCGAGCAGCAGGACGGTGAGCAAACGCCCGACGTGGATGTCTTGACGCGCGCCGGACGCAGCCGGAGCGGTCGGTGCTGCCGCCGCTGCGGCAGGCTTGGTGTCTTTCGAAACCGGAGCGGTTGCTTCCGGTTTGACTGCCTCCGGTTTGGTTGCCTCCGGTTTGACTGCTTCCGGTTTGGTCTCTTCCTGAGTGACCGCTGCGGCGGCCGGTTTGATTTCTTCCTCCTGCGGTGCAACGTCAGCCTCAGCCGGTTGCGTGGTTTCTTCCACAGCTTCCGCAACCGGAGTTTCGAGAACCTCTTCCTCAGACGGAGCAAGCGGCGGTTCGGTTTTGTGACGTTCCGAGCGCGGAGGAAGCGGACTTTGGTTGAAAACCGGTTCATCCACCGGCTCGACGTGAAGCGCTTCCCGCGCTTCTGCCGTAAATTCCTCGGTCAATTCCGGGATCGGTTCATAGCTGTCATCGGATTGCAAAGTGGCTTCTGCCTGTTGCACATCAGGCTCTGTCACCCGCACCGGTGCTTGGTTTTTTTTCTTCGAGCGCATCGCTGCGTTTGCCACGCCGAGAATGACGAGACAAAGCACAACGTACCCGATGAGGTATCCGGTGTTCATTGAATCACCGCCCTACTTGTGGATGCGGACTGTCACGTTCATGCCCGGTGCAAGATCGAGGCCTTTGTAGCCGTCAAGGGTGATGGTGACCGGAAGAACCTGGGTCACTTTGGTGTAGTTGCCGGTTGCGTTCGAGGTCGGCAAGAGCGAGAAGGTGTTCGCGGTTGCGAGGCCGACTTTTTGCACTTTTCCTTTGAGCGTGGTGCCCGGATACGCATCGACGTCGATGTCTACGTCTTGGCCGACTTTGACATCGTTGATGTCGGTTTCCTTGATGTTGGCGGTGACCCACAGGTGGTCCATGTCAAACGAGTACGCGATCGGCAGACCTGCGCCGACAAAGGAGTTTTTCACAGCCGATTGTTGCGCGATGGTGCCGTCTTGCGGAGCTACAACATCGACGTCGACCGGTTTGCCGGTTGCCGCGTTCATCGTTTCGACGACGCCGACGCGGTCGCCCGCCGCATAAGTTTTGCCCACTTCGCCGTTCCAATCGACCAGTTTGCCGGCCGCCGGAGCTGCGATGGAGACGGATTGACCGTCAATTTTGGCGTTGTCCGTGCTCAGGTAGGTAGCGGATTGGTTGTAGAAGTAGTACCCGGCAAAGCCGCCCCCGATCAAGATGACGAGCAACAGAACGTTCACGAGAATCAAACGACGCATAGAATTCATTTCTCTGTTTCCCCTTCCTCCGTGGTAAGTATGGTGATCAGTTCGTGATGCAAGCGGAGCAGTTCTCGTATGTCTTGCTCCGAGAGACGGTGTCTTCCGGCTTCCAGCCGTCGCCAAAACGTCGACAGGGGCCCAAAGGCATCGCCCAGCTTCTCTCTCCCCGCATCGGTTAGATGCAAGACCAGCGCACGGCGGTCGTGTTCGGAGCGTTCCCGCCCGACCAAGCCCGCCTTGACCAAGCGGTCGACAACGCCGCTCATCGTGCTTGCGGTCAGTTGCGTTTTTTCCGCGAGTTCGTTCAGGGTGATGTTCTCATGGTGCGCCAACGTGCGAATGACCATCAACTGCAGACCCGTGATCCCCACCGCTTCCGCATCTTGCTGCATCAGGCGGAAGAACACGCGTTTCAGTTCACGAAGAGAGGCAATGATCTCGCTGATCTCGTCCATGAGCCGCCCCCTTCCCTTACAGAAACTTTCGTGTCGACATTTTTTGCATACCTAATGATTCGCATGCGAATGATTCGATAATGAAAATTATAGACGGCTTTTTCGTTCTGTCAACCTAGAATGGACACTTCGCCCGTTTTTAACATTTCCTTTAGGAAAGTGCGTCATGCATGCAAAAAACCCGCCGGCGAGAGCGGGTTTTTTCTATAGAAGAAGGTCGTCTACGCTTCTTTTTTGGTGATGTTCGGGAAGATCACGTCGGCGGTGTTCACTTCGACCAAGGACGGGCCCGGCAAAGACAACGCTTGTGAGAGGACACTGTCCAGCTCGCGGCTGTCTTGAACGCGGAAACCCGCCAGCCCGCAGGCTTCGGCGACTTGGACAAAGTCGGGGTTGGTCAGATCGGAGCCGAGTTGGCTGTGGTTGCCGACTCTTTGGCGGTCGGTCTCCATTTGCAAGTAGCCGTTGTTGACGACGACGACCGTGACGGCGAGGTTGTAGCGGGCGAGCGTGGCGAGATCCGCCAAGTTCATGCCGAGGCAGCCGTCGCCGACGAGCGCCACCACTTGGCGGTTCGGCTGGCAAAGTTGCGCCGCCATCGCGGCGGGCAGGCCGAAGCCCATCGAACGCCATGTGCCGGAGAACAGCACGTCCTGGTTCGAGCCGTGACTTCGGAAGATGCGGTTAAACCAAACGGTGTGGTCGCCCGTGTCCACGCAGAGCACGGCGTCGGGGCGTACGGTGTTTTCCAGTGCGCGGATCAGGCGCGCCGGGTGGACGGGGGAGCCTTCGTGGCCGGCTTCTGCTTCCGTTTCGGCGTACCATTGCTCGCGCGCTTGGTGGATTTCGGTAAGCCACTGTTGGTTTTTTTCATGGCCTTGGAGTTTCTCGACGAGGGCGGGGAGGATGACGTTCGTGTCGCCGACCAGTCCGAGTTCGACGTCGAATTTCGTGCCGATGTTAGTTGCCGCATAGTCGACTTGGACGATGCGGACGTTCCGGGGGACGTAGTCTTGCGGCCACCAAGTGTCACCTGCGAGGAGGACGACGTCCGCGCGCTTGAGCACGTCGGCGGCGTACGGGCTGCCCGCTTTGCCGATGCCGCCGAGCAGATGCGGGTTGTTTTCGTCGATCAAGCCTTTCGCGCCGAGCGAGAGAATCAGCCCGGCTCCGAGGGTTTCGCAAAGTTGTTCCACGGATTGCGCCGCGTTGCGCGCGCCAATGCCCGCGACGACGACCGGTTGTTTGGCGGATTGGAGAATCGCCGCCGCACGGTCGACGTCTTGCGGGTTGAATTGAACCGTGCCGCGCACGAGTTGCGGTTGTTTGCGGATTGGCGTCGATTGCGTTTGCGTGAACAGGTCTTTGGGAACGGAGACGTGCGTGACGGCGCCTCGCTCCAACGCGGTGTGAATCGCCTTGGTGAACACTTCGACCGTCGCGTCGGGCGAAGCGAGCAGCGCGGAGTAGGCGGCCAGCGGTTCGATGAACACTTGCTGATCGAGGTATTGCTTGGCGTCGGTGCCGATCGAGTTCGTCGGGACTTGGCCGGTGATGGCGAGCACCGGCACTTGGTCTTGGTACGCGTCTCCGAGACCGTTCAGCAAGTTTGCCATGCCGGGGCCGCTGGTAGCGAGGCAGACGCCGAGTTTGCCTGTCAGTTTCGCTTCGGCGGACGCCATGAAAGCGGCGGTGGATTCATGCTTCACGGCGATAAATTGCAGACCGGAGCCGTCGAGGGCGTCGAGGAAGTCGAGGAACGTGTCGCCGGCGACTCCGTAGATGCGTTCCACGCCCCACGCTTGCAATTGTTGCACGATGGTATGCGCGACGGTGAGCGTGGTCGTCGGGGACGGGGTTGTCAGAGGAGCGGTGGTTTGCTTTTGTAGGGATGCCATTGTATGAAAAATCCAACTCCTTCTATACCAAAAGTCATGAATAGGGTATCCTTGAAATAGGTGTAAGATACGATGCTGAATGATGCTGTTTCTGGTACAATAGTCTCACTCAATAAGTGTTAGATTACTCATTACTTGATTAACGAAAGAGGCGTGAGGAATGGCGACCCTTCGCGAAACGATTAATAAAGTGGAAACGAAAATTTTGCCGATCAACCATATCGACCATCGGTTCCGGCTTGAGCAAATCACGTTCGATCTCGGCGGAATTTCGGTGCAAGGACGGTTGCTGACGAGCAATGATTTCGACTATAGCATCCTCTGTCACTATTCTCCGATTTCCAAGGAGATTACCGATTGGATGATGCTCGACAGCAACGGTACCGAATACAAAGTTGTCGGGATCGTCTCCAAGACCCTGTGCTTTTTTGCACAGAAGGCTTGCAAAGAAGTGCTGGAGACCTTGGGGTATGAAGTGGATTGAACGGAAATCGGAAAGACGGGTTCCGCCGGGGGCGGAGGGCCCGTCTTTTTTTGTGTATATGAAAAAAACCCCCTGCGCACGCGCACGCAGGAGGTTTTCTCAACGTTATCTCGGAATGATCGGCAACACGATCGCCGACGGTCTCGCTTCCTCGTGATACACCGTCTGCTCTGCCACCACCATCTCCGTGGTTTGCCCGAGCGGCGCGCCGGTGTTCAAGTTGCGGTCGTACTTCGGGAACGCGCTGGACGTCACTTCGATGCGAATCTGATGCCCCGCAAGGAACACGTGCGACATGTGCCAGCAGTCGATCTCGTAGCGGTACACCTGCCCCGGCTCGATCAACTCCTCGCGCTCCATCCCGTTGCGGAATCTTGCCCGCACCATGCCGTCCGTCAAGCGTTGCACAAACCCGTTCGGGTGCACGTCGAGCAACTTCACCATGAAATCCGTGTCCACCGCGCTCGACGCCGCAAACAGCTCCATCCGAATCGGCCCCGTCACTTCCGTATCCGCTTCCAACACATCCGTGCTGTACACCAAAACGTCCGCCCGCTGCTCCAAAGCCGCATAATCATCCGGCCCGCCGATCTGCGAAGACGTCCCGTCTGTCAAAAACGGAAACGGCCGGCTCGGGTCGTACCGATACGCATCAACCGCCGCCCCTTGCAACTCCGCCCCCGGCGCTTCCGTCCGCAACACCCCGTCGCCAAAGCGCGAGTTCGCGTTGCCGCCGCTGTGCAGGTAGTAGCGCGTAAACTCCGTTCTCGCCAGCGGATACTCCGTCTCCTGCCGCCACTTGTTCTCGCCCATCACGAACAAGCTGACATTCGGCTGCGCATCCAACCCGTTCGCCTCGCCCTTCAACCAGCGATCAAAAAAACGAACCTGTTGCGCACGCAGATCGATCACCGCGTCCGGCCCGAACTCCACCGAACCGAGTTTCGTTGATTTGTTGATCCCGTGATCCCACGGGCCCATGATCATCTTCTGGTTCGCGCGCCCGACTTCGCCCTTGGCGCGGTTCGTCATGCCGATGTAGTTCAGCGGCGTGCCGACTTGCTCGTCGTCATACCAGCCGGAGATGTGCAACACCGGGAGATCCAACTGCTCGAACTTGTCTTGGTAGGCGATGTGCTTCCACCACTCGTCCAAGCCGACGTGCTCAAACTCTTCCCGCCAATACGGCATGTCGCGCCCCGTCAATTCGTCCATCGTCACAAGCGGCAGATGGTCGTAAATCGAGTGCCAATCCAGCGCGTGCATGTTCTGCATCGAACGGTCGCTCGTCAAAAACAACCAGCACAGATGGTGCGGCGTCGGAATCCCCGTCGGCCACTCCACAAACGGGTCGGACGGGCAAACCGCCGAAATCATCGCTTTGAGATGCGGCGGTTGCTGCAACGCCGCCAGCCATTGGATGCGCCCCAGATACGAGCCGCCCATCGTGCCGACGTTGCCGTCGCTCCACGGTTGCGCCGCCGCCCATTCAATCGTGTCGTAGCCGTCCACGCCTTCGTTGCGATACGGAACGAACACGCCGTCCGAATCGCCGCGCCCGCGCACGTCCACGACCAGCACGGAATATCCGTGCGAGGCGTAGTAGCGGGAGTTGGCGATGGTGATGTCGTTGTTTTTTCCATAAGGGGTGCGCGAGATGATCGTCGGGTAGGACCCTTCAAGCTCTGGCAGATAGAGGTCGGCGGAAAGCGTGATGCCGTCGCGCATCGGGATGCGGATGCCCCATTGTGTACGGGTTTTCATAAGTTGATCAGCCCCCTAGGATGACGTCCTTGGTTTCGTCGTGCAAAATCAACGTGTCGTCGATCGCCTTCATGAAGTCCGGATCGAACACCGCCAAAATCCAGAACCCGACGCCGCGCAAGTTGTAGCGCTTGGCGAGGCCGATTTTATCCTTGACGGTTTGCGGGGTTTCGCTGTAGGCGTTGATGCCGAGCATCAGTTTGTCGGCGGGTACAAATTCCCGCGCTTCTTGAATCGCTTCGGAGATGCGGTCGTTCGGCTGCGGAAGTTTGTCGTCCACGTAGGAGTACGCCATGATGTAGAGCTCGTCGGCGCTGTTGGCGATCTCTTTGTAGTCGTAGCCTTGGTACCAGCCGTTGAGCGGCGCCATGACGACGCTTAGTTTTTTGTTCTGTTGATGGAGTGTGTCGGCGATGAGCTTGACCAGCGCGGCGTATTGGGCGCGCACGGTCTTCACGTCGTCCTTCGTCGGGTCTCCGAGGGTCTCGAAGTCGAGCATGGCGCCGTCGAGGTTTTGGTCTTGGAGTTTCTTCACGAGGTCGTTCGCGAACTGTTGCGCCAGCGCCGGGTTGGTCATCAGCTTGGTGATCTCGCCGCTTTTGTTCTCGGAGAACACCATGAGTTGGGTGCCGACTTGCTCGGAACGCACTTCTTGGAGCAGCTCGTCCGCACCGTCGGTCGGCCAGCGGTATTCCGATTGGGCGACGTCGAGACGGCCGTCGCTGTTCAGGATGCTCCACGTCAGCGCTGTGTTGTTGAACTTCGCCAAGTAGTTGCGTTTGTCATACGACCCGAGTCCGTAGAACACCGTCGTTTCCATCTGGCGCGGCTGCGAGGTGATCTGGACGGTGTGCGTCGCTTCGTCCCAGCCGACTTTCGCGCCGAACTGCTCGCTGAGGAAACGCACGGGGATCAGCACGCGGTCTTGCACGAGAATCGGCTCGGCGTCGAGCGCCGCCGGTTGACCGTTGACGAGCGCCGTGGTGGTGCCGACCCTCAATTTGACTTCCTTGCCCGGGCCGGTCGCCGTCACGGTCCGGGTGGCGTCGTCCCATTGGATGTCGAGGCCGAGCGCCGTTCCGATCGTGCGAAACGGGACCATCGTGCGGGCGTGGTATTGAATCGGATCGACCGGAGCCGGCAGCGCGACCCCGTCGAGTTGGATCAAGATCTTCGCCTCTTCGTCAGATGCAACCGGCGCTGCGTGTGCCGGAAAAGGGGTGGCAGCGAGGCTTGAGAACAACAAGCCTGCGATCAGTGCGGAAACGCTTCTCTTGGTTCTCATATATCGCTCTCCTACTTTTCTATGTAAGGTGGGTAGAATGCTAGTTTCTAACATCTTATCACAGAAAAGTATGACAGGGATGAGACTGGCAGACTACGTAACAGAGATGTCATATAGTAAAAAAACCCCCTGCCAAATTTCACAGGGAGTTATGCGAACCCTCACTTTTTCTCTTCTTGGTACACCGCGTTGTAAAATCGTTCGCAGAGAAGGAGGATGTCTGTCTTGCGTGCGAGACCCTCCACCCATTCGGCGGGGATGGATTGAAGTCCGTAGTAGATTCCGGCGAGACCGCCTGCTACGGCCGCGACCGTGTCCGTGTCTTCTCCGAGGTTTACTGCATCAAGCACGGTGCCCTTGTATGTGAGATTTTGAAGGAAGCACCAGAGAGCCGCCTCTAAGGTATGAACGACGTACCCGCTGGAGCGAATCGTACTTTGCGGCGCTCGGAAAATTTTCCCCTTAAGAACCCGATCATAGTTTTCCAACTCATCCGCAACTTCCTGCCCGCCATTCGAGTAATACTTCAGCACGTTTTCCTGCATATTGACGTATGCCAGATGCGGGGGTAGCCCCTTCAACAGTTGCAAAGCCATCTCCACATAGATGGCACACCCAATCTGAGAACGCAAATGCCCGTGCGTGACGGCGGATACCTGATGGATGATCTCCAAACGCTTCTGCTCGTCCTCCACCGACTCCAAGAAGTAGGCAAGAGGCAAAATTCTCATCAGGGAGCCGTTGCCGTTATCGCTTTCCGACGTTCCGCCTGCTTGAACAGCGGGAACTCCCTGCATGAGCTTGGAGATCGCCTTGGAAGTTGCAATGCCGATGTCGAACACCACTCCGTGCGGGGTCCAATACGCATCCCGATACCAACGAACAAAGCGGTCCGCCAGATCGTCGAGGTCGTAGCCCTTGCACAAGCTCTCCAGCAGACAGAATGTCATCGAGCTGTCGTCGGACCAAGTGCCCGGCGGTTGGTTGTGTGTCCCGTAGCCTTCCATAGTTTGAACCGGGTTGGCTTTCAGACGTTCACGGGAACTGAATTCCGCAGGCACTCCAACCGCGTCCGCAACTGCCAAGCCAAGGACTCCGCCGATGACTTGGTCTTTTTTGCTGTGGATGCACTCGTTTTGACTGCTTTTTTCGGACAATTGGATAGCCTCCTCTTATAGATATGGTGCAGACCGGGTGTTATTGTTCAGAATCATCTTTTGTTTTTCAAATGATCTTCTAACCATTTCTGGTTGTCTTCACTCTTCGGCCATTTTCCAAGATTTCGATACTCCCAAACAAATTGACGCTGGTAATCATCTAGTTCGGATTCCACGGGATTTTGATAGTCATAGTCAATCTTAAACTTTCCTGTGCTTTCCAAAACCAGAGTCAAACTACTCCAAACAGACTGCCCTTGCTGCATAAATTCATTTTGCAAGGATCGGAAGTGATCATGCAACTCAAACAAGATATCCGTATAGATCGTTTCATCCACACCATAAAGTTCCGGTATGAGGTGTGAATACTCAAATTCATCATTTTGAGGTGTCTGAAAATAAAAGAATACCTCGGATGAATCGTCCAATACCTCTGCATACAGAACAATTTTCTTCCACTCACCGGGAATGATTTCGTGTAACGTTTGCCCAATTATGCGGTACATTTCTTCCATTCGTTTGGTTTCCATTCTTAGCCCCCTGCTTTGTTCTCAATTCGAATGACTTTTGGAAAATCATTGTCAATTTTGTAGGTTACTTTGAAACTGATCGGTCTTTGAGAACTGCCTTCATAAATTGGTTGAATGGTTACACGTACGTTTTTTGGAGGTTCTGCTTCCAACGCTCGCTTCCACATTTGCTCCAGATTATACCACTTACCATTCACCCTGTTAATGTCCTTGTTCATCGGCACCAAGTTATCGAGATTCCCCGACCCGTTGAACATGCTGGCGATGAGATGCCCGCCGTCATCGTTTTGAAGCCGATCGCCTTTAAAGTCATTACCTTGGGCATACTTATTCCTCTTGGCTGTTCCGAAGTCTAATTCCCCTTCTACCTTTACAATTCGTCCCTGATCGTCCGTTGTGTACAGATAGCCGTTCGACTCGTACTGATTATTAGGCTTCAAGACCTTCTTCCGGCCCTCCCGCGTATATTGCTCACCGCCTCCCCCTCGATCCGAACCATACTTCGGACCCATAGCTTTTACCATCCCTGCGAGAAACATCATCCCAGATGACGTCATGGAACCCGGAGTTTCATTCTGAGCCGATTGTTCCTTGATATAATCCACGTATCCAGGGTCGTTTTTGACCGCTGCTTCTGCATCGAAGTCCGGGTCGTGGATGAGGCTTTGGTAGTACGCGGCTTGTTCATCTTGTTGGATGAGGTCTTGCAGACGATCGTAAAGTTGCTCATTGGTCAGATCGTAATAATAAACCATGTCCTGCTCAACGGCATTCCGACGCGTGCTCTCCGGCAGATAATCCGGCTGTTTCGAGAGGTAATACCCGCGAAGAGCGTCATACATCCGCCCTCGGTCCATGTTGTATTCGTCGTCTGCTCTCCGGAGATCCGCTACCGACAGCTTCTCCGTCGTTCCCTCATCCTGCTCTCTCAAGTCAGGATGTCGCTTCATATAGCTCCACACAGCTTCCGGCAAGACGACCACATCCGGCACCGAAGACCACAGCGCGTGAAACATTCCCGCCGCCCAGGAATCTGCCGCTTCTGCTTCCGAGTCTGCCTCATGACGAAGACGTGCCGCTTGATGCGCCAGATTCTGCCTGTGGTGCAGGTCATCCTGCGACTCCCCGCTGTACTCCCAACTCGCCACCTCATAAGACTCGGCTTGTCTGCGAAGATCTTGGATATTAACTCAACTTGTCCGCCAAAGAGACCAGAACGACCGCCACACTATCCAAGACGTCAACCTGTTGCTTCAAATATCCAACTTGTTGCTCACTGCGACCAGCGAACGTCTGTGCTGCGTCACCCGTCCATGCAGAACCGACCACCTGCGATTGATACCCCGTCACCCGCGAGGCGTATCGCCGCATTTCCTCGGCTCCACCTCGAAAACGAGCGGCCGCATACCGCAGGGAATAAGGGTCTGCTTGCAACATCTTCCCTCACCCCTCACTCAAAATCCCAGGAAAAAAACGCCCAGCCACCCGGACTGAGCGTTTCCCTTGCTTGACTGCTTAAAAAAAGCTGTCCTTCTTCTTCCCGCCTCGACCGAACAGCACCCAAGCGCCGACCCCTACCAGCACGAGGCCGAGAATGCCGCCGAACATGCCGTTGAGCGCGTTGAATCCGAGGAACACCACCGCCACCAACGTCAACACGGTAACCGGAACCAACAGCCCCGGATTGCGCCCGCCGAACAGATAGAGCTCAAACAGCCCAACCGCCGGAGCGAGGACGAAGATCGGCCACAGACCGTGAAGCATGCCCCAGCCAAACAAATTGCAAAACAGGAACAAGCAACCGATCACCGTCAACACGCCGCCCGGCACCAACACACCAGGGTCACGCCCTCCGAACATGAAGAAGCGAACGTGGAACAAAATCCCCGGCACGATCATGAACAACGGCCACAAGTAATACATCGAGATCGTGATCAGACCCAACGCTCCCAACGCGAGCACGGCTCCCACCACCAACAGCATAACACCGGCAAAACGACGCTCCATTCCTTATTCACCCTCACCTGTATCTGATTTTAATTTCTCTTATCTTTATAGTACGCGCTGTTGGCGGTTTTCTCCTTCCGCCTGCAGACGGAAAGGGCGCGTCCTAGAGGCTGATTCCCCACTTGCGCTCGTGGTTTTTGCGGATGCCTTCCGCCAACAAGTTAAACGACAGAATCGCAAACGACAGCGCAAACACCGGCCAGAGCACCACCATCGGATGCGAGCGGAACGCGTTGATCGAATAGCCGATCGACCCCGCCCACTCCTCTGGATAGCGCATGTTAATCGGGCCGCCGCCCGGTTCCAGCATCGAGCCGCCGAGGAATACCGAGAGCACGCCGAGCTGCCCCGCCAGCCACAACGTCTGCGCAATTTCGCTGACCAACAACACCATCAGGAACGTCGACAAGTGCGGCATCAGATGTTTGCGCAAGATCCGCCAGCGACCGGTACCGATCGCTTTCTGCCCTTCCATAAAAGGGCTCTTCATCAGCGCTTCGATCTTCGCCTGCATCACAAACGCCGTCGGGAACAGTCCGACCAGCGCAATCAATACGCTCATCAACCAGAGAATCGACATCGGCGTGATCGCGTCGGAGAAGATGAACACGATCACGACGAGAAACACGATCAACACGGACGGCACCGTCGTAAACGCCATGCTGAGCTTTTCGTTCAACCATCCGACCGTCCTCGGGAACGACGCCCCCAAGTACGCCAGCGGCAACCCGATCACCGTGCGCAACAGCGCGACGCCCACGGCAAACGTGATCGTGATGCGCGCCCCGCGCAACAGTTTCGAGAGGATGTCACGGCCGTTTTGGTCGGTTCCCAGTTTGTTCACAGAGTCGGCCGGTTGCGGAGCCGGTTCGATCTTCTCCGTGCCGTCGGCCTGTTGGATTTTTTTGAACGGATGCACATCGTCCATCGTGTACGGCGCCACGGCGGGGCCAAACACGATGGCAAGCAAGAGCAAGATCGAGCCGAACAGCCCGAACGCGAGAGATTTGTTCATGGTTTGCACCCCCTATTTGCGCAGCGCCGGGTTCACCCACAGACGCAGAAGCGACGAGATCAAGTTGACGACGATCACGAACGCCGCCAAACACATCAGAATCGTGGCGAGCAGTTTGGCCAATTCCGGCACGTTCGCCCGCGCTTGGAACCACCACGTCACCCCTTTGATGTTCAAGAGACGCTCCACGATGACGAGACCGGACGCCGCAAACGCCACCACTTTCGGCAACACCGCGAGAATCGAATCGAGCGCCGGGCGCATGACATACTTGATGAAGACCCGGTGTTCCGGCAGCCCTTTTGCTCTTGCCGTGCGCACATATTCCTGCGACAGCGCTTCCCGGCAAGCGTTCACCATGTAGCGGTACACCATCGCCGAAACGGGGACCGCGATGCAGAGCATCGGCAGCGCGAAGATTTGATTCGCCCCGAAGTCCGCCACGCCCAAAATATAATGGCCGAACAGCACATTCGTTTTCAACACCAACAATTGCAGCAGCAAGATCACCAACAAATCCGGCAGGGCGAACACCAACTGGTTCACGCCGCCGAGGAAGTTTTTTGCCCACGACGGCAGAAAAAACTGCACCGCCCCGCACAGCACGCCCCACACGGTGCCGATGACGACCGCCGACATCAGAATTTGCGCCGAGCGCGACGCCATCCCCATCACGTAGGAGAGAATCTGCGCGTTGAGCTCCGGCGTCATGTAGCCGCGAATCCACGTCATCTTCACCCGCAGCGCGCCGAAATCGCCGTGCGCAATCTCGACGAAGTACGACCAGACCGATTTGAAGTACTGCGTCCAGTTCGTCGTGATCGCGTCTTGCGCCACTTGGTGCGGCATGACTTTCACCGCCAACGGCAAGAACGAGATCAAGATGATCAAGAGCGAAACCGCCGCAAACCCGAGCACGTTGCGCAGGATCACACCCGTTACGCTGCGCATCACCGTCATGCCGAGCCCTCCCCGCCGACGAAGTGACACGCGACGAGATGGTCGTCTCCGGTTGTTGATTCGAGCGCCGGCACCGATTGCCTGCACAGCTCCGTCGCAATCGGGCAGCGGGTATGGAACGCGCACCCGGACGGCGGGTTCATCGGGCTTGGCACTTCGCCTTGCAAGATCACCCGTTCACGGGTCGCCGCCACTTCCGGTTGCGGCACGGCGGAGAGCAGCGCTTGGGTGTAGGGATGCTGCGGGTTTTCAAACAGCTCGTCGGCCGTCCCCGTCTCGACGATTTTCCCCAAGTACATCACCGCCACCCGGTCGGCGACGTGACGAACGACAGACAGATCGTGCGAGATGAACAGGTAGGACAGGCCGAATTGTTCCTTGAGGTCTTGGAAGAGGTTCAAGACTTGCGACTGCACCGACACGTCCAGCGCCGAAACCGGTTCGTCCGCGACGATCACTTTCGGGTGCAGGGAGAGCGCGCGGGCGATGCCGATGCGCTGGCGTTGCCCGCCGGACAGTTCGTGCGGGAAACGGGCAGCGTAGGAATCGTTGAGGCCGACCGTCTGGAGCAGCTCCGAAAGTTTGTCGGCGCGCTGTTCCTTGGTGTGCAGGCCGTGCACTTCCATCGCTTCGAGAATCGACTCGCCGATCGGCAAGCGCGGGTTGAGGAACGAGTACGCGTCTTGGAAGACGATCTGCATCTCGCGGCGCAGTTGGAACAGGCGCGAGCGCGACATCTGACGGACTTCTTCGCCCATGAATTGAATCGAGCCGTCAGTTGCTTCCAATAAACGCAACACGGCGCGGCCCGTCGTCGATTTGCCGCAGCCGGACTCTCCGACGAGGGCGAGCGTTTCGCCTTGGTGGAGGTCAAACGAGAGACCGTCGACCGCGCGGACGGTGCCGAGCGTGCGAAGTCCTTTTTTGACAGGGAAGTGCATCTTCAGATCGCGAACGCGGAGGATCGGCTGGCTCATGCGCGCACCTCCCGCCCTTGCAGCGTCTGCCCGGCGGCGTACCAGCAGCGCACGAAGCGCGCCCCGTCCAAACGGGAGAGCGGCGGCATCTCGCCGCACTCGGCGGTCGCGTGTTCACAGCGCCCCCGAAACCGGCAACCCGTTCCCCATTCGGTCGGCGCGGGCACCGCCCCTGGAATTTGATAGAAGCGCTCCTGCTTCTCCGTCATGCGCGGCGTCGCCGCCAACAGCGCCCGCGTGTACGGGTGCGTCGGGTCGGCAAACAGCGCTTTCGCCTCCGACTGCTCGATCACTTGCCCCGCGTACATGACGACCACGCGGCTGCACATCTCGGCGATCACGCCCAAGTCGTGCGAGATCAAGATCAGCGACATGCCGTTCTCGCGCTGCAACTCCGCCAGCAAGTCGAGAATCTGCGCTTGCGTCGTCACGTCGAGCGCGGTCGTCGGCTCGTCGGCGATCAACAGGTCCGGCTCGCAGGAGATCGCGATGGCAATCATGACGCGCTGGCGCATCCCGCCGGACAACTGCTCCGGGTATTCGTGGAAGACGCGCTCGGGGCCGGGGATGCCGACTTTTTGCAACAGATCGAGCGCCCGTTCCTTCGCTTGCTTCTTCGACATGCCCATGTGATAGCGCAATCCCTCCATCAGCTGGTTGCCGATCGTATAATACGGCGAGAGCGAAGTCATCGGGTCTTGAAAGATCATCCCGATGCGCACGCCGCGCACTTTGTTTCGTTCCGCGTCTTTTAAATGAAGCAAATCGTCGCCGTCAAACAGCAATTGCCCGCTTTGCACGCGCGCCGATTCGGGGAGCAGACCCATCACCGCCAGCGACGACAGCGTTTTGCCGCAGCCGGACTCCCCGACCAGCCCCAGCGTCTCGCCGCGCCCGATGGAAATCGAGACGCCGTCGAGCGCCGGGACCAACGTCTTGGCTTTGTCCTTGCTTTGGAAGGCAACGGTCAAGTCCCGCACATCCAGCAGTACACTCACATCAAACCCCCGCTTTCTCTCGCTCTCTTTATGGTAATATTCTGATAACTACAGGTAAAAAAATGATCCTCCCACGGTACCCTGTGCGGAGGAGCAGCGCCGAAACTGGGGTTCAGAGGGAGACGAATTCGTCTCTTGTGTGGGTGGCGCTCCGAACGATTAGACACGAGGGAGTCGCGTTGGTTACACCCTTGGCTTCCAGAAAATGATAGATTGCGATAACGACCGTTCCCCGTGGCTCCAGCTCCCCCCATCCGAGTAAAATCGGGCGCAAAGAATGGCATCCCTTGCGTTTTTTTCATGGTACACTGAGTGTATCACTTTTTTCAGACAAAGGACGACCCAATATGTCACAATTCGCCTCTCTGGGCTCAAAACTTAAATCCTACCGAGAAGCCAAAGGCTTCAATCAAAAAGAACTCGCCGAGAAATCCGGCATCTCTCCCTCCACCGTCTCCGCGTTGGAAAACGGACGCTTCACTCCGTCGCCGGACCTGCTTCAGCGCATCGCCCTCGCGCTCGGGTTGCCGTTGCACGATCTCGTCGATCAGCCGACGGAACTCACGGTGGAAGCGTTGCTCGACGTCGCCCGCTTGCAGTTGCTTCGCCGCGAAGAAGCGCTGGCGCTTCAGACGATTGCGCAAATCCGCGAGCGCGGGACGCTGCTGGAAGACCAGCAAGACGAGTTGCAGTTGCTCGAAGCCAGTGCCCGGCTTGCCCAACCGGACCGGCTGCCCGCGCTGGAGATGCTTTACGCACTGGTGTACAAGCTGGAACTCGCGGCGCAAATCGACCATGTGTTTGTGGCGCGGGTGCAGTTGGCGCTGGGAGAAGGCTGGATGCAGAACGGGGATTTCGTGACGGCGGTGCATCATCTGAAACGCGGTCTTGAAGTGATGAACCAGCTTCCCGTGCCGGACGCCCTGGTGCTCGCCCAGCTTCATCACAGCTTGAGCGCTTGTTCACACCTGTTGCGCGACGAAGACGAAATGTCCGCGTCCATCGCCAAAGCCGCGGAGCTGTTTCACGCCACGAATTCGCCGCGCAGCATCGGCGAGATGTACCGGGAGCTCGCCCAAAGCTACCATGAAAAAAACGACCCCGTCCGCGCCGCCCGCGCTTATCAGCAAGCGGTGGCGTGTTACGAAATCGCTTTGCATCTCGATTGGAAAGTTCGCTTCGACGGCTACGCGGCGTTTCTGACCGGGCAACCTCCGGACGTGACCTTGGCGGCGTTGCAGAAGCAGTTGGAAGTTCCGCTTGAACCGCTGGATGAGGCGTTGGCGTACACGCGCATCGGCAAAGTCCACCTCAACTTGAATGACCTGCCCGCCGCCAAAGCCGCGATTATGAAAGCGCTTGAGCTCTCCGCGCCGCACGGAACGACCGGCGTGTACGCGTATGCGATGTTGGTTCAAGCGGAGGTTCTGCTCGCCGCGGGGGAATACGACCTCGCAAGCGAGACCGCTTTTGCCGCGTCCGACCTCTATGCGCAATTGCCGTTCTACCACACCAACCTGAAGGAATGCCTGCGCATCGGCAAGGAAGCGGTGCTTCGCATGCGGGGAGGCGGCAACGGATGAACAAACTGGGCGAGAAGATCAAAGCTTGCCGAGAAGCGAAGGGCTGGAACCAAAAAGAGCTCGCCGAGCGCGCGGATGTGTCGCCTGCCACCGTTTCGGCGGTGGAGAACGGGAGGTTTGTCCCGTCGCCGGACGTCGTGCACCGGATCGCGGCGGAGTTGGGCGTGAAGTTTTACGAGTTGGCGGAGCTCTTGCTGCCCGCCAGAGTCGACACGGCGCTGGAAATCGGAAGACAGCTGGTGGTGGACGTGGAGTTCGGACGTGTTTTGCGCATCGTGCAGGACCTTCAAGAGCAGGCGGACTTGTTGGAGTATCAAGCGGACGAACTCGCCCGCTTGGAAGCGCATGTGTTGCTGTTTTGGCCGGAGAGCCGCATGCAATCGATTGAAACGCTCTATGCGCTCTCGTCCAAAACGGAGCGCGCCGCCCACGCCGATCCGACGTTTGCGTTTCGCGTGCAGAATACGCTCGGCATCGCGTGGCACCAGAACTACGATTTCATCACCGCGTTGCACCACTTTACCCGCGCCAAGGAAATCCTCAGCTTCTTGCCCGATCACGGCGGTCTGCTGTACGGCCGGGTCCTCTACAACATCTCGGATTGCTTGCGGTATGTCGGCCGCGATGAAGAAGCGATCACCCACCTGGAAAAAGCGATCCCGTTGTTCCAACAAGAGCATCACTTCTATTCGGTCGGCGCCTGTTACTATGCGATCGGAATCAGTCTGAAAAACCTCGGCAGGATGCAAGAAGCGGCAGAAGCGTGCCGCCAATCCGTTCCGTGGTTTGAAAAAACGCAAAACCAAAGCTCCAAGTGGTTTGCGACCCGCGCCCGCAGTTATGCGTCCGTTTGGAACCCGGACTTGACCCTCGATGCGGTTGCCCGCTTGGAAGAGGAGCTCCGGGAATTGCGCGACCGCATGCCGCCCAAGGACGTCGCGGTGACGACGACGCGCATCGCCAAGGTCTATCTGGATCTGCACATGCTCGCGGAAGCCAAGTCCGTTTTGGAAAAAGTGGAACCGTTGTGCGCAAGTTTGCATCCGTGCGGGGAGCGGGCGTTCTTTCTCTTGAATTACGCGAAATATCACTTCGCTGTCGGGGATTATGATTCGGCAAGCTCCTATGCGTTTGAAGCGGCTGACCTGTACGCGTCGTTGCGTTTTTTCCATACCGACTTGCAAGAATGTCTGCGCGTCGGCAAGGAAGCGGTCTACAAACTGCGCGAGGAAGGTGCCTGCGGATGACTTCGCTTGGAGAGAAGATCAAGCTCTGCCGGGAAGCAAGGGGCTTTACCCAACGCGAACTCGCCGAGCGCGCCGATGTGTCGCCCGCGACCGTCTCGGCGGTGGAGAACGGACGGTTCGTTCCGACACCGGACGTCGTGCATCGGATCGCGGCGGAGTTGGGGTTGCCGTTTTATGAATTGGCGGAATTGATTCCGTCGCCGAAATTGGACACGCTCTTGGAGATCGCCACGGTGTATTTGAGCAACCGCGACAACGTCCGCGCGTTGCAAACGCTGCACCGCGCCCAGACGGAACACCCGACGATGCTGGAGTATCAACGCGATGAGTTGACGATGATCGAAGCAAACTGCCTGATTTACTTCCCGGAAAGCCGGATGCAGGGAATTGAGACGTTCTACGCGCTGTCCCGCAAGCTCGAAGGCAACGCGCACACCGACCTCCGCTTGGCGTTTCGCGTGCAAAACGGATTGGGGGCGGCGTGGTACCTGCACCAAGACTTCGTGACGGCGCTGCATCATTACGCCCGTGCGCTGGAGATTTTGAAGTCGCTGCCGGAGCCGGGACACAAACTGCTCGCGACGGCGCATTACAACACCGGCGACTGCTTGCGGTGGCTCGGACGGGATCACGAAGCGATCCTGCATCTGCAACAAGCGATCGAGCCGTTGACCAAGCTGCGGAATTTCTTCATGCTCGGGAGTTGTTACTTCTCGCTCGGCGTGAGTTATAAAAACCTGGGCCTGATGCCGCAAGCGGTGCAGGCGTTTCGCAACGCGGTTCCATTGATGCAACAGGCGAAGTCGAAGTTGTTTGAGATGCGCTGCCGCAGTTACGTCGCCTTTTTCGACCCGGAGCAGACGGACGATGCCGTTGCGGTGTTCGAACAGGAGCTGCGGGAGTTGGAAGATACTTTGACGCCCCAGTACCGGGGACTTGTCCACACACGGATGGCCAAAGTGCACCTCGACCGCGGCGACCTCGAACAAGCCCAAGCCGCTTTGGAAAAAGCGGAGGGTCTGCTCTCCGGGCTTCCCCCGCGCGGCGAGCATGCCTACTTCCTGCTGAACTGCGCCCTCTACCACATGGCGAGGGAGGACTATGACGCCGCTTCCCGCTATGCGTTTGAAGCGACGGACCTGTACGCGTCGCTGCGGTTTTTTCTTGCGGAGTTGCAAGAATCCCTGCGCATCGGCAAGGAAGCGGTGTTTCGGATGCGTCAGGAGGTGACCTCATGAATGCACTTGGGGAGAAGATCAAAGACCTGCGCGAAGCTCGCGGTTGGCTGCAAAAAGAGCTCGCCGAGAAAGCGGAAGTTTCCCCTGCCACGATCTCGGGCGTGGAAAACGGGAGATTTGCGCCGTCGCCGGAGATTCTGTTTCGCCTCTCGAAAACGCTTGACGCGGAATTTATAGAACTGGTCGAAATGATCCCGGACCTCACAGTGGCTGCCTGGTTAGAGGTCATCATGTTGGTCAATTTGGAAAGGAAGTTTGCCAAAGCATTGGAACTCGTGTATCGCGTTCGAGAAAACTTCCCCTCGATGCAAGACTACCAACGCGATCAACTGACCTATGCAGAAGCGGCTCTCATGACGGTCGAGGATCACACTAGGATACAGGCCTTGCAAGTGCTGTATTCTATGGCGGAAAAGTGGGAAGACAAAGTCAACGCCAACCCACTGTTTGTGATGCAGTTGCATTATACCCTTGGAGGGGCTTGGCATCGCAGGATGGAATTCGTCATGGCTCTGCATCACTACAAGAGGTCAGCCGACATCATACATCAACACCCTGAATTGCAAAACTATCGGACGGTTCCAACTTTGCTCTATGCCATTGGCGATTCGTTGCGATTTCTTGGACGCTTCCAGGAAGCCATCTCGTATCTGCAACGCGCGCTGCCGAAATTGATTGACCAAACTCCCGAAACCAATTACGCGGTTGGGGGCTGTTACTTCGCACTGGGAAATACCTATAAAAATCTAGGCGATCACTCAAAAGCGGCCGATATGTTCTTCGAAGCGATTCCTTGGTTTCAAAAGTCGGATATGTACTGGTTTGTCGTGCGTGCCAAAAGTTATGCGTACATACTGAAACCCGGTTTACGTAAGTTTGCACTTGATGTCCTGAAGGAAGAGTTGCATAAACTAAAAGACCTCATGAAACCAAGTGACGTTGCCATGACGAAATCGCGAATGGCGAAACTGCACCTTGATCGGAATGAATTCCCCGAAGCCTTGGTCTTGTTGCAAGAAGCGGAAACTCTGCTCGCCGACTCCTTGCCTTGCGAACAGCGCGCCTATTTTCTGCTGACATCATCGTACTGTCAGTTCGCTCTCGGGGATTATGATGCCGCGAGCACGTATGCGTTTGAAGCGGTGGATGTCTATTCTTCCTTGCGAAACTTTCAAACCGAACTGAAAGAAGCCCTGCAGATCGGCAAGGAAGCCGTCCTCAAGCTCCGTCCTCTATAAAAAAAAGAGCCCGTGATTGTCGAGGTCACGAGCCAAAATTTGGGAGAGCGTTTACCAACACTCTACGAAGTTTGTCATAAAAATAGTACCAATGGGTAGTTGCAATATCAATACTATAGTGGAAATATTTTGCCCCGACCCTTACTATTGTACGATTTCAGAATTGATAAATCGAAGCAGAACAAAACCCCCTCGTGTTTTCAACAGACACGAGGGGGTTTTGGGCTTTCGTTTACGCTTGTGCCACGCCTTGCGCGACTTCTTGCACCGCTTGCTCCAAGATCTTGATCGCGAGGTGAATGTCCTGCGACGTGACGGTGAGCGGCGGGATGATGCGCAGGGTGTTTTCGCCCGCGCTCAGGACGAGCAGGCCAAGCTCACGGCACTTGTTGATCAGCGGCGCGACCGGACGGTCCATCGTCACGCCGCGCAGCAGTCCGAGACCGCGCAGTTCGAGCAGGCAGTCGTGTTGCTCGATCAGCCCTTGCAGGCGCAGGCCGAGCTCGATGCCCATCTCTTTGGCGTTTTGCAGGATGTTCTCGCTCTCGATCGTCTCAAGCGTCGCCAGCACTGCCGCCATCACCAGCGGCGTGCCGCCGAACGTGCTGCCGTGCGTGCCCGGCGTGAACGCCGACGCGACTTCCGCTTTGGCGAGCGTCGCCCCGACCGGAATGCCGTTGCCCAGCGCCTTCGCCAACGTCAAGATGTCCGGTTGCACGCCCGCCTGCTCAAACGCAAACATCGTGCCCGTGCGCCCGATGCCGGTCTGCACTTCGTCGAAGATCAAAAGCAAGCCGTGCTTGTCGCACAGCGCGCGAACCCCTTGCAAAAATTCCGGAGTCAGCGGCAACACGCCGCCTTCGCCCTGCACCGGCTCCATCATCAGCGCGCAGGTGTTCTCCGAAATCGCCGCTTCGATCGCGGCGAGATCTTTCGGCACATAGCGGAAGCCCGGCATCAGCGGGGCGAATCCCTCTTGGAACTTCTTGCGCGGCGTCGCCGTGACGGTCGCGAGCGTCCGCCCGTGGAAGCCGTCTTCGAGCGTCAAGATTTCAAACTTGTGCTCGCCGTACTTCTCCTTGCTGTGCTTGCGCGCCAGCTTGATCGCCGCTTCGTTCGCTTCCGCCCCCGAGTTGCAGAAAAACACTTGGTCCAAGCCCGACAGCTCGCACAGCTTCGCCGCCACCGCTTCTTGCTTGGGAATCTGGAACAGGTTCGAGGTGTGCACCAGCGTCGCCGCTTGCTCTTGGAGCGCGGCGGTCACGTTCGGATGGCAATGTCCGAGGTTGGTGACGGCAATGCCGGAGGTGAAGTCAAGATATTCGTTGTCTTGTTCGTCGTACAGGCGCGTGCCTTGCCCCCGCACAAACGAGATCGGCAAACGGCCGTAGTTGCTCATCAGATGTGTCATACTGTTGGTTCTCCTCCCCGCACCAGCGTGCCGATTCCGTTTTTGGTGAAGACTTCAAGCAGCAGCGCGTGCCGCTCGTTGCCGTTCAAGATGTGCACATGGCGTGCTCCGTACTCCAGCGCGTTCAAGCACGCTTCCACTTTCGGCACCATCCCGCCGTGGATCGTGCCTTCGTCGATCAGGCGCAGGATGTCTGCCGCCGTCACTTCGGAGAGGACGGTGCCGTTTTGCATGATGCCCGGCACGTCGGTCAAGAGAATCAGCTTCTCCGCCGACAGCGCCCCCGCAATCGCGCCCGCCGCAGAGTCGGCGTTGACGTTGTAGCGCGTGCCGTGTTCATCGACGCCGATCGGCGCGATCACCGGGATGAAGCCGCCGGAGAGCAGCGCTTTCAGCACGCCCGTTTGGACGCCCGCCACTTCGCCGACCAGACCGAGATCGCCGCCGGGGTGGTTTTTTTTCCGGACTTGAAGCAGGTGGCCGTCGACGCCGGTGATTCCGACCGCCGGGCTCCCCGCCGCGCCGAACGCCGCGACGAGTTGCTTGTTCACTTGCCCGCCCAGCACCATCTCGACGACTTCCATCGTCGGGCCGTCGGTGACGCGCAAGCCGTCGACGAATTGCGCTTGATGCCCGAGGGCGTTCAGCATCTTGGTGATCGCTTTGCCCCCGCCGTGCACGACGACCGGCTGCAGGCCGACTTGCTTCAGCCAGATGATGTCGAGGATCACCGGGTCGATGCGATCCGGACGGTCTCCGTCCGCTTGGATGGTCGAGCCGCCGTATTTGACGACGACGATCTTGCCCGCGAACTTTTGGATATACGGCAAGGCTTCGATGAGCACTTGCGCTTTTTCCGAAACGGAGAGTTTGTCAGAAACGGTGCTTTCGCTGGCTTGCATAATCTCCCTCCGCTCCTCAGGTCCGGTAGCTCGCGTTGATGCGCACGTAGTCGTACGTCAGATCGCAGCCGTACGCTTTCGCCGACGCTTCGCCCTGGTTCAAGTTGACGGTGAGCACGACGTTGTCGGCGAGCAGGATTTCCTTCGCCGCTTCCTCGTCGAACACGAGACCCATGCCGCTCGCTGCGACTTGGATCGGGCCGATGAAGATGTCGAGCAGGTTCGGGTCGAACTTCGCGCCGGAGTAGCCCGCCGCGCAGAGGATGCGGCCCCAGTTCGCGTCGGCGCCGTAAACGGCCGTTTTGACCAGCGAGGAACCGATGACCGACTTGGCGATCACGGTGGCGATCTCTTCGGTCGGCGCGCTGTTGACGGCGACTTCGATCAGTTTCGTCGCGCCTTCACCGTCGCGGGCGATGTCTTTCGCGAGTTTTTCCGAGACGAGGTGGAACGCTTCCACGAAATCGCCCCATTGCGGATGGTCTTCGTCGAGGGTGTCGTTGCCCGCCATCCCGTTTGCCATCACGAGCACCATGTCGTTGGTCGAGGTGTCGCCGTCGACGGTGATGCAGTTGTACGTTTGGTCGGTGGTTTTCGAGAGCAGGCGTTTAAGCGCCGCCGGTTCCACCGCCGCGTCGGTGGTGACGAACGCGAGCATCGTCGCCATGTTCGGGTGGATCATCCCCGAGCCTTTCGCCGTGCCGCCGAGCGTGACGAGTTGGCCGTCGATCGTCAGTTGGACGGCGATTTCCTTCTTGCAGGTGTCCGTAGTCAAAATCGCTTCGGAAAAAAGATCTCCGCCCTCCACCGTCAGCGTCGAAGCCGCTTGGGAGATGCCGTTCAGGAGCGGTTCCATCGGCATCTGCACGCCGATGACGCCGGTCGAAGCAATCGCGACCGCTTCGTTCTCAAAGCCGAGCAGTTTCGCCGTGGAATTGCGCATCGTCTGCGCGTCTTGGTCGCCCTGCACGCCGGTGCACGCGTTGGCGTTGCCGGAGTTGACGACGATCGCTTGCAGGTACGGGGTGGTTTGCAGTTGGAGTTCGTTCTGGGTGACGCAAGCGGCGCGCACGAGGTTCGTGGTGAACACGCCGGCTGCGGCTGCCGGGACTTCGGAGACGAGCAGGCCGAGGTCTTTTCTCTTCTTCTTGATGCCGGCGTGGAGGCCGGTCGCTTTGAAGCCTTTCGGTGTGGTGACGCCGCCTGCGGAGAGCACGGTGCAGGAAGTTTTTTCGATGGTCGTTTTCATCTGAGCTCTCTCCCCCTTTTTATAAGTAGACGGGAACGTTTAGGAGTCCCGTGGTTTCCGGAAGTCCGGCGAGCAGGTTGAGGTTTTGAATCGCCTGGCCTGCCGCGCCTTTGACCAAATTGTCGATGCAGCCGATCACCGTCACGCGGTTCGTGCGCGGGTCGACGCGCAGTCCGATGTCGCAGAAGTTGCTCGCCGTCACGTCGCGCGTTTGCGGGAAGTTCCCCGCGCTGTGCAGGCGCACAAACGGTGCGTCGCGGTAGAATTCACGGTAGACCGCCAAAAGGTCTTCGGTGGAATACGATCCGGTCAATTTGGCGTAGCTCGTCGTGAGAATGCCGCGGATCATCGGCACGAGATGGGTGGTGAACGAGATCGTCACCGCTTCCCCGCTCGGGTTCACGTCGGTCAGCACTTGCTCGATTTCCGGGATGTGCTGATGTTCGCCGACTTTATACGCTTTGAAGTTTTCGTTGACCTCGACGAAGTGCGTGCCCGCCGAGAGCGCTTTGCCCGCGCCCGAAACGCCCGATTTGGCGTCGATGACGAGCGAGTGCGGGTCGATCAGTCCGTTCTTCACCAGCGGGAGCAGCGAGAGCAGCGTCGCCGTCGGATAGCAACCGGGATTGGCAATCAACGACGCGCCGGTGATTTGCGATTTGTAGAGTTCCGGCAAGCCGTATACGGCACGCTCCAGGACGGTTGGCGCGGGCGGTTGTTTTTTGTACCACTTCGCGTAGACATCGTCCGGCAGGCGATGGTCGCCCGCGAGGTCGATCACGCGCACGCCCGCTTCCAGCAAGCCCGGCACCAAGTTCGTGGATACCCCCGACGGCAACGCGACCAACGCGTAGTCCGCCCGCTTGGCGATCTCCGCCGGATCGGCTCCTTCCAATGTGTACGCGAGCACGCCGCGCAGATGCGGGTACACGTCTGCAAGTTCAGCCCCCGCTTGCGAGTCGGAGGACACGTACGTCACTTCCGCTTCCGGGTGCTTATGCAGCAAGCGCACCACTTCCAATCCTGTATAGCCCGTTGCGCCCAAGATGGCGATTTGCATCTCTTCTCTCACCTCTGCCTCTGTTTTCATGATACGAATCATTATACGAGTGTATGAATAAAGTTGCAATGACTTTGTATAAAAAATCCCCCCGCTCGCAACGGCTTGTCCTCACTTGAAACATATCGAATTTTCGATCAACTATCAAGTAATTATTATTAAACTAAAAAACAGACCCCGATTTTGAGAGGTCTGTTCTCATTTATGACTGCTCATCATCTAGGCACGGCAACAAGACTTGGACGGTCGTGCCCTCGTTCAAGATGCTGTCGATCTGCAAGCGGCCTTGGTGCTGTTCCAGAATTCGCTTGGAGACCATCAGGCCGAGGCCGGTGCCTTTTTCCTTGGTGGTGTAGAACGGTTCGCCGAGTTTTTGCATCAAGTCCGGTGCGATGCCCACGCCTTCGTCGGCGATGGAGATGCGCACGGAGCGCGGCGTCGGACGTTCCACGTCGAGGGTGACCCGTCCGCCGTTTGGCATCGCGTCGATGGCGTTCTGCAGGAAATTCAAGAAGACTTGCTTCATTTGGTTTTCGTCGCACGTCAGCGTCGGGAGCGTGTCGGCGTCCCATGCGGCGAGGATTTCCACATTGTTGAGGATCGCCTGCGTCTCGATCAGCGTGAGCACATGCGCGAGGACCGCTTGCAAGCGAACCGGCTTATGCAGGGCGGCTTGCGGCTTGGCGAGCACAAGCAGTTCACTGACGATGCTTTCGATGCGCTTGAGTTCCGACGACATCACGTCGAGGTATTTGGGGTCGTTGTTTCCGACTTGCATCAGTTGCACAAACCCTTTGAGCGCCGTCAACGGGTTGCGGATCTCATGAGCGATGCCCGCCGCCAACTGTCCGGCGATGCCGAGTTTTTCCGATTGCAGGAGCAGCTCTTCCGTGCGTTTGCGTTCGGTGATGTCGCGAATCGTAACCGAGAAGCCGTCGACCCGTCCCTCCACGTCGCGCACCGGCGAGAGGGAGAGCAAGACGTTCAACTTCGTGCCGTCGCGGTGGAAGCGGTACGTTTCGTGCCCGAGCACCGCCTCGCCGTGCCGCACTTTTTCCAAGAGCATCTGCATCTCCCCGCGCAAATTCTCCGGGATCGCCGGGATCGTACGGAAATCACTCCCGAGGATCTCGCGAAGTTTGAGTCCAAACATCCGCTCGTACGCCGGGTTGGTGCGCAGCAACTTTCCTTCGCGGTCGAGCAGGCCGATCGCATCGACGTTGTTTTCGATAAACGAATCCAACTGGTCGCGCGTGGCCCGCAAGTGCTCTTCCGCCCGTTTGCGCAAGGTGATGTCCCGGCCGATGCCGAGCAGTTTCACGACCGCTCCGTGTTCATCGCGGATGCGTTTGACGCTGGTTTCAAACCAGATCCAGCGGCCTTCCTTGTGCAAGATGCGGCAGGAGAAGATCATCCCGTCCTCCGCTAGCTCGAACTCGTTGTTCGCCATGCGCAGTTTGTCTTCCGGATGGTAGTAGGTGTCGGCGTGCTTCCCGATGATTTCATCCGGCTCGTACCCGAGCAACGTGCGCGTGGAGGGCGATACATAGAGGACAATGCCTTCAGGCGACGAGTAGGTGATGATGTCTTGCGCGTTCTCGGAGATGATGCGGAGCCGTTCGTCGTGCTCGCGGATGCGGCGCTCTTGCTCCAACTGCTCCGTGATGTCCCGGTCGGTGCCGTACATGACCAACGGGTTTCCGTTCTCGTCAAACTGCACTTGCGCTTGTGCATGCAACACGCGAATCTCCCCGTCGGGACGGCGAACGCGAAACTGGTTTTCAACCGTTATGCCTTCGATGGCCGCTTGCGCCGTGGCGTGCACCTGCGCGCGGTCCTCTTCCACCACAAACGAAATGAATTTGCCGTACGAGTTGATCTCGCCGAGCTTCGCGCCGAGGATGCGGTGCATTTCTTCAGAACAGCAGAGGGAGTCGGTGACCATGTCCCATTCCCACGACCCGAACTTCGCAAGGCGTTGGGCACGGGCGAGCCGGAACTCGCTCTGGCACAGCTCTTCTTCCGCCCGCTTGCGTTCGGTGATGTCGCGCACGATGTTGAACACGCCGCGCACCTGCCCGTCGATCACCATCGGCACTTTGGTCACATGCACGTCAAGGCGTCGCTTGTCACGGCGCACGACCTTGATTTCAAATTGCTGCGCCTCGCCTGCCAGCGCTTTTTCCATACAGATTGCCGCGCGCGGAATTTCGCTTTCCTCGATGAGATCGCAAAAGGAAACTTCCTCCCGCAACTCGGCTTCCGTGTACCCTGTCAGCGCTTCTGCCGCCGCGTTGACCAAGGTGTAGCGACCATCCGCCCACGCCATGACGGCATCTGGATGATTTTCAAATAGAGATCTATAAAAATCGAGGTCGTATTTCATCGGTTGGGTTCTCTTTGCGTCGTACATACGGCATCCCCTTTGCAAACTCCAAAACAGTACGCCCCCTATATTCAACGCCCGGACAAATTCTCCTTGTTATACCGCTTTTGGCGGCTCTTACAGGGTTTCGGGCGGCAAGGCGAGAATTGTGGCGGTCACGTTCTCCCCCTGCACGACCGTTTGCAGGCGCACGGGCGTTTGCATGGAGTTGACGAACTTGAAGTCGAGTTCGGGGTAGGAGACGGTGGCGTCATGGCCCGGTTCCACATAGCCGACGGGAAGAGAATGGGTGTAGCGTTCCGTGACAGTCAAGCCGCCGCGCAGCACGGCGTTGTACATCGTGCTTGAGACTTGGCAGATGCCGCCGCCGTAGCCTTGCTCAAATTGCTTGCCGACGATCACGGTGGCGAGCTGCCAACCGTCCTCCGGTCTGTTGGAGTCGCCGGTGGTTTGGTTGAACGACAATTCTTCACCCGGCAGGAGGACTTTGCCGTTGAATTTCTGGCAGGCGAGCATGATGTTGTGTACGCGGCCGCTGGCGTTGTGCCCGGCCAGCGACGTGGAGAACGTGCCGATCGGCGTGCCCGGCGCGGTGGAGAGGCTTTTCAGGTAGGCATCGTGGCGCTCTTGAGCGGCCCGCACGTCGACGTTGTGCTGGCGGGTGGACGCATCGTCCGGCAGTCCCGCCATGTCCGGGCGCAAGTCCCCGGCGGGGCCGAGTTTGTTTTGGGGCGGCACCGGCTGTGTGACGGCGGCCGCCGTTTGGTGCGCGTCTTGCCATTGGGTCAGGCCGAACCAAGCGGCCCCGGTCATCAAAGCGGTGGAGAGCAACGCTCCCCACCAGATCGTGTTGGTTTTCTTCTTGTTTGTGTTTTTGTTTGTGGTCATCTTGTCAAACACCCTCCATCCCTCTTCCCATGTATATGAAGAAGGACGGAGAACAGTTTGTCCAAGTTATAAATTCTTGAAAAATAAAAACCCCGCCAAACCGCAGGGGCATGGCAGGGTTGTTTTTTTCAAGTACTGTTCAAGCGATGCGATTACTCGGTGACTTTGAGCTTGGTGACCATCGAAGAGTGGCCGAGACCGCACATGAGGGTGCATTTCAAGTCGAGATCGCCCGCTTTGGTCGGGGTGAACGTTGCCGTTTGCTCTTGGCCGGCCATCGCGTGGACGTCTTTGACGTCGGTGCCTGCGATGGAGAGCGCGTGCATGCCTTCGCTAGAGGTGATCACCAGTTTGACCGGTTTGCCGACTTTGACTTCGGTTTTGTCCAAGGTCCATGCGAAGTTCTTGGCGGTCACGTGCACGACTTGCTCGTCACCGGTCGATGCGGTGGACGAAGCGGTCGTCGAGGAACCGGAGTTCGAGTTGGTCGTGGAGCTGGAAGAGTTCGAGGACGACGAAGCGTCGTTCGAGGCGCCGCAACCAGCGAGAATCATACCCAAAGCAACAACCGCGGTCGTTGCGAGAACCGTGAATTTTTTCATGCTGAAAATCCGCCTCCCTTGTTTCATACGTTCCTATCATACACCCGCACCGCAACCTTGGGGGGATCGTTTATCTTGTAAGAATGAACGATTTGTGAAAGGGGAGATCTGCTGATAACCCTAGGAAAAACAAGAAAAAACGCCCTCCGCGCGGAAGGCGTTTTTTGTAAAAAAGGAAGTGTCCGACTGTGATTAGCCGAGGACTTTTTGGACGGTTTGCACGACGTTGTCGACGGTGAAGCCGTACTCTTTCATCACGAGGTCGCCCGGTGCCGAAGCGCCGAACGTGTCGATGCCGATCACCGCGCCGTTGTCGCCGACATACTTGTGCCAGCCGGCGGTGACGCCCATCTCCAGCGCGACGCGCGCTTTGACGGACGGCGGGAGCACGGAGTCTTTGTACGCTTGGTCTTGCTGTTCGAACAGGTTGACCGCCGGCATCGAGACGACGCGGGTGGCGACGCCTTGGCCGTCGAGGGCTTTTTTCGCTTCCATGGCGAGCGATACTTCCGAGCCGGTCGCGATCAAGATGACTTGCGGCGCGCCGCCTTCCGCGTCGGCGAGGACGTAGGCGCCCTTGGCGAGACCTTCGCGCGCTTTTTCACCGGTGCCCGGCAGTTGCGGAAGTTTCTGGCGGGTGAGCACCATCGCGACCGGGGAGCTGTGTTGCGTGAGCGCCCAGCGGTACGCTTCGTTGGTCTCGTTGCCGTCGGCCGGACGCAGGACGGTCAAATTCGGGATCACGCGCAGAGCGGCGAGGTGCTCGACCGGTTCGTGGGTCGGGCCGTCTTCGCCGACTGCGATGGAGTCGTGGGTGAGCACGTAGATCACCGGCAGGCCCATCAGCGCGGCAAGGCGGATCGACGGTCGCAGGTAGTCGGAGAACACGAAGAACGTACCGCCGTACGGGTGGATGCCGCCGTGCAGGGCGAGACCGTTGAGCGCCGCCCCCATCGCGTGTTCACGCACGCCAAACCAGACGTTGCGGCCGGAATAGTCCTTGACGTCGAACACCGGCAGCCCTTTGAGCGTGGTGTTGTTGGAACCTGCGAGGTCGGCGGAACCGCCGAAGAGAGTCGGCAGGTGTTTCGCGAGGCCGTTCAGAGCGGCGCCCGACGTTTCGCGGGTGGCCATCGCTTTGTCGTCCGGGGTGTAGGCCGGCAAGCCTGCGTCCCAGCCGGACGGGAGTTCGCCGTCGATCGCGAGCTTCAGCTGCTTCGCGAGTTCCGGATGCGCTTTTTCATACGCGGAGAACTTCTCGTGCCACTCGGCTTCGAGCTTCTCGCCTTGAGCTTTGAAGGTTGCGTAGTGGTCGTAGATCGCTTGCGGGATCTCGAACGCTTCGTGCTCCCAGTTGTAGGCTTTCTTGGTCAGTTCGGCTTCTTGCGCGCCGAGCGGGGAGCCGTGGACTTTGTTGGTGCCTTGGCGGTTCGGAGAGCCGAAGCCGATGATCGTGCGGATCTCGATCAGGGTCGGGTGGTTTGCATCGGCTTGCGCTTGTTCGATCGCTTGGCCGATCGCTTCGATGTCGGTGCCCTCTTCGACGCGCAGGTATTGCCAGCCGTAGGACTCGAAACGCTTCTGCACGCTTTCGGTGAACGCCATGCTCAGTTGACCGTCAAGCGAGATGTCGTTGGAATCGTAGAGCACGATCAGTTTGCCAAGGCCCATGTGACCGGCCATCGACGCCGCTTCCGCCGCCACGCCTTCCATGAGGTCGCCGTCGCCGCAGAGCGCGTAGGTGTAGTGCGAGATCACGTCGTGACCGTCGCGGTTGTATGTAGCCGCCAAGTGCGCTTCTGCCATCGCCATGCCGACAGCCATGCCGATGCCTTGTCCAAGCGGGCCGGTGGTGGCTTCTACGCCGGGGGTGTGGCCGTATTCCGGGTGGCCCGGGGTTTTGCTGCCCCATTGGCGGAACTGCTTCAATTGGTCGAGCGGCAGGTCGTAGCCGAACAGGTGGAGCAGGGAGTACAGCAGCGCGGAGCCGTGTCCTGCGGAGAGGACGAAGCGGTCGCGGTCGAACCATTTCGGGTTGGACGGGTTGTGCTTCATCTTGTGCGCCCACAGTTCATACGCCATCGGAGCGGCTCCCATCGGGAGGCCCGGGTGGCCGGAGTTCGCTTTGTCGATCATGTCGATCGAAAGCGTGCGGATCGCGGTGATAGCTAGTTGGTCGAGGTTAACGGACATGTCAAGAGCTCCTTTCGTCATGGGCCGTCGGTTCTTGGGCAAAAGTAAAACCTTCGCCGAGGACTTCCTGTACATCGGAGACGATCACGAACGCGCGCGGGTCAATCTGGCGCACGAGTTCCTTCAGGCGGGACACTTCAGCGCGGGAGACGACGGTCATGAGCATCGGCCGTTCGACTCCGGTGAAGCCGCCGTAGGATTGCATCTTCGTGCAACCGCGCATGAGGCTGAAGAGGATCGCTTGGCGAACTTCTTCTTCCCGGTCCGTGATGATGTAGGAGACCTTGCCGACGGCAACGCCTTGTTGGACGAGGTCAATCGTCTTGCTCGTGATAAACAGGGAAATCAGCGCATACAGCACGCGCTCAATGCCAAAAATCACGCCGGCTGCGGTGATGATGCTGCCGTCGATGACAAGCAAGAGAGTTCCGGCGGAGATGCCGGTGTAGTTTTGCACCAACCGTGCGGCGAGATCGGTGCCGCCCGTGGTGGCCCGACCGCGAAACACGATGCCAAGACCGGCACCGAGCAACAGCCCGCCGTAGATGGAAGCGAGCAGTGTGTTTTCGGTCAGCGGGTGTTGTTTCAGCGGCTCCAAGAATTGCAACCACAGCGTCAACGCAAGGATCCCGTACAACGTCTTGAGCGCGAATTCGCGGCCGCCAAGAAAGCGGAAGCCCGCCCAAAACAGCGGAATGTTGATACAAAGCGAGGTAATCGAAACCTTCCAACCAAACAGATAATACAGCAGGATCGAAATGCCGGTGACCCCGCCGGTGACTGTCTTGTTCGGGACGAACACCCACGTGACAGCCAGGCCGACGAGAAGCGAGCCCAACGTAATGTAGAGGTAGTCTAAAAACAGAAGCGTGCGGGGATTGTAGCTGCGTCGTTGTCTCTTCTTCATGTCTCCACCTTTGTTGTTCCACCAGTTGTCCTTAGTATGCGAGTAACGTCACGAGTATATCAAAACCCTTGATACAAAAAAAGACCTGTGCCGGCACGGCTCAGGTCTTTCTCTCGTTGCGTGACTCGCCTCGCGACGTCCTACTCTCCCGGGACCCTGCGGTCCGAGTACCATCGGCGCTGGAAAGCT
>NZ_JMIR01000036.1 GCF_000714935.1 Tumebacillus flagellatus
ATTTTATAATATAAAAATAATTTTTGCGGGTGAGTTTTTATGAAGTTGCGTGCTGCGTCAATGGTGGAACTGCAACGATCAACTGGATGTCGTCAAACCGCTCCGTTTCGTGGAGTGTAAAACCCACTTTTGTAGGCCCTTATTACTATAATCTTAGTGTAACGGTTACAAGAATGGATGGCTCTTGGGCGTTTGAGCAAGATTTTTCGGGATTATGTCTGAATGGAACGAAAACTGGAGTGACCAGCAGTTTCGGTTACAATTTGGCACCTGGGAGGTATTATGCTACGCTGACTGGGGATTTTATTTTTGATCCGGGTACTGCGGGGGTTGAACCCGGTTGTACGATTCCGATTGACATCTACTAAGGATGAAAAGGACGTTCGCTGTGAAAGCAAACGTCCCTTTTTTAGAAAGGAAGTCACAATGAGAATCACTAATTCCTCTTCACTGATTGTTTCTTTTGACACATCAGCGGCGTTGAATTTCATGGTGTATTTGCAAAATGCTTTGCTTCCTGTGTCCCAAGGAAGGCCGAAGTTTCCCCGATTGAAGCCAATCGGCTTACTGGATGAGAAGTTTAAGCAGCTCACATATGCATGGGAAGAAACACTTTCTTTTTTACAAATTAAAGAAATGGACACGTTTCCTTATGGGTATGAGAAATTTTATCGGGAGTTCTTTGACTCCGAAGAGGCGTTAAAAGAATGCTTTCTTACCTTCTACAGCTGGTGGGAGAGCGGGGGTGGATGTTATTTGGTAAGTTCGGTTGGGAACAAGAGCGTGATATACGATTATGCAGTAGGTCAATCGGGCGAAGCAGACACGAAACTCCAAGTGCAGATCGTTTATGACGAAGTTTTGTCGACCTGTTCTGTTGTCCGTCAAGGGTTCATGGTTTTATCGATCCCAGAGTTGGAGACGTTGCACCACACAGGAGAAATTACAGATGAGATTAAGGGGAAGATCCGCAAGGCGCTTTCTTAATGCTGTCCTTAGATTCAATCGGAGGAAAAACGTACTGACCGCAAGAGCAACCAGTGCGGTTTTTCGTGTACATATGGAATGCTGTGACTGGGACTCTGTTGTGTCGGTCAAGATCATGTTAGAATGAAACTCCAAAGGTGACATAAATACATCTAGAGATAGATCGCGCACAATCCGTTGAGGAAGGAGGAGAGCCGATGAAGACGATCACAAATCAAGAGGAACTGATCCGCGAACTGGAGACCGTCCTCGAACAGCTTCGAGAAGGCCATACGGAAGCGTCGGCTGCGCTGGCGGCAGATCTTCTGCAGGGACTTTCTCTTCCCGCGTTCAAAAAACCGAAACGGAGCGTCAAAAAGCGCGTCAAGCGCTTCGTCTTCCGCTCCGTCCTGACAATCCTCGCCCTCGGGCTGATCGGCGGCGGAGTGTACGCGTACTTCGGCAAAGAGAACAAACCGACGATTTCATCCTTCGTCACCGGCGTGCAAGGCATGGCGGAGCTCGCGACCGCCCAAGCGTACGTGATGACCACCATCGAAGGCTCGGACAACAAGCTGTTCGGCATGGACATCTCGGCGGACATCCCCGGCACGAAACGCCATTATATGATCATCGTTCCCGCCAAGATCACGTCCGGCGTCGACTTGAAAGCGGTCCAAGACTCCGACATCAAGCTCGACGACAGCGCCAAGACCGTCGAGATCTCCCTCCCGCACGCCAAGATTCTCGACGACAGCATCCAGATGAACGACGTGAAAGTCTACACCGATCAGGGGCTGCTTCGCGCGGGTTACAGCGCCGAGGAGGGCGTCAACCTGATCTCGCAGGCGTCCGTCAAGGAGCGCCTCAACCAGCAAGCCAAGGACGCCGGCCTGATCAAAACCGCAGAGGACAACGCAACGCAGGCGCTGCAAAAACTCTACGACCGATTCGGCTACCACGTGATCGTCACGTACCACGACTAACCGCCGACTCACCTCCAAGACGTCAAAAAGACAAGACCTTCCACGGGCCTTGTCTTTTTTTGTCCGGCGATTGGTGAAAAATTCGTTCTCATTCGCGAAAGTCTCTCATAGATTCCAACGAGGACAACCCGTATAATGGGCAGTGTCCGAGGAGACCCTGAATACTTGTGTGGTCAAAAAATGTTTACAAAAATTTTTTGCGCGAGACTCTTGCAAAGAATTTCAGGTTTGACTATCATAAGAATTGGAATTAGCACTCTGGTCTAGTGAGTGCTAACAATAACGTTCTCGAGGAGGTTTTTTTCATGATTAAGCCGATCGGTGACCGCGTCGTCATCAAAGTTGTAGAACGTGAGGAGAAAACCGCATCCGGGCTGTTCCTGCCGGACACCGCCAAAGAAAAGCCGCAAGAGGGCGAAGTGATCGCCGTTGGCTCCGGCAAGATCGTAGGGAACGCTGTTGTGCCGCTCGAACTCAACGTTGGCGACCGCGTGATCTACTCCAAGTATGCAGGCACCGAACTGAAGTACGACGGTGTGGAATACTTGATCCTGCGTGAAGCGGACATTCTCGCAGTCGTAGAGCGCTAAACCGTACGACCCCACATAGAACACCAACCCGCTTTTCCCAATACGTAAACCAACAACGGTAGGAGGTTTTCGAACATGGCAAAGGAAATTAAGTTCAACGAAGAAGCACGCCGTGCGATGCTGCGCGGTGTTGACATCCTGGCTGACGCGGTGAAAGTCACCCTCGGCCCGCGCGGCCGCAACGTCGTTCTGGAGAAGAAATTCGGTTCCCCGCTGATCACCAACGACGGTGTAACCATCGCGAAGGAAATCGAACTCGAAGACGCATTCGAGAACATGGGCGCGCAACTCGTGAAGGAAGTTGCCACCAAAACCAACGACGTAGCGGGCGACGGCACCACCACCGCGACCGTTCTGGCACAAGCGCTGATCCGCGAAGGCCTCAAGAACGTCACCGCAGGCGCAAACCCGATCGGTCTGCGTCGCGGCATCGAGAAAGCCGTTCGCGCGGCGGTTGAAGAGATCAAAGCGATCTCCACCCCGATCTCCGGCAAAGAATCGATCGCAAACGTTGCGGCGATCTCCGCAGGCGACGAAGAAGTCGGCCAACAAATCGCAGAAGCGATGGAGAAAGTCGGCCAAGACGGCGTCATCACCGTCGAAGAATCCCGCGGCTTCCTGACCGAAGTTGAAGTGGTCGAAGGCATGCAGTTCGACCGCGGCTACGTGTCTCCGTACATGGTCACCGACGCTGACAAAATGGAAGCGGTTCTCGACGAGCCGTACATCCTCATCACCGACAAGAAGATTTCCAACCTTCAAGAAGTGCTGCCGGTTCTTGAGAAAGTCGTGCAATCCGGCCGTCCGCTCCTGATCATCGCAGAGGACGTCGAAGGCGAAGCGCAAGCAACCCTCATCGTCAACAAACTGCGCGGCACCTTCACCTGCGTCGCGGTCAAAGCTCCGGGCTTCGGCGATCGCCGCAAAGCGATGCTCCAAGACATCGCGGCTCTCACCGGCGGTCAAGTGATCACCGAAGAGCTCGGCCTCGACCTGAAATCGACCACCGTCGATCAACTCGGCCGTGCGCGTCAAGTTCGCGTCACCAAGGAAAACACCATCATCGTCGACGGCTCCGGTGACAAAAACGACATCACCGCACGCGTCAACCAAATCAAAGCGCAACTCGAAGAAACCACTTCCGAGTTCGACAAAGAGAAGCTCCAAGAGCGCCTCGCGAAGCTCTCCGGCGGCGTAGCGGTCATCAAAGTCGGCGCTGCGACCGAAACCGAACTGAAAGAGAAGAAACTGCGCATCGAAGACGCCCTGAACGCAACCCGCGCTGCGGTTGAAGAAGGCATCGTCTCCGGCGGCGGCACCGCGCTCGTCAACGTCATCCGCGCCCTCGACAAAGTAGAACTCGAAGGCGACGAAGCGACCGGCCTCGCGATCGTCCGCGCAGCTCTCGAAGCTCCGATCCGTCAAATCGCGACCAACGCAGGTCTCGAAGGCGCGGTCATCGTCGAGCGCCTCAAGAAAGAGGAAATCGGCATCGGCTTCAACGCGGCGAACGGCGAATGGGTGAACATGCTGCAAACCGGCATCGTCGACCCGGCGAAAGTCACCCGCACCGCACTGCAAAACGCGGCATCCGTCGCAGCTCTCTTCCTCACCACCGAAGCTGTCATCGCTGACAAGCCGGAGAAGAAAGCAGCCGGCATGCCGGATATGGGCGGCATGGGCGGTATGGGCGGCATGATGTAATCTGCCCGCCGTACGGCACAATGAAAAAGAAGGCTCCCGCGCGGGGCCTTCTTTTTTTGCGTTTTTGCGGGCGTTGTTTTAAAACCACACCCGAATCAACTCGGTATCCTGTTCCTTCCCGCGCAGTTTCACGTCGCCGATGCGCGCCCACTGAAACCAGCGCCCGTCCGGCTGGGCGTGGATGCGCTGGAACAGGTCGCCGGAGATCAGGCATTCGACGCCTTGAACTTTGCATTCTTCCTGCAGGCGGGCGGCGGTGTTGACGGTGTCGCCGAGGAACGCGATCTCGCGCTTGTTGTCGCCGATCTCCGCCGCCACCACCGGACCGCCGTGCAACCCGATGCGGTACTTCGGAACCAAGCCGTACTTCTGCTGGTAGCGCCCTTCGACATGCTGGAAGACCTCGTAGATCGACTTGCAGCACTTCAAGCAATTGCCCTGCTTCACGCCGAGCTTGACCGGCCAAGACACGATCACCGCATCGCCCACATATTTGTAAATCTCACCGTGCGAGCGCAGGATGCTCCCGGTGATGTCGTAGAAAAAGTCATTCAGAAAGTCCTGATACCGAAGATCGCCCAACTGCTCGGCAATCTGCGTTGAGCCCTGAATGTCCAAAAACATAAACACCCGCTCTTCCTCCACCGGCCGGTGATACTTCCCCGTCAGAAAGTACCCGAGCACCCGACGTCCCAACAGCCGGTTGAGCATGACATAGACGTTCAACAGAAACGCCACCACCAAGATCAGCAGCGCCATCACGTAAAACGAGCGGTCGATCTCGATCTGAAAGTGATGCGATTTCAAAAACTGCTCAAACCCGTACGACATCGTCAACCAAAACGTAACGGTCACCGTGTAGTACACCGTCCGAATGAACACGGCCACCAGAAATCGAGTCCTGCGCAAATAGCGGGCAAACACATGAAGCTCCACCGACGTGATGCACAACGACGTCACCATGCCGGTCAACGCTCCCGTCAAGGCGTTCCAAATCAGTATGTCTTCATGGAGAAACGAGTTCATGACCCCGACCATAACACCAAAAAAACCGCTGACCAACATCAAGCGGAGGTCGCGTTTCCACAGCTCGCGGTTGCGAAATGAGTTGTTCACCTTCAAAATGATCGTCACCTTTACAACAGACATTTCTTTAATTCTAAATGTCGTTTGGGTGGATGTGCAAGCAATTCCTTATGAAGTGTGATAAATGGGAATTATTAGATTTTCAAGGGGCGAGCTCGATGAATCAAGTGTGGAAGTTTGGTTTTTAGGGGCTCTTCGCGTTGGTTTATGCGATGATGATCGGGGCCGGGCATTGGATGAACCTCGTGAATTTTGTGTTGGTGATCGTCGGGATTCTCTTGATCACTTGGCTGATGAAACGCTTCTTCCCGACATTGCTAACTGCATCCGCTCCCATCCAAGCGAAAGCCTCGCACACGGCTTTCGCTTTTTTCTTATCGCATACCCGCCCAAGAGTAGGAAACTCTAGAAGGAAATACAGGGTATAGGACGTGGTGCCAGCATGAAGAAAAAACTACTGCTCATCACCCTCGTCTGCTCGCTCGTCGCCAGCGTGTGTCTGTATTCGTCTGTCTACGGCGAGGAACGGGACGAGTTGCGGGCGTTGGTGTTGTATGAAACGGGAACGACCGGCTACCAAGACGCCTTGCAAAACTGGAAACAATCGCTCATCGCCAATCTGACCGTCACGAGCGCACCGTTCTCCGAACTGGAGCGCGTGCCGCTTTCCACCTACCGCCTGGTCTACGTCGATCCGACGCTGTTGCAAGACCCCGACCGCGCCCGGATCGCCGACCAGTTGAAGACTTTTGTCCAACACGGCGGCTTCCTCTTCGTCGAGGACGCCGTGCACGAAGCGTTTGCGCCCGACTTCCTCGGGGCGAAGGAATTTCGTGCGCTCTCCGCACCCCCGCACAGCCTCGACTTCCCGCAAGTCCGCCAGAACCTGCGCGGGTTGCAAAGTGTCGTCAAGGACTACCGGGAACTACTCGACGCACTTCCCGACGCTTCGCTAAGCTGCACAGGTGCGGGTCCTTCCGTCGCCAAGAACCAGTGCGGCACAGGTCTGGTGCCTTCCACCGCCGAGACGCTGGCGAGCGCGCAGGACCTCTCGCTTTTTACTGTAAACCGAGTGGGGGAAGGGGCGGTTTTTTTCGCAAACGCGCTGTTGCCAACCCGTGCGAACGGCAGCGGCTTTCTCGCGGCGGGCAACTACCTCCTGCAAAATGAGTTCGCCGCCTATGCCGCCTTGGAATACACCGGCTTCGTCGTCAAAAAAGTCCTCGGCACCTACGGGCGACCCGCCATGGCGATGCAAACGCCGATCCAACGAACTTCCGACGTCAAGAACGGCACGATGGACCGCCTCCTCGACCTAGCCATTCAGCACGACGAAATCCCGTCGTTCTCGCTCGCCCGCACGATGGAGAGTGTCAATCTGGCGGAGTACCGCATGGACCCGCCGATCGACTCGCCGGCGTTTCCCGAGCGTGACAAGTTGAAGCGCACGCTTCAGAACATGCAAAACGCCGGTCTCGACATCCAAGCCCGTCTGTTCACGCCGCCCGCCTCTCCCGCGGACACGCAACGAGAACTTTCCCTGCACCGCCGGGCGTTTGCCGCGTACGGGCTTCCGTGGAAGCACATCGGCGCCAATCAGCAGACGCCCCTCCCGCCCGACCCGACGCAGATTCTGTCTCTTGAAGTACAGAGCGGCATCGCGTGGAATTCAGGGATTCGGCCGGAGCGACAGACGGCGTGGAACGTTCCTTTTTTCTGGACGAAGGGAGACGAGACGTTGCCGCTGCTGGTGTTCAACCCGATTTCGAACCCCGACCCGTCGCTCGCAAGGCACGACCTGCCGCTCAGCCTGCGACTGCCCAGCAACCTCTCCGATGCGGAAAAAACCGTCCTGTCCGCCGATCGGTTCCGTCGCGGGCACGACTACAATTTCATGACGGAAGAGCAGATGTTCCGCACGTTTCGCACGGTGCTGGGCTCGCGCGTGGAGCTCGTGCCGGACACGAGCAGCGACGCGCGGGTGTACACGTTGACCGTGACACCGCCCGCCGATTCGAAGGGGCTGGGGGATGATCTGAAGGTGTTGGGCGTGCACGTGCTGCTTGGCGAGCGCTATGCCAACGAAGGCGTGTCGACCGATGCGGACATCTACACGCGGCGCGGCAATTCGATCTACTTCGGCGTGTGGCAAAAAGCCGCGTTCACCATCGGGCTCCCGAAAAGGCCGACCGACCCGCCGCACCTCCTGCGCGCCAATCTCCCCGTCACCGTTCGCCAGAACGGATTGCGCGTCACAGTTGAAGTGAAGAGCAAAGGCTTGCAGCAGTTGAAGTTCTGGGCCCCGTCCGGTTTGCAGGTGGAAACGCCGGGCTGGAGCGTGCGGCATGACGGCGCAGAAGCTTGGGTGCTGACGCGATACGGCGGCCCGACCGACTTGCAGATCACGTACAAATAGTTCCATCAATGTGAACAAACTGTTTCAACTCCTAACTCCCGGCAGGACAATCACGTTATGTCGACGAAGAGGTTCCGACAGACTTCGACAGCCGGAGAGGAGTATTGGAGTGAAACCAAAAAACCTGCACAAGCTGCTGACCGGTCTGCTTGCTGTGTTGCTGGTCACGGGGAGTACCCCGAACGGCGCATGGGCAGACGAGGCGCTGGATACCGCGAAGCAACAAGCGGATCAACTGCGCGCACAGAAGGATCAAATCAACCAACAACTGCAAGCCACACAGGCAGATATAGACAAATTGACGGCAGACATCCAAGCCGCGATGGAGAAGAGCGCCGATCTGCAGAAGCAAATCGCTTCGACGCAACAGAAACTGGAAGAGCAGAAGGTCAAGCTCAAAGGCCGCGTGAAGACCATGTACGAGGGCGGGGACGTCTCGTTTTGGAGCGTGTTGATGGATGCGACCAATTTCAGCGACTTCCTGGATCGGATGCAATTGTTGTCGATGATCGTACAGCAAGACAACTCGATCATCGAGGACTACAAAAACACGCAAAACCAACTCAAGCAACAGCAGTCCGACCTCAACGCGCAAAACGAACTGCGCAAAAGCAAGCAGGCGGAATTGAACGCGATGGAAGCGGACCTGCAAAGCAAAGCGCAAGACGTGCAAAACCAGATCGCCGTCAAGGACGAAGAGATTGCCGACCTGGAAGCGGCGGGCGTGGCGGCGTACCAAAGCTACGCGGACGGCGTGGCGGCGGGGACGATCATCCCGCCCTCGGGCGGCGGCACGTTTGCGTGGCCGGTGCCGAGTTCGCACATAATCACGTCCGGTTACGGACTGCGCAGCGGCGGCGAATTCCACAAGGGTATCGACATCGGAGCCCCGGTGGGCACGCCGATCACGGCTGTGGCGGACGGCACGGTCTGGGCGGCGGGAACGGCGGAAGGCTTCGGGCACTGGATCGTCATCTTGCATGACAACGGCCTGATGTCGGTCTACGGCCACATGTTCGGCAACGGAGTTTATGTGCATGCGGGGCAGCGGGTCCAACAGGGCGAAGTGATCGGCGCGACGGGCAACGACGGCGAATCGTCCGGCCCGCACCTGCACTTCGCGATCGCCAACGGCGTCTCCGGCGGCCGCATGAACTACATCAACCCGATGGGGTATTTGCAATGATCCAAACAAAAACTGCGATCCTCGGAGTTGCGATACTCGCGCTCCTGGGTTCGGTTGGGACCAACGTCTATCTCTTCAACCAACACAAGGCAGCGGAGCGATACTATCTTGCCCGAACTTTCACGGCGGCGGGCGAAGACCTGTTGCAAGTAAGCTCCTCCATTGACTCTATGCTGAAAGACCCGGCCTCCGTGAGTTTTCAAATGGGGTTGCTGACGGCGCACATGGACGGTGCCAATCAACGCACGTTGGATTTAACGAGCAATTTGACCGGAGCGAATCCCAACACAGAGTCGTGGGAGGTCATCCACCAAGGACTCGACCGCGCCATGCAACAAGTCTTCGAGCTCAACAGCCAGATCAAGGACAACAAACCGTTGACCGTAGATCAACAGCAGAGATTGAAGAACATCCGGGAACTTTCAGACGGCGTGTTTGAAGTGTTTCGAACCAGCAATCCAAACACCGGCGACATCAAATCCGCCTCCCTTCAAAACGCCGTCATCTCGGCGAAAAAGTTTTCGGCACCATGAGAAAATCCCTCCCGCTTACGAGCAGGAGGGATTTTTTTGGAGTAAGGCGACAAGCGTTCCCATTACCGACGAAGATTCGAGAGGCTCTGGAAACTTGCTTAGAAGATCAACAAACACCCGCCGAAGAACACAAACCCGAAGATCAGCGCCATCAAGCAATACCCCATGATGTCGCGGATCGTAAGCCCGGCGAGGGCGATGACCGGCAGCGCCCAGAACGGCTGCACCATGTTGAACACGCCTTCGCCAAACGAGACGGACATCGAGATCTTGCCCAAGTACTCCGGAGCGGTCTGTTTCAACGCCATCGCCGCTTCGATGGAGATCGGGCCTTGCACCGCCCAGTGTCCGCCGCCGGACGGGACGAACATCGTGATCAGGCAGGAACCGATGAAGTTCAAGAACGGCAGCGTATGCACGGAGGCCGCCGAGACGAGGTCGCGGGCGAGCACCGTTTCCAGAGGGTCGATGCCTTTCGCCGGAACGTACGCCATCAGCGCCATGATGCCGCCGTACAGCGGGTACTGCAGAAGCAACGAACCTGCCGATTTCGCCGCATCCACAAACGCGCGGGCGTAGCGGATCGGCGTCCAGTGGAACAGCAACCCCAGCACCGTGAACAGCAAAATCATCGTGTTGATCGTAACTTGCCCTTTCAGAGGCCCGAAGAACTCATACAGACCCGCCGCCGCCAGCAAGAGGTTGAAAATCCACAAACCTTCCACGCGGGTTGCAAACGTCTTGGGCGCGTTCGCGGCTTGCTCTGCCGCCGCCGCCGCCTCTGCATCCGCTTTCATCAACAGGTCGCGGTTGACCGTCTTGATGTTTTTCGGAGCCATGAATTTCAAGATGAAGGGGAACGTTACCAACGTCAGCAACACGGGGATGAGGTTGTACGCTTTGAAGACCGTGTCCCCGACACCGACTGTTTGTTTGGTCATTTTGTAGATGATGTTCAGCGACGACGACGCGTCGGCGTTTGCCAGCACGATCGACGACGAGAAGCCGGACGTCCAGACGATGAAGCCCATGTACGCAGCGGCTACGACGTAGCCGAAGTCCATTTTTTCCAAGCGCTTGGCGATTTCCTTTGCCAAGATCGTGCCGATGACGAGGCCGAGGCCCCAGTTGATCAGCGAGCCGATCGCACCGGTCAGGAAGCAGAGGATCGCCGCTTGCACTTGGTTTTTCGGCAACGCGGCGAGGCGGACCAGACCGCGCTTGATCAGCGGCGCTTGCGCCAGCGTCGTGCCGCAGACGAGGATCAACGTCATCTGCAAGGCAAACGTAAAGATATTCGACTTGCCCCAGACACCCTCATACCACGCGTTGATGAGGCCCGACATCGAAGCCTGCGGAACCAACCAGAAGTTCAGCACCACAACCAAGAACGTGAGGATGATGGCGAACAGGTACGGGTCCGGCATAAACCGTTGCACATACCGGACAAAAAAGTTCGTGAGTCTCGCGAACAAGAGATTGACCTCCTTGAATATCGGAATATTTACATATGTATAATACAGCAAAAATCGATCAAATAAAAGAGCCCCGCTCACGTAATCGGAGCGGGGACTTTCTGTTACTTGTTTAAAACGCTGTCTTCCAGCACGGCGTGCTTATCGCCGTAGACTCGGATGATATGCTTTTCCCCCCACGCGCACAGCGAGTCGAGAATGCCGGTCAAACTCCGTCCGTACTCGCTGAGTTCGTACTCGACTTTGGGCGGAACTTGATTGTACGTAATGCGGTTGATCACGCCGTCGTGCTCCAGTTCGCGCAGTTGTTGGGTCAGCATCTTCTGCGTGATCTTGGGCATGAGGCGTTTTAATTCACTGGTGCGTTTGGTGCCGTGCGTGAGATGGCAGAGGATGACGGTTTTCCATTTGCCGCCGATGACTTCCAAAGTGGCTTCGACGGAGATGTTGTATTTTTTTTCGGTCATGACAGAACCTCCTGCTCGCTGGGGCGTCGGTGTAAGGGTACATTGAGGTACCTATCTCACAAAAAAGTACGTTCTACTCTTCGGGAACTCTATACCCCATAATACAAGGCATGAACGAACAATACCAGTAACCCGAGGAGGTACTTCGATACATGACGATGAATCTGCAATCGACCGCCACGTTGTCGAACGGAGTGCAAATGCCTTGGTTCGGCCTCGGCGTGTTCAAAGTAGCAGAAGGGGGCGAACTGGTCCGCGCGGTGAAGACCGCGATTCAAAAAGGCTACCGCAGCATCGACACCGCCGCGATCTACGGCAATGAGCAAGGCGTGGGCCAAGGGATTCGAGAAGGTCTCGCCGCCACCGGGCTTTCGCGGGAAGATCTGTTCGTGACTTCGAAGGTCTGGAACGCCGACCTCGGCTACGAACAAACGAGAGCAGCGTTCCAAACCAGCTTGGACAAACTCGGCTTGGACTACCTCGACCTCTACCTCATCCACTGGCCGAAAGCGGGCCTGTACCGAAAGCGACCTGCCCGGAGCAGGTCGCTTTTTTCTTACTCCTGTTTCGGCCAGCCGCCCCAGAGACCGCCGAGGTGACCGTCCGGGTCGCGGAACGTGAAGCTGTGCCCGCCGCCGGGCAAGAACCGCATGTCGCTGACTTCCACGCCTTGCGACTTCAGCGCGTCATACGCACGGTGGATGTCTTCCACCTGCAACTGAAAAATCGTCTGCGGCACGCCTTTGGCGTCGAGGAAGTCGAGATTCGGGACCTGCGGGCTTTGAATCAAGCCGAGGCCGACGCCGCCGACGTTCATCCACGCTTCGGTGTGTTCCGGCTGATACTCAAACGAAAACGGCAGCCCGAGCACATCGCGGTACCAGCGGACGGAACGCTCCAGATGGCTCACGGGCAGTTGAATGACAGCAAAATTTTTGACTCCAGCGGACATGGGAATCACTCCTTTTACTTTCTAAATTCTTCCTGTTATCAAAAAAACCTCTGTCGCGCGAGGGCGAGCAGAGGTTTGGGAATCAGGCGGTTGCCGAGACGGTGCCGCCGGGTTTGGAGGTTGGTTTTTTGTTGGCGACGGCGACGCCGCCGAGGATGAGGATGCCGCCGATGATTTGGCTGCCGAAGATCGGATCGCCGAGCAGGAAGTGACCGGCGAGCAACGCGATAAACGGCTGGACGTTCATGAACATCGCCGCGCGCGAAGCCCCGATGACCGACACGCCGGAGTTCCACCAGAACCCCGCCAAGCCTTGGTTGAGAATCCCGGCTGCGGCGAGCAAGATCCACAGCCAGATGCTGTGCGAGACCACCGTGCTGCCCGCGACCGCTTCACCGGTGAACGGGATGACCATCAGCGCGCTGCCAAACACCGTCGAGAAGATCGTCACCGCGTACGACGACAGCGATTCCGTCAAGCGGCGGATGAACAACAGCGACGTGGAGAGCGTGAGCATGGCGAGCAAGAGATAGAGGTCGCCGATGGAGAGCCCGAATTCGCTGCTCTTGCCCATCACGACGATGATCACCACGCCCGCCAAGCCGATGATGGCACCGCTGATCTTGAACACGTTGAACTTCTCTTTCAGGAAGATCCGAGCCAAGATCGTTGTGCAAATCGGTGCGAGCGCCAGGATCAGCGCGGCATTGCCCGCGGTGGAGTGATGCAGGCCCGTGAAGTAAAACGTTTGGTTGAGCAACGTGCCAAAAATCCCGGCGCCCGCCAACAAGCCCCATTCCTTCTTGGTCGGCTTGCGCAACCCGCCGTTGATCATTCCGACGGAAATCAAAAACAGTGACGTCATGCAGATCCGGACAAACGACAGGAAGATCGGTGAAAAGTCGCGCAGCAAGTACGCGCTGATCGCATAGTTACTGCCCCACAACAGGGAGACACTGAACAGTCGCAACAGGATGATTCGCTCAGACATGGTTTTTTTTCACGATCCTCTTTATGAAATTGGGTGAACAGCGGAATGTATATATGCTTAATTTCCGATTGTAGTACACCCTTGGAGAACGCGCAAGAGCAAGAAAACAAAGAAGAAGCCGATGTAAACGGCTTCTTCTCTTTTTTGCTTATTTGTCCGAGAGGGTGATCGTATATTCCTTGGTGACGCCAAGACGCGAGGTGACGCGCAGGACCATGCCGGAGGTGACGTCGGTGTGATCCGGGTCGAGCACCGGTTGACCTCCCGGTCCTTCGAGGATGTCGACGCGGGAGCCGTCCGGCACGATCGCCGCCAGCTTCAGCAGCGTGGCTTTGGTGTGTTGCGGAACGTTGACGATGCCCGTGACGACGCCGTCAGTGTCCGAAGCGGTCGTGCCCGCATGGCGGAACGGAGCGAGTACGATCAACGACGCTTCCGAATCGGCGAGGGACAGGGTGTATTCCTTGACCGTGTTGTCGGACGCGATCAACGCGAGACGCATGTGCTCGTTGAGCGGTTTGGAGCGGTCGGTGATTTCAGAGCCCATCGAACGGTCGAGCACTTGGACTCCCACGTTCGGAGTTGCGGTGTGAATCGCTGTTTTGATGGCGTCAACGGTTGTGCCGAACGGGATGTTTTTGATGCCAGCCACTCGACCTTGGCCGTCGAGATCGAGGTTGCCGATGTTCGTGCCGGCGATCGATTTGTCGATCACGCCGGAAGACGTGACGAGGTCGGTGAGAACCCGCTCTCCCATGTTGTTGACTTCCAGTTTCATGGTGGCAGGATCGATCACCGTCGTCGTGTCGGTGACAGGTTGGCGGGTGCCGCCCGCAACCGAGACGATTCGGGCGGTGACGCCGTCTGCGAGCGTGACCGCGCCGATCAGTTGTTGCACCGTCGTGCCCGCTTGGATCGAGAGTGATTCGATATTGCCGTATTTGCTGTACATCGGCTCCCCGACAGAGCTGTCGACAGCTTGGACGTAATACGGGCTTACTTCCGGCGCGAGTTCGAGCGAGTAGGTTTTGAAGTCGCCGTCGCTGTTTGTTTGCAATTGCATATTCGCGTTGATCGGTGTTTCATCCGCGACTGCGTTGCCGCCAAAGTCGGTGATTTTGGCGGTGACGCCCGGCACGGTTTGCACGGCGGCGAGCAGCTGTCCGGCGGTTGTGCCTGACGGGATGAACTCGATGCCTTGCACCGGTTCGTCTGCGCTGTCGTCGATTTTCAGTTGGCCGATGGAGGTGTCGAGCAACGTTTGCACCGGAGTGGAATCGTCGATCGCGAAAACTTCGGTGGAGGGTTCGGAGATGTGACCGTTATTCATCGCATAGAGTCTGTAAAAGCCCGGCGTTACATGGGACGTATCGAAGTTGTAGACGTGGTCCGGCATGACCTCCGAGTGCAGGTACGCTTGTCCGTTCTCCACCGCTTGTTGCAGAGAGACGGCGTCGGTGACCGTCACGTCGGAAGAAACGAGATAGAGGAAGCCCGGCATGCTCGATTGGGCGAGCAACGGTTCTCCGCGACGCAAGTTCGTCCAGCCGGTTTTGGCGGTGACGGTCGGTTTTTGAACGAAAAGCGGGATGTCGTGGGTGAGGATTTCGCCGGTTTTCAACGTTAACTGGCTGGTGTTCACAATATCCGACGTGTTGTCCAACACGGTCAGGGTATAGGTCCCATCGGGCCAGTTGCCGCCGATCCCATAGGTGCCGTCCTCGCGGGAGATGCCTTGATAAACTGTCTGCCCGTTTTTCACGAGGTGAAGTTGTGCGTACGGAATTCGGTCTCCGTTGGCATCGACAATCTTGCCTGTCAGCTGCAAGGCAGACGCTGCAAAATCCAGCTGCTTGGATGTCGTGACTTCGCCGTTGGACACGTTGATATTCACCGGTTGCGGATCGCCGTTACTATGGGATTGGTCATGAAGTTCCAACGTGTAGGAACCGTCCGGCAAGTAAATTCGATAATTTCCACTAAAATCCATAGGGGAGTACTTGTTGACAGGCGGTTGGTACCCAACGCCTTGGTACCGCAGGATGAGGCAGCCGCTCGTCAACCCGGCGCCTGTCGCATCGGTCAAGGTGCCGGTCAGGTTCGGCAGGACCATTTTCACTTCCGGGATCTTGACCGGACCTTGCGTTCCTCGGCTCGGAGCATACGTCCATGTGAACGGGAAAGGTTCGACGTACGGCGAATTCGGGTCGGATTGGGAGCGGACGGAAATCTTGTAGGTTTCGTCAGGAACCAGATTCGCGACTCGGAAATACCCGTTGGTATCGGTGATCCCGCCCAATACGAGTTGATTTGCAGGAGATTCGAAGGTGAGTTGTCGATTCTTGACGGGCGTTCCATTCGGGTAGGTCAGGCGACCTACGGCCTCTGCGGCAGTGTAGCGAAGTTCCGGGAGCGGAGCGCCAGCCTGGTAGATCAGATCGATCTCTGCTGGCGGAACTTCTTGGTCCTCCGGGTCAATGTCCGTTCGCAAGATGTACATATGGCCCGCGACCAGACCGCTCAACGCATACTCCCCGTTTTGGTCGGTGTACGAAACTTCCGTACGTTGCGTCTTGGCTTGCAGATCGAAGAGCAGAACGCGTTTGCCGACGGCAGGATCACCGTTGGAGTACGTGACGCGGCTTTTGAGTTGGACCGCCGTGCCCGTGAAGGTCTTGCCGGTGTGTTGACCGGAGAGCAGGACTTCATAAGCGTTCGTCGTTTGCGGTGCCGTCACGACTTTAATCGTGCTAAGCCCAATCACGTTATTGCTGTCGGGGCCGTGCACGAAGTAGACTTTCAAACCGTTCGTGAACGACACGTCAACCGCGCTTGTCAGCGGTTTTGTAAACGTGATCTCCACGGTGGTGGTGTCGATGGAGCGAACGCTTTGCACCGCCGGAACCTCCGCCGGGGTCGGAGTCGGAGTCGGCGTCGGAACCGGGATGTACCCGCCACCGCCGCCTGTGACGACAGGAGGTGTTTGTTGAAACGGAGCGGTCGTGCCGTCCGCTTGTTTCTCCAGAATGTTGGTGATGTTGTTTTTGACGGACTCATAGTTTGAAACGATGTCGCTGATCTTTGCGCCCTTCGGCAGGATTAGAGAGTCGATTTTGGTGTGCGTGCCGAGCGTCAGTTTCGTCGACGCGCCCTCAACTTCCAACGTCTGCACCGGTTGGTCAAGCTGCAAGTTCGTGACGGTGGAGGCCACGCTTAGTTTCGGGATCTTGCCGGTGCCGGTGATCGAAGCGTTCGCCGAAACTTCCACGTCGGACATGCTCGTCGTGCCTTTGGAGTCGACGTGCACGCCGTCTTTGCTTACGGTGACGGAGCCGAGGCTTGCATCTTCAAACTCGACGGTGTTGGCGTCGCCGCCCGCGATGAGCGTTTTGCCTTGGACGTGGAGCTTTTTGGCGTAGAAGTCGTTTTGGACCGTCGGGTTCAGGCGAAGGTCGCCTTGGACGGTGAGGTTTTGCACGGAAACGTAGTCGGAGTTGACGACGAGGTTGCCGTCGAGCAACGCATTCTGTCCGTCAAGCACGACGTTGCCGCTGAATTCCGCTTTCCCGGAAGCGGCCGCAACACCCGCGGCGTTCAGTTCAAGCGAGGTCAATTTCGTCACGGTGTCGCCGTCCGCTTGGAAGCGCAGTTTGGCGCCCGCGAGCGCGTTTTGGTTGGCGAGTGAGAGCAGTCCTTGGAGGGACTTCGCCACTCGGTACGACTTGCCGTCGAGGACGACGGAGGAGTCGGTGATTTTGTCAAGTGTGGCAGACGGGCTTTGGGTGTCCGCCAACTGCTTCGCGAGAGTGACCGCCATCATCGCGACTTCTTGGCGGGACGCGTGGGCGTGCGGGTTGAAGTTCGTGCCGTCGCCGTGCAGAAGCCCTTTTTCCAAAGCGGTTTGGACGTAGCCTTTCGCCCACGGCGAGATGCTGTCGCGGTCGGCAACGGAGAGATTGTCTCCGGCTGCCGCTTGGTTGCCGGACGCTTTGACGAGCAATACCGCCATCTCTTCGCGGGTGATCTCGTCTTGTGGACGGAAAGTGCGGTTGCCGTCGCCGTTCATCAGGCCGGCTTTGACGGCCGCTTCGATCGAGGCATGGCTCCAATCGGAGACGCTCACGTCTTGGAACGAGGACGTTTCGGTCGCCGGAGTCGGCAGGTTCAACGTACGGACCAGCACAGCGGCCGCTTCTTGGCGGGTGATCGCGGCGAGCGGACGGAACTGACCGTCTCCGTCGCCGCTCATCAGCCCGAGCGACAGCGCCGTTTGGATCGCGTCTTGCGCCCAGGAGTCCGCTTGTCCCAAGTCGCGGTACGAGGTCGTCGAGGAAGCAGACGCCGCAAGCGGCGTGAGGGTCATCGTCAGCGCGAGCGTGACGGCAAGCCATTTATGAGTGGGGGTCATCATCATTTATCCTTCCCTTTTATATGTATTTACATTGCGAACATCAGTATAGCATGGGAGTAGTTGGGAAAAAACAGAAGAGTGCAATCTGTCGAATAATTTTTTCACTTCCTGTTCCGTTTTTTCGAATTTTCGTGTAACTTTTGCGGCAAACTAGTATCCAATACTTGTGCAACGACAGGGGCGCGGGAAATCTGCTACGCTGATAGGAAAGGAATTGCCTCCATCGGTGCCGAAATACAACAGGATGATATTGGAAGTTTTCAAACTCGAAGTGGAGGACTGTTCGAATGATGCAATATACCGAAAAAGACTTGATCAACCGTGATTTCGATAACCCGCATGACGTGCTCAACAAAGTCGTGAGCAACGTGGAGCAAGTGATCGTCGGCAAGTCCCGCGCCGTGCAGCTGTGCATGGTGGCGCTGCTTTGCGACGGGCACGTGCTGCTCGAAGACGTGCCGGGCGTGGGCAAGACGATGCTCGTCCGCTCGCTCGCCAAGACTTTGGGTTGCTCGTTCAAGCGCATCCAGTTCACGCCGGACTTGCTGCCGTCCGACGTGACGGGGATTTCCATCTACAACCAAAAAACCGCCGACTTCGAATTCCGTCCGGGCCCGATCATGGCGAACGTCGTGCTCGCCGACGAAATCAACCGCACGTCGCCGAAGACGCAATCGGCGTTGCTCGAAGCGATGGAAGAAAGCAACGTGACCGTCGACGGTGTCACGTACAAGCTGCCGTCTCCGTTTCTCGTGATGGCGACGCAAAACCCGATCGAGTACGAAGGAACGTTCCCGCTGCCGGAAGCGCAACTCGACCGCTTCTTGCTCAAACTCAACCTCGGCTACCCGTCGCAGGAGGACGAGATCGACATGCTCTCCCGCCAGCAGATGGCGCACCCGATCGAAGCGATCCAGCAAGTGACCGACTTGGAGACGCTGCAAGAGATGCAGCGCAAAGTCCGCGAAGTGCACGTCGACGAATCGCTGCGTTCGTACATCGTCAAGATCACCACGGAAACCCGCAAACACCAAGCGGTCTACCTCGGGGCTTCTCCGCGCGGTTCGCTCGCGCTCTTCCGCGCGTCACAAGCGCTGGCGTTCGTGCTCGGCCGCAACTACGTCGTGCCGGACGATGTGAAGCAACTGGTGCCGGTGACGCTCGGACACCGCATCATCTTAAAATCGGAAGCGCGTCTGGGCGGCCAATCGGTCGACCAAGTGCTGTCCGACATCTTGAGAGGCATTCCGGTGCCGGTCACCCGTGAGCAGGTGAGATAAGCGTGTGGAAGACGACAGGACGATACATTCTCTGGCTCACCCTGCTGTTTGCAACGTTTGCGTACGGGAAGTTCCAGGGCGGGTTCGCCTCGTGGTTTTTGTTCTATGCCGTGATTCTGCTCGCCGTGTACGAGTTCGGCACGGCGCGGTTCGCGCTGCGGCGCTCGACGTCCACGCGCAAACTCTCGTCGCATAAGCTCTCGGCGGGACAGACGCTCGACGTCGACATCCTCGTGGAAGTCCAAGGCCGCTGGCCCCTGCCGTGGCTGGTGCTCGAAGACTCGCTGCCGACGCGTCTCTTGCTGCAAAGCGGCACCAACCGCGAACTGCACTTCCCCGGCTTCAACAAAAAACTCCGCCTCACCTACTCCCTGCCGAACATGCCGCGCGGCAAGTTCCAATTGGGCGACACGTACCTGACGACGGGCGACATGTTCGGACTCTTCAAAAAAGAAATCGTCCATCGCCGGTTTGACGACATCACCGTCTACCCGAAAGTGATCCCGATCAAACACTGGCACACCGTCAACAAGTTCAACGCCGGCTCTTCCTACGCGCAAAACCGCATGTCGGAGGATTCGAGCAACGTCATCGGCGTGCGCGAGTACGCGCCCGGCGACCGCCTCTCGCGCATTCACTGGCGGGCGACGGCAAGAACGGGCGAGTTGAAGACCAAGGAGTTCGAATTGCACGTCACCAATGACTTGATGTTCTTCCTCAACCGCTCGGAAGCGGCGTACCTCGGAACGTCGAACCAACTGTTTGAAACGGCGGTCACCACCTGCGCATCGCTTGCCAAGTACGCGATCACCAAAAAATACTCCGTCGGCCTCGTCTCGTACGGCCGCGAACGCATGAGCATCCCGCAAAGCCGCAACTTGGAGCAATACATGCGGATCATCGAGCATTTGGCGATCGTGCAGCCGGACGGAGCGGACGATTTCACCGACACGATCTTGCGCGAAGTGAATTACTTGAGCCGCGGCAGCACCGCCGTGTTGCTGACGCCGGTGCTGGACGACAAACTTGTGCAACTGATCGGTTTTTTGGAACACCGCAAGATCAAAGCGGAAGTGTTCTACTTCGTCGGCGGACGTCAACTGGAAGAAGCCGACCATGCGCGCATCGGGAAGATGACCACGTTCGGGGTGGTCACGCACCTGATTCGCGACGAAAACGAATTGGACGACGTGTTAAGGGGGCCGGTGGGCTATGCTTCGAACAGCTAGATGGGTCACGGGCAGCGCAGCCCGGGAACTGGTGTTGTTCGCGCTGATCTGGTACTGGATGCTCCAGCTCCTGCTCCCGTTCGGCGAAGCGACCCGGATGCCGTCTGTGTTCCCGTTTGCCTTGTTTGTCGGATGTTTGTTTGTCATTGATTACGCGCTTCGCCACTGGGCGTGGCGGTCGCTTCTGAAACTGGTGCTGGTCTTGGTGTTTTTGAAGATCTTGTACTATCCGAACGTGCCGTTTTACGATCCGGGTTGGGTGAGTGCGTGGTTGCTCGACTTGTACTTCGCGATTTCCAGCGCGTTTTCCGTGTCGCTTCCGATGCTGTCGGAAGGCGCGCGTACGACCGGATTTTTCGTGGCGTTGCTGCTGCTGCAGACGACGTTCCGGCAGGCGCTGCGCCATCGGGTTTGGATGTTTCTGTTCCTGATTTTGGGGACGGTGGGGCTGGGCGTGCTCGATACGTTTTTTGTGGAGGACGCGAAGTGGCACATCGTGCAGTTTTTGTTGGTCGGCTTGGTGATGCTGGCGTTCATGCAACTGCCGCTCATCGAGCGCGTGGCGCGCATGCCGATCAAGATCAAGGGCTGGCCGGCGGAATGGCTGCTCTGGACGATCGCGCTCTCGCTGGTCGTCGTCGGCACGGCGTCGGCGGCGCCGAAACACGAAGCGCCGTCTTGGCCGGACCCGGTGGCGTTTTTGCAAGGCAAGAGCGGGGACGGCCCCGTGCACCAGAAAATCGGCTACGGCAACGACGACCGCCAACTCGGCGGGCCGTTTGAAATGGACGACTCGGTGGTGTTCACCGTCACGACGGCGGGAGAAGGCTACTTCCGAGGCGAGGCGAAAACGGTCTACACCGGCAAAGGCTGGCTGTCCGGGTCGCTGGGCATCCCGGTCGGCGTCAAGCAGAACTTGAAGCCGTACCAAAACTACGAAGCGGGCAACATGGACGAGTTGAGCTTGCTCGATGTCGGCGGGATGCTGGCCAACACGTCCGTGTCGGAGGCGAAAGACACGATTCTGGACACCAAGGAAATCAAGCAGACGTTCTCGTTTGAGCAAAACATGGTGCCGGTCGTGTTCAACCAATACCGCATGACGGGGATTGCGGACATCCAAAATGCGTCCGATCAGACCCGCTACAGCGGCATCGACTCGCGCTTTGATTTGACCTCGCTGTACAAGGGCGACAGTTACACCGTCGTCTCGCAAATTCCGTTTTTTGACGAGAAGGCGCTGAAAGGGGCGAACGTCCCGACGATCACGCGCGGGATGGAGCCGTATGTTTCACTTCCGACCACCCTGCCGCAGCGGGTCAAAGACTTGGCGAAAGAGATCACCAAGGACGCCAAGACGCCGTATGAACGCGCGTTGGCGCTGGAATCGTACCTGCGCTCCAACTACATCTATGACACGCAAAACGTCCCGGTTCCCAAAGCGGACCAGGACTTTGTCGATCAGTTTCTGTTCGATTCCAAACGCGGCTATTGCGACCATTTCTCGTCGTCGATGGTCGTGATGGCGCGCGCGCTCGGCATGCCGGCGCGCTGGGTCAAGGGTTTCACGATGGGCGACCCCGATCTTTCTTGGAAGAGCCCGGTCGAGGGCGAATACAAGTACGTCGTCAAAAACAAAAACGCACACTCCTGGCCGGAGATCTACTTTGATAAAATCGGTTGGGTTGCGTTTGAGCCGACGGCGACGTTCAACATGCAGCGCAACTACAAGCAGGACCAAGAAACGGTCGCGCCGCTGCCGGTTCCGACCGACCCGGCCAAGCGCGACAAAAACGAAACGCAAGACCATCCGACCAAGACCTCGTACAGCATCGAGATCAACTGGAAAGCTGTAGGGCAATACGTCGGCTATGCGGCGATCGCCGCGCTGATCCTCGCGCTGTTCAACCGCCGCAAGTTGATGACGGCGTACTACTTGCGCCGCGCTTACCGAGGCGACGGAGACGTGGTGTTGAACGCGGTCGTCCGCCTGTTTCTCGTCTTGGAAAAACTCGGCTGGCGTCGCCAAAGCGACATGACGTTGCGCGAATACGCGCAGCAACTGTCGAGCGCCAAAGAATTGAGCGGGCGGGAAATGGTGCCGCTGGCGAAAATTTTTGAGCGCGTGCGCTACGGGCAAGCGTCGGTGGGGGACAAAGATCGCCATCAAATCCGTGACCTGTGGACACGACTTGTCCGCAAAGCGGGACGCCAAAAGCGCCGCAAGTAAGCAGTAAACGAACGATACGACAAATTGAGTTGACGAATGTTCGTCTTTTGCAGTAGAATGATGTCGAACACGGAATTGCTCTCGTATAAAGCCGGGGATATGGCCCGGCAGTTTCTACCGGCTCCCGTAAAGTGCCGACTACGAGGTTCGACATCGTGCATGCAGACTGGACACGTGCACCTGTTCTTCCTCGTATACCCTTGTGGAGGTACTCCATACTAAGGGGGAAAGAGGAAGAACAGGTGCTTTTTATTTGCAGAAGGAGATGACTTTCATGGAAAACCGTGAGATCGTTGTTGTTCTCGACTTTGGAGGGCAATACAACCAACTGATCACGCGCCGCATTCGCGAACTGAACGTGTACTCGGAGTTGCTGCCGTTCTCTACGACAGCGGAAGAGTTGAAGAAATACAACCTCAAGGGCATCGTCTTCTCCGGCGGCCCGAACTCGGTGTACGGAGAAGGGGCGCCGAAAGTCGACCCGGCCGTTTTTGAACTCGGCGTGCCGATTCTCGGCATCTGCTACGGAATGCAGTTGATGGCGCACCACTTCCAAGCGAAAGTCGAACGCGCCGCCGTCCGCGAGTACGGCAAGTCGATGATTTCCGTCGCGTCCGACTCGGCGTTGTTCACCGAACAGCCGCAAAGCCAGCAAGTCTGGATGAGCCACTCGGACAAAGTCGTCACCGTTCCGAACGGCTTCCGCGTCGATGCGACCACGGAAACCTGCCCGGTGGCGGCGATGAGCGACGCGGGCCGCAAGCTCTACGCGGTGCAATACCACTTGGAAGTCAACCATTCCGAATACGGCAACGAGCAACTGCGCCGTTTCCTCTACGACATTTGCGAATGTTCCGGGGACTGGACGTCCGCCTCGTTCGTGGAAATGGCGATTGAGAAAATCCGCCAGCAAGTCGGCGACAAAAAAGTCCTCTGCGCGCTCTCCGGCGGCGTGGACTCTTCGGTGGCGGCGGTGCTGGTGCATCGGGCGATCGGCAACAACTTGACTTGCATGTTCGTCGACCACGGGCTGCTGCGCAAAGACGAAGCGGAGCAAGTGATGGAGATGTTTGCGGGCGAGTTCAAGATGAACGTTGTGAAAATCGACGCGCGCGACCGCTTCCTCGGACGTCTCGAAGGCGTGACCGATCCGGAGCGCAAGCGCAAGATCATCGGCGAAGAGTTCATCCGCGTGTTTGAAGCGGAGTCCAAGGAACTGGGACACTTCGACTTCCTCGCGCAAGGCACGCTCTACACCGACATCATCGAATCCGGCACGGCGACGGCGGCGACGATCAAGTCGCACCACAACGTCGGCGGTTTGCCGGAAGACATGCAGTTCAAACTGGTCGAGCCGCTCAACGAGCTGTTCAAAGACGAAGTGCGCGCGGCGGGCACGGAATTGGGCATCAAGGACGAGATCGTCTGGCGTCAACCGTTCCCGGGTCCGGGTCTTGCGATTCGCATCATCGGCGACGTGACGGCGGAGAAGCTGGACATTCTGCGCGACGCCGACTGGGTGGTGCGCGACGAAATCAAGCGTTCGGGTCTGGACCGTGAGATCTGGCAATACTTCGCGGTGCTGCCGGACATCAAATCGGTCGGCGTCATGGGGGACGAGCGGACCTACGCGTACACGATCGGGATTCGCGCCGTGACCTCGCGTGACGGGATGACGGCGGACTGGGCGCGCATTCCGTACGAAGTGCTGGAACGCCTGTCCACGCGACTGGTCAATGAAGTGGGCAACGTCAACCGCGTCGTGCTCGACATCACGTCGAAGCCGCCGGCGACGATTGAGTGGGAATAGGAAAAAAACAACGAGAGAGAGACACCTTGGAGGAGGATTGCGCACATGTTGGAGCGCTATTTCAAACTCGGTGAGCATGGGACGAACCCGCGTACCGAGATCATTGCCGGCATCACGACGTTTGTGACGATGGCTTACATTCTGTTCCTGAACCCGTCGATTCTGGCGGGGACGGGGATGAGTCAGAACGCCGTGTTCGTGGCGACGGCCCTGGGGGCGGGTCTCGTCACGCTGATGATGGGTCTGTTCGTCAACTTCCCGGTCGGTTTGGCACCGGGCATGGGGTTGAACGCGTACTTTGCGGTTGTTGCGGCGGCGAAGGGCGGCACGATGACGTGGGAAGTGGCACTGGGAGCCGTGTTTGTTTCCGGGATCATCTTCATCTTGCTGACGATTTCCGGCTTCCGTCAGATGCTCGTCAAAGCGTTGCCGGATTCCTTGAAGTATGCGATTACGGTCGGTATCGGTCTCTTCATCACGTTCATCGGTTTGAAACTCGGCCAGATCACGACGGCAACCTTCACCGGCGGCCCGTCGACCGCTCTGATTTCGGGCGGAGCTCCGGCTGTGACGTTGCAGTTTTTTGAATGGAACATCGGCATTGCCGATTTCGTCGTGAACAAAGCGGCGGCGCTGACCGTGATCGGGCTGTTGCTTGCGGGGATCATGACGACGCTTCGCGTGCGCGGCGGTCTGTTGATCGCGATCGTGTTGACGACGTTGATCGGGATTCCGATGGGCGTGACCCCGACGGAAAACTGGGCGAAGACCCCGTTCCTCCCGAATTTCAGCGACTTGGCGATCGGCAAAGTGGACTTCTCGATGCTTGGCAGCGGGTTGTTCTGGGAAGTTGTCATCGTCATGGTGTTCGTGGAACTGTTTGACTCCTTCGGGACGCTCGTCGGCACGGCGCAACGCGCAGGTTTGATGAACCGCCCGGACGGGGAGAAGCGTCTCTCCCGCGCGATGTTCGTCGACGGGGCAGGGGTTTCGATCGGTGCGCTCTTGGGTGTGACGCCGATGACGGCGTACATCGAGTCGGCGGCGGGCATCGAGTCCGGCGGCCGCACCGGTTTGACGGCGGTGACCACGGGGATTCTGTTCTTGCTGGCGATTGTGGTGCTGGCACCGTTTGCCGCGATCATTCCGGACGCGGCGACCGCTCCGGCGCTGATCATCGTCGGCGTGCTGATGATGAGCTCCGTTCGTAACATCGAGTGGGAAGACTTCGGCATCGCGATGCCGGCGTTCCTGACGATCGCGATCATGCCGTTCACCTACTCCATCGCCAACGGCATCTCGGTCGGCGCGGTGGCGTACGTCATCCTCAACGGCATTCGCAACCTCGTTTCCAAGGATAAGAAAGTGGAAGTGCACTGGCTGATGTGGGTCATCGCGATCCTCGCAGTCGCGCGGTTTGTGTTCTTGCACGGACGATAAAAGCAGAAAAAAGCGGCGCCCCCCCCACCGGGTGCGCCGCTTTTTTGCTGTTACGCATCTGCGTTTTGTTTTTCAACTGTGGTGCCGGGCAACGACTCGGAAGGGTTGTAGAACGTAAACACTGCCGCTACGATCACTACCAGAAACGCCAGCACAAACACGAAGCGATTCATTTCTCGTACTCTTCCTCTCTCCCTGAAACTCTCTTTGTCTCTCTACTTACTTAGACGCATCGAAAGCCCGATTCGTCACACCGGAGCGCCGCCATCTTCTGCCTCTTCTTCCAGTCCTGCCAAGCGGTCCTGCAAACTCGGCAGCCGCTCCAAGAGCTCCACCCTCACATCGTCCGGCACTTGAAACCGATTGACCTCCCGATGCAAGATCACCAACCCCAAAGAGCTCAACTCTTCCAAAAACGCATCGATCTCACACCGCTCCTGCAACGCCAACCTCGTCAACGTCTGCCGTTCGCCGGGCGATAACGACGCGATCATCCTGTCCCAATTTTGCGGGTTGCTCCAATACGCCGCCACCGCGTTCCGATACTCGTCTTCCGTATAGAAGTGCGGCACATCCGGCTGGTACAGCGTGTCGTACAGGTCGGCCAAGTGGTACAACGACAACGTGTGCAGGTACTCCGCAAGCATCATCGGCCGTCGCCTCCTCTTCCTTGGTATAAGGTATGGAGACCCCGCACCGACCAGAACGACGAAAAAACGGAAGCGGCCCGCAGGCGTCTTCCGTTACCGGTAAGGGAGATGCTTTAGTTCTTTTTCCACTCGCTTTCTTTCATAACGCGGGCGGAGAGAATGAAGCTGTTGAACACGTCCACGTTGTCGTGTCCAACACCGATGTTATGGTGTTCCTTGTTTGCCAACACCTCTTCCACTTGCGATTGCTTGGTGAAGTTGGCGCCGGAACCCTTGACCAGCCGTTCTTGGTTCATGATCGAGTTTTTGCGGTCGTCCATCACGCCGGTCTGCTGGTTGGGCTTGGCGAATTTCTGGACGTACAACCAGTACGAATCCCAGTCCACCACAAACTCCATGACCACTTCTTCGCTGGCGTCGGTGGAATTGGCGTTCTCGAATTCTTGCGTATGAGTGAGGGACGTGGTGAAGTATTTTTTGTAACTGTCGCTGGTGTTGAACTGCATCGCTTTGGGGAGGCCCTTATCCAGGATGCTCTTCGCTTCGTCTTTGTGCATTTTGCGGTAGAGCTTGAGGAAGGACTTGTTTTTGTTGAAACCGATCTGTTTTTCCGGCTCCATCTTGGCGGCTCGCTCCGGCTGGGCGTAGGGGTCGTCCACTTCGACACCCTCGATGTCGTCAACGATATACGACAGGTTCTCCAGCTGTGCGTGGAAGTCGTCCAGGACGCTGCGGAGTTTCTTGATGTCCTCTGCTTTCAACTCATCGCCCGGTTTCAAGTTTTGGAGATCGCTCTTTTCAATATCCGTATGAACCCGATCGACATCCCGAAACACGTATTCCACTTTGGCGGCACGGCCCATCATTCCCTCGGCAACACGTTGCAGGAAGCGGAGATAGTCCAAGATGATGACGGCGGGCTTGGTGCCGGGGCGCGCCCCTTGCGCAAAGGAGTGATACTTCGTCAATCGCTGAATCGGCTTCGCGCTTCCGCCGAACGACTTCATCATCTGGGAAACCGCGCGATTGCCGTACATCTGTTGCATGCTCATCAGTTGGGCCATCACGGTGTTGTGCCGCGCTTGCAACGGACGTGTCGAACTCTTGGCTTCGGTGCTGGCTGCCCGTCGTGAAGCAACTGTCTGGTGAACCATCGAAGATCACTCCAATACATCAGTCTGCTTGTCTCCAGCATACCTCCTCCCCGCAGGATTCGACAATCAATTCTGATAAAAAACGCCCTCTCACGCAGACCGATTCCGCGCAAGGGGCGTTTTTTGACAGTCGACTATCTCCAATACTCCACCCGCTGCCAAGTTACTGAAGAGAGGCAAGCTCTAGACCTTACACGCGCTGCGAAAAAATAACCAACCTCTATATAGAGATGGGTCATCTTGCTTACCAACTTGTAAAAGCTGCAGGGTCGTCGCCTTTCCAAAAGGACTTGTCATCCCAGAGGAACTCATGGAATTCAAACATGTCCTTCCAAATGATTCGAAATTCTTCAGGGGCTTGTAAGGCGTCCGTTGATTCGATGAGAATACATTCTGCCCATCGTATAAGTAACATACATAGGAAATGACAGTAAGCAAGCGTTTCAGAACTTGCGGTTTGGATGTTGAGATCAGCTATCAACAGTACGGAAGGACTCCCCTGATTCCTGCAAATCTCGTAGAGCGCAGGGATGCTTTTTACGTCTGTAAGCTTGAATTGTAGCTTAGGCACACCGTGCGAAATAATCTGAACATCCAGTTGCGAATGATTTGACTGCGAAAGTGTTACAGATACATCGTCCAGAGAATATCCGTATTCCGCTTGGATATGGGGCATTAACTCCTGACGCAATTTCTCAATTTCAAGGTCACGATCTTCATCTTGGGAAATAAAGGATATCCAACTCAAGTAAGTAACCCCCGTTTTTACTTATAAGGTATAACAGAACGATTCCCTTTCGTATCTAACAAGAGTCCGCGGTTGTTTCGGGCGGCTTTCCTTTGGGATTCCCAAGTGGAAGAAAGCGAAGTGTACTTGGAATCTTGGGAGAATGAAGGGTAAATTTTCAGATCAAACTCACCTAAGTATCTGTTGTATTCAATCTCTGCATTACGCAAGCGCTTAGGAGTGAAATGAGCATGGAAAATGGATTTATTTGTACGGTTGTAGATTAAGAAGATCGAGTAGCCGGACAGATCCATCCATTCATTTTTAAAATTGGCATCCATAGGGGTTCGTGCACCATCAACATAATTGCCAAGGTGGCGATTGACAATACCGCCCATTGAAGAATTGATATCAATGACAACCATGATATTGTTCGTTCTGCGAGTTGACGCAAAGATTTGGGTATTACTCTCATTCCCGTAATTACGAATGCGGCTGTGTACATCAGTAACAATTGCTTCTTCCATGTGCTTATTTGCTTTCGTTTCCAATGAAATATTCGAGTTTCCAGCAACAAACTCCCCCCAGTACGGGACATAAATGGGGGTTTCCTCAGCTGCATAGGTGATATCGGACGTATTTTTTTTCTCTCGCAGGGAATCAGAAGCGACATTGTAAGCCGAAACAGCCAAGGTAATAATCATGACTGCTTCTAAAGCAAGAATAGCGGCTTCAGTCAGTCCAGCAACCGCAATCGGTAACGCCAAGAATACGAGTGATGGGGGAGTAGAGTTCGCTACTTGATTGGTTTTGAACTTCAAGTGATTTGTGTAAAAAACTTTAAGGTCTTCGGAGTCCTGGTTGCTTTTTATTTTGGAGAGGCTATCCGCGAGTTTTTTTGCTGAAAAATCAGAGGATACACCGTCGATTGAGTAGCTTGACAACACCTGTTCTTGTTTATCGTGAACAATTTTCGATGTCCATTCATACCCAACTGATTTTTTTGCAACTTGAATCGAGTAGGTATCGCCATGTAACGTCCTCATTTCGATTGCTCTTAAATCGGGAGTGTCAGAAATCACTTGGATTTCAGTGTTCGTTACCTCTATTGCTTATGCACTCGGCTGAAAGCCAAGCAAAAAGAGCAAAACAAACGTTAGGAAAACAGCAATGATTCTTCTTGTTGATTTCAAAATGAACACCTCCATTTTAGGTAATATTTTAATTTGAATAGAAAATAAAATCAATATTCATCATGTGGGACGTTTGTGAAAGGAGCAGAGTTAAGCCATTGCAAAGCAAAGAGCAGAAAGCACTCGGCTTTCTGCTCCTGGCTATCTCCAATACTCCACCCGCCGCATCGGCCTGCGGTCAGTCAACGGAATCGCATGCCGGTCGGCAAACTCCCGAATCGCCCGCAGGGCGGCGTCCGCATCATCGACGTGCAACCGGACGACCCGATGCCGCTGCTCCAGGCGGATCGCCAACCCGTTGTTTTTGATCAGAAAAAACTCATAGATCTGCTCGTGCCCGTACGTCTGCTCCCACACCCCGCGGTCGATCCGAATCTGCTCCCGACCCACCGCGAACTCCCGCGTTTTCATCACGGTGCGGAACATGAGGACGACGAGGAACGCAATCAATACGATTAAATTGAATGTCCACGCTGGTTGGATCATTGCCAACAGCATGGGGATGAGCGGGAACAAGAGCGTCAAGAACAAAAACCGTTGCGTGTCACGAATGCGAAACGTGCGCATCATCCTTCATCACTCCGAATGCGTAATGTTACAGTCTATGAAGCCCCAGAAACTCCTATGACGAACATTTCGGAACACGAGGAAATATCGAACGATCACAAAAAGCTCCCATCGAATGTTCGGTTTTTGTTGACTCATTCTCTTCAGAGTGGTATTCTAGCTCTAGAAAGCAACACCAAATTTCATAGTCTCGTATATGCTTGGGGATCTGGCCCGAGCGTCTCTACCCGGCAACCGGAAATTGCCGGACTACGAGTTGAAAGCGAATCTAGGGTTCCTGCACCCGTTCTGTTTCTGTGTGGGTCCGAGCGATTCGCATGTCCGCACCCTGTGGACATGACACCGAAGGGACAAAAGCCCAGGCGGGTAGGTTTCACTCTTGCGTAGTGAGTAAGAGCTGAAGTCTACCCAGCTGGGCTTTTTTTGCATGCATTTTACAAACAAGCGACTTTAGGAGGTCCAACAACATGGCGAAAAAAGTATTGATCCTGATGGGCAGTGACTCCGACCTGAAAATTATGAACGACGCAGCGAAAGCGCTCGCCGCTCTGGAAGTCGAAACCGAAATCCGCATCTCCTCCGCGCACCGCGTGCCGGACAAAACCATGACCCTCGCGCGTGAGGCGAAAGCAAACGGCTTCGGCGCAATCATCGCAGGCGCAGGTCTCGCCGCGCACTTGCCGGGCGTCGTCGCCGCGTGCACGACCCTGCCGGTCATCGGCGTTCCGATCCAAGGCGGCGCGATCAACGGCGTGGACGCACTCTACTCGATTGTCCAGATGCCCAAGGGCATCCCGGTCGCGACGGTCGCCGTCAACGGCGCGTACAACGCCGGCCTCTTGGCGGCGCAAATCCTCGCCACCGGCGACGAAGCGCTCGCGGAGCGCCTCGTGACGTTCCGCGAAAACCTCGCGGCGGAAGTCAAAGCGAAAGACGAGAAACTCCAAGAAATCGGCGTGGAAGCGTACCTGAACAAGTAAGCACCGCTTGAACCAAACGATCTCTGCAAAAAACCAAACAATCCGGGGACCTTCCTTGCTGCCGTCTAACTTACTTGACCGTGGAAGGACGGGGTGGAAGGTCCCGTAATTTTTGTGAAGTCTAAGAATCCCAAACATTCAGGAGGTTCACACCAATGGCTATCAAGGGCGAAATGCTGTACGAAGGCAAAGCGAAGAAAGTGTACGTCACCGACCAAGCAGATCTCTACATCGTGGAATACAAGGACGACGCCACCGCGTTCAACGGCGAGAAGAAAGGCCAAATCACCGGCAAGGGCCAACTGAACAACGCGATCTCCACGATCTTTATGGAAATGCTCAACGAGCGCGGCATCCCGACTCACTTCGTCGAAAAGCTGAACGACCGCGAACAGCTCGTCAAAAAAGTCGAAATCGTGCTCCTCGAAGTGGTTGTCCGCAACGTCGCAGCCGGCTCGCTCGCCAAACGCCTTGGCATGGAAGAAGGAACGATCCTCCCGAAAACCGTCGTCGAGTTCTACTACAAAAACGACGACCTCGGCGACCCGCTCATCAACGACTCGCACATCGACGTCTTGGAACTCGCGACTCCGGAAGTCGTGAAGCAGATGGAAGTGTACGGCCGCCAAATCAACGACATCCTCGTCGAGTTCATGAAGCAGCGCAACGTCATCCTCGTCGACTTCAAACTCGAATTCGGCATCACCCCGGCGGGCGAGTTGATCCTCGCCGACGAAATCTCCCCGGACACCTGCCGCTTCTGGGACGCCGACACCAAGGAAAAGCTCGACAAAGACCGCTTCCGCCGCGACATGGGCGGTGTGGAAGAAGCGTACCAAGAGATGCTTCGCCGTCTCGGAGGGGTGGAACTCGTATGATGACCGCGCGCATCCACGTCACCCTCAAAGCGTCCGTTCTCGACCCGCAAGGCAGCGCCGTCACGAAATCCCTGCACGCGCTGGGCTATGACGAAGTCGCGGACGTGCGCATCGGCAAGTACCTCGAAGTGAAAGTGAACACGACCGACCGCGCCGTCGCCGAAGAGCGCATCACCGAAATGTGCGAAAAACTGCTCGCAAACACCGTCATCGAGAAGTACGAATTCCAACTGGTGGAGGCCTAAACCCATGAAGTTTGCCGTTCTGGTGTTCCCAGGTTCCAACTGCGACATCGACGCCGTCAAAGCGGTGGAAGACGTGCTTCAACAGCCGGTCGACACTGTGTGGCACACGACTTCCGACCTGTCCGAGTACGACTGCATCATCGTGCCGGGGGGCTTTTCCTACGGAGACTATCTGCGCTGCGGCGCGATGGCGAGCCTCTCGCCGGTGATGGAAGCGGTGAAAGTCGAAGCTGCCAAGGGCAAGTTTATCGTCGGCATCTGCAACGGCTTCCAGATTCTCACGGAAACCGGGCTCCTGCCGGGCGCGCTGCGCCACAACGACACCATGCAATTCCGCTGCGACATCACGCCGCTCGTCGTGGAGAACGCCGACACGCCGTTCACCCGCGAGTACAGCAAGGGCGATGTGATCAACATCCCGATCGCGCACGGTGAAGGCAACTATATCGCCGACGAAGAAACGCTCGCCCGCCTGAACTCCAACAACCAAGTGGTGTTCCGCTATCACGAGTGCAACCCGAACGGCTCCGTGGAGCGCATCGCCGGGATCTGCAATGAAGCAGGCAACGTGCTCGGCATGATGCCGCACCCGGAACGCGCCGTGTCCGACCTGCTCGGCTCGGCGGACGGCAAGGCGTTTTTTACCTCGATTCTGAAAGCTTGGGAGGCCCGCGTCCATGACCACCAACGTGCGTAACGAACCGACTCCGCAACAGATCGCCGATGAGAAAATCTACCGCACTTTCGGGCTGACCGACGAAGAATACGACAAAGTCGTCCAACTGATGGGCCGCAAGCCGAACTACGTGGAGACCGGCATCTACTCCGTCATGTGGTCGGAGCACTGCTCCTACAAGTCCTCCCGTCCGATTTTGAAAAAGTTCCCCACCCAAGCCCCGCACGTGTTGCAAGGGCCGGGGGAGAACGCCGGCATCATCGACATCGGCGACAACCTCGCCGTTTCCTTTAAGATCGAATCGCACAACCACCCGTCCGCCATCGAACCGTACCAAGGCGCGGCAACCGGTGTCGGCGGGATCATCCGCGACGTGTTCACGATGGGCGCGCGCCCGATTGCGCTGCTCAACTCGCTGCGCTTCGGCGAGATCGACGGCGCGGACAACGCGCACAACCGCTATCTGTTCGGCAACGTCGTCGCAGGCATCGCGGGCTACGGCAACTGCATCGGGATTCCGACCGTCGGCGGCGAAGTGGTGTTTGACGACCGCTACAAGTACAACCCGCTCGTCAACGCGATGTGCGTCGGCCTCCTCACGCACGACGAAATCGCCAAAGGCACGGCATCCGGCGTCGGCAACCCCGTGCTCGCGGTCGGGGCTCGCACCGGACGCGACGGCATCCACGGCGCGACGTTCGCTTCGACGGAAGACCCGCACTCCAAGGAGCGTTCCGCCGTGCAAGTCGGCGACCCGTTTATGGAAAAACTGCTGCTGGAAGCCTGCCTGGAACTGATCGCCACCGGGGCGGTCGTCGGGATTCAAGACATGGGCGCGGCAGGTTTGACTTCTTCTTCGTCGGAAATGGCCGCACGCGCAGGTTCGGGCTTGGAGCTCGACATGCTGAAAGTGCCGCGCCGCGAAGAAGGCATGACCCCGTATGAACTGATGCTCTCCGAATCGCAAGAGCGCATGCTCGTCGTCATGGAAAAAGGCAAGGAACACATCGCCGAAGAGATCTTCCGCAAGTGGAACTTGGAAGCGACCGTGATCGGCAAAGTCACCGACGACGGCAAACTCCGCCTGACGGAAGGCGACGAAGTGGTGGCGGAAATCGAAGTCACGACCCTCGTCGACGACGCGCCGGTCTACCACCGTCCGTCCGCCCGCCCGGCGTACCTCGACGAAACGCTTTCGTTCGACCCGGCAAGCATTGCGCTTCCGGAAAACTTCACCGAAACCCTGCACACGCTTCTCGGAACGCCGACCATCGCGTCCAAGGAGTACGTCTACTCGCAATACGATTACATGGTGCGCACGTCCACCGTCGTCCGACCGGGCTCCGACGCAGCGGTCGTCGCGATTCGCGGCACCCGCAAAGCGCTGGCGATGAGCACCGACGGCAACGGCCGCTATGTCTACTTGAACCCGCGTCGCGGCGGTCAACACGCGATCGCCGAAGCGGCGCGCAACGTCGTCTGCTCCGGCGGCAAACCGCTGGCGGTGACCGACTGCTTGAACTACTCGTCCCCGGAGAAGCCGGAGATTTTCTACCAGTTCGAAGAGTCTTGCGCGGGCATGTCGGAAGCGTGCACGGCGCTCGCAACGCCGGTCATCTCCGGCAACGTCTCGCTGTACAACCAAACGAACGACCTCGACATCTACCCGACCCCGATCATCGGCATGGTCGGCCTCGTAGAAGACCTCGACCACATCACGACGCAAGAGTTTAAGCAGGCGGGGAACCGCATCCTGCTCGTCGGCCCGTCCGACACGGCGGGGCTTGGCGGCTCTGAATACCTGCGCGTCGTGCACGGCCAAATCGCAGGCGACGCGCCGGCGCTCGACCTGAACGTGGAAAAAGCGTTGCAAACCGCCGTGCTCACCGCGATCCAAGAAGGCCGCATCCGCGCGGCGCACGACTTGGCGGAAGGCGGCCTCGCCGTGGCGCTGTCCGAGTCTTGCATCGGAGGCAAACTCGGCGCAACGATTGAACTGAACTCCACCCAGCGTCTGGACGAAGTGCTGTTCGGCGAAGCAGGCTCCCGCATCCTCGTGGAAGTCGCGCCGGAGCAACTGTCCGGCGTGGAGGCGCTTTTTGCAAAAGCAGGTGTGTCTTCCACCGTCCTCGGCACCGTCGGCGGCGACCGTCTCGAAATTCGTGTGAATGGGGAGGCGGTGATTTCCGACGCCGTCACTCATCTCGAATCGACTTGGAGAGGGGCAATCCCATGTCTCATGAAGTAGAAGAAACCGGCGTATGGCGTGAAGACGACATTTTTGATAAATGGAATGAAGAGTGCGGCGTGTTCGGCATCTTCGGCCATGAAAACGCGGCGGAGTTGACGTATTACGCGCTCGTCGCCCTGCAACACCGAGGTCAAGAGTCGGCGGGCATCGCAACGGTCGACGGCATGAAACTGTACCACCAGAAAGGCATGGGGCTCGTCGCGGAGGCGATCCCCACCGCCTCGATGGAGCGTCTGGGCAAGGGGCACGCGGGCATCGGACACGTTCGTTACTCGACGACCGGCGTGTCGCAGCTGATCAACGCGCAGCCGCTGGTGTTTAACTTCATCCGCGGCAACTTGGCGCTCGCGCACAACGGCAACCTCGTCAACGCGCACCAACTGCGCCAGTTTCTCGAACGCCGCGGCGCGATCTTCCAATCGACGTCCGACACGGAAGTCGTCGCGCACTTGATCGCGCGCGCCGACTCCAACGACGTGCAAGAAAGCATCAAGGAAGCGCTCTCCATCGTCAAAGGCGCGTACGCGTTTGTGATCTTGACGGACGACAAACTGTACGCGATGCGCGACGCCAACGGCCTGCGCCCGATGGTCTTGGGCAAAGTCGGCGACGCGTACTGCGTGTCTTCGGAATCGTGCGCGTTTGACACGATCGGCGCGAAGTTTATCCGCGACATCGAACCGGGCGAGATGCTGGTGATCTCCAAGGACGGTGTAGAGTCGCACCGCTTTGCGGGTCAAGCCAAGAAAGCGCTTTGCACGTTTGAGTACATCTACTTCGCGCGCCCGGACTCCGACATCGACGGCTACAACGTCCACCACGTCCGCAAAGACTTCGGCCGCCTGCTCTACCAAGAACACCCGGTGGAAGCGGACGTCGTCATCGGCGTGCCGGACTCCTCGATCTCGTCGGCGATCGGCTATGCCGAAGAATCGGGCATCCCGTATGAAATCGGCTTGATCAAAAACCGCTACATCGGCCGCACCTTCATTCAGCCGAGCCAAGAACTGCGCGCGCGCGGCGTGCGTCTGAAGCTGAACGCCGTGCGCAAGATCGTCGAAGGCAAACGCGTGGTGCTGATCGACGACTCGATCGTGCGCGGCACGACGTCCGGGCGCATCGTCACGATGCTGCGCGAGGCGGGGGCCGTGCAAGTGCATGTGCGCATCGCGTCGCCGCCGGTCACGCACTCTTGCTTCTACGGCATCGACACGTCGGCGAAGGAAGAACTGATCGCGTCCCGCAAATCGGTCGAAGAGATTCGCGAGTACATCGGCGCGGATTCGCTGGCGTATCTGAGCGAGAGCAACATGATGCGCGCGTTCGGCATCGAAGGCAGCGACCACGGGCATTGCAACGCTTGTTTCAACGGGAAGTACCCGACGGAAATCTACGAAGACCTGTCCAAGATGATCTTGGAGAGCCACTAGGACGGAGGAACGACAGATGAGCGAACTGTACAAAGCAGCGGGCGTGGACATCGACGCAGGCAACGAAGCGGTGCGCCGCATGAAGTCGCATGTCGCCCGCACGATGCGCCCGGAAGTGGCCACCATGCTCGGCGGCTTTGGCGGCGGGTTTCACTTGGACGTTTCAAAATATCAAAACCCGGTGCTCGTCTCCGGCACCGACGGCGTCGGTACCAAGCTCAAGCTTGCGTTTGCGATGGATCGTCATGACACCATCGGCATCGACGCGGTGGCGATGTGTGTCAACGACATCATCGTGATGGGCGCGGAACCGCTGTTTTTCCTCGATTACTTCGCGACGGGCAAAGTGGAGCCGGGCGTGATCGAGGACGTGGTCAAGGGCATCGCGGACGGTTGCGAGCTCTCCGGCTGCGCGCTGATCGGCGGCGAGACGGCAGAGATGCCGGGGATGTACCAAGCGGGCGAATACGACATCGCGGGCTTCACCGTCGGCGTTGTCGACAGAGAAAAAATGATCGATCCCGCGAATGTGCGTGTGGGTGATACTCTGATCGGATTGGCGTCCAGCGGCATCCACTCCAACGGCTACTCGCTGGTGCGCAAGTTGTTTTTTACAGACGGCGGGTTTGAATTGGGGCATGTGTTCCCGGAGATCGGACGAGCGCTCGGCGAAGAACTGTTGACACCGACGCGGATTTATGTGAAAACGGTTTTGAATCTGTTGTCTCGCTTTGACATCCGTGCGATGGCGCACATCACCGGCGGCGGTTTTTTGGAAAACATCCCGCGCGTGTTGCCGGACGGCGTTGCGGCGGAGATCGAGCTGGGCTCGTGGCCGGTGCTTCCGGTGTTTGACGTGATGAAGCGCCTCGGCAACATCGGCGACACCGACCTCTACCGCACGTTCAACATGGGCATCGGCATGGTGCTCGTCGTCCCGGCCGAGCAAGCGGACGCGGTCGTCGCGGCGGCGAAAGAGCTCGGTGAAGGCGCGTATGTGATCGGTTCGATCGTGGAAGGCGCGCAAGACGTGCGCTTGAAAGGGAAACTCGCATGAGTGCCGCAGCCAAGAAACGAAAGTTTGCCATCTTCGCATCAGGATCTGGGTCGAACGCTCAGGTCCTGTTTGAACGAGCGGCGGACGGCACGATTCCGGGCGAGGTCGCGTGCCTCGTCTGCGATCGTCCCGGCGCCGGCGTCCTCGAACGCGCGGAAAAAGCGGGCGTGCCCGCCTTGGTCTACCGTCCCCGCGACTTTGCCGACAAAGCGGCGTACGAAGCGGAACTCGTCCGCGAACTGCGGGCGCGCGGCGTGGAATTCGTCGTGCTGGCGGGGTATATGCGGCTGTGCGGCCCGACGTTTCTCGAAGCGTACGGCGGGCGGACGATCAACGTGCACCCGTCGCTCTTGCCGATGTTTCCGGGCGCGACGGCGATTGCGGACGCGTTTGCAGCGGGCGTGAAGTACACCGGCGTGACCGTTCATTTCATCGACGAAGGCATGGACACCGGGCCGATCCTTCGGCAGGAGACGGTACATGTGGAGGCGGACGACACGCTGGAGTCGCTCGCGGCGAAAATTCACGAAGTCGAGCATCGTCTCTTGCCGGAGGTCACCCGCCTGCTGGTGAGCGGCGAGTTGCGGATGGAATAGAGAGTTTTTTTTCAATAGAGAGAAGCCAACTAACGGAGCGGAGGAAACCAACTATGAAACGCGCACTGATCAGCGTATCGGACAAGACCGGCGTTGTGGAACTGGCTCAAGCGCTGGCGGCACATGATGTGGAGATCGTCTCGACAGGCGGCACGCACAAACTGTTGCAGGAGGCCGGCATTCCGGTGACGAACATCTCGGACGTCACGGGGTTCCCGGAAATCATGGACGGCCGCGTCAAAACCCTGCACCCGAACATCTTCGGCGGGTTGCTGGCGATTCGCTCCAACCCGGAGCACATGGGCGCGATTGAGGGCCTCGACATCCAGCCGGTCGACTATGTGATCGTCAACCTCTATCCGTTCAAAGAGACGATCTCGAAGCCGGGCGTGGAATTCCACGACGCGATTGAAAACATCGACATCGGCGGCCCGTCGATGCTCCGTGCGGCGGCCAAAAATTATCAGGACGTCACCGTCGTGGTCGATGCGGCAGATTACGGTCTCGTCATCGAGGCGCTGCAAAACGGCGTGGAGTTGACCCGCGAAGACAAGCTCAAACTCGCGACCAAAGTGTTCCGTCACACCGCCGCGTACGACGCGCTGATCTCACAATACCTCTCGAACGTCACCGGCGAGGAGTTCCCGGAAAAACTCACGCTGACCTATGAGAAAGTCCAAGACCTCCGCTACGGCGAAAACCCGCACCAGAAAGCGGCGTTCTACGCGGAGCCGGGTGCCGCCCTGTACACTATCGCGGGCGCGAAGCAACTGCACGGCAAGGAGCTGTCCTACAACAACATCAACGACGCCAACGCGGCGCTTTCCATCGTGCACGAGTTCAGCGAACCGGCGGTCGTTGCGATCAAGCACACCAACCCGTGCGGCGTGGGCGTGGCGGAGACGATCTACGACGCGTACATGAAAGCGTACGAAGCCGATCCGGTTTCGATCTTCGGCGGCATCATCGCGCTCAACCGTGAAGTCGACGCGCCGACTGCGGAGAAAATGGGCGAGCTCTTCCTCGAAATCATCCTCGCGCCGTCGTACACCGCAGAAGCGCTGGAGATCTTGACGAAGAAGAAAAACCTCCGCGTCATGACGGTGGCGATGACCCCGCAAGGCGGCATCGAAGTGCTCGGCGCTGCGCGCACGACGCTGAAAGTCCAAGGCGGGCTGTTGATTCAAGACCTCGACACGTTTGCGCTGACGGAAGAAAACGTCCAAGTCGTCACGAAGCGTCAACCGACGCCGGACGAGATGAAACAACTGCTGTTCGGTTGGAAAGTCGTCAAGCACGTGAAGTCGAACGCGATCGTGCTGGCGAACGGCGACCGCACCGTCGGTGTCGGCGCAGGTCAGATGAACCGCGTCGGAGCGGCGAAGATCGCCATTGAGCAAGCGGGCGAATTGGCGAAAGGCTCCGTGCTCGCGTCGGATGCGTTTTTCCCGATGGGCGATACGGTGCAAGCGGCGGCAGCGGCAGGCGTCACGGCGATCATTCAGCCGGGCGGCTCGATCAAAGACGCCGAATCGATTGCGGCTGCGGACGAAGCCGGTATTGCGATGGTCTTCACGGGCGTTCGCCACTTCAAACACTAGGTCACGGAGGTACTTTTAACTATGAAGGTTCTCGTCGTAGGAGCGGGCGGTCGCGAGCATGCGATCTTGTGGAAACTGGCTCAATCTCCGCAACAACCGAAACTCTACTGTGCGCCGGGCAATCCGGGCACGGAGCCGTTGGCGGCCTCTGTTGGCGTGGGAGCGGAAGAGGTGGCGGCGCTGGCGGACTTCGCCGAGCGCGAAGGCATCGATTTGACGGTCATCGGCCCGGAAGCTCCGTTGCTCGCCGGGATCGTCGATCATTTCGAAGAGCGCGGGCTGCGCGTGTTCGGCCCGCGCCGGGCGGCGGCGTTGATTGAAGGATCGAAGGCGTTTGCCAAGTCGGTGATGGAGCGTCGCGGCGTGCCGACGGCGGCGTACCGCGATTTTACGGATGCGGAAGCCGCCCGCGCGTACGTGCGGGAGACGGGCGCGCCGATCGTGATCAAAGCGGACGGGTTGGCGGCGGGCAAGGGCGTGATCGTCGCGATGACGCTTCAGGAAGCGGAATCGGCGCTCGACATGATCATGCGGGAGAACGCGTTTGGCGACGCCGGGCACAAGGTCGTCGTCGAAGAGTTTCTGACGGGGCAAGAAGCGACGGTGATGGCGTTTGTCTGCGGCACCGACATTCGCTTGATGGTGCCCGCGCAAGACCACAAACCTGCCTACGACGGAGACCAAGGCCCGAACACGGGCGGCATGGGCACGTACTCTCCCGTTCCGGTGGTGACGCCGGAATTGCTGGACGAGGTGGAGCGCACGATCATCCGCCCGGTTGTGGAGGGTTTGGCGGCAGACGGCACTCCGTACCGAGGCGTGCTCTACACGGGGTTGATGCTCACGGAGCAAGGCCCGAAAGTCATCGAGTTCAACGCGCGCTTTGGCGACCCGGAGACGCAAGTGGTATTGCCGCGCTTGGAGAGCGATCTGTTGGAGATCTTCAACAGCGTGGTGGACGGGACGCTTGCAGAGCAGGAGATTTCCTGGTCGGAGCAAGCTGCGGTCTGCGTGGTCCTCGCGGCGGGAGGCTATCCGGCTTCGTACCGCAAGGGCGATGTGATCGACGGGTTGGACAGCACTCATGCACAGAGCGTGATCTTCCATGCCGGGACGAAGCAAACGGAAGCGGGCATCGTCACGAACGGCGGCCGCGTCCTCGGCGTCACCGGGTTCGGATCGGACCTTCGCGCTGCCAAGCAACAGGCGTACGAAGCGGTCGCGCGCGTGTCGTTTGAGGGCATGCACTACCGTCGGGATATTGCGGACAAAGCGTTGAAGTAAGGGAATACAGCCTCTGTTCACGGATGTGGGCAGGGGCTTTTTTTCAAGGAAATCAAGATGTAAACATCCGTTTTTTCCAACGGAGGTCATACTTTCGAATATGTAAATCTTGGTTGTGGCACTTCAAGAAACAGAGTACAATTTTGAAAGGACTGGGCAGACTAGAAGCATTCAGTAGAAAAAAGGAGAGAACCACATGCCGCAATTCCAACTGGATACGAAAGCAGCCGATCAATGGTTGCAACAAGGTGAAAAAACGGACTGGGCCGCCGAGGTTCGCCGCGCACACGACACCGTGCACAACGGCACCGGACGCGGGAACGACTTCTTGGGCTGGCTGGAGCCGCTTGCTGTTGACGGCGAGATTGTGAAAAACGTGCTCGCAGCTGCCGAGCGCATCCGCAAAAACTCCGACGTCCTGCTCGTCATCGGCATCGGCGGCTCGTACGCGGGCGCGCGCGCGGGCATCGAGATGCTCACACACGGGTTCCGCAATCAATTCTCCGCCGAACGCCAAGGCCCGGAAGTTTACTTTGTCGGTCACAACCTCAGCGCCACCTACATAGCTCAACTGTTCCAACTGATCGAAGGCAAGGACGTCTCCGTCAACGTGATCTCGAAGTCGGGCACGACGACCGAACCGGCGATCGCGTTCCGCCTCGTGCGCGACTGGATGACCAAGAAGTACGGCGACAAAGCGGCGGAGCGCATCTACGCGACCACCGACGCTGCCAAAGGCGCGCTGCGCACACTCTCCGACGCGGAAGGCTACACCACATTCGTCATCCCGGACGACGTCGGCGGACGCTATTCCGTGCTGACTCCGGTCGGCCTCTTGCCGCTGGCGGCGGCAGGCATCGACATCCAAGCGATGCTCCAAGGCGCACAGGAAGCAAAGGATCTCTACAGCAACCCGAACTTGGAGGAAAACTCCTGCTACCAATACGCGGCGTACCGCAACCATCTCTACCGAAACGGCAAAGCGATTGAACTGTTGGTCGCGTACGAGCCGCGCTTCGTGACGTTCGTCGAGTGGTGGAAACAGCTGTTCGGCGAATCGGAAGGCAAGGAGCACAAAGGCATCTATCCGGCGTCCGTGCAGTTCACCACCGACCTGCACTCGATGGGCCAATACATCCAAGAAGGCCCGCGCCACATGTTTGAAACGGTGCTGTGGGTCGACGACGCAGGCCACGAAGAACTGACCGTGCCGCGCGAAGAGAAAGACCTCGACGGCCTGAACTACCTCGCGGGCAAGTCGATCAACTACGTCAACCAACAAGCGATGCTCGGGACGCTCGAAGCGCACCAAGACGGCGGCGTGCCGAACTTCGTCCTGCACATTCCGGAATTGACGGCACACAACGTCGGGCACCTGTTCTACTTCTTCGAAAAAGCGTGCGCGATCTCCGGCTACCTGCTCGACGTCAACCCGTTTGACCAACCGGGCGTGGAAGCGTACAAGAAAAACATGTTTCGCTTGCTGGGCAAACCGTCTAAATAGTCTCGGCTGGTCGGGACGTCCAACTTCCAAAAGAGACCCTTCCACACAGGTGGCGGGGTCTTTTTTTTGCACCCCGTTTGCTTCCCAAACAGGAGAAGGAAGCGTATGATGTACAGGAAGAGTCTGGACGAACGGGAGGGCGCCTATGAACCGGCTGATCACTTGTCGATTTGTCGCCGCGGTGCAGCGCCTCGACGACGAGGAAGTGACCCTCCGCCTGTTTCATGAAGTGGAGCGGGAAGACCTGCCGTTGTTTCGAGAGCGCATTCGCAAGAGATGCTCTCTGCCGCGCTCGTGTTTTGACCATTTGATCCGCACCGGGGTGTTGGTGCTGGAAGATCCCAACATGGACGGCTACCGGCCCCAAAACGCACCGTGTGTCGTGGGGTTTGACATTCTGACGCTGGGGCGGCGTGTCTCGTTTGACTTGTGCTTTCACAGCAAGTTGGACGCGTTCTGGCAGGAGAGCACGACGCGGCTGGAAGCGTTGATGCTGGACGAGGACGTGTTTGAATCGTACACGTACCGGTTGCAGGCGATTTCCCGCTACTTGTACTTGGGGCGGCAAGACAACGTGTTCCGCGCCATCGCGGTGGACGAGAACCACGAGATCGAGTTCAAGCAAGACTTCCTGAACTCCAAGGAGAAAATCCTCAAATCGGTCGTGGCGTTTGCCAACACCAACAACGGCAACCTCTACCTCGGCGTCGCCAACGACAAGAAAATCGTCGGCATCGGCCACGAGATCGCCCGCTACGGCAACGAAGACAAATACCTGCTGGCGATCGCTTCGCTGTTGCACAACCGCATCTACCCGCTGCTCACGCCGTTCCCCGAGATGCGCGTGCTCACCGTGGCAGGCAAGAAGGTCGTGCACATCTGGGTGCCCGTCGGCAACACGATGCACGCGGTGCTGGAGTCGATCGGCAACGGACAGCAGCGCCGGCGCGTGGCGGTCAAACAGAACAACCAATCGGTGTGGGTCGACGATCCGTACGACCTCGCCGAGCTGTACATCAAGCGGCGCATCGGCACGCATGCCGCCGCTAATCTGGGTCTTTTATGAAAAAGAAACCCGATCTCCACCGTGGAGCGGGTTTCCTTTTTATGCGGGTGCGTCTCCTTCTGGGTATACTACTTCATGACCCAAATGCAGCACGCGTTACCGAAATGATAAGCAAAGGTGGACAAACCATGAACCGCATGATTGCAATCCTCCTCGTATTGTTGGGAGGGGCCTCTTACGGCTTGATCTCGCCCGCGGTGAAGATGGCGTATGACGCAGGATTCTCTCCGGCGGATGTGACCAGTTCGCAGTACGGCGCCGCGATGTCGATCCTCGTGTTGATCGCGCTGTTCCAATTGCGCCGTCTGCGCGGGATGACAGGGCGCGACCTCGGGCTGCTCGTGTTCCTCGGGGTGCTCTCGACGGGGACTTCTGTTTTTTATTATCTTTCGCTCTCGTATTTGCCGGCGTCGCTGGCGATCGTGTTGCTGTTTCAATTTACGTGGGTGGTGATGGTGATCGACTATCTCATCACCCGCAACAAGCCCACGCCGATCAAATGGACGGCGTTGGTGTTGATTTTTATCGGGACGTTGCTGGCGGTCGACCTGTTCCACACCCAGTGGATGGGCGTTTCGGTGCTCGGTATCGTGCTGGGGCTGCTCTCGTCGGTGACGTACAGCGCGTTTTTGTACTTCACGTCGTACGTGCGGCCGGGGAGCTCGCCGTTTGTGAACTCGGCGGTGATCTCCATCGCTTCGACGCTGACGGTGTTTTTGATCTTCCCGCCGAAGTTCCTCTGGAACGGGTCGCTGGGGGAAGGGCTGTGGGTGTGGGCGCTGATCATCGGCGGGCTCGGACAAGTCATCCCGCCGCTGTTTTTCAACGTCGGCATTCCGAGAATCGGCGGTCCGCTGGCGGCCGTGCTCGGCGCGGTGGAACTGCCGGTGGCGGTGGTTTCGGCGTTTTGGCTGTTGCATGAGGAAGTGTTTGGCGCGCAATGGGCGGGCATCCTGTTGATTTTGGCGGGGATTGTCGTTACGGAATTGCGCTTTCTGGGAGCACGAAAAAAGAACCCGGCCACTTGAGGTCGGGTTTCTTTTTTCTTGGGCGGCGTTACTTGACGTCGAATTCCGCCGTGTCCTCCACGTTGTACGGCTGGTGGTTGTTCGTGTGCAACGACGCTTTGAGCGTGTGGTGGCCGGGGGACAAACCGTCGAGTTGATAGACTTTGTCCTTGACCGCCACTTTGGTCGGCGAGCCGTCGATGAACAGGTGGATGTGACCCTCGCCCGGCACCGGCGCTTGGCTGTAGTGCTCCGGCGAGATTTTGAAGTTGGTGACGTCAAAGTGCACCGTGGCGGTGTCTTTGTTGACGTCGACGTTCATGTGAAGCGTCGGTTTTTGAGCGGCTGCGACCGAATCGACGGACGCCGGCGGTGCGGAGGCGGCCGAAGCGGCCGGCTCCGGTGTGCTCATGTCCATGCCCGCCATGTCGTCCATGGGGTCCGATGTTTTCGGAGTCGAGTCTTTGGAGCATCCGAACAGGGTGGCGCTCAGGGCGAGGACGGCGAGCAGACGGATCATTTTTTTGTGAAACATGACAAAACTCCTCCTTGGTGCTGCATTCATACAACAGCATGGACAGGGAGGAGTTTTTCTAAACGTCTGTTTACTTGTTCAGTTGAACGGTTTGTTTGCTGTGGTCGTTGTTCGGATCCAATTGGTACGTGATCGTGCCGGTCGCGTCGTCGAGCAGAGCCCAGCCGATTTGCAGTTCCGAAACGCGGTAAGTGTCGGTGCGCGGATTGTACGTCTGCGATTTGATGCGCGCGTTGAAGGTCTTCTCGTCAAACGAGGTGAAGATTCTGATCAGCGGGTTGGTCGCCCCGGCCGCATGCGCCCAGGAAGCGGCTTGCTGGAGCAAGTCGGACAGCGCTTGGCGGTTGAGTTCGCCCGTTGCGCCGTACGGGTCGTAGTCGCGCAGATCGAGGTCGATGTTTTGACCGATGACTTGCTTTTCTTTGTTATAGGACGGCATCACCATGAATCTGGCGTTGAGTTCTTGGCCGGTGGCGGGGTCGGTCCATTTCGAGTGGTCTTTGTTCAGCGCGTCCTCGACTTTGATGGCAGCGTTCCATTCCGGCGGGTCGTTTTCGTCGCTCGGATCGTTGCCGTTGAGGGGGTTCTCGTCGCTGGCCCCTTTCGCGGCAAGAGCAGCCTCAAAGTCTGCGAAGCTTTGCGGGACTTCCGGTTGCGCCAAGAATCGGATGACGTCGTTGGACGGGATCGCCAAGTTCAACTCGCCGCCGACATACGCCGCGGAGTTCGAGGTGACGCCGACGACTTCGCCGTACATGTTGAACAGCGCGCCGCCGGAGGAGCCGAACGTATAGGGAGCGTTGGTTTGCAGGAATTCCACTTCCTTGGGGGTTTTGTCGGTTTTCTTGGAGATGTCGAATTTGCGGTGCATGCCGGAGACGAGGCCGGCAGAGAGCGTGTTTTGCATGCCGAGCGGGGAGCCGATCGCCACGACGTTGTCGCCGACATCGAGCGCGTCCGAGTTGCCAAACGAGACGGCTTGCAAGTTCGAGACGTCGATTTGCATCAGCGCGAGGTCGCGGTCGGCATCGTCGAGCAGCACTTTGGTAGCCGGGAACATCGTGTTGTCGTCAAAAACGACCTTCGCCGTCGCCGCTTCAGCCAGCACGTGATGATTGGTGAGAATCTTGCCGTCATTGGAGACGACCATGCCGGAACCGGAGCCGAGCAGTTTTCCTTTTTTGTCGTAGATGTTGATCATGACGACGCGGTCGAAGTTTTTGGCGATCTCCTTGATCGAGAGCTGCGTTTGCGGCTTCGGCGCGGGCGTCGGCGCGGTGCCGGAAGCGGTATGGGTGTCGATGATCACCGTTTTTGTGGCTTCGTCCCATTTCGCTTGCAGGTTCAGCCCTTCGACGAGGAAGCGGACGGGGATCATCGTCGCGTCGTCGATCAGCTGCGGTGCGACGTCGAGGGTGACGGGTTGTTCGTTTTTCTTGGCGGTGGTGTTGCCGAGCGTCATCTCGACTTTGTCGCGTCCGCGGGTGATCGTGGCGGTTTGCGTGGCAGCGTCCCACTTGACTTCTGCGCCGATCGCTTCGGAGACGGCGCGCAACGGTACGAGCACTCGACCGTCCAGTTGGACGGGCATGGTGGTGAGATGGACGACTTTGTTGTTGATCGTAATGCCGACAGCATCCGGGACGGACGCGTAGACGGCGGCATTCGGAACGGCGGTCAGAAGCAGCGACCCGAGCAGAAGGCCGGGGATGGTTTTTTTCATAGAGTAGGAAAACTCCTTCGTAAAGTGGATGTAACTTCCAATTCAACGGAATATGAGCAATCTCCTTTATGCGTGAGAAAAAAGTAGGAGACAGGCGGCGGAGGGGGAGAATTTGCCGGGTTTTGTTTCGCCGGCGGAGTTGAGGCGCGTGTGCGGGCATGCTAAGATTGCTCTTGTCGCCGCGAGATGCGACGGTGGTTTTGAAAATAGGTGTTGACAAATGGACGAGCTTCGTGTTAGTCTAATAAACGTCGCCGCTGAGCGATGCTTGAAAGATAATTGATCCTTGAAAACTAAACGAGTGATAGATGAAGAACGATTCGAGCCAGAAG
>NZ_JMIR01000037.1 GCF_000714935.1 Tumebacillus flagellatus
AACAACGATCCAAACAACACGATATATCCAGAATGCTCCAAGAGCTGTTTCACATCGAACATGGAGAAATTCCCTTTGACCTCTGACGGCAACGTTCCTACAGAATGTCGACAGTTGCTTTGCAAAGGTCCCGTCTTTCTTTAAAAAACAAAAAACGGCACCCCCAGCGGGTTGCCGTTTTTGTGTGTGTTCTTTACACTTCTCCACCCGTTTTGCCGCGATAGTGATGGGTATGTGGAATGCGGCCGTTACCAGTTGTGACACCTTCAAAGAAATGATAGTGCCCTCCACCTGGCAGAGGAATGGCAGGTCCTGTGGTTCCGTGCAGGTGGTGTCTGTGCCCGTCATCGAATGTGGTGCTGGTTGCATACCGGTGAGTATGAGGCACTCCGCTCGGAGCAGGCTCTGTCGTGCCGGCATCCCGATGCCGATAACCGACATCAAATGAAGTCGTACCGGAAAAGTGGTGGACATGCACAGCGCGTCCGTCCCATGAAAGGAGAAAAACTTGATGGGAGTGGGGCTCTCCCGCTTCCTCGGCTTCCCCACTCCTCTTCATTCGGTCTTCCATTAGTAGCCGGCGCCGCCGTAGCCCGGAACGAGCAGGATGAACAGAACGAAGATGATCAGAAACACGACTGCCCAACGAGTGTAGCCGCCAAATTGTCCGTACATGAGATTCCCCCCTTTCCTCTTGTCCCTACAGACTATGCATCGTCGCTCCGGCTTGTCAGGGCATGTATAACAGGAGTACCGCCTGCTTTTGTACAAAAAAACGACCCTTCTCGAAAACGAAAAGGGTCGCTGTTGCTTATTCGCCTTGCTCTGCAAATCGCCGGATGCGCGCTTCGATGTCATCGCGCACGCGTTGAAACACCGCCCATTTCTCCTCGTCGGTGCCGGTTGCTTTTGCCGGATCGTCGAAGCCCCAATGGGCGCGCTTGACGTGCGGCGGGGTCACCGGGCACTTGTCGTTGGCGTCGCCGCACAGTGTGATCACATGATCCGCTTGGTTCAAAAGCTCGGCGTTGAGGAGGTCGGACGTTTGCTTGGAGATGTCGATCCCCTTCTCCGCCATCGCTTTGACGGCGTTCGGGTTCAAGCCGTGCGCTTCAATTCCCGCGCTGTAGACGTCGTAGCGGTCGCCGAGGTGTTTTTTCCCAAAGCCTTCTGCCATCTGACTGCGGCAGGAGTTGCCTGTGCAGAGGAAGTAGATGATTTTTTTGTTGTCCGTCATGAGAAGAAATCCCTCCGTTAGTCGAGGTTGATCAGTTCGACGGGGGCCGTTGGGCAACAGACGTCCGGTACCGCCGCCTCTCCCGCCGATTCAAATTCGGAGTCTTCCCGGGTATAGAACACTTCCCACGCGTTGCCTGCCGGGTCGTGCACCCAGATTTTATCTTGCACGGCATAACAGCAGGTCGTGTTCATTTCGTCGATCGGGACGAGACCGGCTTCTTGGAAGCGTTGCTTCATCGCGAGGACGGCTTCCGTATTCTCCACTTGGAAGCCCAGATGGTTCAGAACGCCGTTCGATTCATAAGGGCGAACGTTCATGGAAAAATGAAGCGGCGGGTTGTTCAACTCAAACTTTGCGTAGTTCTCTCTGACCTTGGTTGGTTCCTCGCCAAACATCGCGCGGTAAAACGCTAGAGTTGCTTCCAGATCGGTCACGTTGATGGCGACGTGCATGCGGAATGTCGTCATGGGTTTCATCCTTCCTTTTTTAGTGAATGAGGCTGAGCCACAGATACAACCCGACGAGTGTGAGGAAGAGCGTCGGGATCGTGAACACAATCCCGTTTCGAAAGTACCGGCCCCATGTGATCACGACTCCCTTGTGAGAGAGGACATGAAGCCAAAGCAAAGTCGCCAGCGACCCGATCGGCGTGATCTTCGGGCCCAAATCGCATCCAATGACGTTGGCATACACCAGCGATTCTTGCACAACTCCCGTAGCGGTCGTTCCTTGGATCGCGAGGGCGCCGATCATGACGCTCGGCAAGTTGTTCATGATCGAGGACAGAACGGCGGATAGGAAGCCCATCCCCAGCGACGCTGCAAACACCCCTTGGTCTGCCGCTTTTTGGATAAGCAAACCCAACAGATCGGTCAACCCGACGTTGCGAAGTCCATAGACGACGACATACATCCCGATGGAAAAAACCACAATGGTCCAAGGGGCTTCTCTCACCACTCGCCAAGTCTCAATTCGTTTCGACTGCCAAGACGCGAACAAGAAAACCAAAGCCGCAACTCCCGCCGCAATCGAGACACGGATGTTGAGCCATTCGTTCAATAAGTAGCCTGCCAACAAGATACCCAAAATGACCCACGACATGCGAAACAGCCGGATGTCCTTGATGGCTTCGCGCGGCTGTTTGAGTTCGGCCAAGTCATACGTTTTCGGAATGTCCCGTCGGAAGAACAGGTACAAAACGAGCAAACTCGCTCCCAGAGAGAACAAGTTCGGAACGATCATCCTGCCTGCATATTCCAAAAAACCAATACCAAAGTAGTCCGCCGACACGATGTTGACCAAGTTGCTGACCACCAGCGGCAGCGAAGTCGTGTCCGCGATGAACCCGGAGGCGAGAATGAACGGAAGTATCATCCGATCCGGCAGTTTCAAAGCGCGGACCTGCGCCAGAACGATCGGGGTCAAAATCAGCGCCGCCCCGTCGTTTGCAAACAGTGCGGCGACTGCTGCGCCGAGCAGCACGACGTACACAAACATCCGACGTCCGTTGCCCTTCGCCAGCCGCGCGATATGAAGCGCCGACCATTCGAAGAACCCGATCTCGTCCAACAGCAAGGAAATCAAGATGATCGCAACGAACGCAAGCGTCGCGTTCCAAACGATCCCGGTCACTGTCCACACGTCATCAAGCGTCACGACGCCGCACAGCAGAGCCAGAAGCGCACCGCCTGATGCAGACCAGCCGATGGACAACCCCTTCGGCTGCCAGATAACACCGACCAAAGTAAGAACGAAAACGGCGACCGCTACCCATGCCATGGAGGACATGTCGCTGAAACACTCCTTTTGCAAAAAATCACGCTTACCTGCAGCAAACTTTGAGTCCGTTCTGCTTGAGCTCTTCGATCTTGTTGCTCAAATCCGGCATGGCTTGCAAGTTCGCTTCCAGGAAGGGATAGAGCGAACCGTCCAACGAGTAGAAGACCCACTGGCCTTCTCTGCGTTCTTTGACCAGTTTGGCGGTCTTGAGTTTTTTCAAATGTTGCGAGACGGCCGGCTGCGTCATCTGCAGAATTTCAACCAACTCGCAGACGCACAGCTCTTCCGTTTTCAACAAGGCGAGAATGCGCAATCTCGTTTTGTCTGCGAATGCTTTGTAGCACTCCTCCAGAACTTCAAACTCCATGTCATCACCTCATCACTATATAAGCATATGCGAATATCCTTGTCAAACACGCGCAAGTAACGCCCACACCGCCGTCACGTATCACTTGCAAGAAGATCCATAATCTCCAACAGCAAAAAAAACCCTCGTTCGGCATTGGAACGAGGGTTTTCGTTTGAAACGATTTGCGGAACTATTTGTGCAAAAACGAGAGGCAGAACAGGCAATCCCCTTCGGTTCGCAGACTGCCGTAGTGCAGGTTGCAGATGTGAAACCCCTCTTGGTACAGCCGCGCGAGGTTGTCGTACCCTTCGCCCAGCACGGGAGCGGGTTCCCCGGACTTGGTGGTTTTGTCTAACCGCTTCCGCAGGTTTTCGTTCTCCATCGTGAGCTTCTGGTTTTCCTCCAACAGCTCGACGATCTTCTGTTTCAGCGAGCCCAGTTCCCGGTAGAGTTCGCCGATGCGTTCCTCTACGTTGGCAACTTGAGCAAAAACGGCCTGTTTGTCCACACGCGCTCACCCCGCTCGCAAAAAAGTCTAGTGATCGGTATTCTCCCGCTGTTGCTTGCCCTTGCCGTGCGGCTTGCCACCAGCGGCCACTTCGACTTTGCTGCTCTCCGCCTCTTCGTAGCTGTCCGTCTCAAACTTCAGACAGCACATCAAGCGGCCGCACAGCCCGGAGATCTTCGCCGGATTCAGCGAGAGATTCTGGTCTTTCGCCATGCGGATCGAGACCGGGTCGAAATCGCCCAGCCACGAGGAACAGCAGAGGATGCGCCCGCACGGACCGATGCCGCCGAGCAGTTTGGCTTCATCGCGCACGCCGATTTGGCGCAGCTCGATGCGCGTGCGGAAGACCGAGGCGAGGTCCTTCACGAGTTCCCGGAAGTCCACGCGACCGTCCGCTGTAAAGTAAAAAATGATCTTGTTGCGATCAAACGTATACTCGACATCGACCAGCTTCATTTCCATCTTATGGTCGATGATCTTCTGTTGGCAAATATGAAACGCCTTCTTCGCGGCGACCTTGTTCTCTTCCACCTGTTGGGCGTCGCGGGCGTCTGCTACGCGCAGGACCCGCTTCAGCGGCAACACCACGTCTCCTTCGGAGACCATCTTCTTACCGATGACCACTTCTCCGTATTCCACGCCGCGCGCGGTTTCCACGATTGCAAAGTGTCCCTTCTCGATGGGGAGGTCGGCCGGGTCGAAGTAGTAGATCTTACCCGCTTTTTTAAAACGGATTCCGACGACGGCGAACATGCGATTCTAAACCCCCTGCAGCCGCAAGATCATCTGCTCAAGCGTCAATTGTACGTTGGCATTGCCTTGCAAGCGTTTTTTGGTCGAGAGGATCGTGTCGATCATCCCGACGAGTTGATCCGTGCGATACTGCGCTGCCTGGGAGCGGTATTTGTCTAGTTGTCCATCTGCTGCCACGGCTGTTTCAAGTCCTAGGCGTACGTGCAAGACATCGCGATACCACCACGCGAGAGCCTCCAGCAAATCATCGATCTCGCCGGACGTCCAACTTGGCTTGATCACTTTCTCCTGTATCGTAAAGAGGGGATTCCCTCTGCGTGTTGCAAGTTCCTCACTCAATTGTACCATTAGCGACAAGACTTCCGCAAATCTCTCCCCGCTGGCAAATTCCTTCGCCGCCCCAAAACTTTGCTTGAAATGGGCAAGAAATTTCGCCCGCGAGGCAGAAAGTCCCTCTCTCTGCAACAATTCCTGCGTGTGCCCGACCGGCAGACGGTCAAACGGAATCAGTTGGCACCGCGAAATCACGGTCGGCAACAACTTCGATTTCGATTCTGCCAAGAGGATCGCCACGACGGGCGTCGTCGGCTCTTCGAGGAATTTCAGCAAGGCGTTTGCCGCTTCCACCGTCATCCGGTCCGCCTGATGGACGATGTAGACTTTGGTGGCGGTCTCCATCGACTTCCTGGAGAACGCTTTTTGCAACTCCCGGACTTGCGCGATCTTGATGGCGTTGCCGTCGGGCTCGATCACGATCACATCCGGGTGGTTGCCGGACTGAAACAGCCGGCATTGAAAGCAAACCCCGCAGGGCTTCTCGCCTTCGCCTTGGCAGAGGATCGACATGGCCAAGTGGTTCGCGGTCTCCGCTTGCCCGGACCCCTCCGGTCCAACAAACAGATACGCGTGCGCCAAGCGCCCGGTCTGCAAACTCCGGGCCAGCATGTCAGCCGCGGGTCCCGGTACGGGCCAGGTCATCGCGACCCCTCCTCTTTCTGGTAGAATTCCTACGTAACAGTATTTCTTCCTAATAATATAAGTTCAGCAGCAGCCCGCGAATGTCCCCGATCTTGTCGAGGATTTCGAGGTGGTCCTTCTCATCCGCCACGACTTTCTCGGCGAGTTCCGCCATCAAGTCGTCGATTTGAGAGATGATTTTGTACAGACGCATGCGTCCGCGCTTGTCAAAGCCCTGCTTTTCCTTGGACGAAAAACCGCCCTTCACCACGTGTTCGAGGAAGCGGCGGACGCGTTCCTTGTAGTCCTGAAGCGACTTCCACGACATCGACTTGGCGAGCAGTTTCCCCATGTCGTCGATTTGACGCATGAGGTTGTCGAGTTCGGCCTTGGTCATTTTCTGGTTCGCCTGTTGAAACAGGTCTTGAAACGCGGGAGAGCGGACGTCTCCCGTCGCTTTGTCATCGCGCAGGCCGAGCGTGTCCACGAACGGCCTGGAGTTGCCTCCGATTTTCATCCTCAACCGCTCCTTCGCAAGTGCTGACGGAGATCTTGCCAGATCGCTTCGGTCACCGCTTCCACAGGTTGCGTGCCGTCGATGATCACGATGCGGTTCGGCTCTTCCTTGGCAATCTGCAAAAACTGATCGCGCACGCGACGGTGATACTCCAGATCGCGCTGTTCAATGCGGTCGAGCGATTTGCCGCGCGAGGCGAACGCCCGCTCCAACCCGATTTCGCAGGGCACGTCGATCATATACGTGCGGGTCGGCCAGAGGCCGTCGGTGGCGATGGAGTTGATATGCCGGACTTCCTCCAAGGAGAGGCCGAGCCCCGTCGCTTGGTAGGCGAGGCTCGCGTCGATGTATCGGTCGCAGAGGATCACGCGGCCCGCTGCAAGCGCCGGGCGGATCACTTCCGCAACATGTTGGGCACGCGACGCCGCGTAGAGCAGCATCTCCGTCTTGGCGGTCATCGCGTGGTTTTCGGGGTTGAGCAGCATCGACCGAATCTGGTCGGAGATCGGGGTGCCGCCCGGTTCCCGAGTGGTTTGCACTTCTATTTCCAAACGGCCGACGAGTTCGGACAAGCGGCGAATCTGCGTGGATTTGCCGCTGCCGTCCGGGCCCTCAAGTGTGATAAAAAGACCCACTGCTTGCTAGACTCCCTTCTGCTGTTGGGACAGAACCTGTACTTCCGACATCCGGCTGTCCTCCACACCTTGGAACCGGACGCCGGCTTCGCGGAGGGATTGGATGTGCGCGATCAACTCGTCCGTCCATACTTCCCCGGGCACAATCAACGGGATGCCCGGCGGATACGGGATGACCATCTCGCCTGCACAGCACCCGGCCGCACCTGTTAAGGGTACACGTTCCATGTCCATCTCAAACGCTTCATGCGGAAGGAATTTCGCTTGAAGCTCCAACCACGCGAAATTTCCCTCGCTTGGCGGAGACTCCGCCGCCTCTCCTTCCGCAGGTTCCAGCGCCAGCAGCGCTTTGACCAGCCGCTCCACCTGCCGTTCGCGGTCTGCGTACGTGAAGACGGCGAGCAGATTGTGCGGATCGGAGAGTTCGAGCGTGAGATGGTGTTCGCGGTGCAGCGTCTCGTAGACCTCTGTCCCGCTTTTGCGAAGCCCGGTCACTCCGATCGTCCATTTTAAAGGGTCGACGCGAAAACCGTCAGGCGTTTCTTGCAACAATTTCAGGTACGGCGACGCTTGAAGCTGCGCCGCGCCCGTTTGTACTGCCTGGAGAGCTTTCGAGAGCATCGCCTGCCCCTCCGTCTGCATCTGGTGCCTGGCGACATCGAGCGACGCCAGCAAGAGATACGAGGGAGAGGTGCTCTGGACGAGTTGCAGCCGTTTGCGAAGCCGTGCGCGGTTGACGCGCGGGCCTTGGACGTGAAGCATCGATGCTTGCGTCAGCGCGCCCAACGTCTTGTGCGTGCTCTGCACCGCCATGTCAGCGCCGGACGCCATCGCCGTCGGCGGCAGGCTTTCATGAAACGCAAAGTGCGCGCCGTGCGCTTCGTCGACGAGGAGCATCATCCCCGCCTCGTGCACAACGTATGCGATCTCTTCCAGATCGGAGCAAATCCCGTGATACGTGGGGCTGACAATCAACAGCGCCCGCGCATCGGGATGTTTCTGCACCGCCGCGCGCACGGTTTCCACCCGCACGCCCGAGGCGATCCCAAACGCCTCCAACACTTCCGGTTGATAAAAAACGGGCTGTGCTTGTGCCAGCACGAGTCCGTTCAACACCGACTTATGCAAATTGCGGGGCACGAGGATCTTCTCCCCCGGTCGAACCGCGGTCAAGATCATCGCCAGATTCCCTGCCGTACTGCCGTTTACCAAAAAATACGTTTCCTCTGCGCCAAACGCGTGCGCCGCCAAGCTCTGCGCTTCGCGGATCGCCGCTTCCGGCGCATGCAGATCGTCAAGTCCCGGGATCTCCGTGAGGTCGAGGCGTCCTGCATGCGTTAGCCAAGCGCCCAGAGCTCCGTGCAATCCCCGGCCCATTTTATGCCCCGGTACATGGTAGCTGCCGGGGTTGTTCTGCAAGTGAGAGAGGATTGCTTCCAAGATGGGAATAGTAGAGACACCCATGACAAAAATCGATCCCCTTGCGTTATGTAGTTCGCTCCCTGAAGCTGTGAATCCTTTTTCCTATTATAGTCTGGGGGCTTTGCGGCAAACAAGTTGGGGGATTTTGTTCATAAAAATTTGCCTACCGAGTCTATTGATTCTCTAGCAAGAGTGCTACAATAGATTTTATATTTTTCGGTTCACTAGGAGGATTTCATTTATGGCACAAGAACGGACAGCCGGTCTTTCGCTGATCTACCGGCTTGAACTTAAGAACAGCTCGCACATCTTCGGCCTCGTTGCCCACCATATCGGTCAAGAAAACGGGGACATCATCGGCGTCGACGTCGTGCACGTGGACAAAGACACCGTCATCCGCGACATCAACGTCAGCGTGTTCGACCGCGAACACGGAAACCGCATTCAGGAGCGTCTGAACGCGGAAGACGGCATCAAAGTCATCAACGTTTCCGACCGCACCTACCTGATGCACTTGGGCGGCAAGATCGAGATGCGTTCGAAGATCGCGGTCCGCAACCGCGATGAACTGTCCCGCGTCTACACCCCGCACGTGGCGGACATCTGCCGCACGATCGCAGCAGACCCGAAACAAGCGTTCAAACTGACGATCAAGAAAAACACCGTCGCTGTCGTTTCGGACGGCACCGCGGTCCTCGGCCTCGGCGACATCGGCCCGTACGGCGCGATGCCGGTCATGGAAGGCAAAGCGATGCTGTTCAAGCAGTTCGCCAACGTCGACGCGTTCCCGATCTGCCTCGACACCAAGGACACCGAAGAGATCATCGCGCACGTCAAAGCGATCGCGCCGGCGTTTGGCGGGATCAACTTGGAAGACATCTCGTCTCCGCGCTGCTTTGAGATCGAAGCCCGCCTGAAAGCGGAACTCGACATCCCGGTGTTCCACGACGACCAACACGGCACCGCCGTCGTCCTGCTCGCAGGTCTGATGAACGCGTGCAAACTGGTCGAGAAGAACCTCGCCGACCTGAAGATCTGCGTCGTCGGCATCGGCGCGGCGGGCATCGCGATCACCAAGATGCTGTCGCTTGCAGGCGTCAAGAACATCGTCGGCGTCGACCGCGCCGGGATCATCTCGCGCCATGAGCAGTACGAGAACAAGATGTGGCAATGGTACGCGGAAAACACCAACCCGGAGAACGTCCAAGGTTCGCTTGACGACGCGATCACCGGTGCTGACGTGTTCATCGGGGTCTCGGGCCCGGGCGTTTTGAAAGTGGAGCATCTGCAGAAGATGGCGAAAGACCCGATCGTGTTTGCGATGGCGAACCCGAACCCGGAAATCGACCCGGAAGTGGCGGCACCGTACGTGCGCGTCATGGCGACCGGCCGTTCCGACTATCCGAACCAGATCAACAACCTGCTCTGCTTCCCGGGCATCTTCAAGGGCGCTCTGGACTGCCGTGCTTCCGACATCAACGAAGCGATGAAACTCGCAGCGGCGAACGCGATTGCGTCTGTCGTAAGCGAAGACGAGCTCTCGGAGCAATACGTCATCCCGTCCGTCTTCAATAAGAAAGTCGTCGAAGCCGTCCGCCTCGCGGTCATCGAAGCCGCCTACGAAACCGGCGTCGCTCGCCGCCGCTACCGCAACTACAAAGACGTGAAGTAAGCCTGCGTCTGACTATAGAAAAAAGAGTGCATCCGCCGCCTTGGCAGATGCACTCTTTTTTCATTGTAATAAATATCGGTATCTATCAAGATCCTGCTCCATCTCTTCCGCCAACTTCCGATACTTTTCTGCTAAAGTCACGGAACGAATCCTCTGCGCATCTTCATCACGGGGGACTAAAAAGCCTTCAGCAATCCACTTTTTAACCTTGTCACGAATGGTACGTTCTGAAAGGTCTAATAACCGTCGGATATCCGTGGTCGACAAAGAAACGCGCTTAAAAGCCAATTGAGCAAACACCATTCGTTGTTGTGGATCGAGACCCCGAATCAGCTCAGGTTCCACCGAGATATACTCATAACTCAGTTGACGCACCTCATCTGCAACCTCTGAAAAAACAGTCGCCGCCCCTTCGATGAAGAACTCCAACCACCGCGTCAAATCAGCGTCGTTTCGACCGAAGTAGTAGTTATGGTGCAAATCCATCTGCAAACTTTCGTAATATCCGGTAAGATTGCGGTCGTAAAACGTCTCTAACACAAACAGACCTTTCAAACCCAGACCGGCTTTTCTCAAAAGATACGTAGCAAACATACGGGCTGTTCGACCATTGCCATCCATATAGGGGTGAATGGTCAAAAACTGATACATAAAAATACCCGCCTTGATCGGGGCCGGGATTTGCATGCTGTTCGGCGAGTTGACCCAAGCCACCAAGTCTTCCATCAAGGTAGGGACGTCTTGGTATTCAGGAGGCATGTAGTACCCGCTTTGATTACGATTTCCTACGACATTCTGAGCCTGTCGGTATTCACTGAATTTAGGGCGTCTCCCCCCGTGAACCACTTGGATCACCGCATGCAACTGCTTGATCAATTCCTCTGTGATCGGTAGTTGCCGGTGCTCCGCTTGTTCAAGAAACTCGATGGCTTTCATGAGATTGAAGACCTCTTGCTCCAACCCTTCCTCGCTTTGCGCGTACAGCGCCTGCCGCTTCGCCCGTTCATCCAAACGGTTGCCCTCGATCTTCGTCGAGAGCAAGACCGTTGATTCTCTGGATTGTTTCTGGAGTTTCTTCAAGACCGACGGGGGAAGTGGAAGATAATCAACGATCACGCTCGCTCGTTGAATGTCCATGAGATGTTGCGCCATTTTGTCCGTGATTGAATAACGCGGTGTGAACACATTCATTCCCCCTTTTTCTATTTTCATTATATCATTGCCGCTATTTTGCCGCAAACGAACGAATCTTAACTCCCCGTACTCGTATACGCCCTTAGCCCCTTCCCCCAGAACCAGTACGCGATCCAGCAGGAGACGACCGCCACGACGGGGGTCAGCAGCGCCACGCTTTGATAGCCGGAATGCTCGATAAACGCACTCGCCGGGTAGAACGCCGTGAACCCGTACGGGATCACCCACGTCAGTAGCCCGCGAATTTCCTTCGAGAAGATCGTCAGCGGATACCGGGCAAACTCCGCCACTTGAAACACCCCCACGACGATCGGCAGCGAATCCACCATCCAAAACGACAACGTCGCAAAAAACAAATTCACCGCCACAAACACCGCGCCGCTTGAGAGGATCATCACGATCAACAGCAAGACTTTTCCCACCGTCCACACGATGCTCAAGTGCGAAATCGCCGTCAGCAGCAAAATCAACCCGATCGCCAATTGCCCGAACCCATCCTGCTGCACGCGGTTGGCAATCACATGAAACAGCGGATTCACCGGCCGAATCAAAAACCGATCAAACTCTCCGTTGCGAATGTACTGCCACCCGATCGTCCACAAGTTGTCGAAGAAGATATGGTGGATCGACCGCCCCGTCGAGGCAATCCCGTAGATGAACAGCACCTCGTAAAACGACCACCCGTTCAACGACTGAATCTGGTCAAACACCACTTTCACAAAAAACACCGACGTAAACTGAATCAACACCACCGAAAACACGCCGACCAGAAAATCCAACCGATACTCCATCATCACTTTCAACTGCGCCGTAAAAAAATGCCCGTACAACCGCAGATACCGCATCAACGTCCTCAACGCTCTCCCCCCTCTCCGTCATCCACCGAAGATCGTCACTTTCCGCATCGCACGCGACCACGTCCAGCGCACCAACAAAAACACACCGAGCAACCAAGCGGCTTGAATGCCCACTTGCACCCACGCCTCAGCCCCGCGCAACGCGCCCGTATAGATCGAGACCGGCACATACACCATCGACTGAAACGGCAAGAATCGATTCACGCTCTGCAACCACTCCGGGAACAACATCACCGGCACCAACTGCCCCGTGAAAAAAAGCAACACGGCATCGCGCAACACGCGCAAGCCCCATATGTTGACCGTGTAAAACGCCATGATCCCCACCAGCAGATCAAATTGTGCGCCGATCAGCACGCCGAGTGCCGTACTGAGGGGAAACATCGCCGCCGCTCCCCATGAAGGCGGCAGATTAATATGGAAGAAGAGGAATGCCAGCACCAAGATCGGAACAGTATTTCTCAGGAAATAACCGAACTTCCCGCCCAAATCGAGCGCTACTAATTTACTCAATTGGTCGTAGGGTCGCATCAATTCGATGGCGACCAATCCCCCGCGAATGTCTTCTGCCAATTTGCCGCCCGCGCCGTTGGTGTAGCCGCCGATCATCGACGCGACGACCATATACGTGATCATGTCGTCCAGCTTGTACCCGTGCAACTCGCTCGGCCCGTTCGCATACACCGCCCGCCAAAAATAAAACAGCACCAGCATCTGCAAAATCGAACTCACCATCGACGACCAAAACCACGCCCCGTACGCAAAGTCGAGTTTGACTTGCGACTTGGCGATTTCATAATACGCTCGGATCATATCACAGCCCCCGCTCGTAGATGTCTTTGACGATTTGTTCGATGTGAACTTCGTCAATGGTGAGGTCGCGGATGGTGTACGCTTGCATCATTTCGGAGATCACTTCCGCCGCTGTGATCTCTGCGTTGTTGAAGGAGAGCGAAATGCTGTTGCTTTTTCCCGCCGCTTCCCGATGGCTGACCACTTGTTCCACGCGGGTGGCGAGGGCGTACGGGATCGTGAACCCGTCGTTTTTTTCAAGGTCGAAATGGATGGTGCGCTTGTCGCCAAAGCGTTCCTTGATCGCTTGGAGGGCACCGTCGTAGAGGATCTTGCCGCCGTCGATAATGATGATGCGGTTGCAGATTTCCTCGATGTCTTGCATGTCGTGCGTCGTCAAGATCACCGTCGTCTCCTGCTGGCGGTTCATCTCGCGGATGAACGCGCGGATGCGGTCCTTAACAGCGACGTCGAGGCCGATCGTCGGCTCGTCGAGGAAGACCACCGCCGGATTATGCAGAAAAGCGGCGGCAAGCTCGGCGCGCATCTTCTGCCCGAGTGACATCTGGCGGACGGGGATGCCGAGCAACGGCCCGAGGTCGAGCACGTCGGTGAACATTTCGAGGCGCTGCTGGAACTCCGTTTCCGGCACCTGATAGATGTGTTTGAGCAAGTGATACGACTCGCGGATCGGAATGTCCCAGAACAACTGCGTGCGCTGCCCGAACACCGCTCCGATCTGCGAGGCGTTGCGGCGGCGGTTTTCATATGGAACGATGCCGTTGACACGGACGACGCCGGAGGACGGAGTGAGGATGCCGGAGAGCATTTTGATCGTCGTGGACTTGCCTGCTCCGTTGGCGCCGATATAGCCGACCATCTCCCCTTTTTGAATCTGAAACGAGATGTCCTGCACCGCTTGCTTGGTTTCGTACTTGCGGGAAAACAAACTTTTGACCGCACCGGCGAGACCGGGGTCACGCTTGGCGATTTGGTATTGTTTGCTGAGATTTTGCACGTCGATCATGCCGTGAACTCCTTCTGTGGAAAGAAATCGTTTGGCTATCATCCTATCATGACCGTTTCACTCTTGTCAGCATCTCCCTTCTCAGGCATAGTGGAGAGCATGAGAGGAGAGATGCACGGTGAAACAAGCTTTGTTGATCGTCGATGTGCAACACGGGATGTTTCGGATCGACCCGCCGGTGTATCAAGGGGATCGAGTGATTGCAGTTCTGCAAAAACTGATCCATCGCGCACGGGAAGCCGGTGTGGACGTGATCTATGTGCAGCATAATGGCGGGCCGGGTCACTTGCTGGAACTCGGAAAGCCGGAGTGGAAAATCCATCCGGGCATTGCACCGCAACCGGGTGACTTGGTGGTGGAGAAGCGGCGGCCGGATTCGTTTTTTCAAACGGTGTTGGAAGAGGAGTTGCAAAAGCGCGGCGTGACGCATCTGGTGATCGGCGGCATGCAGACCGAGTTCTGCGTGGACACGACGGTGCGGCGGGCGTTTTCGCAGGGGTATGATCTGACGTTCGTGGCGGACGGGCACAGCACGTGGGACAACGAGTGGCTGACGGCGCAACAGATCATCGACCATCACTCCGACATCATGACTCGCTTTGCAGATGTGAAGCGGGCGGAGGAGATTGTTTTTTTCGGGAAAGAATAGAGGCAAAACCTAGCTTGTGGAGGACGATGGAATGACGACTTTTGCCCACTTGGGTGTACGACCGGAATTGTTGAATTTGTTGCAGCGAAACGGGGTGTTTGAACCGACCCCCGTGCAGGAGCAGAGCATCCCGGCGCTGTTGCGCGGTCAAGATGTGATCGCGCAGGCGCAGACGGGGACGGGCAAGACGCTGGCGTTTCTGTTGCCGATCTTGGAGACGTTGGATGTGGAAGCGGATCATGTGCAAGCGCTCGTGGTCACGCCGACGCGGGAGTTGGCGTTGCAGATTACCGACGAAGTGAAAAAGCTGGCGTCGGCTGTCGGCGCCCGTGTGTTGGCGGCGTACGGAGGGCAGGACGTGGACGCGCAGGTGCACAAGCTGCGCGGGGCGATTCACTTGATCATCGCGACGCCTGGGCGACTGCTCGATCATCTGCGGCGCGGGACGGTCGATCTCAGCAAGCTTCGGATGCTGGTGTTGGACGAAGCGGATCAGATGCTGCACATCGGGTTTTTGAATGAGGTGCAGCAGATCATGGATCACGCGCCGGCCGACCGGCAGATGATGCTGTTCTCGGCGACGATGCCGAAGAACGTGCAAGACTTGGCGAAGCGGTATATGAACCAGCCGGTGAACGTGCAGGTGAAGAGCAAGCGCGTGACGCTCGATGAGATAGAGCAAGTGGTGATCGAGACGACCGACCGCGAGAAGTCGGAGGCGTTGATCGCGTCGATTCGGAAGTACAACCCGTACTTGGCGGTGATCTTCTGCCGGACGAAACGCCGGGCGAAGAAGCTCACGGAAGAATTGGCGGCAGAAGGGTTTGAGGCGGACGAGCTGCATGGCGACTTGTCACAAGCGAAACGCGAGCAGGTGATGAAGCGGTTCCGGGATGCCAAGATTCAGTTGCTGATCGCGACCGATGTGGCAGCACGGGGGTTGGACGTGGAAGGTGTGACGCACGTCTTCAACTACGACATTCCGCATGATGTGGAGAGCTACATTCACCGCATCGGCCGGACGGGTCGCGCGGGGCAGCGCGGGGTTGCGGTGACGTTTGTCGCGCCGAGGGATCGAGAGTTCCTGCGGATGATCGAGGCGGGGATTCAAAGCAACCTGCACAAGCAAGTGACCCTGCCGAAGCGCGGCGGCGAAGGCCGCGAGTTCGGCGGGCGCGGAGGCGGCGGTTCGGAACGAGATCGCGGGCCGAAGCGCGCTGGCGGCGGCGGGTACGGCGACCGCAACAAACCGCGCGGCGGACGTGCGGGAGAGCGGGAGAAGCCGCGTGATGGACGTTCCGGCGACCGCAACGCCGGGCGTGGTGGCAACTCCCAACAAACCCGTGGCGGACGCTTTGATGATCGTGACAACTCTCGTGGCGGTCGTTTCGATGAACGCGAGAAACCGCGCGGAGGTCGCTCCGACGATCGCAATACCGGGCGTGGCGGCAACTCCCAACAAGCCCGTGGCGGTCGCTTTGACGATCGTGACAACTCTCGTGGCGGTCGTTTCGACGAACGCGGGAAACCGCGTGACGGGCGCTCCGATGATCGCAATACCGGACGCGCTGGCAACTTCCAACCAGCCCGTGGCGGACGCTTTGATGATCGTGACAACTCTCGCGACACACAACGCGGCGGGCGAGAGAACACGACGGAGCTTCAGTCTCCCTATGGAAGCGGCGCAGACCGCTCCCGCAACTCCGGAGGCAGAGGCGGACGCTCGGGTGGCCGTCCCCCGCAACCGACAGGCGGCGGTCGCGGTCGCAGAGGCCGTTAATTGACCCATTTGCCTTCAAACGACGAGACCCAACCTGCACTCGCTGCGGGTTGGGTCTTTTTTTGACGAATTGACGGAATTGCATTATGATTTGCATAACTATACCAGCAAGTCTAGGAGGAGAACGAGATGTATCGAGTGAGCAAAGACCACATGATCTATGCCATGTCCAAGGAACATGCTCCCGTCCTCACGGTGGAAGACGGCGCGACCGTCGTCTTCGAAACCTGCGATTGCTTCGAAAACCAGATCACGGCGGTGGACACGCCGTTTGAAGAATTGGATTGGGACCGCATCAACCCGGCGACAGGTCCGGTCTACATCGAAGGAGCGGAAGTCGGCGACATCCTCGCCGTGCAAATCCAGCGCATCCACCTCGCCGACCGCGGCGTCATGCTGACCGGACCGGGGCTTGGCGTGATCGGAGACGATTTGAAGGAAGTCTCGATTCGCCTGCTGCCAATTGAGGACGGCCGGGTCGTTTTTTCGGAAAAAGTGAAAGTTCCGCTCAACCCGATGATCGGCGTCATCGGCACCGCTCCGGCGGGCGATCCCGTCTCCTGCGGCACGCCGGACGCGCACGGCGGGAACATGGACTGCAAGATCATCACCGAAGGCACCACGCTCTATCTCCCGGTCAACGTGCCGGGTGCCCTGTTTGCGTTGGGCGACCTGCACGCCGCGATGGGTGACGGCGAAGTCGCGGTCTGCGGCGTGGAGATCGCGGGCGAAGTGACGGTGCAACTCTCCGTGCTCAAGGGCAAGTCGTGGAAACTCCCGATGGCGGAAACCGCCGATGCGGTGTATGCGATCGGCTCGCAACCGCTGCTCGACGACGCGGCGACGCTCGCCACGCAGAACATGGTGCACTACCTCGAAATCGAAGCGGGCTTGCAAAAGCACGAAGCCATCGAACTCATGTCGATCGCCGGCAACCTGCAAATCTGCCAAGTCGTCGACCCGAAGAAGACCTGCCGCTTTGAAGTGAAGAAGTCGGTGCTGGCACAGATCAAGAGCTAAAACCACCGACCCATACAAAAAGAGACCCCCGCGCGGGAGTCTCTTTTTTTCTTATGCTTCTGCGACTTGTGCCTGTGCCTTCTCCTTGCGCTTGCCAAACAGCGCATAGCGGATGTTGTCCAAGATCGTGTACGCAATCGGCACGACGATCAGGGTCAGCAGCGTGGATGTGGTCAGGCCGGAGATGACGACGATGGCGAGCGAGCGGGAGATGATGCCGCCGTCGCTGGAGATCGCCAGCGGCACCAGCGCCCCGATGGTCGCCACCGCCGTCATCAAGATCGGGCGAATCCGCGTCACGCCCGCTTCGAGCAGCGCGTCGTGCGTGTTCAGCCCCTTCGCGCGATTCTGCATCACGCGGTCGATCAACACGATGGCGTTCGTGACGACGATCCCGATCAGCATCAGAATCCCGACCATCGCCGGCATCCCGAGCGACTCGTTCGTCAAGTACAACCCCGCCATCGAACCCACGAAGATGAACGGCAGCGAGAACAGAATCGCCAGCGGCGCCAGCATCTCGCCAAACGCCACGATCATCACCATGTACACCAGCGCGATCGAAACGCCGATCGCCAGCGCCATGTTGGTGAAGCCGTCCGCCATCGCTTTCGACTCGCCTTCAAAGTAATACGTCACGCCTGCCGGAAGCGACAGTTTCGCCAGTTCCGTCTCGACGTTCTTCTGCACACCGGACGAGTTCGAGTCGGTGAACTTGCCGGAGATCGAGACGTACTCCTGCTGGTTCAGGCGCTGAATCGAAGACGCGCCGACTTTCTGCTCGACTTTGGCGACGTCGCCGATCTTCACTTGCTCGCCCGCCATGTTCGTCAACAGCTGCTCGGCGATCTTATCGGTCGTGTTCAAGTCGTCCGTCTTCAAACTCAAGTTCAAATCGGTCGTCTTGCCGTCCAGCGTGACGTTCGTGACCGAAGAGCCGGAGAGCATGTCGCGCACCGCGCCCATGATCATCGCCGGGTTGATGCCCTTCTGTGCCGCTTTGGCGTCATCCACCGTGATCGACACTTGCGGACGGCCGCCTTCGAGGTTGGTTTTGACATCGGCGACGTTCGGCACTTTCTCCACCGCTTGTTTCATCTGCACGGACGCTTTCTTGATCGTGTCGAGGTCCGGGCCGTTGATGACGAGGAACAAGCCGCCGCCCCCGGTGATGCCGCCGCTTCCGGCGATCGCCGTGCTCACGCCGTCACCAAAGTTGTTCGCCGCTTTGGTTTTTTCCCGCAGCGTCGCTTCAAACGCGCTGCCGTCCGCCCCGTCCTTGAGCGTCGCGCGCACGCGCACAGAGCCCGGGCGCACGGTCGTGTTGTAGTTGTCGACCGCTCCGGTGCCTTGTACGATCTGCTCCATTTGCAACGCGACTTTGTTCGTCGCCGTAAGCGCAGAGCCGACCGGGAGATCGGCGGTGTAGCTGTAGTTGACCGTCTTCTCCTGCGGGAAGAAGTTTTTCGGAATCTGGGTGCTGAGCCATCCCGTGCCGCCCAACAGCGCGAGGCAGATCACGATGATCAGCGTCTTATGCCCGAGCGACCAGTGCAGCAGCTTGCGGTAGCCGCGCTGCATCGCGCCTTCCTTGTGCTCAATCGGTTTCAAGTTGAGCAGGAAGAGGCGCGACATCAGCGGAACGACCGTCACCGCGATCAACAGCGAGAACGCCAGCGCGATGACGACCGACCACGCAAACGGAGCAAAAAACTTACCTACGATGCCCGGCACGAACGCCAGCGGGCCGAACACGGCGATCGTCGTCACCGTCGAAGAGGTGATCGCCGACGACACTTCGCCGGTCGCTTGCAGCACGAGGCCGGCGTTGCGCTCTTCCTTGCTTGCCGTCTGAATGCGGCGGTAGATGTTCTCGATGACGACGATGGAATCGTCGACGACGCGTCCCACCGCCACGGCAACGCCGGCGAGCGTCATCATGTTCAGCGAATAGTCCATGTACTTCATGACCATCATCGTCACGAGGATCGACAGCGGAATCGAGAGCAGCGCCACAATCGTCGAGCGCAGGTTGCGCAAGAACAACAGCGTGACGAGCGCCGCCAGCAGCGCGCCGAAAATCGCCTCGCGCAGCATCGAGTCCACCGATTTTTTCACTTCAACGGAGCTGTCACGCAGGGTGGTCAACGTGTACCCGTCCGGCAGCGTGATCGAGTGCAGCTTGTCTTGCACGCCCTTGACCACGTCGACGGTGTTCGCCCCGATGGACGGGTCGATGCCGACGACGACCGCCGGTTTGCCGTTCAGTCGGGTGTAGCTGCCTTGGTCGCCGACTCCATACGTCACATCGGCGATGTCGGACAGCTTCAACGAGCTGAGCGTAACGCTTGCTTTCGCGGAGTCGGTGCTCGGCGCGGCGGTTTTCGTGCCGCCGGAGCTCTTCATGCCCTCCATCAACTTCTGCGAGGACTCGCCGGACGCTTTCAGCGCGTCTTGGATCTTGGTGAGGTTGCCTTGCAGCTCCGTGATCTTCGCTTGTTCGGCGGCGATCTTCTGCTGCAAAGCCGGAACGTCGCTCGGAGACTCCGCAGCCGCTTTTTGCAACGCGGCTTGGTCTTGGAGCATCTGCGCGGAAATCTGGTTGATCCCGCCCATGATCTGAATTTCCTGCTGCATCAGCGCCTGCCCTTGCGCGAGTCCGCCCATGCCTTGCCCCATCGTGCCCACAGCGGAGCCCAATTGGCTCATCCCGTCGCCGATCGATTTGAAGGCGTCGGTCATGCCGCTCATGTTCTGCTCGACGAGAATCAAGTTGACGTTCTTCACATCGTCGATCGAAGTCAGTTGCTTGCCGACTTGCACGTTCATCGATTTGCCGTCGATCGTCACCGAGCCGGTCGGCGCGCTGACGTTGTTGGCGAGCAACGCTTGCTTGACTTTGTCGAGCGTCAAGTTGTGTTCCTTGAGCTTGTCCGGGTCGACTTTGACGTACAAATGCTTGTCCGCCGAACCGTCGACTTCGACTTTGGAAACACCGTCCACCGCTTGCAGCGACGGTTGCAAGGTTTGTTCAATGTATTGCTGGACGGTCGATTGATCCGCCCCGCCCCCGTCGACGGCAAACGTGTAGATCGCCTCGCTGGTCGGGCCTTGCTTGGCGACTTCCGGTTTGGTCACGCCGTCCGGGAACTTGACGCGGCCAAGCGCCGAATTGACGTCCTTCTCCGCGTCGTCCATCGACTTCGACATGTCAAACTCCATCGTCACAGACGCGGCGTTCGCCATCGACGTGACGTAGAGGTTTTTCACGCCGCTGACGTTTGCCAGCTGCGTTTCCATCGGTTTGGCGACGTCTTCGAGCACCTGCTCCGGCGTCGCGCCCGGATACACGGCGGTGGCGGAGAGATACGGAATGTCGACGTTCGGCAACTGTTCCATCTTCATCGTCTTGACGGCGTACAAACCTCCGCCGAAAATCAGCAAAATCACCAGGAAGATCAAACCTGCATTCTTCATGGAGAACCATGTCAGCTTCTTCAAAAACTCAACCCCTTCCCCGCTCTATTCTACTGACTCGCAGGTCATAAAGATAGCGGGAAATCGTTGCAACTTTATGAAAAAAATCAGCGACCCCTTACGAGATCGCTGACATCCAGATCTGTTTCATTCGGTCGATGTAATACGGGTACTTTTCGTCCAGCACGTCGGTCTGCACAATTTCCCGTTCGCATTCCGTGCAGAGGAACGACTGAAAGATGCGAATCCCCAAGTCCTTCTGCTGCGAGCACACGATGCACGTGCCCCCGCTGTTTGCGGTGTTCCGTTCTTCCATCCGCGCCATCCTCCTCTCCAAACATTGCGACTACTATCAATCCAGTATAACAGGTTCGAAGTTTTTTATACGTATATGAAAAAAAGCCGACGCCTGTGCGTGTCTTCCAAATTCAAGCAAACCGCAGGTTGTAGTTTTGGCGCACATCGGTCATACTAAGATATGGTATCGTCGTGGAATCGGTCCAATCTAGTAGAAAAGGCGAGGAATTCATGAACCTGCACGCAAAAGTTCTCGTGATCATCCCGGCCTACAACGAAGAAGGCAGCATCGCAAACGTCATCCAGCGCATCCAAGCGGTCTCCCGCGACATCGACGTCGTCGTCATCAACGACGGGTCGCGCGACAACACCGTGGACGTGGCGCGCGCGGCGGGGGCGACGGCGGTCATCGACTTGCCGTTCAACCTCGGCATCGGAGGCGCGATGCAAACCGGGTATCTCTATGCTTACAAAAACGGGTATGACATCGCGTTGCAAATCGACGCCGACGGTCAGCACAACCCGTATGACATTCCGAAGGTGATCGAGCCAATCCTGCGCGGCGACGTGAACTTCACGGTCGGCTCCCGTTGGGTGGAGAAGACCGCGTACAAATCGTCGGCAGCGCGCCGCGTCGGCATGGTCATCTTCTCCAACTTGATCAAGTGGGTGACCGGCCAGATCTGCAAAGACCCGACCTCGGGCTTTCGAGCGGCCGACCGCAACGTCATCGCGATGTTTGCGAACTACTATCCGGTGGATTACCCGGAAGTCGAAGTGCTCGTGCACATCGCCAACAGCGGGTTGAAATTCCAGGAAGTGGCGGTGGAGATGAGCGAGCGCCAAGCGGGCTCCTCCTCGATCACCCCGATCAAATCGCTCTATTATATGGTGAAAGTGGGCTTGGCGGTTCTGATCAGCGCCACGCGCCGCGAGGGGGTTCTGTGAGCGTGTTCAACACCCCTGTGATCTATCTGCTGTCGATCTTGTTTTCGCTGTTGTTCGTCCTGTTCGTGCTCTCGCTGGTGCGCCGTCGCAAGCTGCGCGAACAGTACTCGATCATGTGGATTGTGCTTGGCGTCGTCATCGTCGTCGTGTCGGTGAAATCCGACTGGCTGAACCAATTGGCGGGGTGGCTGGAAGTCTATTACGCGCCGTCGCTGTTGTTCTTAATTGCGCTGTTGTTCTGCTTTGCGTATCTCTTGCACCTCACCGTCGTCATCTCCAAGCTCTCCGACCGCGTGGTCAAACTCACGCAGGAGCTGGCGATCTACCAAAACCGCGAACGCGAGCAAACCTTGCAAGTGCACGCGCAGGCGCACGCCGGAGAGGAGATATCGTCATGAGCAAGCTCGTCCTCTACCTGCTCCTGCTCGGCAACATCCTGTTGCTCTCCGGCGGCCAGATCGTCTGGAAACACGCGCTCTCGAACATGACGGGAGGACTGACGATCGCAAACCTCCTCACGTCGCCCGGCGTCTACATCGGCGGGTTCATGTACGTGATCGCGACCGGCCTCTGGTTTGTGATCCTCAACAACATGAAGCTCTCGGTGGCGTATCCGCTGCAAAGCTTCGCGTACGTGATCGGGATCTTCTCCGCGTGGTTGGTGTTCGGCGAGAGCATCCCCGCGACGCGCTGGATCGGCGGCGCGGTGATCTTGATCGGCGTCTTCCTGATTTCCTGGAAAGCCTGACCCTCAAACCTTATGTAAAAAGCCTGTGGCCGCCGCAACGCGGAACACAGGCTTTTTTGTGACGAGCTTTCTTGACGGGTCAGATCAGCCAGAGATGAATGACGACCAGCGCGGCGACACCCGGCAGTCCCAGCAGACCTGCCGTCAACGCGGTGGCGGGGTTCAGGCCGATGTGAAACCCGAACGACCCTCCGACCAAGTTGACCAGCACGAGCGCCACGAGGCCGACGATCAGACCGCGCACGAGATTCATCAGCGCGGCCCCCGGTTCGCGGACGAACTGGGCCAGAAGGTAAAGTACAACAACTGCACCGATCATCAGCCCGATTACTTGCCAAGCTGTCATGTTTGCCTCATTCCCTTCCCCTTGTCCTCTTCTCTACTCTATGCGCGAGCGCACAACGAAATGATAGGGGAGGAAAAAAACAACCTACACAAACATCCTCGTGTCGTTATTCCGGCTGAACCGATACGTCGCCACCAACCCGAAGGCAAGAGCAAAGCCCACGAGGATCACCAAGTTCAGATACAGCCCGCCAAGCCCGATCCCCGCCAACCCGAACAGAAGCAACACCGGGAACAGGACGTACGCCGGAACCCCCGATTCGATCCCGAACACTTTTTTCATACAGAACAGCGTCACCACAATCTGCAACGACATCACGATCACGCTGACGATCACATTCGAAACTACGAACGACCACGGGTGAATCGGGGACGTCAGCAACCGCAAGAACGTCCGGAGGTCAGGATGATTTTCATGCCTTCCCGAATGAAGGAGTTGTCATCGGCAATCAGCACTTTGATCTTCAAGGGAGTGTGCCCTCCTTACCATTTGTACGAAAGCCAAAAAAAAGCGGTGACTCGCAATCGCGGGTCACCGTCTCAATGGAGCGATTGACGACGTTCGCCAATGCCCTGGGAGGCCATCCAAAATGTTAAACTTTGGTTGGTTACTTCTTAGTATAGCAGAAGTCGGCGCAAATATGCATCTTTTTTTGTTTCCAATTTGTGAAAAACCTAATGAAATTACCGACGGAACTGGTATTTATGAACGTTTACCTTTTATCAAATGAGGAAACCGATTGTGATTTACATTAATATTGACATTACAACACCTCTTCTGTAAGCGTTTACAGATGCGAAGAACCGCCCCTTTTAGAGGGACGGTTCCGGGGACGGAAGTTCTTGCGCTTTGTAGCGTTTTTTCGCCTCGCGCAGCAGGTAGCCGTATTTGCGTTCGGCAGCTTCAAGGTAGTAGATGGCGTGGTCGATCAGTTCGGGTTCGCAGACGTGGTCGATGTGTTGTTGGGCGATCGCCCATTCCTTGCGGGCGGCTTCGATTTCTTGGCGCAGTTTTTCAAAATCGGAGGGCTCTTCCTCCAGCGGGCCGCGTCCGCGCAACCAGTTGGTGACGCGTTGCAGGCGGCCGATGCGCGCAAGGCGTTGTTTGTCTTGCTTCTCCACGGGATTTCCCCCTTCTCTTCTCTCTACGGTTCGCAGGTAGTAGAAGTATAGTCAGGCCGTGGGGAGGTTAGAACAACAGACATCCCGAAATCTTCAAGTATGAGAAACTTTCAGATCTATTACGGGCCGGTGGAGGAGACGTCGTTTCTCGCCGGGTATGATTTGGTGATCCTCGAACCGCGCCACGTGACGAGTGAGCAGGTGCGGGCGTTGCAGGCGGCGGGGACGCTGGTGTTCGGGTATTTGAGCGTGTTGGAAACCCCGATGTGGAATGAGGTGCGGTATGTCTTGACGGAAGGGATGCGGAAGTTGCGTTTTTTTCCGGAGTGGGGGTCGTATCTGATGGATATAAGGGATGTGGGGTACCAGGGGATCTTGTTGCAGGAGGTGTTGGAGGAGATTCTCGTCAGGGGGATGGACGGCGTTTTCTTGGATACGGTGGGGGATTTGGAGGAGTATGTGGAAGAGGAGGCCGAGCGGGAAGAGATGTTTCGGGCGTACCGGGACTTCCTGCAGCGGTTGCACACGCTGGCTCCGGGGGTGCGGCTGCTCCAAAACCGCGGTTTCGACACCCTCCCCTCTGTTAAAAACGCCCTGTTCGGCGTCCTCTGGGAAGACTGGCGCGGAGAGCTGTGCGAGCATGAATGGGTGCAGACGCGGGTTCGAATGGTGGATGGAGTGCGGGTGTTCACGGTGACGGCGAGCGGCGACCCCGTGCATGAGGAGACTTCGCGCGGGCTTGGGTTCACGCACCTGACGCGCGAGACGGATTATTTGAAAAAGCCTTCTCCCTGATCGCAGGGAGAAGGCTTTCTTATACAACTTTCCCGCCCAAGGCGTTGCGCCGTGCCATGGCTTCGGTGTAGACGAAGCAGGACTCGCAGGATTTGCCGTGGGCTTTGCAGTTGTTGGTGTCCATTTCCCAGCAGTTGAGGTGCACTTGGCCGTACGCCGGGCAGTTCGCGCACACTTCCGCCGTCGAGCAGGTCATCTCCCAGCAGGGGCCGAGCGCCTGGCCGGTGGTCTTCACGGCGCTGCGCTTTTTCTGGTACCAGCGCACCAGCGCGTCGACCGCCTGCGGGTCCAGTTGCGAGCCCGCCGCGTTCTTGAGCAGCTCCAGCGCTTTGTCAAACGGCAGCGGCGTGCGGTATTTCCGCCCGTTGATCTTCGCGAGGAACGTCTGCACCACCGCGATGATCTTCGCGCCCATCGGGATCTCCGAACCGCGCAACCCTTCCGGATACCCGTGTCCGTCCATCCGCTCATGGTGATAGCGCACGTACGACGCCACCGCTTGGTTGCCCAGCAGCATCTCGATGATCTCCGCTCCGACCTCGGCGTGCAGTTTCATTTTTTCAAACTCGATCTCGGAGAACTTGCCTTCCTTGAGGTAGAGTTCCTCCGACAACCCGAGCACGCCGATGTTCGAGAGATACGCCGCCAGCGCAATGTCTTGAATCTCGCGCTGCGGCAACCCAAGCTCCTGCGCGATGATGATCGAGTAGCGGCTCATCAACTCCGAATAGCCGACCGTGTACGGGTTCAAATCGTCGATCGTCTTCGAGAGCAACTTCATCAAGTCGATGTAGTTGTTCGTCATCGGCTTGATCATGTTCTGAATCCGCAACAGCCGGCTCAACGCTTTCGTCAGCGCCCGCATCGACGTCGCATACTGCTCTTCCGACAACTCTGTCTCCCCCGCCAAATCCACGCGGCAGACCAACAAGCCGGTGCGGATGCTGTCGGTGAACTTCCCGATCAACAGCAACTCCTGCCCCCGCACGTTCAAGAGGTTCGAGAGCTTCGGATACTGCGCGTTGTTTGGGCGAATCACCACGTCCTCGCGCTGGGCAATCGCCCGCCACAGCTGCGCGCCGACTTCGCGGTCTTGGTAGATCGCGTTCTCTTGACTTGCCGTCCAGCCGAACAGCACCGGCACATGGAAGCCGCCCTTGGCCTGAAAGGAAATAAACGCGTCGGAGATCCCCATCGAGGTGGCGAACATCTCCAGCGTTTTCTTCATCACGGCGTCGGCGTTCAGCGCCATCGACGAGACGGAGCGCAACGCGGTCTCCGAAGTCACCACGATGTCCGTCTGAATCTTCATCCGGTCGGTCTCCACCAACACGTCCACCACTTGCGGCAGAAGCTCGTTGACGAACTCCAAGCGCTTGCGGACAGACCCGGAGATCGACTCGATCGGCCCGATGCGGATCAAGCCCTTCCCGCCCGCAATCGGAATCGAGAGCAGCGGCACGCGGCCTTCCTGCACCACGTCCATCTCCTTGCCGATTCCTTCGACACTGAGCGAGATCGGGGGCTGGTAGGTTTCTTTTTTATCAGGGGCGAGGCGGTTGTACGTGGGGGCGACTTTGCGCCCTTTGACATCGTGGAGGTGGCGGACGGACTTCAGCAGGTACTTCTGCTGGCTGTCGTCGCGCAGGTAGAACGCATAGCCGTGCGAGTCCACGATGCCGCTGTAGATTTCGAGGATGATGTTCAGGTTGTTTTCCACTCCGGCGGAGGGCTTGATGTTTTTCAACAGGCGCGTCGCCTGCTCCAGCCGGTTCGCTTGCACGCGGCGCGCCCGGCTCTGCAAGAGAAGGACGAGAAAGGAGAGCACCAAGAGCACGCCCAACACCGCAATCCCTGCGCCTGCATAGGCGGCCAAGAGGTCATTCATTCGAGACAGCACGATGCTCCCTCCTTTCCTGAAGTTCTAGGAGTTGGATTCCGGTCGGCTTTCCCCTTCCGGCTCCGGTTCCGCTTCCGAAGCAGCCGCCGCTTCGACGATCATCTGCTGCGCCGGTGTCTCTTGATTCGGCTGGTTCAAATACTGCTGCAACGACACATGCTGGGCGATCTGCCGCAGTTTCGATTGCAGCGCGGAGATCTGCATGGATTGATAGAGCACGAGCACCAGCAACACCAGCGTGGAGATCATGAACAACAGCGACGGCGGATAGTCGATCCCTAAGCGCTTCGCCGCCCAGTCCACCCACATCGGGTTGGCGGAGATCAAGAGGATGACGAGTGCGCCAAAGCCCCACGCGATGACGTTCCACTCGCTGATTTTCTTCTTCAACAACAAGTTCGCCACGGTGAACACAAAGCAGAGGCCGCAGAAGATGAGGAAGATTTTCAGTTCAAGATGCATGACGTGCCTCCCGCTTTGCAAGTTTGGCGTGCAGCAGCACGACGGAGATCGCCAGCAACACTTTCATCATATACAGGATCGGTTTCAACCCCGCATGCATCGAAACGCCCGCTTCCCGCAGCCGCATGTGCGCCGGAATCTCGCGAATCCGGTAGTCGCGGAAGATCTGCTCAATCAGCATGTCCGCGTCCGGGAAATCCGCCGGAAAGCGGTCGCGCACGGCGTAGTAGTTGAACACGTCGGCCGCGATGCCGCGCAAGCCGGACGTCGGGTCGGAAATCCGAAAGCCGGTCGTGGCTTGGATCATGCGGCGGAAGAAACGCACGCCGACCTTCTTGGCGGCGCCGGTTTGAAACGACGTTCCTCCTTCAAGATAGCGCGATCCGATCACGATGTCCACGTCGCCTTTTTGCAGTTCGGCGATCAAGTTGACCAAGTTGACCGGATCGTGCTGACCGTCTCCGTCAAATTGCAAGACGAAGGAATAGCCTTTGGCGGTCGCATACTTGTACCCCGTTTGCAGCGCCGCCCCGTAGCCCAAGTTGTACGGATGCGAGATCACCGTGACCGGGTAGGAAGAAGCGATCTGAGCTGTTTTGTCCAGCGACCCGTCGTCGACGACGAGGATGTCGGCCGGCAAGTTCTGTGCCAGAATCCCTTGCAGGACTTTGGCGATGTTTTGTTCCTCGTTATACCCCGGAATGACGATCAAGAAGGCATTCATTGCGCTACACCCTTATCCCCAGTTTTTTGTAGATCGCGTCGCAGCACCAGCAAGAGCAAGCCCGCGTTGACCCACGCCCCGACAGCGGCTCCGTACCCCAGCGCCGCCGCTCCGAATCGCGGAGCACCGCAGTAATCAAACGCGATGTTGACCCCCATCGCGAGCAGTCCCGTCACCAGCGGGGCTTTCATGCGCTCGACCGCCATGCAGTAGCGCAGCCCCACGTTGGCGAGCGCCACGCCGATGATCGCAAGCGAATACCCCGCCAAGATGTCGGCCGTCGTGCGCAGCGAATCGCCGTCAAACGAGCCGTGCTGAAACAACAGCGCCAAGATCGGCGTGCGGAAAAAAAACAACACCAGCGCCACCGGCACCGTCACGCCAAGCGTCAAGCGAAACGCCCGGTTCATCACCTTTCGCAGATCGAGCGTGTTGCGCTGTGCCACCGCGCGCGCAAGGGCGGGCAGCATAACGGTGGTCATCGCGGAGACGAACACCCAGTTCGGAAACTGCGAGAGGCGGAACGCGTAGTTCAACCCGGCGATCACGCCGCTGCCGATCGTGGAAGCGACGTGGCGTTCGAAGAGATAGACGAACTGCTGGGACGCGAGGATGAGGAGGTAGGGCGTGAAAGCGAGCCAGACGCGCTTGAGGTCGCCTGCTTCCGACAAACCGCCCGTCGCGGTTCGACCTGAAAGCCCGCCGACCTCACGCTCAAGTTCACGCTCACGCCCGCCCCAAAGCGCCCTCGCCAGCATCGCCCCCATCAACACAACGCCGCCGACGATCCCGAAAGCGGTCCACCACGCGCCCGTCTCTTGCGACGGTCTCCAAATCAACACCGCGACGAGCGCAAGCAGATAGCCCGCGTTGAACAACACCGGACCCAACGCCGGTTTTTGAAACTCGCCCTGCGCTTGCAGAGCGCCGCTCATGATCGTGCACAGCGGGAACAAAAGCATCGTCGGCAGCAGCAGCCGCAACAATCCGTGCGTCAGCCCCGCCGCATCCGGCTCCATCCCGCTGCCGAGCAAGCGCAGCACGGGCTCTTGCCACAGATACAACCCAAGCAGGATCACGCCCGACACGCTCACCAACACCCGCGTCAATTGGCGAAACATCCGGCGATACCGCTCGCGCTCTCCCGACGCCAACAGCTTGGAGAACATCGGCACGCACGTCACGCCGATCGCAAACGCGATCACGTTGTTCCCCACCGTATCGGGGATAAAAAACGCCAAGGTCAACGCATCGGCCGTCGGCGATGTCCCAAACACCGCCGCTTGCAACAGGTCTTTCCCAAACGCCACAAACGCAAGCAACAAGTTGATCAGCGCGACGACGCCGGTGTCCGTCTTGGCAAACTCCACACCCCGTGCCGTCCACGTGCGCAGGATCGTCACGCCGGACGCCCCTTCGGCAGCACCAGCGAGACGGGCGGAACGTGCTCTTGCAACCCGATGATCTCGCCGAGCGTCGTAAACCGGAACGTCTGCAACAGCTTTTCAAGCTTTCGCATCGTGCCGTTCAACCCGTAGTAATGCACGAACTTGATCAACGGCGACGCCTCCAGACGCGGCTGCTCCGGGTCGACTTCCCACGGGTGCACGTAGATCAACCCGTTGCGCTCTTGATTCACTTGCCGAAGCGCCCAGATCAAAAACCAACTCGGCAACGTCCGCAAGTAAAACCCGCCGCAGAACGGGATCGTCAAGCCGGCTTTCTTCAATACGGTGGGCGGGAACTCCAAGAGCGGGAGCGTTTCTTCCCGCAGAACCGGCTGAAACGGCGTGTGCGGCGACCCGGAGACGCCGGAGAGCGGCGTGCGAAACGGCTGGAGGCTGGAATCCACGTGGAAGCCCTCTTCTGCGAGGATCTTCAGCGCTTCGTAGCGGTCCGGCGTGATCGACCACGACGGCGCGCGGAACAGCCGCACGGATTGCCCCGTGATCCCCTCCAACACCTGCTTGGAGTAGCGCAGGTCTTCGCGGAACTCCTCCAGACTCATCCGGTTGATCATCTGGTGCCACCCGCCGTGCGACGCGATCTCATGCCCGTGACGGGCAATCGCTTCGACCAGGTCCGGATGGCGTTCTGCCACACACCCCAAGATGAAAAACGTCCCCTGCACCTTGTAGTGCGCGAACAGCTCCACCAGACGCATCGTGTTCCCGACCACGCGGTCTTCGTATTGGTTCCACGTCGAAACGTCGAAGGAAAAATCGGACGTCATGTACCAATCTTCCACATCGACGGTCAGCGCATTTTTCATGAACGGCTCCCCCTTACTCCTCGGTCTTGCCCCATACTTTCTGTTGTTTCTCTTCTTCCGTCTCGGCTTTGTGGAAGCGGTAGATGATCAGGTGCTGGTCTTCGTAGTAGACGTCCGGCTTCCCGTTCGCCGCCGTGTACTTCGCAAGCCACGCTTCAAACTCCTGATTCTCCTCTTTGCGGCTGGCGTACCCTTTCTCCAGCAGCGTGTAGATCCCGTTGGTCTTGCTGACTTCAAACACCTGCTTCTCGTGGTAGACGAAGATGTCCGGCGACAAGTTCGGGTCGGGTTCCGTCCAGCCGACGTGCGTGATCGGCGGCAGGGACGGGTCGTAGTTTTTCAGGAAGTCCGCGAGATAGACGTGATAGCCGTTGCCGAGCACCTCGGAGTACCCTTCGCTTTGCGAAACGATCGTCCACGTGTGCGGACGGAACTCGCTTGAGATCTTGAGGTATTGCTCGACGCCCGCGTTCCACTCCATTTTGTACGGGTGAATCGCGGCAAACTGCGTGGTGACGAAACAGTAAGAAAAAAGCACCCCTGCCGCCGTCCCTTGCAGCGTCGCCCGCACGGGATTCCACTTCACCCAGAGGAACAGGCAGTGAACTCCCATCCCGAGCGCCACCGGAATCGTCAGCCCCCAGAAGATGTTCACGCGGCTCGCCAACACCATGCTCTGCGTGACGGAAGGAGCCCATTCGTACATCACAAACGACGCGGCGATGAAGAGGATCGCGACGAGATCGGGGATTTTCTCCCGAAACGGTTTGCGGCGCAGGAGCCAGCCGAGCACGAGCACGGCAAGTCCCGCGAGCGCGAGTTCGTCCCACAGCCGCAAGTCCGGAGGCGACACTTGCGTTTTTTCCAACAGGAAGTTTTCCGACGAACCGTGGACTTCGCGCCCCAACAGTTTGCCGATCCCGAACGGCACGACGGCACAGACGATCGAGACGACTCCGGTGATCGTCATCGGCCACAGCCGTTTCAAGAAGGGCCGCGCCCGCATCACCAACCCGACAAACATCGCGACGGCAAGCGACATCCCGCCGTACGCAAACACCAGCGTGTGCACGAAGCCCTGAATCGACAGCCCGGCACCCCCGGTCAGCAAATCGTCGCGCTTGCCCTCTGCGATGTACTTCGCAAAAAAGTACAACGACGGAAACAGGAAGATCAGCGCAAACTCCTGCGAGTTCGTCGCCGCTTGCCGCTCCCAGTCGGCCCCTTGCAACGACGTGCCGCCGACGCCGTACGCCACCGCCGCCACCAGTCCGGCCCAGCGGTTGTTCGTAAAGCGCGCCGTCGTCCAATACGCGCTGAACGTGATCATCACGCCGACGAGCGGCCCTGTCCAATTCAAGATGTAGATCTGATCCACGGCGGCGAACTTGTGCAGGTACGCCAAGATCATGTGAAAGCCCTCGGGGTAGATGCCGTCGTGAAACAGCACGCGCTGTTCGATGTATTTCATCCACGCCAGCGTCACATACCCGTCCGACATCGACGGAGCCGCTTCCAGCACGGCGTATTTCAAGCGCACATACCCGGCGCAGAGAAACACCGCGGCAAAGCAGGCGGCAAACAGCCAATCTCCCGGGCTTCGCTGCGTGAAAGAGGCACGCAGAGAGGCGGTGTTTTTTTTCAAGAGGGTCTTGGCGGCCTTCTTCCACCGAATGCCCAAGTCGAGCAACTCGTAGAACGTCAACCCGATCATCGTGAACAGGTTGTTGCGGGCGGAGGCGGCCGTTTTGCGCAGATAGCGGCGGGACGCGTACAGCAAGATCACCGCCAAAATCGCCATCACTTCAAACAGCTTGGTGAGCACCAATCCGTACGCCAGCACGATGTAGAAAAAAACAACCCTCGTAAAAGCCGCCATGCCCCGCTCCGGTCCCTCCGGCAACCCAAACATGCGCTTGGGCATCCAGACAAACAGCACGAGAACGGCGAAGGCGTAATGGAGAGCCACATACACGGTGTTCCAAAACGTGCCGTACAACGTTTCCCCTCCCTTCTTAGGAAGCCGCGTACACGTAATAATCGAGGTTGTGAAGCAGGCGGCGAACCTGAGCGTAGGAGAGCAACGTGAACAGGATGCAACCGAGCAACAGGCCGAACACCGCCCACGAATAATCCCCCCAGCGAGAGAGCAAGAACGAAAGCCCGATGTTCAAAAACGCCGCCGGCAGCATCGCTTTGTTCACCATCTTGGGCTGGGAAATCGCAAACAGGATGACGGCGTTCATCAACCCCGCCGCCAAGATCAGATACGCCACCACCGCCGTGTAGAACACAAAGTAGGTGCGGGGCGTCGAGATCAGATACTTGCCGGATTTCGCAAAATAGACGTCATTCAAAACGTACATCCCGAGGATCACCAAGATTCCGCTGAGCACCGACGTGATCGACATGACGCCAAGCCAGCGGTGATAGATGCTCAGGAAATGCCGTTTCAACTTCCCGGTCTCAAATCCCCAGAAGCCCTTCTGACTGGCTTCGAGGTCCAGCATCATGCGGTTGACGACCACTTCGGCGACGCCAAGCGGCAGCATCAGCACGACCAGCGCGAAGTCGAGACCGAGTTCATACTCCCCGCGAAACCAGATGAAGTACGGCATGAACTGGTCGTTCGCCGACCACGCCATGATCCGGTCGGAGTAGAGGAAGAGGAAGTAGAGAAATCCGTACGCGAAGTACGGCATGATCGAGTAGACGATGATCGAGAGGCGCGGAAGTTTGGGGGCGATGCCCTTGTCTTCCTTTTTCTCCTGCTGTTTGAAGAACACGATCGCCAGCGTCATGCCGACGAGCGCCACCAGGAGAATCGAGATCAACTGCGCAAACAGTATGTCGAGGTGCACGACGCGAAACAGGAACCACACCGTCAAAATCCCCAAGGCGATCAACCCGGAGAACGTCAACTCCCGGCGCAGGATGTACATGACCGTCACAGACAGCCAAATCGACGTCAGGAAGGTAAAGTACAGCACAAGCAGCAAAAACATCCCCGACGGAAAGATGTTAAACAGCAAATTGAACAGGTAGGCGAGGACCCCCACCGCAAACGTGACGATGTAGCCCATGCGGATGAAGTAGAACGTGATCCTCCGCCCCATGTTGTAGTACCCCTGGAACAAGTAAAAAAATCCCCGCCGCGCAATCGCCTGCGTGAAGCCGCCGACGACGAGAAAGCTCAAAATCGTCCCGATGGCAATCACGGTGGCGAGGTCGACCGACAGAAACTCATACGACCAGAGCGAGAACTTCAAGACCAGCATCGACTCCACGGAGATCGCCATCGGCAGCGCGAAGATCAGCCCGCGCAAGAAACTCGTGATGATCTCCTTGGTGATCTGCAACTTCGTGCGCTCTTCCGGCTTTGAGAACCCGGCGTAGACGATGTTTTGCTGGATCATCTCCCACAGCTCTTCGGCGAGTTCAAACACGCTCTCCACGCCGTACAGCTCGCTGACCCGCCGGTCGTTGAGCCCCAAGGACTCGATCAGAGCGGCGATTTCATAGCGGTCTTGCGGCGAGATGTTGCGTTTTTGAATTTCGATCAGGAGGTCTTGCACCCGTTCTTGACGCGAGGACGGCATCACTGGTCCTCTCCGGCGTCGGGCAGTTTCATGTTGACGATCAGGTCGGGCAGCAGGCCGGCTTTCTCCGCGATCGCCGCCACTTCTTCCGTGATCTTCGCTCCCTTGGCGACGAGCAGGCGGCCGGAGCCGTCCTGCAGGTCGGCTCCGGAGATCTTGCCGACGATGTAGCGGTTGCGAATGGAGAGAATCTCCGCCGAGACGGCGCTCGATTCGCGGGATTCCTCCGGTTCAAACTCCGATTCCGCTTCGACGAGCGGCTCGCGGACGCGTTCCGGTTTCAGGTGCGGAGCTTCTTGAGCGGGAGCGGACTCTTCATACATCCAGTCGCGGCTCTCTCCGACTGAGATCGGTTCCTCTTCTTCAACTTGACCGGAGACGAACGATCCGATGTTGCCCCAGAACGCCAGCGGCGCGTCGCCCGGCGCACTTCCCGCCGCCCGCGCTTGACGGGCGGGGGCGGGTTTCGGTTCCGGCTGTTGCTTGGCTTTGAACTGGATGACGTTTTCGTGCTTGGGCTCTTCCGGCTCCGGTTTGCTTTCCGGAGCCGACGGGGTGACGGGAGCAGACGGTGACGGGGACGGGGATTCTGCCGCTTCCGGCACTTCAGGCGCTTCCGGCGTGAACTCTTCCAGCACCTCTAGGAGATCAAACGACGAGTTCGTAAATTTGTGCATCGTCGCACCGAACTCTTGCAGCATGTTGGTGAGCAAGTTGTTGTAATGGTCGATCTGCCCTTCGATGCTGTCGATTTTGCGTTGGTGCTCCGCTTGTTTTTGTTCCAATTGGCGCTGCAGGCCCTCCACTTCGGAGAGCGTGTGTTGGCGCATCACCTGCAGCACGGCGTCGGCGCGGGAGAGCAGAAGCTCGCGCAAGTACATCTGCTCGGCTTGAAGCTGTTGTTGGCGCGTCAATTCGTCGCGCTCCCGGCGCAGGCGGTCGTTCTCTTCGCGGGCGAATTGCAGGCGATTCTCCATCTCGGTGCGCTCAAGTTCTTGCAGGTGTTTGAGTTGACGCAGGTAGCCGGATACTTTTTGTTGACTCAAGCCGAACATTCTGTTTTTAAGTTGCGGACGGTCCTCCATGCTCTCCCTCCTTTACTTGAACTTGCAGATTGATCTCCAACTGTTTGAGCTTTTCAAGCGCCTGTTGCACGACCGATTCGCGGTGCAACTGGCTGACTTCCAGCACTTCGATTTGTTTTTGTTCCGAGAGCTTGAGCTCTTCAAGCATCTGGTACACTTCGCGGGTTTGTTCGAGATGCGCTTGCCAGAACAGCGTCATGACTTGCTCGTCGACGGCGTTTTGTTGAATTTCTTGCAGGTGTTGAATCTCCAGGCGCAGGCGGTCGTTCGCTTCGGTCAGCGCCGTGTGTTCCTGTTGCAGGGCGTCCATCTGTTCGCGGTGCGCCGTCTGCAACTCCGAGATGATGAGGTCCACCGAGTCCGGAGTGTAGCCCCAGACAGAACGTTTTGTAATTTTGGGCATTCTGGCTTCCTCCACGTCTCAGGGTTTATGCGATTTCAAGCAGGCGGATCAGCGCGTCCGCTTTTTCCAATTCCACAAACGCTTGGTCGTAGTCGCCTAAGTGATTGTATGCGTTGGAGAGTTCCGTCAAGATCATCGGACTGATCGGCGAATTGGGCTTGGCTTGCAGGGCGTCGCGCAAGTGCTGCGCCGCTTCACTGTACAGCCCGCACGCCATCAGCGCCATGCCTTGGTCAAACAGCAGCTTCTGCTGCGAGAGGCTCTCTTCGCGACGGCGGACGACCGGCACGCGTTCTTCGGCGCGCACCGCCAAGCGCACGTAACTTTTCAAGTGCAGGTCGATCATCTTGTTCAAAGTGAAAAAGTTCAGCGCCCGCTCGCGGGCTTCCTTGCCGAGCGCCGTGCGCAATTCCGGATTGCCCGCCAGCGTCAAGATCGCCTCCGCCACTTCGTCGGCGCGGCGCGGCGTCACGACGATTCCGGTGTCGCCGAGGGCTTCCGTCACCCCGCCGACGTCGGTCGCCACACAGGGCTTGCCGGTCATCATCGCTTCGATGACGGAATACGGAAACGCTTCGGAAATCGACGTCAGCGCGATGATGTCGCCGCTGGAGTACGCCGCCGACATGTTGCTCGTATGTCCGGCAAAAACGAAACTGTCACCCAGCCCCAACTCCGCGTGCAACTCCAAGCACTGTTCGTAGTAGGCGGGCACGGAAACCGACCCGTAGACGACGAAGCGGATGTCGGGGAATTTCTGCTTGACTTGCGCCGCCGCCTGCAAGAACGTCAACACGTCTTTGAGCGGGTCGATGCGGGCGACCATGACGACGGTGACCACCTCGTTCGCCGCGGGCGGCGCCTCCACGAACACGTTCGGGTCAATGCCGTTGTAGATGACGCGGATGCGGTTTTCCGGCACGCCGAAGCGCGTTTCCCAGCGGGTGTTGTAGGAACACACCGGCGAAACTTGGTCCGCATACGCGTAATTGGCGGTCGCAAGCGATTGGATGAAGCGGATGAGGAACGTGTTCATAAACGACGAGTACGGCTGCTTGGAGAGCGCCAAGTATTGTTCGCGGAGATAGACCCCGTGCTCCGTGAGCATGAACGGGGTGCCGAACTTGATCTTGGAGATGATGCAGGGGATGCCGCAGAACGCCGCCGCTGTCGAGTGCGTCACATGCACGTCGGGAACCGGCGTGTTGACGATGTTCAAGAAGCGGTACACCCAGCCGAGCGTCTGCACCAGACCGTAGATGTCCGGTTCGCTGAGCCGGTTTTCCTTGTGACTGGCGAGCTCCAAGATCAGCGCCTTGTAGGTCTCCCACGTCAGTTCCGATTTGAACGAGACTTTGTAGTCGTACTCTTGGAAGTAGTCGTACAGCGAGACCAGCAGTTTGCCGAATTTCTTCGGGCTTTTCACCTCGGTGAGGATTTCATGAATCAACTCCACGAACAGCGGGAGGAACACGTCGCGGATGTGCGGTTCGGTTGTGTTTTTTTTGGGCAAGTAGATCTCGGAGAAGGGAATCTCCAAGTGCTCTTTGGGCTCTTCCGTTCCCCACAGCGGAACGTTGATCATGTCGGCGTGCGCGGGCAAGCCGAATTTCTGCGTGATGAACGGGTTGGCCGTGATGGCATAGACGACGAAATCGACCATATCCATTTTCTGCACCAACGTCTCGCACCACGTGGAAACCCCGCCCTGGTGGTACGGATACGTTCCCTCGGTCGACAAGAGAATTCGAATTCGCCCAGACATGCCTTCACCCCTTTCGCCCTGTTAAACATAAGTACAATTATTGTATCATCTCAACCGCGAGCGGTATATGAAAAACGGTCGAGAGGCATTCGCCAAATTTATCTATACTTAACGTATGAAAGCCACTGTTATTTTGCTGAATTTACCATTTGGAATTATTCTAGTATTCGAGGAGTTTGGGACTAATGTACCAAGCCTTTGGCGAACTGTCGAGAGTAATTTCGTATCAAATCGGTGACTTTTGAACTATTTCTCGAAAAAAAAACCACTGCGCGGGGGCAGCGGCTTTTTTCAGAGCTTCGTTATCGGCGGATGATGAATTTCCACATCTGCGGGTTCCACGCAAACCGCAGCGCGGAGAGCAGAAAGCCCACCGTCGGCAACGGGTCTTCCTTGGACACGGTGTCATCCGGCGTGGAGAAGCTCCAGAACGGCGGATTCATCTCGCGGCGGTTCGGGTTGCTGAGGTAGTGCAGCACATCGCCCGGCAGCAGGGCGCGGCCTTGGACGCCGGTTCTGTACGTGTGCATCTCCTCGACAGGCAAGTCCAGCGCGTGTTGATGCAACAGATACGGAAAGTCCACGCCGCAGCGGATCGACAGGTGGACGGAGCTCCAGAAGCGCGGGTTGATCTCCAGCAATTTCGGCACGCCGCTGCGCGGGTCGACGATGAATTCCACGTCGACGACGCCAAACCACGGGACATGCTCCATCAGCCGGATCGCTTCTTGGAGCACTTCGGGAAACTCCACGCTCTCGTGGATCGTGCTCGGGCCGCGCTGGATCGGGTAGTTGCGGATCTGCTTCTGGATAAACGTGCCGGTCAAACGGTGTTCGCGGTCATAGGAGAGGCCGACGTCGTACTTGGTGCCGGGCGGAATGCTTTCTTGCAAGAGCGGATTCGGGTACTCGGCATGCACGTCCGGGTAGACCCGCAACAGTTCTTCCAGCGACTCGATGAAGCGCACGCCGCGGGAGCCGGAGCTCATGCGCGGCTTGATGACGACGGGGAATTCGAGGGCTTGTACCAGTTGGCGAAGTTCGTCGAGGTCGACCTGTGCGCCGAACTGCGGCTGGATCGTCTGCGGGCAGGACACGCCGGCTGCCATCGCCACTTTCATCGTCTCGCCTTTGTCGGAGGCGATCTGATAGCTTTCAAGCGACGGGACGGGCAGGCGGCAGATGCCCTGCAACTCCCCTTGGCGGCGGACGACGATTTCCATCGTGTCTTCGTCCATCGGGAACAGCACGTCGACTTTTTCCCGAATCAACGTCTCGCGCAGCCAGTCGAAGAACGCGTCCGGTGCAGTTTTGGGATCGGGGTAGAGGAAAGTCTGCTCGGTGTATTTGGAAAACCCGGTCGCGTGGAAGCGGATTTTTTCCCCGACGAGGATGCGGTGGCCGCGCTTGCCAAGCGAGCGGGTGATGGCGAGAGACTTGCTCAACATGCCGTTGGTGACGAAAACGGTGGTCATGCTCTTCCTCCCTTGTCGGGTGCAGACCAGTGCTGTTCCGATCCCGGCAAGTCGTCAAACCACGCCGCGTCGTCCGGGCAAGGGAGGATCATCATCTTGCCGTAGTCGTTGTCGCGGCTTTGGTGGTATTTCAAGTAGGCGGTGCCGTTTTCGATCGCGAGTATTTCGATCTTACCGGACGTGTGGCTCATCACCAAGCGAACGCGCTTGCCGAAGCCGGACGTTTTGCTTTTCGCTTCTTCGACCATCTTGTAGATTTTGTGCAGGGGCAAGACGAACGACGAATTCCCGATCACCGGGCGGTTGACGAAGAAGTAGTACGGGTTCACGCCCGCCCACGACAGTTGGTCGAGCAGTTCGGCGAGCACGTCGGCGTCGTCGTTGATGCCTTGCAGGATCGGTGTTTGGTTGACGAGGATCACGCCTGCGTCGTGCATCGCTTGGAAGCCCAGGCGTGCTTGCGGCGTGATTTCGCGCGGGTGGTTGACGTGCGTGACGACGTAGATGCGCTGGTCGGGCGACGAGTAGGTGCGGAACAGTTCCAGCAAGTTCTCGTCTTCGTAGATGCGCATCGGGTTGAAGACGGGGATCTTTGAGCCGATGCGGATGACTTTGACGTGCGGAATCTCGCGCAATTTTTGCAAAATCGCGCCGAGGCGGGTCGTGGAAAGCGCCAGCGGGTCGCCTCCGGTGAGCAACACGTTGTTGATCTCCGGGTGTTGGCGGATGTATTCCAAGCCCTCGCTGACGTCGACGGTGTGTTCGTGGACGTCTTCCAAGAACAGCCGCTTGCGGAAGCAGTAGCGGCAATACGCGCCGCAGATTTCCGAAACGAGCAAGAGCGCGGTGGTTTTGTACTTGTGTTGGGTGCCCTTCGCGACATAGTTCGTCTCTTCGGCGGACGCGTCCCACTGCCCGTAGTCTTTCAACTCGTCGGTGCTCGGGATGACGAGTTTGCGAATCGGATCGTGCGGGTCGTCCCAGTTGATCAGTCCCAAGTAGTAGTCGTTGACGCGAAAGGCAAACTGTTCGGTGACAGCTTGCAACTGCTGGCGTTCTTCCGGGGTCAACTGCTCGATTTTGTTGATGTCTATGATGAACTTAGGGTTGGACATGATGTCTGAACCTCCTGAGGGCACGAAGCGAAAGTCCCGATTTGAATTTACAACCTTTGGGACTAATGTACCAACTGAGGGGTCGGATGTCGAGTTAAAAAAGACCCTTGATTGGAAAACAGGGTCTTTTTCTTACGTGATTGAATACCGGCGGGAAGGCCGCTTTGCTGCTTTGCGCATGTGCGGCGCAGGGCGGTTTTTTAGAGAGCGGGTTGCATGCATGGCTGGAATTGGCGGATGAGGTCTTCGAGGGAGTCGGCGATGCGTTCGAAGGTGCCGAATTCGTAGTCTTCGAGGTAGACGGCTCCCGTTTCGTTGTGGACGACGACGAGGAGGCTTTGGTCGGTGCCGGTTCCCAGCGGGATGTATTCGAGCGAGCCGTTGTGGGCGTCTTGGTAGCCGGTGGTGCAGATGTAGAACTCTTCGAGCTCCCGTCCGGGGGGGCAACCAAAAAGTTCGTAGTTTTGATCTTTTGAAGAAGATTAGAATACTCGATGTCACGGTTCCAAATCCCAAACTTTTTCTCAATATTATGGATACCGCCAAATCCTTTATGTAGCTCCTTTGGACGTTCCATCCCCCACCTGAAAAAAGCCCCTCCCCCGCGACGCGAAACGCCACGGGAGAGGGGCTTTTTGAGCAGATACGTATTAAAGTTCTCTGCGGCCTTCGAGAGCTTTGGAGAGGGTGACTTCGTCGGCATACTCCAGATCGCCGCCGACCGGAAGACCTGCGGCGATGCGGGTGACTTTGATTCCGACCGGTTTCAAGAGACGCGAGAGGTACATCGCCGTCGCCTCCCCTTCGATGTTCGGGTTGGTCGCCATGATGATCTCGTTGACCTCGATCTCCGGGTCTTGCAGACGACGCAGAAGTTCGGCGATGCGGATCTGATCCGGGCCGATGCCTTCGATGGGAGAAATCGCGCCTTGGAGCACGTGGTAGAGCCCGTTGAATTCGCGGGTCTTCTCCATCGCGACGACGTCCTTCGCCTCTTGCACGACGCAGATGACGTCGCGGCGGCGGGATTGGTCGTTGCAGAGGCGGCAGGGGTCAACATCGGTGATGTTGCAACAAACCGAGCAATGATGAAGGTGACGCTTGGCGTTGACGAGCGCTTTCGCCAGTTCCATCACGTCGTCTTCCTTCATGCTCAGCACGTGGAACGCGAGCCGTTGGGCGGTTTTCGGCCCGATCCCCGGCAGACGGTTGAAGCCGTCGACGAGGTTGGAGATCGCTTCCGGGTAGTAGAGCATCGGGAGTGGTCTCCCGCTACTAGAACAAGCCCGGCATGTTCATGCCTTTGGTGTACTTGCCCATTTCCGCTTGGGTCATCTCGTCGACCTTCTTCATCGCTTCGTTGATCGCCGCGAGCACGAGGTCTTGAAGCATTTCCACATCGTCCGGGTCAACCGCTTCCGGCTTGATCGTGACGGATTGGACTTGCTTGTGGCCGGAGACCACGATGGAAACGACGCCGCCGCCCGCGGTGCCTTCCACGGTTTTGTTGCCGAGTTCTTCCTGGGCTTTCATCATTTGTTCTTGCATTTTTTGTGCTTGCTTCATCAGTTGTTGCATGTTTTTCATGGGAGATTCACCTCATGATAGAATATGTTACTCCAGAACCGTTACATGCTCGGGTCCGAAGAGATACTTGGCTTTTTCGACGAGGTCGTCGATGTCTTGCGCGCGCGGTCCGGTCGGAGCAGGCTCAGGCTCGGAAGCATCCTGCGCCGGGGCGTCCGGTTGTTCTGCCGGAGCTTCGTGCGCAGACGGATGGTCTGCCGCCGCCGCTGCCGGACTCGGACTTGCAACGCTCGGGCTTGGCGACGGCGCGTCGTTTCGCGGCGGCTCTGCGCTCGGAGCGGAATCGCCGCCGCCCGGCTCCGGAGTGGGAACGGGCACGGGCATGTTCTTCGCAAAGCGCTCCCATTCGTTCTCCATCACCGCGTACAGCTGTGTCGGCGCGCCGTTCATCAATTGCGTGAAGACCGCGTCGATGATGTCTTTATGAATCGGCTTCATGATCGTCTCTTTGTGAATCGGCGATTTGAACGCGACGATGATGAACCCGTTGGAAACCGCTACGGGGTTGCCCGCCAAGAGCCAGGCTTGGGCGGTGATTTTTTGCTTTTTCACTTCATCCAGCACGCGCTGCCAATAGTTTTGGACGTGCGCCAACGCTTCCGGGTTCGGAGCGCCCGCGACTTTGTCCAATCCGGCGTTCGCAGAAGGCGCGGACGCTTGGGGAGCCGGACGCGCCGGTTCCGGTGCGGACTGTGCGGGAGCAACCGGGCTCGGAGTTTGTCCGCCGGGCCTTCCCGTTGGAGCCGAAGCCGGCGCGGGCGCGCTGGAAACGTGCGCGGCTGCCGGAGACGGAGCACTTGCCGTGTTTCGAGCGTTCGCCGGAGCGGGAGCCTGTGATACGGCGCCGCCGCCCGACGCGACGCGGTGTTCCAGTTCGGCGAGACGGCGCAGGATGTCCTGCGGCACTTGCGCGGGTGCTTGCATCCCGCCGCCGAAGTTGCCCGGCATCGGAGCGCCGCCGGAGAGCCGCTGCTCCAGCTCTTGAATGCGCTTGAGCAGATCTTCCGGTTGGAAAGACTGGATGTTGCACAGGCGCACCATCAGCATCTCCAACAAGAGGCGGCCTTGGGACTGCCACTTGAGTTCGTTTTGCACCTGCGTCATCTGCTCGATCATCTGGATGAGCAGTTGCGTTTCAAACAGCCCCGCCACTTCGGCAAACTGCCGGTCGTAGTTGGCGCGGTCTTGGATTTCTTCCAGATGCGGCACGGTCTTCATCATCAGCAGATCGCGGAAGTACGTCACCAAGTCGTGCATCAACTGCACGACGTCTTTGCCGTTGTCGACGAGCGTCCCGATATGCCCGAGCACGGCGGGCGGGTTGCGTTGTGCCACGGCGCGGGCGATGTCGGCGAGAATCTCCGAGGAGATCGAGCCGACCATCGAGATGATGTCCTCGGCGCGCACCTGGTCGCCGCCAAACGAGATGACTTGGTCAAAAATCGAAAGCGCGTCGCGCATCCCGCCCTCGGCTGCGCGCGCGATCAGCCAGAGCGCTTCCTCTTCGACCTGCACGCCTTTTTCCTGCGCGATGAAGTTCAAGCGGTCGACGATTTGACGCCCCATGATGCGGCGGAAATCGAAGCGCTGGCAGCGCGAGATGATCGTCGCCGGAAGTTTGTGCGGTTCGGTGGTCGCGAGGATGAACATGACGTGATGGGGCGGCTCTTCCAGCGTTTTGAGCAACGCGTTGAACGCCTCCGTCGTCAGCATGTGCACTTCGTCGACGATATAGACCTTGTAGCGCACTTCCGTCGGGGCGAACTTGACTTTGTCGCGCAAGTCGCGGATCTCATCGACGCCGCGGTTGGAAGCGGCGTCGATTTCCAGCACGTCCATGATCGAGCCCTTGGTGATGCCGATGCAAGCGGGGCATTCGTTGCACGGCTCCTCGGCGGGACCGTGTTCACAGTTGATCGCCTTTGCCAGAATCTTCGCAGCCGAGGTCTTCCCCGTGCCGCGCGGTCCGTTGAATAAGTACGCGTGGGCGAAGCGGTTCTGACGCAGCGCGTTTTGCAGCGTCCGCGTCACATGCTCCTGCCCCACAATATCTCGAAAAAGTTGGGGTCGCCATTCCCGATACAGCGCAATGTAACCCATGTCAGCGAACCCCTCCCTTCCATGTCCATAGATGTTCATTCTACAGAGTAACACAGTTCAGAGGCGAAATCAAAAGCGGAGGGATACGAAAAAAGCGGCCCATTAGGCCGCAGTTACAGTGCGATTCATGAGTTCGTAGAGGTTGTCATTTCCATACAAGTGGAACTTGTCCGTTTCCTCCCATAGTTTCTCACTGTCCAAGCAGATCCGAATATAGTCCGCATCTGACAGGCTTACTAAGAAGATTCCAAAACGAATACCGGTCCCTTTCAGAACGCTGGAAAGAATCCGAAGATATTGGATATCCTTGTTCTGAAAAGACAATGGCAGACATTTGATCTCAACAAACTCAGCTATAGGATCGCTGCGCTCCAAAACCCCTACGTCAACTGTTCTCTTTTTCTCCTGTTCGGTCAGATAATATCTGACGGGGTTTCCATTGACAAGCACTTCACACCCGGTTTCTAACACAACTTCAGATGAATTCCTGAACCTGTGCCGGAAGATGAATTCGACCAACTTTTCTGGAATGAGTCCCCGGAGCTTCACAACCTCCTCATCACTTCCACAAAGATCAAAAAAACGAATGAGTAACGCCCGGAATTCATCGATGTCTTGACCACGATCACGTTTAAAGTTTCTTTCACACCATTCCCGGACTTTTTGCTTACCGTTTGATACGGTCCACCTGCCACTGACCTTCATCAGATTATAGTATCTTGAAACCAACTCTCGATTGCGATATAAAAAACAAGCGATATCGGTAGCATAACCTTCTAAATGGGGATACTTTCGATCCAGTGGAATAAAGGAGATACTGCTGGTCATCTTTATTCCTCCGTGAGCAAATCATTATTACGATCTTTCGAATCATGGATGGATTGTAAAATATCCATGGTAGGTAATAAGACGGGTGGCAAAAGCATCTGGCTTGCAAGAGAACCGATCGTGGTTCTGGCGTAAGACAAAAGTTGGGGGACTACCTGGATCTCGGTGAATTCGTACAAGTCTTCGCGAGATATTTCATTTTCCGATTCAAAAACACCTCGATGAGTCGTCTCAAACTCATACATATCCATGTCCTCTTGATCACAAAGTTTTACGTGAACACGGAGATATCCGTGACTTTTCCGATCATCAAGGATTTCAACTTTATAGGACAATGCGCTTTTAAACCTTACCTTCGAATCTAACTCCCCATTGGTAAGTTTCATCGCCTTCACATCAACTAACACCACATTGGTCATTTGAATGTAGTATTTCGCCAATTGATAAGACTTAAATTCCTTATTCTCCATCTTCCATTCACCCTTTCTATTTACATCAAGCACATAAGGAAGCCCGCTGGTCATCAGCGGGCATTGTGGTAGGCGACATCCAATCACTAGTCATCGACATATAGGGTTGAAATTCATGAGTCATCGAAACTTGAGGTGGGAGTGTCCACTCGAAGGTTCCTTGCAGCACGTGAGGGACGACTTCTTGCAACTTCTCAACTGTGACAGAGACTTGTGAAAGCGTTCTGTACAACTCAGAGATTGAATCAACCATCGAATGTACGAAAAGTGCTTCCTCTCCCTCATCAAGCAGGGTTTGCAACGTATAGAGCTCAGAGTCCAGAAAATCTAACGTTTTGTCCGAGTTGGAGACTTGAAGAGAGGCAATTCGGTTCATTTTTTCCGCTCCGAATTCGTCGAGCCATCTCCAGAAATGTTTGTAGTCACCCTCAATCGAAAGACCCTCCTGCAAAACTTCCTCAAACGATTGACGACCAAAAACGGAAACCCCCATGATGTCCTCGATGGCCTTGAAGTAGCACAAAAAAATATCAGTGAGGATCTTATCCGATTCACTCGTCATTTTTCTGTCTACACCAATCAGACTCCATACATCTTGAACCATCATGAGCCACCTCTTTCATCGCTGAATTCATAGAAATAATTACCATGTTACCTAATAATAAACTATCATATTCAGCTTATCAAAATCAATAGTTTTGACCAAAGTTTCGACAAAAATTGCATTATTCCTCTTGTCTCTCCTTTATCATATGGTTGAATTCCTGCTTATATTACAACCCGATTTCTGTCATACCATAACAAGTAATTAGTATATACTTTTTGGGGATGAACTAATCAACCCATTGTCATGGTTGATTCCGCTCCACCAACCCCGGCAGCAGCACCGATACCGTCGTGCCAAACCCTTTGGACGTCACTTGAATCTTGCCGCCGAGGTCGTTGACGAGGCGTTGGCAGATCGGCAGCCCCAAGCCCGTCCCCGTCTCCTTGGTGGTGAAGAACGTGTCAAAGATCCGATCCAACATATAATGCGGAATCCCCGGCCCCGTGTCGCGGATGTCAACGCGCACCAGACCCTCGCGCTCTTGGTACGAACTCTCGATCTTCAACTTCCCGCCGTCCGTCTCCGCCATCGCTTCAATGGCGTTCTTGACCAAATTCCACAACACCTGCTTCAACATCTCCCGGTCCGCATACACCGCCGGCACCGGCTGCAAATCGAGCGCAAACTCGATGTTGTGCAAAATCGACTCGCTGGAGATCAGCGGCGCAATCACCGTGATCAACTCCTCCATCTCCAGCGCTTCCATCTTCAACTCCCGCGGCTTCGAGAGCAACAGCAACTCGCCCACCAACCCGTTGATCCGCTCAATCTCCGAGAGCATCACCGTCGTGTAGCTGTGCTCCTTGCCCATCCCGTTTCTCTCCAACTCATGCCGCATCATCTGCAAGAACCCTTTGATCGACGTCAGAGGATTGCGAATCTCGTGCGCCACCCCCGCGGCGATCTTCCCCACCGTCGCGAGCTTCTCATGGTGCTGCACCTGCCGCTCCAGCGACACCAAATTCCCAATCTCCTTCAAAAAAACGACCAGCCCCGCCGTCTCACCCTCGCGACCGCGCAAAAAATAACTGTCCGCCAGCACCGTCCGCTCCTTGCCGGAACGCAGCACCCGCACCACATGATTGCGCAAACACTTGCGCTCGCGAACCATCTCTTGCAACCATTCATACTCCGGCGTCACCGGCAACACAAACGATTCCAATTCGCAAGGCAGCACCACCTCGGCACTCTCCCCTGCCAGCAACTCGCACGCGGCCGCGTTCGCCGCCAACACCGTATACTCAAAATCAAGCGCGACCATTCCGTCCCGGTACGCTTCGATCTGCAACCCTTCCACCTGCAATCCCTCAATGGGTACTCCCTGTTCGCCCGATGCAGAGGACTGTCTCGTCATCACGCGCCAACCCCCTTCCCGTCATCTCTTACTGGGAAAGTTCTGCTAGCTTCCTGTCGAATCCTTCGGTGAACGATGTCTCTTCCTGTCGAACACAAAAACAAAAAAAACAGACCCGTGCGGACAAGGCACAGGTCTGTTCTCCCTACTTCGGTATAAACTTGTAGCCGTGCATCCGGCTTCGAAACCCCTTGAGAAGCCGAGAGGAGGAGTTAGCTCAGACCAGGCCGCCCTGCGGCACACGCAACGATTCCCTTAGTGCTGCTTCCTTCCGGACCTGACACGGTTCAGGAGGCTGCGTTGCGCAGGACCCAATCCTCAACACCACTTTCTCATCTGCAAACTTCCCACGGAAGTCCCTCAGCCGAACTTCGACCCCGCTATAGCGGATTCGCGGGTTACAAGGCGCCGCTACTGCCCCGTCTAGCACGACAAACTTTCTCTTGGCGGAGAGAAAGGGATTCGAACCCTTGAGACGGTTTCCCGCCTACACGATTTCCAATCGTGCTCCTTCGACCAAACTCGGACATCTCTCCAAAATAAAAAATGGCGGAGAGAGTGGGATTCGAACCCACGGGACCCGTGAAAGGCCCACTCGCTTTCGAGGCGAGCTCTTTCGACCACTCAGACATCTCTCCGTGACGTATGAACTTCGAAAAAACTTACTTGCGCCGGAGCCTGCGGAAAAAGTCCTTCAGCATCGCGCCGCACTCTTCAGCCAACACACCGCGAATCACTTGCGGCCGATGGTTCCAATCGTCCGTCTCCACGAAGTTCACTTTCGATCCGACAGCCCCGCCCTTGGGGTCCATCGCACCGATGATCACCTCGTCCACTCGGGAAAGCAAAACGGTTCCCGCGCACATCGGACACGGTTCTAATGTAACATAAAGCTGACATCCTGTCAACCTCCAGCCTCCCGTGACGCGGGCGGCTTCCCGGATGGCGATCAGTTCGGCGTGCGCCGTCGGGTCTTTCCACATCTCGCGCATGTTGTGCCCGCGGGCGATGATTTCGCCTCCGCGCACGACGACCGCGCCGATCGGAACTTCGCCGTAACTCCCTGCGATTTCCGCTTCCCGCATCGCCTCGCGCATGTAGAATTCATGATCCCGCTCGACTTCCACGAAAGCTCCTCCATCCGTTGGTGATCCTCTGGTTGATTGGTGATACTTAATAGTATGGCGCACCCGGAGGGATTCGAACCCCCCCAAGACGTCGTTTAGGAAACGACCGCTCTATCCACCTGAGCTACGGGTGCAAAAAGAACTCCATACGCAAAACCGCGATGGAGTTCCAACATTGGCGGAGGGGGAGGGATTCGAACCCTCGATACTGTTTCCAGTATACTCCCTTAGCAGGGGAGCGCCTTCGGCCAACTCGGCCACCACTCCAGAACGATTCTTAGTGTACAACAAAAGCCGCTCCTTTCGCAAGAGGCGGCATTTGTAAGATCCGGGACTTCTTAACTATCGGCGTCCCCGGATGCGATTGACCGCGTAAAACGTCATAAACAGCGTGTACGCCCACGTGAGGATGAAGATGATCCAGACCAAGAATCGCGGCGCCACCGGCGAGATGTACAAAAGGCCCGTGAAGAAAAACATCGCGATGGTGATAAAAATCGCCCGGCCAAACGCGGCGCGGTGAAACGCCATATACTGAATGACCACACAGATCACGAATACGATCACGCCTGCGGAAAAAAGAGCACTTGGACTCATGTAATAATTCCCCTCCTGCCTTACAATTCTACTCGACACTCATTATACAACAGAGTCAGTGCTAATGTTAGAACAGATTCCAATGTGTTCCGCTCACTTCCAGTAGTGCGGTTTGCAGTGTTGTTGTTGCACGATTTTTTCCCGTGTTTTCCACCCGTTTCTATCCGTGCGTTAGAATTAATGTTAGAAATGATAGAAGCTCGTCTGATTGGTACGGGCTTACAGACCATCCGTAATCGGGTGGTCTTTGTCATGTCCATTCGTGTTTCAACATATAGTGTATTGCATGTGATCACGTCACGGCCGACGACACACATAGCACCACGAACCTGCGGAGCGCGCCCGCGAGCTTTGGTATGCGCAGAACATCAGATGACTAAAGCTGTGCTTGGTGGGGGCGCTCACCGGGCTGTTCGTGGACCGCATATTTAAAACTGGACGGCTGCAAGACCAGATCAGAGACACAGCCTATTCTCACTTGAAAGGGCCGGGGGTGGACGCCCGCGCCGGTGTTACCGCGAGATCACGTCAAGACAGCTACGCCCCAGTTGGGGGCTCTTGAAAAATACAACTTCATATTTCTAACGAACCCCTTTCATTTTGTGGAAGGGGTTGTTTGTGTTAGGGAGGTCTTCCGCTACTTTTTGTTGAAATAAAACACGAACTAATAATTATTTTCAAGGAGTGAGATCAAATTGCGTTACGAAAATCAAATTGCTAGTTGGTGTAAGAAATGTGGTTGGTGGGGTCTTGTTGGGGCAATTGTAGCGGGGTTGATTTATGCTTGGCCAAGCGACGGAGTCAAAGTTTCGGCCGGTTACATTTCGAACACTATCGGTCAGCACGGATTTCTATGGGTTTCATTCCTCGAATTCATTGGTTCCGGCTGGATGGGGTGTCTGTTCTTTCTAGCCCTTGGCGAGATCATCGATCAACTCGCTGAACTGAACTGGCGTTGGCATGAGCGAGAGCGCCGCGAACATCTGGAACGTCAAAAAGCAAGCTAAAAAAAGCCCGCCCCCTTTAAATAGGAGGCGGGCTTTGAAATTCCCAACGCTTGCGAATTTTGATTAATTCTGATCGAACCGCATCTGCTCCGCGCCAGCGCTGTAGCACGCCTGCAGCGCGGCGTTGTCCGTGAGCGGCCACATTGCTTGCAGCAGTTTCTCGACCCGCTGAGCGGCGGCGGCCGTCGGCTTGCCAAGGTCTGCCGTGATCGGGAGCCCGGCGCGTGCGCGGATCGCGTTCGCCGCTCGGTTGAGCGCCACCTGATCGTCGCGGCGCGAGCTGGTGAAGTACGCGCTGATCAGTTTCACCGCGTCGGCGGCGGCCTCATTGTCGAGGTCGACGGCCTGCTGTTGCGGTGCCGGGTTTTTCTGCGCATCGAGGATCTTCTGCACATCACGGCGGAAGTCGTCCACCGTCTTGCCGAACGCGGCAAAGTAGCCGTCAGGGTCGGTGTGGTCAGTGCCGCCGAACTGTTGCGCGATCTCGTGGTGAGAGCGGATCATGTCCGCGCCGCGTCCGTATGCCGCGCACCGGCGGGCGAACCATTGGGTAGCGATGCCCCACACCTTGGCGAAGTCGGCCGTGTTGGTGGCGTGGCACAGCTCGTACCCTTCAGTCCACTGATTCGCCGGTTGGCCAACGTGCCAGCCCACTTCGTCGAGCGGGAGCGTCAGCAGGACTTCGTTCCAATCAATGAAGCCATGCGCATTGGCATCGCGGGGGCCAGAGTTGAAGTAAGCGAGCTCGTTCCGCGCCGTCGCGCCCGGCGACGCCGTTTCGTGCAAAACGAGGAAGCGGGTCTCCTTCCGTGTTTGGTAGGAGCGGTTTGCCGCGCAGGAAATCAGGCTGGTGTTGATCGTGAGAGTGGTCATGTGAAAAACCTCCTTGGATTGGAAATAGAAAGGGCTCCGCGTTCGCCGCTGGAGCCCTACTTGTTTTCGGTTTGGTCGGCAAGTTGGTCTGTGTTGCCGGTTGCCGCCTGCTGGCGTGCGGACGAGCGGTTCGTTTTCGCTAACAGTTCAGACCCTACGAGGTTTAGCACAACAGGCGGAATGTACTTCCCCCACCCCGCGCGCGCGGAGTTCGCAGTGAAACTCTGCCAAGTGTGATAAAGCAGCGCCAGCCAAACGCCATAGAACAGCACGCCCGGCGTACTGAACGCCTTGTCGAGTAGATTGGCAAATGCCGGGAGCGAGAGCACTACGAGGGTACGCTTGACCCCCTCGATCCCGTATTCACTGGAGTAGGTTTTGTCTTTTTTGGCGGCGGACGTGCCGGAAAACCAGTCGTACACCACGGCTCCCACAAGGATCAAGAATAGCGTCAGGCGGTCGGGACCGTAGAGCTTGTCTACCACGCTGCCGACAATCGCCCCCACAGCGGCGAATGCAGCTGTATCAATTTTCCACAGGCTTTCCAGATGCAAAGATTTGAACATTGGCTGTCATCTCCCTTTGTCTATAGCGGTTTCACAAACATAATCGTCATGTCGCGGGGAGTCCGGCACAGGACAACTACCTCTGCTCCGGGCACCAGCCCCGTGACATGCTGCGGAACGCCTACACCCGGAGTCGGCGATGTGGCGGCATTGATCGTCACCGTCGCCCGATTGCCGCTTACGCTTACGACCTTGCCGTCAGCAAACAGCGCCGCGTTGTAGCAACGCTTCTCCTCCAGCATTTTTTCAATTCTTGAGCTGATCCAAGACCATAATTTTTCGTACCACTGGTTATGCGTGTGTATCATACCCTCAGACCACCTTTCGAATCGCTTGGGCCTCACCGGTCATGAGGCCCGCGTTCGGCGACAGGTCGATGTTGAACCGCACCAACATGAACGTGCCGTCGGTGCCGATCCAATCGTCCGTGATTCCGATGACGTCACCGGCTTCGTGCAGGTAGTTCGGCCACAGCGAGAAGCGTTGCTCCTCCAAAACCACCGACGCGCGCTTCAGCTCGTAGTCAGCGCGGTTCTGAGCATCCTGCTGCGTGGCAATGATCGAGTCGGGAGATCCGTTGTTCCAGCGGAACAGACGCACGCCGATGTTGACCGTGGAAATCGGCGAGTTCGGGTCATCGTTCGATGCCGTCGCGTAGACGGTGGCAGTCTGAGACGATCCGCCGACGACGTCGACGCGGTTATACAACTTCGACGTGTTCAGCACCTTGTCACTCCCTGCATACAGCGTGTAGTCGCTCTTGTCGTAGACCCAACTCGGCGCAACTTGCGACACGTCCGCGACCTTCGGCCGGAATACGAGATGACCGTCCACGTCGAAATAGCAGTCGTAAACGGCGAGGTCTGCAAGCTCCCGGATCGCCTTTCCCCGCGACTCCCCCGCCTGGTATGTGAGGTCATAGGGAACGTTCACGGAGCACGCCTCGAACACACATTGTGATTTCGGTACGCCCGCCCCGGCTGCGATCAGCTTGATCGCCTCCGCAACCGGAGTAGCGGCCCCTTGGTCGTTCTTGGCTTTGACCGTCGTTGTGTCGGAAAAACATCCTAATGGTTGTCCGTCGAGCAACTTCCATTTGTCGCCGCCGGACAAGACGGCGATACGCGTTCCGTCCGGCTTCGACGTGGCTTGCAATTGCTCCAACAAAAAAACACCCTGCGGGACGTACGCGACGCCTCCGGGTGTTTGAAGTCCGACGTAGAGCTTCACTCTCTTATCAATCCAGATTCTACCGCCGATGCTCCACGTCAAGGCTCCGCTCGAATTGTCCAAGGTGATGTTGAACTGACGGCGCACATCCTGCTCACCGTCGACGGAGATCGTGCCGGAGATGATCTCCGTCTCGATACGATCGAGCAGATTTTCGTTCCAGTCCAACAGGTCGATACGAGCGTAGAGCACCGATGACGCGCCGGTCATGGCTTTGATAAAAGTAGAGTCTGCGTTATACATTTGCCGCCTCCCACCAATCTACTGTGACGTCGTATCTGACCCCGCCAAGGGTCACATCGTGCTTCGGCGGCTTGATCCGCACGCGGTAAATGAAGCCCGATGCGAATTTCAACAAGTAGGTGTTCGTCGATGCCGCCATAGCGTCCAAGCGCTCTGCGAGGGCGACCGTCTGCTCCGCGCTTGCGGTTTCCATGAGTGCTGCCAAAGTTCCGACCTTGTAGTTGGCAGCTCCTCGCCTCTCGCGCGGGTACTGCGAGAAAGTCTCTTGTAGCGCCGGTTGCTGGCCGGGGTCGATCTTCGCTCCGTTCTGGTTGTACTTGAAGCAGACGGAATTCGCGGGATTCGCTTCGTCAATCAACCACTGGCCAAAAAACGAACTGTTGACGGTGGCGCGGCCGTAATCGGACACCGCGCCACCGATTGTTACCCCGGTTACGCCGTACTCATGTTGCCCGGCCGGGCAGGTGTAGTCGATATACGGTGTGGTTGCGCCGGTAGCGACAAGCCTCCACGTCGTTTCACCGACCTTGCGGCGGTAAACATCGTTTCGCGTGACGGTCGGTTGGCTTCCCGTAGGTGCGGGATTCGTCCACGCGACTTTGACACTCGCGGTGATTGTGCAAGCGGTCGCGGTTACGATCGGCGTAGCGGGTGGCGTATACAAAACGGAAAAAGTTGACTTCACAGTCGCCGTGATCCCGTCCTGTGAGGTTGCGGAGAACTCGATTTGATACGTAGTCCCGTTCGCGAGGCCGGAGAATGTTTTCGTGTTTGCTGTTCCAACTAAGTCACCTGAATCCTGAACAACCGACGTTCCGGAAGCATTAAGCAAGCGAAATCGGAACGTCTGCTCTGGCGCGCCTTGCGCCTGTGTGTAGACCCCTTGGAACGTATAGGAATCCGTGGTGATTTTACCCCCCGGAATCGCGACGAGCGAGACCGACGGTGCGGTCGAACACTTAAATGTCGAGTAGCTCGACCAAGGAGACACCAAGCCAAGAGAATCGTAAAATCGAATCCGCCATTGATAGGTTTTACCGTTTTGGAGTTTGTTGGCAGGTACGTTACCAGTCACAGTGAGGGAGTTCGGTACACCCGTCTTCGGAATCGTCCACACAGGTGTTGACGGGCTGGAGACGTCGTAGAACTCCACTTCCATAGCGCTTGGATAGTCCCCCGGCGTATCCGTGAAGAGCGCGCTAAAATTCGCGGCCATCGTTGCGTCAAAGTTTGGAAGCGTAAGGTTCGTAGGTTTCTGCGGTGCAACATTAATCGAGATGGTCGCGGAGTTAATCGAACCGGTCGTGCCAAGCTGCCATGCGTAGGCGATGATTCTCGACGTGGTGCGTTTGACGGTCGCGTTCTTGATGTCATTCGTGCTGTCCGACTGCAAGACGGTCGCGGCGGCGTCCCACGCGATTCCGTCGGCGCTTGTTTTGAGCACCAATTGGTATTTGGAAGATGCCGCGTCGTAGGTCGTGTACAACGCGTAGAACTTGCCTGCATACGGGTCTGCCGTAATGCCAGCGTTGTAGCAGTCTAAGTTGCTCACCGGAGCGGCGAGCGTTTGTATTGTGGTGGAAAAGTTGAGCCCGTTATACAGGCCTGTGCCAGTCGAATATGTCGTCCGGACGGAGATTTTCTTCTGAGTCGTCTCCGTACTTCCGGTTGCCTCTTCCCACGAAATAACATAACGCGCTCCGTTGTAACCGACGCGCGGTCGTTGCGCGCGGCCGTAATAATCCGCTGATACGAAATTGACGCTGACGAACGACGAGGACGCCGCCTGCCATACCGATTGATTGATCCGGTAGTCCGAATTTGACGCGTAGTATTCGGACGCGAAGAAGACTGTCGGCGTGTCGTCGGTTCGAATCACGACAAACGGGTCTTTCTTATAGCCGCCGTTGTCATTGCTTGAGAGGCGATAGTTAGTCCCGAACAGGTAGCCCCCGTTTCCGTCTGCCGTACCTTTGATCGCGAATACGTGGATTTGGTTCACGTATGACGCGTTGGAGCCGTCAGGATACGCGTATGCGAGCCAGAGATTGCCGGTTGAGGTGTACGCATGGTGTACGATTTTCTCGACCTTGCCGGAGGGGAGACCACCGACAACGCTCCTCCAGTTCGACGTGACGCTTGACACGGTTGCCGCGTCAAACTCCAACAACACGCAACCGGTCGCGTGAGCGGCGAACAGAGAGACCCTCGTACCGAACGCGGCGAGATTACCGCCGGACTGGATGCCGGTGTACGCAGCGGAACCGAACGTCGTCCATGTCGTGCCGGAGTCGACCGATTTGTAGAAGTCGTACCGCGCGTTGGTGGCGTTCCAGACTGCGCTGATCAACCAGTTGTTCGAGAGTTCGACGATTTTGTTGCCGCCATAGAGGGCGTCGGTGCCGCTGGCGGCTACAACAGTCGGGTCGATGATGACCGGGTAACGGCGTTCCGGATCGGATAGCCACGTATACGGAACAGATGTGCAGACCTCCAACCGTCCGTTGGTCAGCGTTGAGCAGATGTACCGCCCACGCATCCGCTGAACCTTGTCGTTCTGGTCCCACGCTTCAACAGGAGGTAGCGTGAAGACGACCTGGCCGTTTCCGTCTACGAGCTCCAATACCTCCGCTTGGAAGTCGCCGGACGCTTCCGAACCGTCTGCGAGCACGCGGAGATCAGCGCTAAACTCCAATATGTCCTTGGCAGCAAGCCACGGGCTTTCCAGAATTTCAACCGGCGCGCGCAGGTCAACACGAACGCTCATGTAGTGCTTGAGTCGCCCCGCTTCGAGCGTCCAGTAACTTTCCATCTCCGGGTACGCTTCACCGCTTCTGACGTGGAAGTCTCGGTTTGCGACCGGCACCAGTTGCCCCGCGTCGTACAGCACATCTTCCAACCCGCTCTCCGGGTCGAAGTACCTGGTATCCTTTGGCGTGATCGTGATGGTGTACCCTCCGGCCTCATAGGTAACGCGGCCACCGTTGAACGTCGCTTTGGTTTGGCCGTTGTCGCTTTCCAATGTGCCTTTCTCTCCGACGATCAGCGGCGCAGGGGCGAGGGCGGTATTTTTTACTATGATAGGCACATTTTCCGCCTCCTTTACTGCTGAGTGTAGAACAGGTCTCCCGCCGCCTCGCTGTTGCGAACGATCGTCAAAGTTGTTCCGTCCGCGAGCGAGTACGTCAGCGGGAACAGCGGGGTGAACGACCTGCCGCCACGATACCAGCGCTCCTTGCCGCTGATCAGGTACATGGAGTCAGACGGCTCCACGGAGCTGCTGACGCAGAACTGCTTCACCAAGTCCGGAGCGACGGCCGACACGTTGACGTCAGACGGGTCGCCAGTTCCACCGTAAAGCTTGCCGTTGTCGATCATCGTCACTTGCCACTTCGTTGCTTGAATCATGTCTCTTCCTCCTTTAATGTAAAAAGCCGTCCGAAGCTGGGCGGCTAATTCGGAACTCCGTTCATGAGGTTTTGCACCTCGCGCTTCACCTCTTTACGTGCAGCGTCAGCAGCAACGTTGGCGATCGTGTCGGCATCCATGTGCGGCGTCACTTGAATTGGAACTGTGACGTTGATGTTTCCGACGCCAGCCGGACGAGCGGAGTTTGTGAGGGGCTGCTGAGCCGCCACCATCACCGCGCGGTTCATCCGGTCTGACGCAGTCTCGCGTGCCATGAACATTTGCATGAACGCTTCGAACGTGCGGTTCTGCGACACCGACAGGATGCGTTCCCCCGCTTCGAGGGTGTAGGTCGGCTCGCTTCCGGGCGGACCCGGAACACTGTCCGTGCCCGTGTGCGCTTTCGGGAATGTCCACTTGCCTGTGGCGTCGTCGTATTGGCCGCCGATCGACTTTCCAAGAGTCGAAGCTTGGTCGTGGAGCTTTTGTTGCTCTTCCGGCGATGCGGTCTGCCACTTTGCAGAGATCGCGGCCATCTGCGCTTTGATGTCGGCCACGCTGTTTGACTTCGCTCCGGTTGGAGCTGGCGGGCCGTAGACGGGGGCAGGGGAGATCGAGCCAGTCGCGCCGGTGGAGAACAGTCCTCCGGCCGCCATGATCTCGTTTTGCGTTTTGATGTACTCGGCTTTCATGCGGCCAAGATAGTCTTGAACATACCCCAGCGTGGTTTCGAGACCGTTCTTCTCTACGGAAGCGCGGGCGTCGGCGTTGATCCGCTCGTCGGACAAAAGCTGTCTCCAATACGCTTCGTGCGCGGCTTTCAATTTCTCGTTGCTGTCGCGGACTTCTTGCAGCTTTGCTTCAAGTTGTTCGCGCTGCTTGCGGGTCTCCTGATCGCGCTCCATGTCGCCGATCCGGTCTTTCTGGTCCTTGATCTGCTTGTCCAAGTCTGTGAGCTTTGCTTGATCAGCGACGCGCTTTTCGACCAGATTACCGTTTTCGTCCTTCTCGATCTTGACGTAGCGTTTGTCGTCAGCAACTTTGTTCCGCTGATCTTGGAGCTCTGCGAGCTTTTCGCGTTCCCGCTCGATGTCCGCGAGTTCTTTTGCGGCTTGCGTTTGCTTGTCCAATGCGTCGATCTGGTCTTGAACCGCCTTTTCGTTCGCCTTGGCTTGCTTCTCGATCGCCGCCATGTCTGCGTCACGGTCGATCTCTCGCGCCGCTTTGAGGCTTGCTTCGATCTCGTGCGTCAGCGTTCGTGTTGCATCGGCAAGTTTCTGTGTCGCGGCGATCTGGTCTTCCGGGTTGTACTGCTCTTTCTTTGCAACCACCCGCGCCCACGCGTCATAGGTGGAGCGCGCGATCTCGATTTCCTCCGCGCCAGCATCACGCATCTTCTCCGCGTTCTCTGTGATCCAGTCCTCGGAGTCCTTGAAGGATGCCGACCGGTACTCTTTCGCCGCGCGGTCATACTCCTGTTGCGCCTTGGCTCTGTCAGCGGCCAGCAATCCGGTGCGTTGCAGAACGCGGCTCCAACCCTCCATCTCCATCTGCGACACGGCGATACTGCTTTCCCCCGCATCTTGCATCGCCTGTTTCTTGGTGGCGATCCAGACTTCGGAGTAGTTGAACGATTCGTGCTCGATCTCGTTGTTGATGCTGTACAACTCCTGAGTATGTTTCGCGAGCCAGTCACCGTATGACGTGCGAATGTCTTTTAACCGTTCGACATACTGCTCCTCGTTGATCGCACCGGTATCAAGCAATTGTTTGCTGTATGCAAGATCATTTTGGTAGGAGTCACGACGCGCCTGATCTGCCTCTTTCTCCAGTTGTTCGGCGCTCTTCCCTTTCTTGTCATCGGGTAGAGCGAACGTGTCGGTCCCACCCCCGTCTTTGCCGCTGGACCCGCCGATCTTCGAGAACGCATCGCCGGTTACGCGAGCGAGGTCGTCCTTGTACTTGGAAATGGTGGCTTCGTATATGGGGATGACCTTTTGCGCGTCTGCGGCACTCTTGGCGGCTTGGTCAGCCATCACAAGAAGCCGCTTGCCGCGTTTTTCGTCATCAATGGTCGGGTCGACGCCACTCGCAGCATCGGCAAGGAATGCGGCGCGGGCCTTTGAGAGCGTGTTGTACGCCTCAACGACCGCCATTGCGCTGTCGAGATGAGCTTGCGCCACGGCCATTTGGTCGTTGATCTGCTTCTCGGCGGCTGTCCGCGAGGCTTCGGCGGCTTTCTTCTCGACGTCGATCCGTTGGTTCAGCGCTTCGTTGTTCGTGATGATCGCGCGACCGCGCTCGTCTTCGACTACGACAAGCTGCGGCATCGACTGCTTGAGTTGATCGGTCACAGATCGAAGTTCCGCCGTCTCCGAAGCGTTGAGTTGAACTTTAGACGTCAGCTCGTTGTAACGGTCGCGCAACTTTTCTAAGTTAGCAATCTCCTGCGCCTTAGATGCCGCGTCAGAGATACTCGCCTCCACGAGCTGTTGCATCATCGGTATGTTGTCAGACATGGCCTGACGAAGCTCCGCCGCCTTTGCCTTCACGTTGTCCGTCGTGACCCCGTGCTCAGCCATCGTCTCGCTGAGTTTCTTCAACTCGGCGTCCACAGCGGCGATCTCTTTTTGCTTGCCACCCATCCATCCGCCAGCGGCGAGATCCGCGCGCTTTTTGTTCAGGTCATCCATCTGCTTCGCCATGTCTTCCAGTGCTTTGGCATCGTCCTCGATTTCTTTGAAGCGGTTCGCGTCCTTGGTTTTGGCGCCATCCTGCATAGCCTTGTTGAGTTCTTCCTGAGCCTCCGCGAACTTCTTCGCCTTTTCAGCAGATTCCGAATAGGCAGTTCCTAAAAAAGTGACGACGCCGATGATAGCTGTCAGACCAAGAATCCAAGGGTTTGTAGACAACGCTGCCATTGAAATCTTCGCCTCATCAGCAGCTTTTTTCAGCTTGGTGAGAGCCGTCACAAACAGAAGAACAGACGCAACGGTGCCAGAGAATCCAAGAGCGAGACCAGCCGCACCGTTGATCAACGAACGAGTTCCCGTATCCACTTCGTTATACTTTTGGAGAATTGAGGTTAGTGCAGATGTGATAATGCCGGCGGCCGGTGCGAACGATTCCCCAAATTTGCTCCCCGCGACCGCCGCCTCTGCCTGCAACTGCTTGAGGGAACCATTCAGGCTGTCGATCTTCATCTTCGCGGTCTCGTCGGCGGTGACTTGTTTCATGGCCTGATCCATTTCTTGGAGCCCCTGCGCACCCTCATTCGCGAGAATCGAGAGTGCCCTGACACCGTCGGTGCCGCCCAACATTTCGAGAATCTTCCCACGATTCTGGTCGTTGAATCGGGCGAGCTTGGTGTGCAGCATCTCCGCGATGTCTGCGAACGACTTCATTTTCCCTTGGTTGTCGAAGAACGAAAGACCCAGCTTGTCCAGGACCTTCTGCTGTTGCTCGGTCGGGTTGATCATCGCGAGGATGGTTGTTTTCAATGATGTACCCGCGTCTGATCCACGCAAGCCGTTGTTTGCAAACAATGCGAGGACGGCGTTTACATCCTCGAACTTTGCGCTAACTTGCGCGGCTACCGGCCCCAAGGCTTGATTTGCATAGGTCATCTCACGGACTGATGTTGCGGAAGCATTCGCCGCACCGGCCGCGATGTCAGCGACTGTCTTAAGCGAGAGGTTTTCCTTCTTGTAGGTGTTCAGCGCCCCAGAGGCGTAGTTGGCGGCGTCCCCGACGTCGAGTTCACCCGCCACAATGAGCGAAAGAGCGTCCTTTAGTTCTCCGTCAGCGAGACGTTTCAAGTCGACGCCTGCTTTGACAAATTCGGTTGTTGCATCGACCGCAATGTTTGGGAGTATCCCATAGGCAGGACCGATCTTGTCGGCCGCCGCGCGCACCTGATCAAGTTGTTGAACGCTTGCGTTCGTGACCGATTTGAGGTCAGCGAGCGCCTGATTCACTTTTGCGTATTGGGCAATCCCCGCGACGAACACGGCGGTGATCGCGGCGGCGGCGATGGTAGCTCTTCTGGCGGGGTCGTCGATCGCGTCAGCGGTCTTTTTCGTTTCCTCTTGCGCCTTTTTCGCAGCGGAAGCCGCTGCATCGCTCGCTTCTTTCTCGGCGTCGGAACGCTCCTTTGCCGCCTTCTTGGCCTGAGAGTGGATCTGTTTCGCCTCAGCGGCAATGCGGGACTTCTCCTGCGCGTCAACGCGAGCTTGCCTTGCAACTTCGGATTGTGCGTTTGCGACGGTTCGCAACTCGGCCGCGTACTGCTTGGCGGCGGAAGCCTGCTCTTCCAACGCTTTTTTCATCTCCGGCGCGGCGTTTTTGGCGGCGGCCGCCAGCTCACGCGCAGCTTGTGTTGCTGCTTGCGCTTGGCTACGCGCTTCACGAGCGGCCTGCGTTTGCTCCTGCGCGTTTTTCTTCGCCTCCTGCGCGGCGGTGCGTGTCGCTGCGGCCTGTGCGCGTGCGGCGTTCTCGACCATGAGGAAATCGTTCTTGCGCTCGCGGATCGCCGCGCCAAGGGAGGTCATATCTGCCTTGGAATCAGCTACGTCGCGTTTGAATTGTCCGGTGGACAGTTGGAGGTCGGCTTTGATCTTTGCAACACTAGCCACGCATCATCACCCCATCCCGCCGGTCGCGAACAACGCCGCCTCGAACGCCGCCTCGTCGAACTCTTCTTTTCTCGGCTCCGAAGCCGCCTGAGCCCCAACGCCGAACAGAGAGAATCCAGAGGAGGCGAGTAGCGCATCCCTTTGGTTCCACTCGTGCAAGATTTCCGGAACTTCGATCATGAGGTATTCGGTGAACATTACTCGTTTGGAAATGCCGTGCGCACCGAATGCGGCGACTACCTTTGTCACCCATGCGTATCGACTTCTTCCGGGACGATCTGCGCCGTTTGAAGTGCCGCCTCCACCATCCCCCCCATCTTCTTCTTGATCTCCCCCACGATAAATTCAAACTCGTTCACTTCATACACCGCTTGGATGAAACGTACCAACTCCGCTAAAGAGACGTTTTTTACGATCCATTTCCGGTTGAGACCGCTCGCAACCTCGATGATCTGAATGATTTCCTCTTTCGCTACATCGAGGGCTGCCGTGATGAACTCAACCGGCTGCGAGCGGAAATTTCCGTGTTGCATGATGAGTGCCGGGATGTTATCTAGTCGCGGTAAAATCTGCAAGTAGCGTTCGATGGGAAGGGACTGTACAACGATTTCGCGCCCGTTCGCTCCACCCATCCACACTTTTTGAACGCGCGGTACAGAGGGCGAGTCGATGAAGGAACCGGTCGGGCGACTCGTGCCGCGGCGGAACCACCCGCAAACGATGCTGGCAATTTTCTTGAACATGGAGCACCTCCAAAATAAAAGGAGCCGCGCGCGGGCGGCTCCATCGTTGTGTTGGTTTATGCGGACGGCAGAACGGACTCAGGACCCATCAGCCACTTGCGGTTGTTCTTCGCCGGGTCTGGTAAAGCCACGAATTGAATGCCGTTGATATGAATGTCTTTGCCGCCGTACTGCCGGTCGATATTCGGAACTGGAATTGCCTTGAAGAGCGTTACATGCTCGTTCGTCGAACGACCGATCGGTTCCAAACGGACTTTTACAGCGTACGCGGACATGTCCCCGATCTGCTCGCAGTAAAGCAGAGCTTCCTCTGACGTGGTGACGTTCGAGTACAAGGTTGTGCCAGGAATGAGCGGTTGAAGAATTTTCGCTTCATTTGTGACAAGCGGGACTTCAAACAGTGCATCAGACCCAGCGGCGAGTTTTGCGGCAACAGCATCTGCGGTTTGATCCATTGTCACATCTTCCGTTTTTTGATTGAACTTAAAGTGGCACCCGCCTTTGGTGCGGTCCAAAATGGCGATAACGGAGTCATCTGTCAGTTTCATGACCACCACACGACACGGGCCCATCGGGATATCAGTAAGAGATGCTTGGAGATTTCCAGCCATTATTCATCTTCCTCCTCATGATTTTGATCTTCGTCGACGACAGATTGGTCAAACGCCATATTACTTTCATCGAGCGGTTGCTCAGAGAACGATGCGTGGTGCCCGGTGTCGTTTAAGAAACGCGCCGACTTGCTGAGAACCAGTTTAACCGCAAGTTCTCGCGGCACTTCGACCACATCACCGCCGCTTTTCCAATCCGGATTCTCATGCGATCCGAAGTTATAACAAAAGCCCTTGGGGTCACCCAAGAGCTTGATTTCTACTTTTTCAGTTGTAGCAGACAAGATGCTCCCTCCTTTACGAAATTCCCAAGCGTTGCGAATTTGGCCGGGTTTGATAGATCATCTCGAAATTCATGCTATACATCTGGCGCTCTTTGCCGTCCTTCCCCAAATCCAAAGGTTCGTGTTTGGAGAAAATCGTGCAGTCGTATCCGCTGATCTGCACAAACGACGTATGGAGCTGACTTTCGATTTGCGTTGCCAATCGTTCTGCCTTGGATGCGTCGCGGTTTCGTACGATGACTTGGAATGTCGGCTCCCGTAAAGTAGGCAGGTCTATATCACGACTTCCGCCTGTGAAGCGCGCCATAACGAGATCGTCCAGCTCTTCGGGGAAGTAGTCGATGACGTCACACACAGAGACGGACTTCACGGCGGCGCACAGGTCCTCAACGGTTAGCATTCAAGACACCGCCCACCTTGCTCTCGTAGACTTCAAGGACTGCCTCCCGTTGCCGCTCAGAGGCCCGCTCAAGCCACTTTTCTTCCCCGTTGTGCAGATGCTTACCAGCGGGCAGTTCGTGCACGAGGTGGGCGTGCGGAGCGTCGTACACGACGGACGCGCCCACCGTGCCGTGGGATTGTACTTTCCACGGTTCGATGTGCCCAGACTCTGCAAGGCGGCCCGTTTTCTTCGGCGGTTTGCAGTCGTTGAGAACGATCTTTGCCCCCTCCTGCACAGCCTCATTCGCTGCTTGCTTCACAGCCTCGGCGAGTTGGTCGCCGTTCCACTCAAACTCGAATTTCAATCAACTTCACCTCCACCTCTGCGACTGCTGAGATGCCGCGGTCGTCTGCAATATGCTCCACTCGGTAGGTGATGCCTTCGAACGAAACGCGGTCACCCGCCTTGATCGCGGTTCCGGCCGGGAAGTACCCCGAGGCTTTGAAGGTGTCCGTCCGTCGTTCAATGCGGCAGCGGGTCGAGGTAGGCGGAGCGAACTCCGGTGCCCGTACCCCGTAACCGATGCAAGTAAGGATTTCAGCCAAATACGGAAATTCCAGCTTGACGCGTTCAACCTTCAGTACCAGCCAGATGTTCCGCTGTTCGATGTCCTCAATATTGAGTATTTCATAGACTTGATTCTCATCTTCATTGCGCCAAAGGCGGTCGAGGACGTTCAAATCCGGGCGGTACCACATGGTGACTTCTGCCGTATCAATGATTTTTGACGAGTCAGCAGAGACAGTCCCACCTTTCCCTTTCCAGCTACAGTAGTCCACTGGCGGAGCTGCGTCCTGGTATTTGAATCCAATATCTCCTGCACCCTCGACAGTCACTCTGTTTTGAACCCGGACAGGCGTAGCAAATTGCTGTGCAGTTGGTCTGAACATAAAGAACCTCCCATCAACTACGGACTGCCAGTTGTGTGACCATGAGGTTAAAGGCTGAGGAGAACTTGATCTCTCCTCCTGTGAGACTCCATAGGTCGGTAACTCCCAGCACAATTGCACCAACCGCAAGCGGATCGGAGAGCATTGTCTCCGACACGCCCGCGCCGGTCATGAAGGACTTCACGGCAAGGACTTTTTGGAACAGCGTACCATCAAAAACCGTATTGGCGACCGGTATGTTCAGACCGATTTTGCACTGTATCACGAGATCGGAATCAGTCATACACATCACATCCTGACAATCCAGCGTCGTTCACCTCTCGATTACGCCGCAGGACCTTTCTTGATGATGACGACACCGTACGGGTCGATAAGTTTGCCATCTGCGATCAGGATAGCTTTGTCAACCCATTCGTTGGTATCGTGCCAGAAGTAGCGGTACATGGTCATCTGCAAGTTGGAATTGAAAGCGTAGTTTCGAAGGTCGCAGTAAACTGCTACGACTTCGCCTTCTGCAGCATCGTCATACGGAGCAACGATGTCGTCCTCGACCTGGATGACTTCCTTGCCCCCGAAACGCTCCTGCGCCCCTTCTGTGATGCCATAGTTCACACGGCCGACGGGTTGGCCATTCTTGTCCACCATGCCATCGATGTAACCCTCGAACGTTCCGGAAGCCATGATGAATGCGGCACCCGCTTTATAAGCGAGCGGCATTTTGGCAAACACTTTTTTGTGCCACGCGCTCCAATCGGTGAATTCCGCCGGGGACAGAGTAACAACTTGCGTTTTCGGAACGCGAGAATCTTGTGTGATCCCGGTCGGTTTCCCAGTACCGTCCCCTTTGATGACGGCGTAATCGATCGCCTGAACCATCGCCTCTACAATCAAATCGGTGATCACGCTTTCGAATCCAGCCAATGAAACGGTGTCGGCCAAGAGCGAAGTGGAGACCTTGCACTCAAGGCCGTAGTAGCTGAAGGAGATGTTGTTGTTGGCCTTCACCTTTTGCTTATCGGACGGCTTGTTCTCACCGATCCAAGTAGCAGCAGGCTTGAGGGACAGAATCGGGACCGTGACGCCGCCTTTGATGTTCAACTTGCGAATCCGTGCGTAAATCTGTCCGTAGACGTTGATTTTCCGAATGATCTCATTCAAGATTGTGGTCGGGACGACGGCGGAAACATCGGTGGAAGTAGTCATTGCATCTGCACGGAGTTCCGGGGTGACCTTGCCGGTCTTGGCGAACTCCATGAATGCCTTCCGGTATTCCACAGTTCCGTATACATCGTCAACTTCCTGTTCGCGCCGTTCGCCGCCACCAACTCCGTAGGTAGCAAGGATTTTCGTCCCCCCAACCGGGGACGGTGCCGGGACGCTCCGTCCTTCGGGCGTCGGCAGTTGCGGTTCAGCCGGAATGTCATCGGGCGCAGCTTCCATCATCCCCCGGAGATCAGAAATCTCTGCATTGAGGGTTTCCAACTCCGCGTTGATGCCGCGCAGTTCCTCAACGGTCGTCGCCGAATCAGCTTTTGCGGCCAGCTCCTTTTTGCGAGCTTCTTTTTTCGCGAGCATTTCTTGCAGTTTTCTCTTCATCGAGATTCACCTTAGCCTTTCAGCAGGATTTGAGTTCTGAGTTTCATGAGTTCTAACTCTTGATCGTCGTTGCTCGTATGTTGCCTGACATTTTCCAGCGTTGCTTTTGCTTGATCCAATGCCGACTTGTCGCGGGCATTGATGTCTGTTCCGGGATACGCCGCCCACGTCACCGCGCTTACCTCAATTACCTTCTTGACTTTCTTGATCCTGCGGGTGGGCATATTCGTATCAAGCCCCTCCCACGCTTCCTCCGCGACGTAAAAAATAAAAGACATCCCGTTGATGTCTTTACGTTTCGTCGCACTATGGAGGGCCTTCGCCTGGTTGTTGTTGTCCACATCCAAACTCGCACGGAAATAGAGGCCACGGTCATCGGTTCGGATTTGCATCGTAGAGTCACCGTTGTCACTTCGGCAACGCGCCAACGGGATCTCATCGAGGTCGTGATTGACCGTGAAAACCACATCACTAAAGTCACAACCGTCGAACGCTCCACGTTCGATGACCTCGTCGAACCAGCCCCCAATGCACGTCAGTTGATCATAGACGGCCGGATGACCCTCGATGTAATAGCCGTCATCCACTGCACGAAGTTCGATAATACCAAAACTCCGTTGAACCGGCGCATCCTTTCCCGGTAGATTCCTACTCAACTTTTGATACCCCCTTATCTGCTTTTGCTCGACCCATTTGGTATGCGTTGGCAAGGTCGACGTCGATGTAGTTCAGCGACATTGTTCGTTTCTCACCCCCTTCAATCGGCGGGTAGCCAAGAAGTGCAAGTTTCTGATTGTCTGTAAGCAATCCCTGCTCGCCGGCGATTTTGAGGAGGTTGAGCTTGGCGTTCGTGGACAGATAAAACATGTCACGTTGGTAGAAAACGATCTCATTTCCAACGTCCTGTTCGCGGTCGGTGAAAAGGCACTTCGTAAATGCCTGTCCAAGACCCAGAACGATAGGCTCCAAGGTTTTTTCGTAAAACGCTTGGTATTGCTCGTCAGTGTAGTCCCCGGAGATGATGGGTGCAGAAACGCCAAACCAGTTCTGTGCTTTGGACTGCAGGAACTGAAGGGTATCTCTGTCGATCATCTTCGGGTCGGAATTGATCGGTGTATACTCCCCTTTCAGATCAACAGGAAGAATTCCGGTGTCCCCGGATGCCATACGTTCCTCAAAACGACGACGTTCTGCTTTGAGACTGTCATCATCGGCAATTGTGTTGATCTTGATGATGCCTCGTATCGACATGCTCGTCTTGATGCCTTTTTCAAGACCTTGCAGAAGAACATCGTTTATTTGCAGAACTTTCAGGAGAGCGCTGTTATCTGGCTGTCCATTCATCCCCCCACCCATGATGTCGTTGACGGAGAATTTCTTACGCAGGTGTATCACGTCTCTGTACGGCAACGTGAAACTCTCTCCGTTCGAAAAGTACAACTTTACGAATAAGGTTCCGGCATCGTCTTGAAGGAAATCCACCTGTCGCGGGTTTAACGGATAAAAACCCGTGTACGTCCGCATTTCGTTCCCGCTCTTTGGATCATTGATCGATACAAAGGTGGGGTAGATGAACGCGTTGAAGTTTAAAAAGAGGAGCCAAATGGTCTTCTCCAAAAAATCGCGAGTGGTCATGATCGGGTTCGGTCCGTATCGGAAAAGCCGATTAAGACTACTCTTAGGCGTCGTCTGCATGCCACTGCTGTCGGTACGGATGTGGCGTGGTTGGAGCTTGCTGCATTCAGTGGCGATGATGTCGATGCAGTTCTGCACCACGTCCGAAGAGTAGATGCTGTCGCCAAATTGGCTGAACACCGGAGTGTACCCGTTAAGCATCTTCGCATACACGTAGTTTTTCAGACGATTGCCGGCGTTTTTAAATACATCCCACAGTGCCATTTTTTCATCACCCCCTTTTAACGAGCTCCAGAAATTCTGACCTATTGTCGATGTACACACGGTAGGCAATGATCATCGTCACCGCGCCATCGATCTTTCGATCATCCTTGCCTTGCACTTTCACCGGCATGATCTCCAGTTTGTTGTTGATGTTCAGGGCCGTGTTCTCCAAGCAGAGTCGGTCGATCGGGTTGTTGTTGTAGTTGATCAACTTGCTCTTGAGGTCTGCTTCCACCAGCTTCATCGGTTCGCTCATGCTGCCAAATTTCTGGTCGACCCTTTGCATATCGAAACCGCACTCCTCCATCTCTTTTACAAAGTACACGGCCGACCACTTGTCGTACCCGATCCGATAAAATTTGATTCTGTGCTCCTTGACCAGCTTCACGAACCACGCCGTGACAAGCCGGAAATCGTTCTCGTTGCCTTCAGAGACGGTGAGCAAACCATCACGGGCCCACCCCTCGTACTGATCCCTTTCAGCCATTGAGAGACTGTCAATTTTGGACCGAGGTACGAAGTAATGCTGGACCATGTATTTGACATTTCCACGCATGAGCATAGCCCGCGCAGAAGCAAGGTCTCCCGATTTCGAGAGGTCGACTGCGCCGATTGCGAACGAATCTCGAAACTCTTCAAGGTCGAACTTCGCCTCGTTGATGAGGTCTTCCGGCATCAACCATGCGGCCGCATTGTTCTGCTTGAAGTTGAAGTCCTTGGACAACATAAAAACCCGCTCGGCCTTATCGTGCTGCGCCTTGCGGATTTGGTCCTTGATGTACTTCGGTTTTTTGATCGTTCCCAGTGAAGGGTTTGATTTCATCCACGATTTTTCATCCTGCCAAACTTCAGCCTCGCTGTCCTGCGTGTAGAGCCAGAGAAGGATTGTTTTGTCCTCGATCTCGTTCGCCAAGACTGCGCGGCCGTACTTCAACTCTTGATCGAGATAGCCGTCGTTGACAAACCCCTCTGTCGTGATATTAATGAACCACGGCTCCTCCTTGGTCGACTGAGACTGGTCGATAGATTTTGCGATGACGTTGTCCTTCATTTCGTGGGACTCGTCCAGGATCGCGCCGTCGATGTTCCGGCCCTCTTTGTTGCGCGTGCGGTCGGACAACTTGAAAATCTTGCTCTTGTTCTTCAAGTTGAAAATGCCTTTGAGGTTTTTGTGTGTCCTCTTATCCTTCGGATCGAACTGCTCGCGCATATTTGCGACTTCCTCAAAAATGATGGATGCCTGAGAATCATCATTGGAAGAACACACGATGTCACTCCCGCCATTTCCACACATCAGCTCCGTGAGGCAGAGAGCCGCGCACAACGTCGACTTCCCGTTCTTGCGGGCAATCAACATGATCGCCTTTTTGAACCGGCGCAAAAGCTTTTTCGCGGATGGTGGCTCCTCGCCGTAGTACTCCCGGAATCCCTCGACGCTCCACTTGAACGAGTAGAACGCCTCTATGAACGCCTTCTCCCAAAGCTCCAAGAGAAACGGCTTGCCGTGGAACGGCGACTTCGTGTGTTTGCAAAATCTCTCGATGAAATCAATTCGCAGATGAGCGTCCCGTGTGTCATAGACGAATGCGGGATCGCTCATGTCCTCGATCAGCATGTCGAGCTGTTTGATTAGTTCATGGCCGGCAATGATCTCTCCGCGCTTGATCGCCTCATGGTATTCGACAAGGTAGCTTCGTCCGTTATTGTTCGGAATGTTCTTTAAGCCACTCATCGAATGGATCATCACCTTCGTTCGAATTCTTCGCCAAAATCCCGTTCAAGGTCTTGATGACGACGGAGTAAGAGTTGAGGTTTTTGAGATACTGCTTTGCCGCCTCGGACGTTTTTTGCCTCATCGGGTCAATCGGGTTGACCTGCACCATCCCGCGTGGCTCGATGAGAGCGCGCAACGCTAAATTCTCGGCATACAGGAATGCAGCGTCATCAATCAGACCTTCGACCAATCGCGCCTTGGCCGGGTCGACATCGGCGAATATCTCGGTCAACTTCGCGCGCTCTTGCCGGAACATCTCGCTTTTGGTCAAGTTTCGATTCACCACCTTGGAATTTCAAAATTTTCGGTTCGTGTGAAAAAAGGGTCCCCCACGCGGTTGGCGTACTCTTTCTGCCTAAAAGAGGGTGGGGGGTATACAGAGTAGAGAGTGTGGTCTTCTGCCTACACAAAAAGAGAGCAGAACTGTTTGTCTACTCTTCCAATGGTGAAGTCATATTCGCAACGCTTGGGAATTTCGATTCCTCTCTACTCTCCCTTATCCATCCACCCACTCGACGTAGATGATCTGGTTCAGGTTGAGCGTGAAGGTTCTATTCGTATCTGCATCCGTGAGCGTCAAGAACGCGTGCCCTTTATTGTTCTGTGCACCGGCAGTAACGAAACTTGAGACTTGTTCACTCACTTCGACAGGCAGCATGAAACATGTGTCGCCCGGCAAGTGTACGTGTGCACGTTTCCCTTCGGTTCCTTGAAGCATCTGTCTTCCCTCCTCTCTCTACCAGCCACACACGAACTGGATGAGCTTGCCCATGCCTGCAACGAACAACGCGGCGAGTGCACCCGCAAGCGCAATCCCGATCCCTTCCCAGAACTTCTTCATGTGCTGGTTCCCTCTCTAAACGCTTCGGAACGGAACAACGAACTCGATCGGCTGCGCATTCGGGGCTACGAGTCGAACGCGCTGCCCTTTATTGGTTTGTTTGATCGTTAGCGCTTCTGCGGGAAAAGTAGTCTCTTGCCCGTTGGCGCGCTTGATCGTTACCTCGCCTGTGCAGTGGAACTTGCATTCCGTGATCTCGTTCCCGTTGCTGGTGAGGTCACTTACCTTGAGTCCAGCTTGCTGGTTGAATGCGGCGGCGTTCTGTGCGGCTTCTTCCATCGTGATTCCGCCCAATGCTGCGCCTTTGTTTGCCTTCACCTTGTCGATGAGAGCTGCAAGCCAATCACCACCCATCGCCCCAGCTATGCGCCGCAGAACATCTTTGCGTTGCTCCGGCAGCGGGGCGTACAAGAACAACTGCTCGTCCAACTCCTTCGCGATGTCTACCCAAGGCTTCGGCGTGTCGTCGCTGTTCAGAACGACGATACCCAGCTTCTCAACGAGTGGACGACCGGGTGACGACGGATCGGTCAGGTGAATCCATGCCGCCTTCTCGCCTGCGTCCCGTGAGGTACTGCGACGGAATACCTCGTCTTCCTGCATCGCCGCGGCCGCCTTCATGCTGGTACCTGCTTCGCGCAGGTGGTCAGAGGATCGGTGTTGAGACGACATGGAAAGCAGGGTGAGCGCCGCCGCCATGTCTTCCCGAAGCCATCTGCCTTGCAATTCGTTCCAGATGAGGGTGCGGATCTCGTCTGCCAGCACTACGGCACGTTGCATGTCGTGCGCTTGCGTATTGCGTTTCGGTTCGTCCGGTTGCGGTGGACCAAAGAACATTTGCAGGTACTTGCTCTCTTCTTCTTGCATGAGCTCAAGTGGTTGAACCATGAGTCCATCCAAGTGTTTCGGTGCAGGGCCCCAGAATGCTTCGCCCGTTCCGACGATGTACGCTTCGAGCAACCCTCTCTCTTTGCGGTACTCACTCGCGAGAGCAACGCTTCCTCCTTCATACGTGAAGAGCGTCCCTGCTTGGAGTTCTGAGAAGAGGATCGGTGTGCCAGTTGGTACGAGTTTCATGCGTATTTCCTCCTTCGCTATTCTTGGTACTGCTCAAACCACTTAGCAATGTACTGCCGCCACTCCACTTGCCGGAACCGCAGTTGTTCGCTGGTCGCCAGTCGCGCCAAGCACTCGTCTTGGGTAGCTTCGCAGAACACAAGCTCTGCCCCCAGCTCTTCAGCCAGCCGCTCCCGCTTGTACTTGTCGGCGTACCCGCCGATGATCCACGCCGTGCGCCACTTGCCCAATCGCGTCTTCACCTGATCGATCAGTAGGTTGTGGATGCCGATGACGTTGTTGTACAGGTTGTCCGGCTTGTTGTATGCAGGAAGCCCGGACACCGCTTCATACAGGCGGTCCATGTCTATGATGATGTCTCCGGGACGCATCTGCTGCTGGACGTGCGTTTTCTTGCCGGCCATCGGCGGACCATAAACCAGGTAAACGCTCTTCTTGGTGTGGTAGCCAAAGCGTTCGTGCTCTTCGTTGTGGCAGTCGCTGCAGATGAGATCGACCAGTTCCGGGTTGAGGCTGATTGTGTGGTCGTGGACGTTCTCCGGCGTCAGCTCGATCTTGTGGTGACCGATGATGTCGACGGAGCGGGCGATGATGCGGCCGCAACGTTGGCACCGGTTGCCGCGCTCGGCGATGAGCGCCGCGCGGAAGTTGCGCCATGGTGCCGTTGTGTAGAACGTCTGCAAGACACTGTGCTTCGCCAAATCAGTAGTCCTCCTTCCCGCTGTTGATGCTTCGCTGTTGCTCCACGATCTGAGCCATGCGCGGGTTGCTTCCAACCTCCTGCATGGCTTTTTCGTATGCGTCTGGGCTGTATCTCTGGAAGATCGTCATGAATAGGTTCAGGTACTCGCTCATCAGTTCGAAGCGGAAGACCCGCTCCTTGAGGTCGACCATGAACTTCATGATCTCGCGGGACTCTTTTGAGAGAGACGTGATCTCAAGGACCTTCCGTCTCAGTTCCGCATTCACCATCTGTGCCCATGTGTTTAGGTACTCGGCGTTGATCCCTTCTGAAACGAGTTGGTGTTCCAGCTCCTGCATGCGTTCCTCGAAGTACTCAGGCAGGTTGTCCACGTACTCGAAGCGCCTGAGCAGCGCGTGCGCCAACTTGAGCGAGTTCTGGATGATGTCGAAGTCTTGGTGCACCACGTTGACCAGCGAGCGGTCGTCAGCCGTGACCAACTGCTTCTTGTTTTGGTTGAGTTGTTCGATGTAACGCTGCACGGCCGTGTGCGAGATCTTCACCCCTGCCCAGTCCGAACACTCCTCAGCAATTGCCCGAAGAGATTTGTCTGCGCGCAGGCCGTTCGCCACGATTACCTCGCAGCCGAACTTCTCAATCTTCGACTGTTGCGCCATGTAACGTTACACCCCCTTACAGCGCGAACCCTTACGTTACAAAAGGTGTATTGTGGACGTGCTATTAGATGTAGCTTTTCAAACGTTACACTGTAACGTTACGGATAGGCTGTTGCACTTACACCGCATTCTTGGGTGGCGCTTCAGGGAGATTTCCCACTAAAGCACAAATCACGCCTGCACGCATAGCAAACGTCTGATGATCAAGCGGATCTCTTTTCAGGAAGGTCAGCATCGGATCGAGTTGTTCGGCTGCTTCTTTCAATTGCTTAATCACATCTACATCGACGGCGACTGTATTCGGCTGGAGCTCTCCGGCGTTCGCACTCTGCCGGAGAAGTGCGTCTGAACATCGTTGGATGCTTTCCGTAACTTCTTGGGTCAACTGCGCGGCGTTGCGGAGTTCGTCTGCGCCTTCGATTGTCAGTTTCACTTTGAGTTCAGACATGGGCTTGTAAGTGTCAAGCGCTTGTTGCTCTTGGTAACAGTGCAGGGTATGTTTTTTCGGAAGGAGATTGTCCTCAAGAAGCTGCGATGCCGCCGCGATCGGCTCGACTTCAACAGCTGCCGCCAACAGTTCGCCAGCGCGAGCGAGAACTTCCATTTGCTCGGGCGCGGTCTTCGCGATCGCCCGGATGAGCGCCGCCGCGATCGCCGTCTGGTGATTGCCGTAGTTGTGTTGGATTACCAGATTGTTCGAGACGAATCCGCCACGGCCGCCGCCGGTGGTGATCAGGATGTAGCCAAGTCGGTCTTGTACGATGTTGTCGAAGAGCTGATAGAGCCCAACAGTTTGATTTTGGTTGGTGTTCTGTTGTTCTTGGGTCATGATTCAACAATCCTTTCGGGTTGGGTTTATGCGTGAAGTGCCTCGGGCACCTGACGAGTCAACACCTTGATCTCCTCCGGTGTGAAGGAACCGATCAGGTGGTTGCGCGGGAATCCGGTCTTGCCAGCGAGAACGCATTTGCGCGTTGCCGGGTCGAGCGGGATGTACAGCCATTCGTAGGGCGCCAGCTTCTTGGCCTTGGCGATCCGTCGTGCGCCGCCCTCGTCCGGGGCCGTGATGAGGTACTTCGTGTCCTTAGTCATGGCGCTCATCCTTTCTTCTTGGGCTTGGTCTTGCGTTTTCTGATCGACAACTTTGTCTCCAATCCCTTCTCGGTATGCTTGTCGATGAGCTTCGGGCTCAAGCGGCCCTGCTCGGTCAAAAGAGATATGTCGCGCTCGGTCTTCAACTCATCCTTGGATACCAGGAGTTCGTTCGCCAACGAGGACTTGTCCAGTTTCTCTTTGAACTCGCCTTTCTTGGTGATCACCGCCCACTCTCCGTTCGGGAGCTGCAAGATCATATCACCGTCGATGGACGACTTAGCAAAGTGGTCTTCGATCTCGGCGTCAATCTGGTCGAGTTGTTCTTTCAGAGACTTCCTCAAGTCTTTGATCTGAAAGCGTCGAAGCAACTTGTCTTCAAGATCGAGGTCTTTCGGGATTTCCATCGGGTCGTTCACCTCCTTGATTCTCAGAGAAATCAAAAACGCCCACCTGTTTAGATGGACGTTTCCGTTTTGTATGCAGCTCTTTTTACCAACGGATCGAGCGGCGACTTTTTCTGCAAGATCGCCGTTTCCACTTCCGAAAAAGGCACGCCGTAAGCGATCACATGACCGGCGACGTGAACGACATCCTCTTTACCACCTGCGCACGCAATCAAGCGATTGGCTTCTTGTTCGGAGATTAGGTATTTGATCGCGATATTCAAAGCGTTCATCTGATTTCACCTCCAGGAAAATGAAAAGCACCCCGTAGGGTGCTTAGTCGATGCACTCTATCATCTCGATGGTCTGAGTTTTGGTTTTCATGTCATAGATGCTGCGCACGAATCTCGCTTTGATCTTTTTATCATGCTCATAGACGTAAGCGAACTCAGCCTCTTTGAGAGACTGGATCTCTGCCGAATCCATTTCGAGGACCTTCATTCCGTCAGTATCAATCCGAATAACATCGCCTTGAGACATCGATACAACAATTTTCACAATCATAAAAACACTCCTTTCTCTTGACGAGTTTCGCCAATGAGGAAGGACTTTCCTTCATGTCGGAAGAAGTTGAACTTTGAAAGGAGGTTGATCTATTAATGCAATTTTTTTGGGACTGGGGATGGTTCACGACGTTCCTCAAAAATGTTTGGCACGATAGCCCCAAAATGGTTATCCTCATCCTTGCGTTGGTCGTAATCGACAGAATGATTCCGACCGTTCGCAAGAAAAGGCGTTATCGCTACTAGCCACCCGACTGGGTGGTTTTTTCTATTTCACACACCCCGCCACACGAAGACAGGTGAACTTCCCGCCTCCGTTGTCCCGTGCCCACTCGCACCGCTCTCCGCGTATGCAGGGCGGCTTGCTGGGGCTGGTGGCGGATTGCTTGCGTGCGGCGATCTCAGCGTCGATCATGCAGTCTACGCAGGTTTTCTTGNGGTGGCGGATTGCTTGCGTGCGGCGATCTCAGCGTCGATCATGCAGTCTACGCAGGTTTTCTTGTAGTGGCGTCCGTGCTTGGAGCAGTACTTGCGGCTCATCGGGCAACATCCCCTTCCATCCGACTTTCGCGCCACGCGCACCAAGTTGCGCCAAGCAACGCACCGCCGATCAGGGCGGCCAGCACGATTGCAGCTTGTCCGATCATCTCTGTTCACTCCTCTCAGTTGGTCAACAATCCGATGACGCCCCCGATACGCGTCGAGGGCGGTGGCGCATGGTCGACCTAGCCGATGTGCTCCGTGTTGTCAGCTTTCAGCGGCGTGGTGTCCACGCGTTCGAAGTAGTTGCCAGACATACCCGGCATTTTCAACGGGACAGAAGTCGGGATCGACGCACGGAATCCCGTAAGAAGCGGCTCCGTGTAGTAGAGGTTTGCGCACTGGTCAGACCATGCGGTTTCAACGGCCGCTTTGTGCTTATTGCCTTGACAGTCCGTATAGATGACCAGATCGCCCGGTTGCAACGGTGCCAATGCTTTCGGTACCGATTGTTCGTTCACAAGGCCCGCTTTGAGCGCCGCCTGCTCCTTCTGGTACGGCATCCAGTCCCATTGCATCGGACCGTCACCCTGCTCGACGTTCTGGACGAAGTGCAAGCCGGTCGGGTTGAACACGCAAAGGCTTACGTTGGTCGGCGAATGCACTTCGGTGACGAGCGCGGCGCGGAAAACGCTCGGGTAGGTGCCGTCTGCGGAACCAGCGGATTTGTAGTAGACCAGACGGCCTACGGTCGGCTGTTGGATGGTTGCGGTGGTGCTCATGAACATCGCTCCTTGGTTTGGTTTATGCCGCCGTAGCCCAGCGGCAGGTGTCGGTTAGGTTTGTTAGACGATCTGCTCGACTTCTTCGAGCGTCGGGGTGTCCTTCGGCGCGGACACGATGAACCAGCTATCGGAGAGGAGCTTTTCGCTCGATGGAACCACCGGATGGATCGGGCTTCCTTTCTCGTCGCAGGAGACGATCGTGCTAAGCCCGCCTTCGCCGATGTGCACCTTAAAAAATCTCTCCGGGTCGAGGTCGTTCGAGAGAATATAGCCGTCCTTCAGCAACACGATGGCGAGTTCGGTGCCAAAGCGAGCGCCAGTGGTGATCAAATCCTCAGCATCGAACGCGGCCTTCTCCAGCTCCGCGATGTGCTGCAGGTTTTGGAATGCGACTGCGTTGGTCAGCGGGTGGCCGTGCTCGTCAGTGTAGTTTCCGGCGGCGATTTCGTCGACGTTTTCGTGAATCGTGGTGTTGTACCATTTCTTTTCAGCCTCGGTACTCATGGGATCACTCCTTGGTTTGGTTTGTGCAACGAAAAGACCACCTGCCTAAGCAAGTGGTCTTTTCGTCGTTTGGTAACGCCGCCGGGGATCTGCACCCCGGATGAATCACCTTACCGTTTATGCCGCCCTGCAGATTCGTTTCGGTTTACCGCTGTGCGTTACAGGAGGGCTTACGACACACACAGGTCATCAGAAGTAGGTGTGTCATCAGCACATTGTGCCAAGGTCTTGCAGCGGCGTGTAACGGGTATTGCCGCCCTCCCTTGCGCGCACTGGTCATGCCTCTTAGCAGTATCGCTCCGGCCCTGTGTGTCACCGTTAAGAGCTCTACCGAACAAATCTTCGATCCCTCTGCAGGTGGTGATCCTACGTTGTAGCGTCTACCTTTTCCGCCACGGCGTTATGCTGGTGGGCCCAGAGGGACTCGAACCCCCGACCAACCGGTTATGAGCCGGTTGGTCTACCGTCTGAGCTATAGGCCCGTGAAGAGGCGCGGCGGCGTTTGTGCGGCCGCGCTCGTCTCGAACATCTATGGACTAGATGTGGTTGCCGCCTGTTCCCCGGCGGCTCGGTGCGCTTGTGGTCGTATCCGTAGTTTGAGGTCTTGCGCGTATCTACGGCCAATGCATGGTGTTCACCCTTTCTATCGCCCCGTCCTTTCCCG
>NZ_JMIR01000038.1 GCF_000714935.1 Tumebacillus flagellatus
GTCCTCCTACGACGACCTCGGCAGCTACGTTTCGCATTAAAACGCATGAAAAAAATCCCCTGCCTGGCACTCAATCCTATCGCCAGCAGGGGGTTTTTTTCAAAAAGGTAGAGCACGACTGTCAAAAAACAACCTACTCTCGATGGTCCACCCCGTCTGCCACGATCAAGACGTCGACAAACCGGGTTTCACTCAAGATTTTGTTGATGATCGAACCTTTGACGATCTCTTCCCACCGGGAGCGCGCCGACTGGCCGAGGACGATCTGCGTAATGCCCGTTCGCTCCACAAACTGGATGATCGCATCGGCAGGCTTGCGTCCCCCGAGCGCCTCGATGTGAAACTCCGCGCCAAGGTCCTTGGCGAGCTGTTCGATCTCGCGCAGTTTCTTTCGGGTTGCCTCGTCAAACTCATGCACCGGCTTGGTGGGGACGTTTAAGATGTAGAGCTCGCACTTCAAGCGGCTGGCGATCCGCCAACCTCTGCGGATCAGGCGTTCGGCGTTTTGGCCGTAGTGCACGCAGACGAGGATTTTCTCACTCGCGCCGACCATGCCCTCAATGCCGTGCTCCCACTTGTAATGCTCCAATCGCTCATCCACATCGTCTGCCAACTCCCGAAGCGCCAACTCCCGCAAGGCGTTCAAATTTCCCGTCCGAAAGAAATTTTTCAGCGACTGCTCCACTTTTTCCGGCTTGTAGATCAACCCTTGCTTCAAGCGCTCTCGAAGTTTTTCCGGCGGTGTGTCGATCAGTTGGACTTCGTTGGCTTCGGTGAGAATCCAGTCGGGAACGCGCTCGCGGACTTTAACACCGGTCAGTTGCTCCACCGTGTCGTTCAAGCTCTCCAAGTGCTGAATGTTCATGGCGGACATCACATGGATGCCCGCCTCCAAAATCTCCAGCACATCTTCGTATCGCTTCTGGTTCTTGGAACCCGGCACGTTGGTGTGCGCCAGTTCGTCAATGATCACATAAGCAGGTCGCCGCTGGAGGATGCCTTCGAGGTCCATCTCGGCAAACGCTCTTCCTTTGTACGAAATCTGGCGCATCGGCAAGACAGGCAGTGCGCCGATCTGGGCTTCCGTCCCGCGGCGACCGTGCGTTTCGATCAGCCCGATGACCACGTCGAGCCCCTGCTGCAGCAAGTCGTTGCACTCGCGCAACATCGTGTACGTCTTGCCCACACCGGGTGCCGCTCCAATGAAGATCTTGAAATACCCTCGGTGCTCCCGCTTGATCTGTCTCAGCAACGCTTCCGGATTTTTGCGTTTTTCACCGTTTGGCAACATCCTCATTGGGTTTCCTTCATCAGCTCGCGATTCAAGTCCAACACGTTCACATGCGGCTCGCCGAAGATCCCCAACTGCCGGGATTGCGTCATTCGGTCGATCAACGAGTTCAAGTCGTTCGCGCTAAGCCCCGTCGCTTGTGCGATGCGCGGGACTTGGGCTTTGGCCGCTTCCGGCGTGAGATCCGGGTCAAACCCGGAGCCCGACGTTGTGACCAGATCGGCGGGAATCTCGTGAAGCTCGGGATTCTCCTGATGGAGCAATTGCACTCGCTCTTGCATCGTTTTGACATAGTCGGGCGAGGCAACTGCCGCTTGCGTGGCGGCCGACGCCTTCGGGTCATACTTGGCAGCGGAGGAACGCGGGTGGAAGAACTGCGGCGCTTCGAAATTCTGAGCGAGCCGTTCCGAGCCGATCACGCCGTTTTGATCTGCCAGCAACGACCCTTCCGCTTGTTTTTTGAACAACGCTTGCGCCACACCTGTGGTCGCCAACGGATACAGGAGACCGCAAATCACCATCAGCACGACGGAGGCCCGCAGGGCCGTAAACAGGGATTTCATCACTCATACACCTCTCGTTTCTTCTTCCTTACCTCAACAGGGAGATCACCATGTCGATCAATTTGATCCCCGCAAACGGAACCAGCATCCCCCCGACCCCGTAGAGCAGGAGATTGCGGGTCAGCAGCTTGTCGGCGGTCATCGCCCGGTATTTGACCCCCTTCATCGCAATCGGAATCAACAGCGGGATGATCACCGCATTGAAGATCAGCGCGGACAGAATCGCCGATTGCGGCGACGCAAGGTGCATGATGTTCAAGACTTGCAATTGCGGAATCGCCGCAATGAACATCGCCGGAAGGATCGCAAAGTACTTCGCGACGTCGTTGGCGATCGAGAACGTGGTCAGTGCTCCGCGGGTGATCAGCAATTGCTTGCCGATGGCGATGACGGAAAGCAATTTGGTCGGGTCGGAGTCCAGGTCAATCATGTTCGCCGCTTCCTTCGCCGCCATCGTCCCAGAGTTCATCGCAAGCCCCACGTCCGCTTGCGCCAACGCCGGAGCGTCGTTCGTTCCGTCGCCCGTCATCGCGACGAGTTTTCCTTGCGCTTGTTCGCGCTTGATCGCTTCAATCTTATCTTCCGGCTTCGCTTCGGCGATGAATTCATCCACGCCGGCTTCTTGGGCGATGGTGGCAGCGGTCAGCGGATTGTCACCTGTACACATGACCGTTTTGATCCCCATCGCGCGCAGTTCGGCAAACTTCTCCTTCAGCCCCGGTTTCACCGTGTCTTTCAAGTAGATGACGCCGTACACGTGACCCTCCATGGCGACGGCGAGCGGCGTGCCGCCCTGTTTGGCGATTTGATTCCCCAGTTCTTCAAGATCGGAAGGAACGTGTTTACCGAGTGATTCCACATACGTGCGAATCGAATCGACAGCGCCTTTGCGGATTTCGATGCCGTTTCGAAGATTCAGGCCGGACATGCGCGTCTGAGCGGTAAATTCGACGACCTCGGCTCCCTCGTACTTGGACGGTTCCCAAGTGACTCCTTGTTCCTTCGCCAGTTCGACGATGGAGCGGCCCTCCGGGGTTTCGTCTCGGACGGACGCTTGCAGTGCCGCCATCGCGATGGTGCGTTCATCCACGCCTTGAACGGGAAGGAACTGTGCCGCCATGCGGTTCCCGAACGTGATCGTGCCGGTCTTGTCGAGGATCATCGTGTCGATGTCGCCCGCCGCTTCAACCGCTTTGCCGGACATCGCCAGCACGTTGAACTGCGTGACACGGTCCATGCCGGCAATGCCGATGGCGGAGAGCAGACCGCCGATAGTGGTCGGAATCAAGCAGACGAGCAGGGCGATCAGCGTGGAGATGTCGAGCGAGATACCCAAGTAGTCCGCCATCGGCACGAGCGTCAAGATCACAAACAAGAAAATCAACGTCAAGACGGCAAGCAACGTGGTCAAGGCAATTTCATTCGGCGTTTTTTGCCGAGATGCGCCTTCGACGAGCGCAATCATGCGATCCAAGAACGATTCTCCCGGATCGGTGGTGACTTTGACGAGAATATAGTCGGACACGACGCGCGTCCCGCCGGTGACGGAAGAGAAATCTCCCCCTGCTTCCTTGATGACGGGAGCCGATTCCCCGGTGATCGCCGATTCGTCGATCGAAGCGAGACCCTCGATGATCTCGCCGTCCGAAGGGATGATCTCACCCGTTTCCACGCGCACGATGTCGCCTTTGCGCAGTTGGGTGGAAGGCACGTCTCGGAGTGAACCGTCTTTTTGCAGCAAGCGGGCGACCGTGTCGGACTTGGTTTTGCGCAGCGTGTCGGCTTGCGCTTTCCCCCGCCCTTCCGCCAGCGCTTCTGCAAAGTTCGCGAACAGCACCGTGAAGAGCAAAATCAAGAACACCGAGACGTTATAGCCGCGACCTGCCGTCGAAACGCCCAACGCATTCGGCCAAATCGAAAGCAACAGCGTGATCAGCGTCCCGACTTCGACGACGAACATCACGGGGTTTTTGATCATCGCGCGCGGGTCGAGCTTCGTAAAGGAATTCCAGACCGCTTGTTTGGCGATCTCTCCTGTCAGCAATCGTTTGCGTTCTCTAGCCATTACAAGTTCCTCCTCCCTTTACATTCCCAAGTGTTCCGCGATCGGACCGAGCGCCAGAGCCGGGAAGAAGGTCAGCGCTCCGACGATCAAGATGATCACGACGAGGATCAGCGAAAACAACGGCGTATCGGTACGCAGCGTGCCCACCGTGGTCGGCACCACGCGTTTGGTCGACAGCGAGCCCGCAATCGCCAGCATGGCGATGATTGAAATGTAACGGCCCGCCAACATCACCAAACCGATCGACAAGTTGTACCAGTTGGTGTTTGCCGTCAAACCGCCAAACGCAGAACCGTTGTTGGCGGCACCCGACGTATAGGCGTACAGCACTTCCGACAGACCGTGGAACCCGCCGTTCAATATCGAAGACAGCGATTCCGGCCGCAAGAGCGCAAGCGCCGTCGGAACCAAGATGATGACCGGGTGTGTCAACACGGCAATCGAGGCGAGCTTGATCTCCTTGCCTTCGATTTTTTTGCCGAGAAATTCCGGCGTGCGGCCGACCATCAAGCCACAGATGAACACCGACAGAACCACGTAGAGCAGGCCGTTGAGCAGTCCGACGCCCTTGCCGCCGAACACGTTGTTGAGCATCATCTCCATCATCGGCACCATGCCGCCGATCGGAGTGAGCGAGTCGTGCATGTTGTTGACCGAACCGGTGGTCGCCGCCGTGGTGACGGCCGTAAACAGCGCCGATTCGGAAAGTCCGAACCGAACTTCCTTGCCTTCCATATTGCCGTGAACGCCGAGCGCGCTGAGTGCGGGGGTGCCGTTCGTTTCCGCGACGTACACGGTCGTCAGGAACACGACGAACAGGAACCCCATCGCGGCAAAAATCGCCCAGCCTTGTTTTTTGTTGCGAATCAGCAACCCGAACGCGTACACCAACGCCGTCGGCAAGAGCATCATGCTCAAGATGTGCACGAGGTTTGTAAGCGCCGTCGGATTTTCAAACGGATGCGCCGCGTTCGTGCCGAAGTAACCGCCGCCGTTGGTCCCGAGATGCTTGATCGATTCCAGCGACGCCACCGGGCCGCGGGTGATCGTCTGCGTGACGCCTTCGATCGTGGTGGCGTTGACAGCTCCGTGCAGGGTTTGCGGGACACCTTGAAAGACCAGAAAAAGTGCAGCCACAAACGAGAGCGGCAAAAACACACGAGTGATCGAGCGGACCAGATCCACATAGAAGTTGCCAAGGTCATCACGACGGCCGACGAGACCGCGAATGAACGCGACCGCCACCGCAAAACCGGTCGCAGCGGACGTGAACATCGGGAACGTGATGGCGAGCATCTGCGACAGGTAACTCAGCCCGTTCTCGCCGCTGTACGCCTGCCAGTTGGTGTTGGTGATAAACGAAGTCACGGTGTTAAACGCCAACACCGGCGGCATGTTGTCGAGGCCGTCCGGGTTGAGCGGCAGAACCTTTTGCAAACGCAGCACCGCGTACATCAGCAACATCATCACGAAGTTGCTCAGCAACACGGCGCGCAGATAGCCCTTCCAACCCATTCCTTGATCTTCCCTCACGCCGATAACGCGGTAGATCAAGCGTTCGACCGGGCCGAAAACGCGGTCCAGTCCGGTTTTTTCAGAGTCAAACACCTTGACGAGATACCGTCCCATGGGTTTGACAAACAGGATCACGATCAACAGCGTGAACGCAATTTGAATCCATCCCCTACTCATATCCCTTCTCCTCCTGCGTTAAAACTTCTCCGGCTTGATCAGCACATACGAGAGATAGACGATCATCAAAACGGTTATCAAACCGAGCACAATCACGTAGACACCCCCTCCGTTACGCCTTCTCGAAGAAGTCGATGCATTGGTAAAAAACGACGAACGCCGCAACACTCAGCAAGAGGATGACAAAGTCGTTGTTCATGCCGAGCCACTCCTTTCCATAAAAAAAGACCGATGCACACTTCAGCCTTCAAATCCCGCTCCATGCCTGCGGGATTTGAAACGCCAAAGTCTACATCGGTCCACGTAACACCTGGCCGCAAGCTCCCTTGCCTCCCTGTGTTCAGTCGCCGCACGATGGACTTCTCAGTCGCGTATTTGTTTTTCCAAGTCATGATCCAGAACGAAAATTTCCATCAGTTCGCCGGTCTTGGTCGATATGTCAAAATGACTGGAGATCACTTTGCATTCCGTAACCTGCGAAATCAGCAATTCCGTATCGACGCTGTGATGTTCCCGAAGCGTTTGCCGCATCTCTTTGACGAGCCGCTTGCCTTTGTCGGTTTTGACCAAGGTCTTCTCGCCTTGGGTCAACACGCCCTTCATGCGCACGATCACCAAGTCCTTCATGATGTACGTCTTGGTTTCTTGCGGTCCGCGGCCCAAGATCTCCCGTTGGAATTTGACATACGCTTCGGAGATGTCGGCTTCCATTTTGGCTTTTTGCGATTGACTCATACGTTCACCTCCCGAAAAAAGAACATAAAAAGACCCATGCTGCTTTGACCGAATGAAAAAACAATGCGGGTATGCACCGTCGGGGGTCAAAGTCTGCATGGGTCCACCTAAAGCCCAGCTCGCCCTGTGAGGCGGTCTTTGCTTTCTGTCATCCGTGCGAGATCTCGGTTCGAAGATTCGGTTGTATATGCTCTTCCCATGTGAAAACGACACAAAAAGACCATCTACAATCGAAGGTCTCCTGACCTTCCCTGCTTTAGCCGACGAAGTTAGCTGACGGGTAGGATGGCAGAGAAGTGACTTCCTCATCCCTCCCGCGCGATTGCGCAAGATTAACCCCAAAAGATTGGTTCCTCCGTACTTGAGTATTCCCAAGTTTAGGCCGTATTGAAGTTGTTGAGATTATCATACTCCCAAGGCATGGAGTTTGGCACTCCCAATTTGAGGCGGATTTTTGCGGGGTTTTTTACATTCTCGCGTTCTAGAAGAGCGGAACGAGGACTTCTCTCACGCTGTCTCGTAATTTCTTTGTTTTTCGCGAAAGGCAGATTGCGGTTGACAGCGAACTAACCATTGGTTATATTCGAAGTAACCAATGGTTACAGGAAAGGTCTGGTGCTGAATTGCGTTCCGAAGAAACCAAACGACGGGTGTTGGACGCCGCTGCGCAGTTGTTTGCACAGCGGGGGTTTGAGCAGGTGACCCTGCGCGAAATCGCCAAGGCGGCCGGTTGCTCGCACACCACCATCTACATCTACTACAAAGACAAAGAAGCGCTGCTGCACGAACTGTCGATGCCGCCGATGCAAGACCTGCGGGCGGAGTTTCAGGCGTTGCTTCAAGACGCGGAGGTCGCCCCGGAACGCAAGGTCAAGCGCATGGGGCAGCGGTTCTTGGAGTTTTGCTTTGCAAACCGCAATCTGTACACGGTGTTTTTCATGACGCGGGCGTCGCGAGTGGACCAAGAGGCGCCGAGCGGGAACAACGTGCAGAAACTGCGCTTGGAGCTGTTTGGGCAACTGCGCGCGGCGATGCGCGAATTTCTGCCGTCCGATGTCGGCGAGGAGTATGTGATGGGTTGTGCGAGGGTGTTTTTTTACACCTTGCACGGCATCGTGGGGACGTATCAACTCTCGGAAGAACCGCTGCCCGAGTTGTTGGAGCGGTTGCACCCCACGTTTGACTTGGCGTTGGAAGCGGTCGTATCCGGGTTTCAGCAAATCGCGCAACGAGGGGGACGAGACGAATGAAAGTGGAACAGATCTCGAAGCATATCTGGAGTTTGCAAACGTGGAGGTTGTTGCGGTGCACCGTCTGGGTGGTGGCGGAGGAGGACGGCTTGACGCTGGTTGACGCCGGGATGCCGTTCATGGCGAAGGGGATTCTCGCGTTTCTGGAACAGATGAAACATCTCGGGCCGCTGAAGCGGATCTTGCTCACCCACGGACATCAGGATCATGTCGGGTCGGTGCAGGCGATCTTGGAGCGCGTTGGCAACGTACCCGTCTACGCGCACGCTGTCGAACTTCCCTATCTGAACGGCGAGCAACTCTACCCGCGCCGCAAGAAACTGGAGCACCACCTTCCGCAGGGGATCACGCAGCCGTTGCAGGACGCGGGATCGGAACGGGAGTTGCGGGCGGTCGGCCGTTTGCAGCCGGTGTTTACGCCGGGGCATTCGCCCGGTCATACGGCGTACTTCCATGAAGAGGACAGCGTGTTGCTCGGCGGCGACATGTGCACGTCCAAGCGAGGACGTCTGCGCCCGCCGATGCCTATGTTTACCGGCGACATGGCGACCGCGATCCAAAGCGCCCGCGTGCTCGAACACCTCCGCCCGAAACGCTTGGAAATCTGCCACAGCAAACCGGTCTTCAACCCGGCGGAGCAACTGCAAGAGTATCTACAACAAAACAGTTGATGAAGCATACAAAAAAGGGCACCCGTGCATGGGTGCCGTTTTTGGCTTGCCGTTGCCTTATTACAACTCGATTTTCTCCACGTTCGACTCGACGATGCGAGCCGAAAGCTTTTCCACGGCGAGACCTTGGGGGAAGCCGAAGATTCCCTTTTGGATCACGAGGTTCATGACGTGGTGGATCTCCGTGACGGTGAGTTCCGGTTTCGGGTCGGGGATGACCAGCTTGGCTTTTTTCTTGAGGTTGGTCATGAAGGTCAGTTCCAGTTCGCGTTTCATCATGCTTGCCTCCTTGGGAGTTTGGTTTTTTAGATGCGCGTCAGGTCTTCGCGGTTGGTCAGTTGGATGTGATGCAGGTCGTACGACGTCAAACCCGCGAGCGCTTCACCGACGGCGTACACGTCTGCTTGCGCCGCCGACGGGAGCACGCGGGAGTAGCCCTTGTCTTTGTACTGCGGAGCGCCTTTCTCATCGAATCCGGTTTGCAGACGCAGCGTCATGCTGGTCCATCCTTGGTTGCTGTTGATCATTTCACTGTCCCCTCCTGGGTTTGTTGGGTTGTCTTACACGTATACCGTGCAGCGAAGACGCCGAATCAGGGACAGCACCTCGCATTTTTTCATAAAAAAACAAAAACCCGCACGCATTGGGGGATGCGCCGGGTTTTATAGAAAGGGGATCGTCTACATCTGGGGAATCAGACGTCTGCATAAGTATAGCACAGCTAAATGGGATTAATCCACCTCTGTTTGATATTTTTACCATATTTATTAATTACACATAACCTTCTACAAAGGTGCCTGATTTAACTTCATCCTGTACACTAGAAACCGTCACCCGATCTGCAGGTAGAATCGGGTTCTTCTCTATTTGCATCTGTCCATCGAAGGAGGAGGGTCGATCCCCCGCTTGGGGCTCGATCCATCGATATAGTTCTCGCCGCAACCGGCGAGATCCGGCACTACCAGAGAGAAGGTGTGGAGAGTTTGAGTTTTTCCAGCATGAAAAAGCAGTGGTTTGGCAATGTGCGGGGCGACATCCTGTCCGGGATGACCGTCGCGCTGGCGTTGATTCCGGAAGCGATCGCATTCGGTATCGTAATAAAAAGGGAGTCTAACACATAGGGACTCCCGCTAGGCTTTCTCAGTTGCGGCTAGGCTTGCTCTTCTCATCTCTTCGTATGCTTCTTGAACGGCTTTGTCTTCGGCTTCTTCCTGCCCCAATTCCCACATTAACCGCTCCCGTTCTTTTTCCTCCTCGATCTGCTCAGGACTCATACCCCTGTACCAATGGTCACGTTCCCAGATTTCGTGACGTACCTCCTCGGAATCCCAGAACACTTCCCCTTCTGTTTTGTCCAAGAATCTCCACTCAATCAAAATCTCTTTATCAAATTCATTCTTAAATGGTCGTTTTCGAGTTCTGACCGAAATTGACGAAACCAACTGTCGCAGAACAGTATTCGTCAAGTTCTCTACGTCCACTTCCTCTAGGTACTTTAAGAACGTGTCAAATTTGAGCTTCGTCGTTTTCAAGTTCTGTTCTTGTTGCAGGTGCTTGTTTTGCTCGTTCATCAACTCTTGCAACTGCTCTTGCAGCTTGGCGTTTCGAGTTACATATTCTTCGTCTGTAATCATGTTCTTAGCAACGAGCCTAAAATTGACTTCGCGCATCTCTTCAAGTTCTTGAATCTGATTGGCTATGTCGGTGAGTTTGCTTTCGTCCGCATCAGACTGCACATAGGCTTGCACGTATGCGTCGAAATTCCATTTCAATCCTGCTTTGTCTGTTCGGAATTTCTCCAACTCGCCTTTGACGTACTCAATCAAATATTCTTCTGTATGGGCGTTTCTGTACTCACAAAACATCTTGCTTTTGTCGTTGTGACCGCAACACCATTCGTAGCTAGGTTCTTTCGTTTTGCGCTTCTTCCGCCCCCATACGGAAAATGGAAAGGGGTCAAACGGGCAAAACCACCCCCGTCACCCCTTCCGAATAAAACTATTGTTTCATATGAAAAAAAGCCACCCCGTGTTGGATGGCAATTGCAATCAGGAAGCGACTTTTTGTTCTTCATACTCATTTACGATCTTGTAGAAGGTGTTTTTCTTTAGATTCAACTTCGACATAAATTCCACCGCAGTAATTTCGGCGTTTTTCCAGCATGGATAGAACTGGTCTAGTACCTTTCGTTGCTCCTTTGACAAGGTATCCAGATTCATTTTCGGCCTTCCAAGGTGTTTGCCTTTTTCCTTCGCTACTGCAATACCCTCTGCTTGACGCTGACGTATTTTCTTGCGTTCCTGATCTGCCACATACGAAAGCAACGATAAAAACTGGTCTTCCATCAACTTGCCCATGTCTCCCATTGACTTGAACTTTCGACTGTCAAAGAGCGTTTCGTTTTCAAGCACAATAATGTCAGCTTGCATCTCACGAGTGATTTGCTTCCATTCCTTGATAATCCCGTCATAATCCCGTCCCAGACGGTCAAGGGCATCGACATAAAGTAGATCGCCCTCCCGAATTATCCGCTTCATTGCTTGGTACTGTTCACGATCAAAATCTTTCCCTGATTGCTTGTCTATGAAGATAAATCGGTCTTCGATTCCCAGTTCCTTCAATTTCAGTAATTGACGGTCAATGTTCTGTCCTGTAGTAGAAACTCGTATGTACCCGATGTTCATATGTGTTCTCCTCTCTCTTTGGTAGCTTGTGGTATTATTGTACACCTTCTGTTTGTAAAGGTCAATAAACATATACAAACGTCCTTAAAAGCAAATACAAACCTTTGCGGACGCGAAATGACATACGTTGCAGATACGTCCTAAAAGTATACCTTTATAAACGCAATCCCAAAGGAGAGCTGTTCGCGGAGAACGCCGCCGCTAGGGTTGGGCTTTAGCCTGACTCTTTTTCTTTTGTCCTCCACTTCTCCACAGACAGCGCGTACACCCTCTCCCGCTTCGCTGACGATGCCCCACAGGAGGAGGGCACATGTATGCACCGTCGCCCTCAAACCCACCATACAGAGCCTTCTAGCGGGAGTTATTCGATTTCGCTATAGGTACGTCATCGAACGAATTGTTAGAAATTCAAGTAACCACAGGGGTTTTGCACCTACTCTGCTGTAGCGTCATCGAGAAATTGAAAAAGGGGCCGCGGGGAAGTAGTGATTCCCACAGTTCTGCGTTACCAATAGACAACAAAAAAGACGATCTGTGTAGGATCGTCGTTCTTGATTTTTGTCCTTATTCGTACCCGTTTCCAGAACCATCTGTAGAATAGTAACCATTGTTGGTAAACATCATTTGGTAATCTGAACTGGAGCTATACGGAAGGCTGTATTCATAACTCCCAAACCATGTGGCACTTTTCGGATAGTTTCCCGAATAGTTTTTTTGGATATACGTGGTATACCCATTTCCTATTTTTTTGATTACGCTATAAGTTACGGAAGCAACACCAGATGACGCCTGTTGCCAACCATTTAAAGTAAACAAACCGTCAGTTCGAACCTGACCGAATTTGTCCGCCCCATAAATCGTAGTGCTAGGCATTAACCCAGTGAAATTCCAGTAGACTGCCGAAATCGCCGCAGTAGGATGAGTTTCTTGGCTCGTAACTTTTTGTTCATGGAACTTTTGTTTCTGTACCTTTACTTTGCCATAGTCAGGCGAATCCTTAACGCGGTTGATCTCTACGAGTTCAAATAGCACCGACCATTTTCCATTCTCTTTTGTGACCGTATAGGGGATTAGCGGATAATCATCCTCTTGACTTTCGTGTACTTCCTTCACCATGTACTCGACACGATCAGCAGAAGTTACACTTTTGGAGACAATCTCGTAACTTAGCAATGGGTCGATTTCTAACCCGTCCTTGATCCAATTCGCTTCCGACACAGCATCTGCAAAAGACACATTCTTGGAGTAGTCTTGAACTAGTTGTACGTTCCCTGCCTTCATCGCCGCGAGGTAGCCTTTGATCGCCGCCTCTGGACTGCTTTGGTTAATTGGGGGTGTGGCAAAAGCCACCTGACCGATGAGGAGCGATAACCCCATCGCGAGTGCAGTAGTTGAAAATGTTTTTTTCATTTACTCACCTCCTTTTTACTTGATTATATTCTACAAGAAATTGTACAGAGAATCCATATTGAGAAATTATGCTAGTGTTCCGCACCAACTATCAATTCCGTTGTCGGATGCTATCGGGATGATTGACAAGAACCCAAGTAAACAAAGGGAATAAAAGCAGCTTTGCCTATTCAGCTATCGAGAAACTAGAACAATAGTCGAGGGGAGTCACTGATCTACGTCCAATCTGCCCGATCTGCGAGCCTAACCACTGGGGCCGCGGTATTCCACTACCTACAAAAGAAAAGGGAGCTACCATTGGTAGCTCCTACTCCGTCAACGATTTATCCAGTTGCCCGCTCTTACGAAAGCTCAACCTCCAATTTTTGAAGCACTGCTGCGACATTTTCCTGTGTCAGTTTGCACTCGTCTTCTGTGCGGGTCGACAGCATTTCTAGTAGCTCCTCGATCTGTTCCGCTAGTCTGTTCTGTTGGAAAATCGTCAGAGCCTTTTGGATGTACTGGCAAGCAGAGCTTACCTTGTTACGTGTCAAGAGTAGATAAGCAAGGTTCTTATAGGCTCTACCCTGCTCTGGATGTGAGTCAGGCGCAATTCGTAAAGCGTCTGCCGTATAACGTCGCGAATCAGCCAAAAAGACCTCCCCATCGTCAGAACCCCAATAGTTGATAAGCGATTCTTCCGCATGTCTGTTCAAACTGGATACGACGCGAACGAGCGAAAGATGGTCTAACAACAGTTCCAAGTCTTGATCGACGGCTAGATCGTCGCCATATTCCCGTGTTATGATCTCGCGTTCTACTGGATTGATATGATGAACTGCATTGCTAACGGACTGCTCCAATAGCAACAGCAGAAGTTGTTGTCCAGCCTGTGTTTTCAGAAACGCATGTACGCTTGTCGGTTGCTTCACAGCACAATCCCTCTGCTTTCTCGCGTTTTCGAATTACATTCCAGCATCTCCGAAATGGTATGGTAGGCACGCAACGGATCATTGAATTTGGCGAAATGCGCGGAAAGTTCTTTCATGGTCTGCTCATATTCGTTGAAGCAACCTACCAACTTGTAGCAATCCGCAGATTGTTTGAAGAGCTTAGAGGCGAAGTCAATTTGGTTGCGGGCTTGCGCGATCTTCGCTTGTACCCTTAAAGCGAGTGCGAAGTGTTCGTGATTCGATGGTAAAAGGTTTTTTGCGCCCTGGCTCGTGTCGAACGCTTGATCTAGCTTCCCATGCTCAACTTGAACCTTGGACAGCTCTGCAAGAGCAATACCTGCCTCAACTGGCTTTTTCATGTTCAACAGGTCGTCTGCGATTTGACGTAACTCTTGCTCCACACCAGCGGTGTTCCCAGTTGAGGCACGAATCACAGCAACGCTCATTTTCGTCATCAACTGTTGAAACGCATTTTGGGCAGTTTCACTACACAAGACTGCACGAGAAGCAAACTGTACTGATTCTTCGAGTTGTTGCGATTGGAGACAGGTTTTTGCCATTTCCAAATACAAGTCGCCAAGTTCTTTGAGATTGTCAAGATATTGAAGCGTCTCTGAGGTTTGATGGAATGTCTTTAAGGATTCTTGGAGCTTCCCTTGTCGTTGTTGTGCCTTACCCAAATCCATCTGAATAGAAGCTAGAAACTTCTTATCCGTCATGGACGATACATTGGGGTCGTTCAACACCTGCAAGAAGTGATATTCTGCCAACGGATAGCATCGACGGTGCATTTCATAGACCCCGTACAAATAGTGAAGTCGGAAGTGGGTGGTCACTCCTGCAAGCCAACGTACTTGGTTAGACAGTTGGTCAAGCCTATGTTTCGCTTCTTCCAACATTTCAAGTTGAATCAGGCAAAATACGAGGTTGTATGCGACTTCGAACGGCTCAATCCTAACGCTACTTTCTTCGGCAAGCTCGTACAACAATTGAAGCGCACCCGAATACTGTTCATTGGCGATCATCGCCTTTGCCATTTGGAAACGCGATATAAAGTTCAAGTTCGAAGTCGTGTTCTCCAATAAGTCTTCCAGTGGAACTTCAAGTCGTTCTGCTATCTTTTGCAGAACGTAGTGTGATGGATTGGCACGTTCAGATTCGACCTGCGACAACATGGATGGCGTGACGATGCCCTTTGCCAATTCAGTTTGAGTCAATCCTTTACGCAAACGGCAAGCTCGAATTCTTTGTCCAAGGGTTTCGGTGTTCGACACAATTAACCACCTCTTGTATTGTGTTATCGTATATAAACACAATAAACCAAACTTTTGATTTTGAGTTGAATTTTCCAAAGTTTGGTTGTTAGAGGTTAGTCTGCACGATTCACTGTCAATCACTGATCTGACAATCAAAAGCCCCTCGTATACCTTTAACGAGGGGCTTAGAGTATCACTATTTCCAACTTTCGATGATCACTTTCGAACTCAGGTCGGGTGGAATTGTTTCTGCAACTTTAACAGGATGAATGACTGATGCAGTTGTTGCATTTATGACAACAACTGCGATCAGCGTAATACCAACAGCCACCAGTCTTTTCACTAGAATCCCTCCTCGTCGATTAACCCACCGAAATTCTTCTTCAGTGTGTTACTTCTCATATAGTAAAGCAACAAGGATTCTGAGTCACTCTTTGATGCGTAATACTCCATCAAATACTTACATGCATACCATCGTATAGTTACCCCGTAGTTTAAATCATCACTTACAGCAATCGCGTATGAGGGGTCATCCTTTGACATGGAGGACAGGATTTGTAGTTTTCCGTGCAAATCTGTGTAATTTTTTGATTTAGCACTGACTTCCGAAATCAACGCATTTACCGATGTTCGTTCTCCCAATTTTAACAGAGTTTTCGCATATTCCTTGATAGCAAACAATCTTGGATACTCGAAAGGATGGAGCAACACTAGTGCCTTGTTAAGAATCTCTCTTGCCTGCTGATAATTACCCAAATGGTATTCGTAATGTGCCACATTTATATATGCTTTTCCGATTTGCACTTCTTTATGTGTTTTCTCGAAGTATTCAAGAGCAAGGTAAGAATGCTTTTTAGCTTCCTCTAGATTTCCTCTATGTTCGTACCATTTCATACGAGTGAAGTGAACATAGCCCATTTTCTCCGCATCGTTTGCGAAGGCATTCTCGACTACATTCAAAGTGTGGACAATGTTGGTATATTCCTTCCGAATGGTAAATGTCACCATAATATATGAGGTCACATGGTAAAGTAATGCGCTGTCGCCAAACGATTCATTGACTTTCTCTGCGTAACTCATCGCAGTTAAGAAGGATTCATGTGCAAGATCATATTCTTGCAGGTAGTATTGCGCGCGACCAAGATTTGCCCAACATATGCAACGTTCTGTCAAGCCCAAAGCCACATCTACAAGTTCGCATGCAAGTGTTTCGGCACGGAGCATCATGTCTTTGGATCTTTCATGTGCATTCAGCAACGATGTTAATTCTTCTTCTTTCTTAAACGTGTCCCGTTGACGCAACCGATCTTCATCAACTTTCAATCCCTTTGCAATATCCTCCAATAGACTGATAGAGATCGGGCGTTCTCCTAACAAAGTAAGACGGAATGTTTCACGATTAACCCCAAGTCGCTCAGAGAACGCACGAATTGAAAACGCATCCCCGCGTTCTTGCATCAATTCTGCAATTCTTCTACCCAAAGGGATTTTGCCAAACGTTACACTAGCAGTATGTTCAATGGTACTCAATTATCCCTACCTCCCGTGAGCAATCTATCTGTAAGTGTTAACAATAAGTCAATGCCATCTAGCTTTCAATTATAACGCATTCAGTTTTAGAAGTACATCAGTTGTAAGTGCAATTCTGAAAGGTGTAGGCAATTTTGTTCATTTCCGTTTACTGCCTCTCCAACGCCCCGTACACAAGCGCAAGCGGTCAGGGGTAGCGGAGCTAGGGTTTGGGATGCGGGCGTGCTTCATGAAGCGCGGAGAGGCGTTCGCGTGTATCCTGAATTGGAGGGCAGCGAGTGAATGAAAAAAAGGGAAGCCCCCAAAGGCTCCCCCTGTGTTTACTTATGCTTCTTCTTGAAACTCTTGATCTTACGACGCTGGTAGGTGATCTTGCCATAGTAATCGCTCTCGAAGCTGGCTTGATAGACCATCTCAGACTGCTCCAGCAACTTGTCGATCTGTCGGTCATCAATGATCGAGATGGACTTATGCAGGACTTGGCTCTTGTTGTAGACCTTCTCCGCCATAAGTCGCTCGTCTACTTTCTTCAAGCTCTTGGTCATGTAGTTGGCGACACGTCCAACGTCCTTTGGTGGGGTTGTATTCCTCGTTTTGCATCGCGATCATCATCTCGTTTGTCGGCGGACGTCCGGCGATGATCTCGGCGGCGACCGGCGCGATGTCGCTCGTGTTGGCGCAGTTGGTCAAGGACTACGGCGTGGAGTATATGTTGGGCGATGTCGTTTCCCGAATTCCGATGGCGGCGCTGGTCGGCGTGATGTGATGTTCATGGTCTCGATCGGGACGTTTGATTGGAAGTCGTTGCGCGACTTGCGCAAGCTGCCGTTTGCCGATACGTTCGTGATGATCGTCACCGTGATCATCGTGGTGTGGACGAGCGACCTTTCCAAAGGCGTGCTGGCGGGCGTCGTGATCTCCGCGCTCGTGTACGGGTGGAAGTCCGCCCGCATCAAAGCCGTCTCGGATGTCCAAAACGGCGTGAAGACGTACCGGGTCACGGGCCCGTTGTTTTTTGCCACGGCGAGTTACTTCTATGACCTGTTCGAATTCCAAGACGACCCCGAGCACGTGGTGATCGACTTCACTCACGTGCACGTCTGGGACCACTCCGCCGTGGTCGGGATCTCGAAAGTGGCGGCGCGCTATGAAAGTTTCGGCAAGCACGTGAAAATCGCGGGCCTGAACCTCGAAAGCGAAACCCTCGTCAACCGCGTGGGAATTTAAGGTTGTACAACAAAGGAACACCTGCTGATCTCGACGATGCAGGTGTTCCTTTGTTTAATAGTTAGGGAGTTATGAGTTGTTGTTGATTGGAATTCCCTGATCTTCCGCTCTCTTGATGAATTTCGACTTGAACACCCAAAACCGGATGCGTCTCCAAGATATAGTGACCGTTCGGGCAATGTTTCACGTGAGTGTGCAACGTGTGACGCAGATAGGTCAGTTTTTCCCGGCAATGAGGGCACTCTTCCCGGAACCACGCACGAATCGATTTCCACATCCTATCCACCACCATTCCAATGAATTTACTTTGATATAGTGTACCGCGCTTTGCGTAGTTTTGCCACACCTCTTACTTTGGCTAGCCTGATTTCCTTTTACTCACTCTCTCACGAAGTTTCGGTGGCGACGAACGTCCCGATCTTCGAAGGAAAGCAAGAGGTTGACACATATACCCCCTAGGGTATATGATTGTCGATGTCAGGGATATACCCCCTGCCGTATCTCAGAAGGAGGGTCAAACCGTCATGCAATGGTGGATGTATCTGCTGTATGCCTTGCTTCTTTGGTTTGTCATTTCGCGCCTCTTGCCGGTCCGCGGCTTGACGAATCTCACGACCGCTGAAGTGCAAGAGCGTTTGAAAAAACCGAAAGACTTCGTGTTTGTCGACGTCCGGGAAGTCGGTGAGTACCGAGCCGGGCACATTCCGGGGTTTCAGAACATCCCGCTCAGCCAACTGCGAACCCGCGTGGGAGAGATCGATTCATCCAAACCGGTGATTCTGACCTGCCAAAGCGGCATGCGCAGCAAGCAGGCCGCGAAAACCCTGCACAAACACGGCTTCCGCAACCTCTCCCATCTCAAAACCGGCATGTCCGGATGGAATGGGAACGTCGTAAAATAAGAATCCTATCGAGGAGATCCAATGATCTCCTTCTCATAAGTCGAAAATATACCCCATAGGGTATTAAGAGGTGAAACTTATGTCCACCATCATCAACATCATCCCGCTGGACGTCCAAGAGCGTCTCGCCCGCGGTGAAATCATGAACATCATCGACGTGCGCGAACCGGAGGAAACGGCAACCGGCATGATCCCCGGAGCCAAGCACATCCGCTTGAGCGAGATCCCGCAACGCAAAAACGAAATTGCTCCCGACGTGGAGACGATCCTGGTCTGCCGCAGCGGCAACCGCAGCGGGCAGGCCTGTGAATACTTGGCGGCGCAAGGCTTCCGCAACGTCAAAAACATGATGGGCGGAATGCTCGGCTGGAAAGGCCCGGTGCAACGCTGACCCTGCTTTCCCAACATCAAACCCACCATTTCAAGGAGGTTTTTTCTCATGGCAAACAAACGAGTCGCCATCATCGCATCCAACGGCGGACTGGATTCCGCTTACAAAGTCCTCAACATCGCAACGGCAGCCGCTTCGACCGACGCGGAAGTCGCGATCTTCTTCACCTTTGAAGCTCTCGCGATCATCCATCGCGACGCCGCTGCCATGCTGACGATGGGACCGGGCAAAGAGCATTACGCAGAAGGCTTCAAACGCGCCAACGTGCCGGGCATTTCCGACATGCTGGAAATGGCGAAGGAGCTCGGCGTGAAGATGATCGCCTGCCAAATGACGATGGATGTTACCGGCATGACCAAGGAGATGTTCATCGACGGCGTGGAAGTCGGCGGTGCCGTCACCTTCCTTGACTTCGCGTACGACGCAGACGTAACGGTCACGTTCTAAGCCATACCAGAGGTGCCATCGCATGCTTGAGCAACGCTTCGAGCATGCGGTACATCCTCGTGGCCAGAAAGGGGGAGGATGGAGATGTCCATCGGGTTGATTGCCATCTTGTTTTTGATCGGGTTCGTCGGGTCGTTTCTCTCCGGGATGCTTGGAATCGGCGGCGCGATCATCAACTATCCGATGCTGCTCTACATCCCGGCTTTAACCGGTGTGGCAGTCTATACGGAACATGAAGTGTCCGGCATCATCGCCATCCAAGTTTTTGTTGCCACGCTGTCCGGCGTGATCACGTTGCGAAAAGACAAGATCATTCACGTTCCTTTGGTGATGTACATGGGCAGCGCCATCATCGTCGGGAGTTTCATCGGCGGCTACGGCGGCAAGTTTTTGTCCGGGCATGTGATCAACATCGTGTACGCCGTGCTTGCCACCATCGCCGCTGTCATGATGTTGATTCCGAAAAAGGGTCTGGAGGATCGTCCGGTTTCGGACGTGACGTTCAACCGATTTTTGGCGGCCGGCTCCGCTTTGCTGGTCGGAGCCGCCTCGGGGCTGGTCGGCGCAGGCGGTGCTTTTATCCTCGTGCCGATCATGTTGCTGGTGCTGAAGATTCCGACCCGCATGACGATCGCGTCTTCACTGGCGATCACCTTCATCTCCTCGATCGGCTCGGTCGCAGGGAAGCTCTTGGCGGGTCACATCCCGTTCTGGCCATCCATTGTGATCGTGATCGCCAGCCTTTTGGCAGCCCCGATCGGAGTCAAATTGGGGAAACGAACGAATCCGCACGTGTTGCAAGCTGTTCTCGCCAGTTTGATCGTCCTGACGACGATCAAAATCTGGACCGACGTTTTCTAATCAAGTACTTTGCAAAGAAGAAGAGGAGGAACCGCAACATGAGTGACGTGCAAGCCAACAAATCCATCGACTGCAAAGGGCTGTCTTGCCCGATGCCGATCGTTCGCACCAAGAAAGCGATCGACGAAGTTCAGCCGGGCCAAGTGCTCGAAGTGATCGCCACCGACCCGGGTTCTGTCGCCGACATGAAAGCTTGGGCGGAGCGCACAGGACATCAATTCATCGGCACGACTGCTGAAAACGGGACGTTCACACATTATATTCGCAAATCAAACCCGAGCGAAACCAAGCCGGAGCAAACGCATCCTCATGTGATCTCCAACGAAGACCTGCTGGCGAAACTGCCGGACCATCCGGTGATCCTCGACGTCCGCGAACCGGCCGAGTACGCATTCGGCCACATCCCCGGCGCGAAGTTGGTGCCGTTTGGCGAACTTGAAGAGGCGATTGCCGATCTGCAACCGCTCGCCGAGCAAGACATCCACGTGATCTGCCGCACCGGCAGCCGCAGCGACATGGCGTGCCAAGTGCTGTCAGAACGCGGTTTCTCCAACGTCAAAAACGTCATCCCCGGCATGACGGGCTGGACCGGTCCTGTCGAATCCAAATAAACGAGAAAGGCCAGGTGACTCTTAATGGCTGTCAAAGAACTCCGCGCCCAAGAACTGCACGACCGCATCAACGCGGGACACTCCGTGTTCATCTTGGACGTGCGCAACCCGGACGACTACAACGACTGGAAAATCGAAGGCGGCAAGTTGCAATCGGTCAACATCCCGTACTTTGATTTTCTCGATGACAACGAAGACCTCTACCAAAACCTCCCGAAAGATACGGAAATCGTCGTGATCTGCGCGAAGGGCGGCAGCGCCCTGATGGTCGGCGAACTGCTCGACGAACGCGGTTTTGACGTCAGCTACTTGGTGGAAGGGATGCTCGAATGGAGCCAATTCTACCATCCGGTGACGATCGCGGAAGAAACAGACATGAAGCTCGTCCAATTCAACCGTCTCGCCAAAGGCTGCCTCTCCTACATGGTGATCTCCCAAGGCGAAGCGCTGATCGTCGACCCGGGCCGTCATGTGAGCGAATATCTCGAATACGCCAAATCGGAGAACGTGACCATCAAGCACATCTTGGATTCGCACTTGCACGCCGACCACATCTCCGGCGGTCCTGAATTGGCGGCGAAAACGAACGCGACCTACTACATCTCGTCCGGCGAGATGCAAGACTCCGGCATGCCGTTTGAACCGCTGGAGCGCCATGAGCACATCCAGTTCGGCACCGTCGATGTCAAAGTCATGCCGATTTCAACGCCGGGACATACCCCCGGGAGTACGTCGTTCCTCATCAACGAACGCTTCTTGCTGTCGGGCGACACGATTTTCGTAGGCGGTCTGGGACGTCCGGACCTCGGCGGCAAAGCGCGCGAATGGGCGCAATCGCTGTACGACACCGTGTTCTCGACGCTGGCGGGTCTCGGAGACGACGTGTTGGTGCTGCCGACGCACTTTGCCGACATCCAAGAAATCAACGCGAACGGCTATGTGGGGGCACAACTGGGCGACATTCGCCGCAACAACGAGATCATGCGCACCACCGACCGCGAGCAATTCACCGAACAAGTCGCAGGCGGCGTCGGTGCGACACCGCCGAACTACACCGACATCGTCGAGATCAACCGCGGCACGCTCCAAGTCGATCTCGAAAAAGCGACGGAGCTCGAAATCGGACCGAACCGTTGCGCGATCAAACACTCGTAATTTCAAACCCGGAGAGGAGAAACAATATGAACGCAAACTTGGTCGTAGATGCAAAGGGACTTTCCTGCCCGATGCCGATCGTCAAAGCCAAAAAAGGCATGGACACGCTGGAAAGCGGTCAAATCATGATGCTGGAAACCACCGACAAGGGCTCGGTCAACGACTTCCAAGGCTGGGTGAAACAAACCGGACACGAACTCTTGAACGTCCAAGAAGACAACGGCGTCTTCCGCTTTTTTGTCAAAAAGTCGTAAGCGCCAATCCAACTGGAGGGATTGCACATGTTTCATTACACCGTAGAAACGAACAAAGGGATTGACGAAGCGGTTGCCGCCGTCGAAGCCAGCTTGAAAAACCACAAGTTCGGCGTCCTCTGGCAACTCGATCTCCCGTCCAAGCTGCAGGAAAAAGGGGTGGATTTCGCCACCCCGTTCCGGGTTCTGGAAGTGTGCAACCCGGTGGAAGCCAAACGCGTGTTGGAGCAAAACTTGCTCGTCGGCTACTTCCTGCCTTGCAAAGTGGTCGTCTACCAAGACGCAGGCATGACCAAGATCGGCTTGCCGAAGCCGACGGCGCTGATGGGCGTGTTGAAAGATCCTGAACTTGAGGAGATCGCGCAAGGCGTAGAAGAGACGTTGATCCAAGCCATCAACGAAGCAAAATAGAAAGTGGATCGTAGAGAAGGGGAGAAACAATGGCAGATAAGAGCACGATGGTCATCTTCAGCGGTGACTTAGACAAAGCGATCGCCTCGTTCATCATCGCAACCGGGTCTGCGGCGATGGGCAGTGACGTCACGATGTTCTTCACCTTCTGGGGGTTGAACATCTTGCGCAAATCGGAGAAAGTTCCCGCGAAGAAAACGTTCCTTGAAAACATGTTCGGCCGCATGATGCCGCGCGGCCCGGAACAACTCGGCCTCTCCAAAATGAACATGGGCGGCCTCGGCTCCAAGTTGATGAAGCGCATCATGCGCAAGAAAAACATCGCCACTCTGCAAGAGTTGATGGAAACGGCGCAAGACTTAGGGGTGAAGATCATCGCCTGCTCGATGTCGATGGACGTGCTCGGCATCACCGAAGCCGAACTGATCGACGGCATCGAATACGCCGGCGTGGCCACCTATTTGGCGGAAGCGGACCAGGCCAAGTTGAATCTGTTCATCTAGGATGAGCGCCCTGTTGCGTTTTCCATACCAGGAGGGGTATCATAAACATCAACAAACGAATGCAGAAACGGAGGGGCTTTCCGTGGAATACAACGATGCGGTCAAGAACCGTTTGAAGAGAATCGAAGGGCAAGTGCGCGGCGTCTTGAGCATGATGGAGCAGGAAAAAGACTGCCGCGACGTCGTCATCCAGTTGACCGCCATCCGCACCGCCCTCGACCGGGCGATCGGGTACGTGGTCGGCTCGAAGTTGGAAGCCTGCATCCGCGAAGAGATGGAAAAAGGCAACATGCCCGACAAAGTGATCAAAGAAGCGGTGGAACTGCTGGTAAAAAGCCGGTAAGGGAAAACGCTTCGCCGCGACCGCTTCGACGACATGCCCAAAAAGACTCAACTCCCGCGCGGGGGTTGAGTCTTTTTGGGCATACTTCCGTTAGTCTTCACACACCACGCGGTTGCGGCCTTCTTCCTTGGCGCGGTACATGGCGGCGTCGGCGAGGTGGACGAGGTCGTGCGCGTTCAGGCCGGGCTGCCAGCCCGCCACGCCGGAGGAGAAGGTGATGCGGAACTCCACGCCCGCGTCGTACGCCACCACCGAGTGCCGGGCGATGTCGAGGACACGCTCCATCGCCAGCTGTGCCGTTTTGCTGTCGGTGCCCGGCATCAAAACAACGAACTCCTCGCCGCCAAAGCGTGCCAGCAGGTCGGTCGCCCGCAAATTCGCTTGCACAAGCGACGCCAACCCTTGCAACACCAAATCGCCGCACTGGTGCCCGTGCGTGTCGTTGACCGACTTGAAATGGTCGATGTCGAGGAACGCCAGCGCAATCGGTTCCCCGTCGCGCTTCGAGCGATCCACTTCGATCAGCAACTGGTGATCGAAAAACCGCCGGTTATATACGCCGGTCAACCCGTCGCGAAACGCGATCTGCTCAAATTGCCGGTTGCGCGTGATCACGTTGTTCACCCGCGCTTCCAACTCTTCAAACTGGAACGGCTTCGTCACGTAGTCATCCGCTCCCGCCCGCAGGCAGCGTAACTTGTCCTCCAAGTCCGTCCGCCCCGAAAGCACGACCAACGGAATCCACTTCATCCCCGGGTCTTCCTTGAGGAACTTGAACATCTCATACCCGGACTGCGGGTACATCATTAAGTCCAACAACATCAGCTCGTAGCGGTTGTCGTACAGTTTGCGCTTCGCCGTGTCGATGTCGGCCGCTTCGTCCACGTCGTAGCCGCAGATCGCGAACTCCTCCGCCAAGTACGACCGCAAAATGTCATCATCGTCGATCAGCAAGATCCGCCCCAATCCGCCGGAGGGAATCGACGCTTGCCCCATCTCCTCCGTGACGAGATCGGCTTGGTTGCGGGCAATCTCATACTCGATCTTCAGACGAATCAGGTGGTTGCCCGATTCGTTCAAGATCGTCGCCAAGCCTTCCCGCCCGGAAGCAAGCCGGTTGCTCCACTCCCAGAGATCGCAGAGGCGCTCGGAAATCTCGCCGACCCGATGCAACCCGAACGTCGGCGCGCTGCCCTTCAAGCGATGCGCACTGCGGTAGATGTCTTGCGCCAGCGTCGGTTCATATCCTTTGGCGAGGCTTTTCATCGTGCCCTCCAACGTGTGGATCTGCCGTGCCAGTTCGATGATGTATTTTTTCCGGCCCTTTTCTACGAGCTGTTGGATTTTCTCGATCTTGCTCATCGTTTCCACCCCACCCTCTACTCACCTTTGGCGATGATCTTTTGCATCAAGGGCACATAGGTGCGCCAGGTACACTCATCGCGTCCCGTAAAGCCCGCTTGGATCGACTTCAAACTGTCCATTCCCCACATCGAAGTCCAAACGTCGGTCGCAATGTCTGCAGAGTCCCCGGCAAAGTCATACGCATGTTGCACTGGCTGTCGGACGATCGCCGGAAAGTTCCGCGTCTCCCTGCGCGGTCAAGCGGAACCAAACCTGCCAGCTCCACCACGGCGCACTGACCCGTGCAACAGCCGCAGGCTGTTTCGAAGGTTTCTCCTCATCTAGCGGCCGTCCTCCTGCTCCGGGATCATGATAACACCGCTTTTTTCCCGCAGCAAGAGCGTTTGCAGGATCACGTTGGAGAGCTTGCTCGGCTGGTAGGGCTTGGTCAAATAATCGGTCGCGCCCTTCGCGAGCCCGAGTTCCCTCTCATCGAGCGCGGAGGCGATGAAGATCGGGATGTTCGCCGTCGCGTCCCCTGCTTTCAGCCGGTCGATCACGTCCCAGCCGGAGATCGAGTCTTTGAGCATGATGTCGAGCACCACGGCGTCCGGCAGGTGTTCGCCGATCTGGCGCACCGCTTCTTCGCCGTCGCGCAGGTGCGTAACGGAAAACCCGTTGTCCCGCAGCTCTTCTTGCAAGAGGAGCGCCAAGGAATCGTCGTCCTCGACGATAAACAGGCGCGGCTGTTGCGACGACGCCGCCGCTTCCAACTTGGCGGGCGCGGCTTCTTCCGCCGCTTCGCGCGGGAGGTACATCGAGAACGTCGAGCCGACGCCCAATTCCGATTGCACTTTGATTTCGCCCTCATGCGCTTTGACGATCTCCTTGCAGATCGCAAGCCCCAAGCCCGTGCCGCCGATCTTGCGGCGGTCGGAGTTGTCGATGCGGTAAAACTTCGAGAACAGCTTGCTGAGCGCGTCCTTCGGAATGCCCAAGCCTTGGTCGGTGATGTCCACGACCAGCGCTTTCGGCTCCGTACGCAACGCCACGGTGACAACGCCGCCCTCCGGCGAGTATTTGACCGCGTTGCCGATCAAGTTCATCAACACTTGCTTGAGCTTGTCCGCATCGCCGCGCACCCGCGTCGACAACGCACGGACTTCCACGTTCAACTCGTGCTTCGGCGACGAGACCGCGAACGTTTCCACCACCTCCTGCACCAGCGGCAACAGGTCGAGGTCGCCCATCTCGTACGATTGGCGGCCCGCCTCCATGCGCTGAATGTCGAGGAAGTCGTTGATCAACTGGGTGAGGCGCTTCGCTTCTTTGTGAATCGTCGTCAGGTACTTCTGCTGACGTTCCGGCTTCAACTCTTTGGTGAGCATCAGTTCGGTGAAGCCGAGCACGGACGAGAGCGGCGTGCGCAGCTCGTGCGAGACGGTGGAGACGAACTCCGACTTCATCTGGTCGACTTCGTATTCGCGGGTGATGTCGCGGTGCACGAGCATCGTGGCGGCAATTTGCCCCTCGGCGTCACGAATCTTCTCGAAGTAGACTTGGATGACGCGGGTGCTGTCCCGGTGTTGCAGTTGGTAGATCAGTCGCGTTTCTTCATCAAGAGTGCCGTCGAGCGCTTCCTTGACGAACTGGCAGAGCTCGTCGGAGTTGTCGACCAATTGCTCAAACAGATCGTAGAGGCGGTGCGTCACTTCGCGGTTCTCGCGCTCCAGAATGCACTCGCCGATCCACGACGTCCACGTCTCGTTGACTTGCACGAGGTTGCCTTGTTCGTCAAACAGCTGGATGCCTTCGCGAATCGAGTCGATGATCTCTTGGTTCAATTGGCGTTCGCGCTCCGACGATTCGTACGTGTGAAGCTTCTCAATCGAGAGCGCAATCTGGTTGGCCAGCGCTTGCGATTGCTCCATGTCCGCGTCCGAGAAGTTGCGGCCCATGCGGGTGAGCACGACGACGGCGATCATCTTGCCCTTGGAATCGTGAATCGGCAAGTAGAGGTCGGCGAGTTCAAAACGCTCGTCGTGGTAGCCCTTCTCCGGCGGGAGCGCTTCCCGGGTGACGACGAACGCGCGTCCCTCTTCCTCCAAACGGGTGAACATGCCTTCGTGTCCCGGCTTGAGGAAGCGCTGCATCTGCTCGCCGGAGATCCCGACGGACGCGTGCGGGAAGCCTTTTTCGAAGAGGACGATCGCGCCTTTGTCCGCGTGCTGAATCACTTGCACGTTGTGGATGATGCTTCGAAGCAGGGTGTCGCGGTCGAGCGTGTTGACGAGCGCGGCGCTCAGCGAGTTTTGCGCTTGCAAGATCGCTTCTTTTTGCTGCATCTTGATCAGCGTCGTGTTCAGTTCGTCTTGGGAGTAGAGCAGTTCTTCCTGTTGCGCCAACACTTCTTCGTTCTGCTCGATCAAGTCTTGCTCCGTCTCTTGGATGCGCTTGATCATGCTCTGAAGCGACCGGGTCAAAAAACCGATCTCGTCCGAGCGGTCACCGTAGGGCAATTGCAACAGGTTGCCGTCCTCATGGTGTTGCGAGGAAATCGCCAGTCTGTGCAGCGGAGTGCCGATGTCCTTCGCGAGGCGAATCGCCAGCCAGCCGACGACGACCGCGATCAAAACCAAGTAAAGCCCGGTGAGCAGCGCCATCGTGTCGAGGCTGCGGGAGGAGCGCGATTGCAAATCGAGCATGTGCTGATGTTGCAGCGCCACGTAGTCGATATTGTGTTGACGCAGTTCGTCGAGAAGCTGCGTGTAGTTGTTGTCCTTGGAGAGCTTCCACAGCTCGTCGCGGTTCTCCGACGCTTGGAACTGCTTCATCGTCGTCGGAACGACTTCGTGGAAGAACTTGTCGTAGCCGTTCTGCACGGTGGTGAGGTACGCGGCGTCTTCCGCCGTCAACTCCAGCTTCCGGAAGTCGGCCATCGCGCTCTCCCAGTCCTTCTGCTTGGCGGTAAGTTTGTCTTGGAACGTCGGCACGCCGACCGCCAAGTACCCGCGCAGTTCGGCAATCGACCCGATGGTGTCTTGCTGAATGCGGTCGGAGAGGCGCGATTTCTGGTCGACGAGTTGGACTTGAGCATCGTGACGGGATTGCAAGATGTGTTCGACGATATACATCGTCCCGCCGCCGGCCGTGATCAACACGATCAACACGATCATGTACGCGGTGAGGCGGCGGGCGATCCCTTGCCGGATCGGAGTCTGGATCATCCGAGGATTTCCTCAACCAAATTGACCAATTCCATCGGCGAAAACGGCTTGGCGAGGAAGTAGTCGACGCCGGTTTTGCGGGCGAGGTCTTGGTCGGACTTCTGACTTTTTGCCGTCAACATCATGATCTTGAACTCCGACTTGGACCCGTTCAGCGCGCGGGTTTTCTCCACGACTTCAAGGCCGGTCATGCCGGGCATCATGTAGTCGAGCAGCACCAAGTCATATTCGTTTGCGAGAATTTTTTCAAAGGCTTCGATGCCGTCCACCGCTTCGTCGATTTCGTACCCGCAGTCTTCCAGCGAATCGACCACCAACATTCTCAACACGTCTTCGTCTTCTGCCAAAAGCAATCTAGGTGCCATCTTCACAACCCCCAGTGAAAAAATTAATTCGAAACGCCCTTGCGCTTCATGTCCCCCCATCCCTGCTGTTTGCGCAGGAATTGCCATGTTCCTTCCAACCGCCAATACGTGTTCAGCGGACGATACCAAAACGTCTCGGTCAACGCGTAGAGGCAGAGTTTCGTCAAATCGGAGACCCGCGGGTATTTGCGCAGGCTCCATTCCTCCAAGAGGACAGCCCCGGCGGAGAGCAGGGACCCGTTTAAAATCGACAACAGCAACAGCGAGGCGGCAAACGGCAAGAACATCCGGCCGGTCGCCAAGCCGATCACGATCGCGAGGTAGCCGAACGCTTCGATCAGCGGCCCCATCATTTCCACAAAGAAAAAGTACGGGAACGAGATCAAGCCGACCAGCCCGTAACGCGGGTTGAAGAACATCCGCTTGTGCAAGCGCAAGGAATCCATCAAGCCGCGTTGCCAGCGCGAGCGCTGTTTGCGCAGAATCGACGCGTCCTCCGGCGCCTCCGTCCAGCAGACGGGGTCGGGCACGTAGATGATCGTGCGCTTCTGCATCTTGTTCTCGCGGGTGAAGCGGTGCAGGCGGACGATCAACTCCATGTCCTCGCCCACCGTGTCGTGCCGATAGCCGCCCGCGCGGACGACGATGTCCTTGTTGAACACCCCGAACGCGCCGGAGACGATCAGCAGCATGTTGTGCCGGGAGAATCCGATGCGCCCCATCAAGAACGCGCGCATGTATTCGATCACTTGCATGACCGCGTACTTGTTGTCCGGCAAGTTGATCTCCAGCACTTCGCCGCGCTCGATCCGGCAGCCGTTGGCGATCCGCACAGATCCTCCTGAGCAGATCACGTCGCCGTCCGAATCGATGATCGGCTTCATCACTTTCAAAAACGCATCCCGCTCCAGCACCGAATCGGCGTCCAGCGAGCAGAAGTACGGGTATTGCGAAACGTTGATCCCGGCGTTGAGCGCGTCCGCTTTGCCGCCGTTTTCCTTATCGAGCAAGATCAAGTCCGGGTAGACCTCGGAGATGTACACCTCGCGGACGCGCTGGGTCTCCAAGCTTTTGCGGACGGCTTTTTGGACTTTCTTCATCGAGAACGCTTCGAGCATCGTTTCCAGCGTCCGGTCTTTGGAGCCGTCGTTGACGACGATGATCTCAAAGTTCGGGTAGTTGGTGGCGAGCAAGGAACGCACGCTTGCCACGATGCCCGCTTCTTCGTTGTACGCCGGGACGAGGATCGAAACCGGCGGCGTAAACGAGGACTCCAGCAATTCGGAGTACGGGCTTTTGTCCTCCAAGCCGAAGAGCTTGCGCAGTTGCAGCGCCGAGACGAGGAACAGCAAGAAGTAAAACCCGGAGACGAACAGCACATAGAAAAAAATAAAATAGTTCACACCTGTAAACACATCGCGCAACGCCTGCATCACGAGGCTCATAGCTGTTTCGCCTCCAGCCATTCCCGCGCCATGTCGCGGGCGTATCGGTCTTCGTCGCTCTCGGCGATGCGCCGGAGGATTTCTTGTCCGCGCGGGTAGCGGAGCAGGGATTGCGCCGACTCTTTGCGCACCCACCAAGAGGAGTCGCGGAGCATTTTGGTCAGGACGTCCACGAATTCATCCTTGGCGACGGCGCCCATCGCGCGCGCCGCCATCAGACGCTCTTGCCACGATTCCGCTTCCGACTTGTCGACGAGCGAGGAGCCGCGCTGGACGTACCCGAACTTCGTAATCGCTTTCAGGGCGCGGATGCGCTCTTCCCGTTCGCGGGAGTACGTCAGTTCCTCGATCGCTTTCACGTAGCGGTAGTCGCCCTTGTTCCCGATGATGTCGATCACGCAGTAGCGAAGCGCCCTAGGCAGGGTGTAAAGCTGGTTGAACAACCGGTCGAACAAGCTCTCATTCATCTTCAGCAGCAACTCGCGGTACACGAAGTCCGGCAGCGGCTCAAGCGCGGAGTCGGTGAGGAAGGTCAGCAGAGCGTCGTCTTGCAAACTCGCGAGAATCGCGTACAGTTGGCAGCGCTCGACTTGGTTGAGTTTGCGGTTTTTCTCCAAGCGGGCGACCACGTCGTCGCGCAAGCTCTCCATGCGAAATTCCTCGATGGCATAGAGCGCGTTCAAGCGCACGGCGTAGTTGCGCGCCCGCATGTCTTTGCGAAACGGCTCCGTGAACACCTGCTCGGCGAGCTGTCGAAGCCGCTCTCCGGCTTCCACGCTGCTCAACACTTGGCTGTATTCCAAGAGCAGATCCTTCAACGCGACGACGTCGGCACTGCGCAGGTGCTGAAGCGAACGTGTCTCGACGCCCTCGACCAAGTGCTTCTGCAACAGCAGCTGCAACCGTTCGCGCCGCGCTTTGAGATTGGAGTTCCACCGCACGTCAAACGACTTCTGCGCGACGAGGTAGAGATACAGCACGAGCAACAGTCCGATCACGCCGACGTTCGCCCACAACACCCAGAGCAGGCCCGTGGAGATCATCGCTCCAACCTCTTGAACAGCCGTTTCACGCGGGCTTCCAATTCGCGGATGCCAAACGGCTTGGTGATGTAGTCGTCCACGCCGAGTTCGAGACCGCGCACGATGTCTTTTTCACTTTTGCGGCCGGTCAGCATCAAGATGCTGTACTTGTCGGCGTCGTACTGCGTGCGGACTTTGTAGACCACTTCAAAGCCGTCCATGCGCGGCAACATCCCGTCGATGATCAGCAGATACTGACCGTCCTGCTTGTGCCACGCGTCTTCAAAAAAGCTCTCTCCCTCGCGGTAGCTCATGATCCTCACTCCCGGCAGCAGCTTGAACTGCTCTTCCAAGAGCGAGCGCACGATCTCGTCGTCGTCGATGATCGCGAGGTACTGCGGTTTCGCCGCTTCCAACGCCGCCGCCGTTTCCGCATGCGCGGCAAACACGTTCCCGTCCCGCAAGCGGCGCAGCGCCAACGCGATCTCCTCGCCCGGCAACGCCTGCATCACGCGGATGTTGATCGTCAGCCACGGAAGCGAGCGGCAGGCGTGCTGCAAGTCGCCCTCCACGCGCTTGGGATCATCGGACGGCAAGACGAGGTAGTACTCGTCCTCCACGCCGTGATAGACGCCCGCGGTCGGAAAGCGCTCGCGCAGCATCCCGCCGAGCTTCTCCATCGCTTCGTCGCCCGCGGCGTATCCGCGCTGTTCGTTGATCTCGCGCAGCCGCTCGATGTCGAGATACGCGAGCACGGCGCGCTCGCCGAGCCAGCTTCTCATCTGGTGCCATTGCTGGTGCAGAATTTGAATCGAGAGCGAAGATTCGCGCACCATCTGGCGCGCAAGATCGCGGCGGCGCACCAGACGCTTGCAGGCGGCCGTCCACGACACCCGGGTCAGCGGGCGTTCGAACACCGCATCCCAGCGCTCAAGGGCGTCGTCGGGCACCTGTTCGCCGATCAGCACACGGCCGATGCCGTGCTCCTCGACTTTTTGCAACAAGTACTGCCCCTCCGGCGTGCGCTCCAAATTCAGTTTGTCATCGACAATCAGCAGATCCGGTTTGTATCGAAAAAAGGAACGGGTCGCGCGCGACGGGGAATCCATCGCGATGACCGACCACCCAAGCCCTTCGAGTTCCGCTTTCACTTCGGTCACGACGGCTGCTTGATCGGTGACGAGCAGCACGAACACGTTCTCCGACACCGGCTCCCCATGGCCCGCGTCGGTGGTGTAATCACCCTCTGCTGCCACTTGCAAGAGCGGATTCAAAAACAAAAACAGCGTGTCGCGGGTCCACGTCTTGGGCTCGCGGCCTTCTGTTTGGCTCTGATGCAAGTCATCGAGCAACAACTCCGCTTGCATCGACCACAGCGGCAGTCCGATGGAAGCCCCCGATCCCTTGATCCGATGCAAAAATTGATAGAGGTCTTCGCCCGAGATCACATCCGCCTGCCGCCAGAGCTCCAATTGCTTGGCGCACTGCTCCTTGAATAATTGCTGGTACTTGCTCAACTTCGTTGCGGCTTGTTCCCCCATCGATTCGTTACCCCGTAGCAGTAATTTTTTATGACGTATTACGAGTGTTCCGTTGTTTTTTATTTTACCATCTCAAGGACTTTACTCCTATAAAAATTTGTGCAAAATCGACAAATTTTGACTCTTGCGCATGAAAAAAAAAGCACCCGACACGATGCCGGGCGCTCCGCCTGTCCTTTTCATTTTTTAGACTTCCGCAGCGGCCACCTGTTCCCGTGCGACTCCGGTCTTCTCTTCTGAGGCTTGGCCTACTTTTTTGAGGAAGAAGGACAGCAGCAAGCCGATGACCGAGATGCCGATAATGACCATGTAGGCGTCGTTGACCCCTTGGATGGAAGCCTCCTTGATCAGTTGCGCTTGCGGGGTGGTTTTGGCCGCGCCCGTCGCGATCATGTCTGTCAGATGCGTTTTGGTGCGATCCGACATGACGGTGACGAGCAGCGAAGTGCCGACCGCACCCGCGACCTGCCGGATGGTGTTGCCGATCGCCGTACCGTGTGCGTTCAATCGTTGCGGCAACTGGTTCAAACCGGCCGTTTGCACCGGCATCATCAGCAGCGCCATCCCGACGCGTCGTCCGGTCGACATCAACAGCAGATACGTGTACGACGTCGAATCGGTCAAGTCGACAAAGCCGAACGTGGTGGCGATCATGATGATCATCCCGATCACAGACAGCCATTTGGCGCCGAAGCGGTCGAACAGCTTGCCCGCCACCGGCATCATGAAGCCCATCAGCAACGCGCCCGGAAGCAGGAAGAGACCGGATTCCAGCGCGGTGTACCCGCGGATGTTCTGCAAGTACAACGGAAGCAGCATCATGTCCGCATACATCGCCATCGTCACGGCGATGTTGATGACGGTCGTCAACGAGAACATGCTGTATTTGAAAGCGCGCAGATCGAGCAGCGGTTCCTTGGAAACCAACTGTCTCCACGTGAACAGCGCGAGGGCTGCGACGCCGACCGAAATCATCGTGAGAACTTCCGAGGAAGACCAACCGAGGCTGCCCGCGCGGCTGAAGCCGTACAGCAAAGCCCCGAAACCGATGGTGGAGAGGATGACGCTCAGAGAATCAAACTTGGTGTAAATTCGATCGGAAACATTGCGCAGATACTTCGCTCCCAGGGCGATGACGAGCACCGCCAACGGGATCATGCCGTAAAACATCGTTTCCCACTTGTAATTCTCCAGTATATACCCGGCAAGCGTCGGGCCGATCGCAGGTGCGAAGATGATCGCCAGGCCGACCAACCCCATCGCGCCGCCCCGTTTGTTCGGCGGGAAGACCGTCAAGATCACGTTCGTGAGCAGCGGCATGATGATGCCCGCCCCTGCCGCTTGGATCAAGCGCCCGGTCAACAAGACCGGAAATCCGGTGGCGACGGCAGACACGACGGTGCCCGCCAAGAAGATGATCATCGAGGTTTGAAACAGTTCGCGTGTGGTAAACCTTTGCATCAGGAACGCCGTGATCGGGATCAAGACCCCGTTCACCAGCATGTACCCGGTGGTCAACCACTGGGCCGTCGCGGCTGTGATGTTAAAGTCGACCATAAGTTCCGGAATCGCGACGCTCATGACCGTTTGGTTCAGCGTCGCGATGAACGCTCCCAAGATCATGATGAACAGGAGCGGCCCTTTTTTGATCGAGCTTGTGACTTCCTGCAAATTGCTCAAATTCTCCACCCTTTCGTACCCGTTTCTTTTTGTGTGTGATTCCTAAGAAAAACGCCCTAAAACCCGTTTCGCAAGTACCCGTAAATCGTCTCCAGATAGTCGTCAAACGTCGTCGCCTCCGGATATTCCTCCGGTGAATCCCCTGGAAGCAGCACATTGAGGCTTCCGTCCATCAAAGGCACCAACGCGCCGTTGAGAGCTCCGGCGAGCATATGCGTGTACCCCTCGGGGTAACGATTGGGGAACAAGCGGTTCAACACCTCTTGAGAGGAGGCCAGGGAGCGGCGCAGGACGCTGAGGAGATAAGGCTCCAGCGTGGGATACTGCTTGGAGAGCACGACGAGTTGGCGCATCTTCCGTAGATACTCTCCCGTAAACTGCAACTTGGTCAGTTGGTACATGACCTCAAGCGGTGTGGTGCTGTCGGGCAAACGTTCGAATAATGCTCTGACTTCGTCGACGTTCTTGGTTGATTCCGCCGCACTCGCCACCGCTTCTTCCTTGCAGGAGTAGTAGTTGGCGAACGTTCGGCGGGAGTACCCGGCGCGCTGCACCACATCCTCGACCACGAATCCGTCCAACCCCCGCTCCATCGTCAGCTCGAACGCCGCGTCGGCCAACGCATGCGCGGTCGCTTCTCTCTTGATCTCACGCAAGCCGTGTTTGTTCACCGCTCGAACACCTCCACCGTCGTTTCTCGTTGTTGGTACTACAGTATCACAAACTTGCCCAATGTGCAATTATGCTCATTGAGCAAGTTTTCGCTTTGGGCAAAAAAGAAACATCCCGCGTGTGGGATGTCATAGGTCGCACGATATAGGAGGATGACTACCTCCCCGATCTGCCAGCATTCATGCTGCGAAGTGCCGCATCCGAATTTTCCATCGTTCGTTTACATTCGGGTTCGTTTCGGTCGGTGAGCATTTCGACAAGCTCTTCAAGGGGATCGGTCAATCCGTTTTTCTGGAAGATGTTCAGGGCTTTCTCGATAGATGCACAAGCAGATTTTGTCTTGTTGCGAGCAAAGAATATGTAGGCGAGATTCTTATACGCTCTGCCTTGCTCTGGATGATCAACCGGCGCAATTCGTAAGACATCTATTGTATATTGTCTTGCATCGGCAAGGTGAATCGCTTCTTGATTAGAACCCCAATAATTGACCAGCGCTTCCTCGGCCCGATTGTTTTGGTAGGTCACGACTCGTACCAAGGAGAGATGGTCGAGTAATAGCTCGAAGTCGGAGCCCGTTGTCAGGTCATACGCATATTCACGTGCCAATACATCACGTTCTAGCGGATAAATTTGTTTGAGGGCGTTGTTCAATGAATGCTCGATTAACAGGAGGAGCAGGTGTTGCCCGGCTTGCGTATTGAGAAATGTTTGGACGTTGGTCGGCAAGTTCACAGGACAATCCCTCGGCTTTCCCGCGTTTTCAGATTGTACGTGAGCATCTCAGAAATTGTCTCATAGGCTTTCAAGGAATCGTTCGTCCGGGCGTAGTGTGCTGACAGTTCTTGCATCGTCTGTTCATACTCGTTGTAGCTGCCCACGAGTTTGTAGCAATCGGCTGACTTCTTGAAAAGCTTGGAGGCGAAGTCTGTTTGGTGGCGTGCTTGTGCGATCTTCGCCTGCACTCTCAGGGCGAGAGCGTAGTGTTCGTGATTCTGCGGCAAGAGGTCTTTGGCTCTCTGGCTTGACTCATAGGCTTGATCCAGTTTTGACCGTTCCACTTGGATTTTGGAGAGTTCCGCGAAGGCAACACCTGCGTCTTCCGGTTTCTTCATATGTAGAAACTCATCTGCAATCTGGCGGACGATTTGTTCCGCTTCTCTAGCTTGTCCGGTTGAAGCTTGAATCACGGCTACCTTTAGTTTCGTCATGACTTGACGGTGTTTATTTTGAGCTTGCTCTGTATACAAAATGGCGAGCTCGGCATACTCAATGGACTCCTCCAGCTGTTCCGAATGAAGGCAAGTCTGAGACATTTGCAGGTACAGATCGCCGAGGTCTTCCAGACAATTCAGATGGAGAAGGGTTTCTGCCAAGCTCTGAAGTGTTTCCAACGATTCTTTGAGTTTACCCATTCGTTGCTGTGCGTTCCCCAGCTCCATTTGGGTGGTCGCGAGAAGTTTCTGTTCGGAAAGCGAAGTCGTGTCGGTGTCAGCCAAAGCCTGCATGAAGTGATACTCCGCAATTTGGTAGCGATGGCGGCGCATTTCGTATACCCCATTGAGGTAGTGGAGTTTTAGGTGAAGGTTTTTTCCTAGATGAACTCGCGCTTTGGAAGAGAGTAAATCAAGTCTTTGCTTCGCTTCCTCCAACATGTCCAGTTGCAGCATGCAAAATATGATGTGGTACGAAACCTCGAACGGTTCCACTTTGGCGTTGCATTCCTCGGTGATCTCATGCAACATACGCAACGCGCTTGAGAATTGCTCGTTCTCGACCAGAGCTCTGGCGATCTGAAAACGCGATGTATAGTTCAGGTTCATCGTCGCATTCTTCATCAAGTCTTCGAGAGGAACTTCGAGCCGAGCTGCAATTTTTTTCAAAACCTCGTGGGACGGGTTGGCTTTGTCGGATTCAATCTGGCTCACCATGGACGGAGTGATAATCCCCTCGGCTAAACCGGATTGGGTCAAGCCCTTCTGTAGACGACAGATGCGAATCTTTTGCCCAAGAGTTTGTGTGACCTTCATGTTAACCACCTCCATGTTTATTAAGCTCATAGACAAAAGAATAAACCACCCAACTTGTAATGGGTGGCTTTTTCGATGGAAGTGTTTGTTGAAATATAAGCGACAGGAAAGTATGTCAGTTTGACACTGACATGTTCAGCTCGTAGCAATGTCAGTCGAAGTGGAGGATTATCCCTTGACTGCAACGATGCCCAAGGGATCAGGGTCATGATAAATTGCAACGGTCACTCCCGAAGGGTCGGGATCATGCCAAGTTGCAACGATTACTCCCGAAGGGTCGGGATCGTACCAACTAGCAACAGTTACACCAGAAGGTTCAGGATCTGACCATTCAGAGGATTTTGTTACAGTAGTTCCCTGCATCATGCATCCGATAACTGCACATAACAGCATCCCAAGTGCTATTCGTTTTAGCACAATACCCTCTCCTTACCAAGAAACTAAAAAAATCATTATCGAAATACAGTTGAACTATTAGTACCCGCGATATTTATGACGATCGTTACTTTTTGATCAAAACAATACCCAGCGGCTCTGGATCAGACCAAGTTGCAGCTTTTGAAAACGTTGCCCCCCCAATCAAGCATCCAAGTACTGCACACAACAGAAGCCCAGCCGAAATTCGTTTTTTCATTAAAAGCCCTCCCTGTCCGCAAACTCAAAATCATTTCGTGAATATTTACGCTCAAGTTCATAGTAACGCATCGCGGATAACGCGTCACCACTCTTTGCGTAGTACTCGAAAAGACATTTACAAGCGAGTATTCGAATTTCTTGACTTACTTGTAAATCCTGAATAACCGCATCTGCATGCATGGGGTCATCCAATAATACCGTACACATGATCTGAACTTTGTGCCAGTATTCAGGGAATTGCTTCAGGACTTCTCGGTGCTCGTCTACAATGTTGAGAGCCGCTTCAAAGTTGCCAAGTTTCATTAGTGATTTCACATAGTCCTTGACTACTCTTACAAGAATTTGTGGAAATTGATTTGCATACTCTATGGCATTTTCTAATAACTCCGCAGAAACACTGTAGTTACCCATAAGGTATTCAGTCCTTGCGGCGTTAATATGCCCATGGCTTATTTGCTTCGGATTTCCCGAATTTCTAAAGTGATCCAAGGATTTGTAGGCGAATTCTCTTGAAGTGTCTAAATCTCCACGGTCCCAATACATAACCATTCGGTTATAGGCGAGAATGCCCAAGACTTGAAAATCATCAGATGACACTTCCTCAACCAATTGGAGCATTTCTTCCGAACCACCGTAGTCCTTAATCCTCGCGCAGGTCATCATAAAGTTTGCAGGAACTAACTTTACAAGTCGATCATCTTGAAAATTCTTGTAGATTTTCGCTGCATACTGGAATGCTTGTTTCCATATTCGGTTTGCCTCTACATACTCTTGCAAGAGAAACTGGATTCTCCCCAAACTGTTCAGGGCGAATCCTCGCTCTGTCGCTCCAAGTGCAACTTGAACTAATTCAGTTGCAAGCGTATGAGCTCTCATCAACATGACTTTTGTTCGCGTTTTTGCTTCAAGGAGTGAAACCAACTCTTCCTCTTTTTTGTACGTATCCAACTGCCGCAAGCGTTCCTCCGTCACTCCCAACCCTTCAGCAATTCGCTCCAGAAGCGAAAGTGTGATCGGACGCTCACCGGCCAGGGTATTTCGAAACGTCTCGCGGTTTTCACCCAATCGCTCCGCAAACGCTCGGATCGTGAACGCACTCCCTTTTTCCTGCATCAATTCGAGAATTCGTCTGCCAATGGGGATTTTCCCAATGGTCATCGTAGCTGTATGTTCAACGGTAGTCATAGGTACTGAACCTCCGGTGATTATCATCAGTTTGTTCAACAGTAAAATCAGAAGCAAAACAAATCACGAATTTAATTATATAAAAACCAAGGTGTCTTGTATATCTCTGGCAATAAAATTTTCTCAAAACTTCGTAATGAAATGTTTATGGCAACCCAGAAAATCGTAATAGAAATAGAAGATCATCCATCATCGCAGAACCGTATGGCACTTTTGTGAGGAAATAAAAACGGGCCGCCGATCGCTCATCGGCGGTCTTACTTTTTGTATCAAAGCCCCTGTCTGCTTCCCTCCCGAAACGCTTACGAGGTTTTTTTATGTCACTGTTGATTCTGACATAATTTCATGCCATGTAATCAACCCCACTATGAGACTCAACCACCTATACGACCTCAGCCATAGGTCTCTCATAAGTTTGCAATCAAAATAGAAACACTTTCGTAAAAATAAATAAGTAAAAGTAATGGACTGTATCAATTTTGCATGTTATAAAAGATTATGAGTTACAGAATATTATTAGGGGAGATTCCATTGAATTACAAAACCATCCTCACCATCGCTATGAGTACGATGCTGCTTAGCTCTGCTCCGGCATTTGGGGCAGAATCCAAATCTGCTGAAAACAACTTTTCTTCCACTACCTTTACTCAACCGCACGCTGCAACTGATGCTGAACTGGCTCAGTACCCCTCAGTGGATGCAAAAGTTACAGTAGAGAAGCAAGACAAGGGCTACGGAGTCCATATGAAAAAACCGCAAGACCCGATCTACTCCTTAACCTCCCCTAACTGGTCCTACACAGGTCTTTATCCGGGGTCTTACATTGATACAATCGCAACATACACCCTTTCCACATCCCAACAAGTTGTTGTGAAAGCAGTTCAATACCCTACCGGTGTGATCTACGCAGGTAGAGTGGCTACAGCTGATTACCAATTGGTTGCCCAAGGAACGGGTGTTACGACAAATAGATACACCGTCAATGGCAATTATGATTCCTCTGCTGTAACGTTCAGTTTCTATAATGTTTACCCCGGAACCTACAAACTGCGAATTTTTAACACCAACACAAACATTGATACCCGTTGCGACATCTCGGGCAACGGCTACGTGTATTATTACTAAGATTTCAAAGTCTACTCAAAGTAATGGTGGGCTTTCGAACACCCCTTCCTTTACCTCGTTAGCATGTTTTGGTACAATTAATCACGCACATCAATAGTGGAGGTGATTTTTTGAAATTCATGAACAAAACCGCCCTAGTCATCACTGGTTTTGCCTTGGTTGCAGGATTTGGTGCCGTATCCGTATCTGCATTTGCCACAACCGATACTCCAACGATGACTGAACCCCACAAGATGACTGAGGAAGAGCTTACAGCTGGAATGAAAGAGATTCAAACGATTCAAACCAAGTTCGCCATCTATGAACGCAATGATCAGGCGAAAATCACCGATCAGGACGTTGTCGTTTCTAATGTTGCCTCCGCGGATGCGAAAACGACCATCATCGCGGAAACGTATGGCACCTTTGTTAGGAAATAAAAACAGGCCGCCGATCACTCATCGGCGGCCTTATTTTTCGTATCAAATTCGCCTTTATTCAGTTTTTGTTCTGGAGAATGAAAGATGTTAAAACCCACGATCTTGATCATAGTAGCAACGATTCTGTATGTCCTAGGCTTGACACAGAAGATTTCAAAGAAACAACCACCAATTCGAATCTTCGCTTTTTCTGCAATGTACTTCTACATCGTATCCGTTTTGTGTGTCGTGTTTTTCCCATTGCCAATCCAACAGAGCTACTTGGAGCATTTGCGCAGCCTGCCCGAACTTCCGCAAAACAACTTTGTGCCTTTCCGAGACATAATAAGCGTTGTCACTCACGACAGGCTTCCTGACGCAATGAAACAGATTGGCGGTAACGTTTTGCTATTTTGTCCGTTTGGTTTCTTGTTGCCTATTGCCGCTCCTCGTTTGAATTTCACAACAGTCTTACTGAGATGCATTGTCTTTTCGATACTGCTCGAATTGGTCCAATTGATTCTTGATACAGTTCTACATTACAATTACCGAACGTGTGATGTGGATGACGTACTTCTAAACACAGTCGGTGTTGCCATCGGGTATTTGATCTGTACATTCCTAGATAAACCACTGGGAAATAAGTTGAGAAACATGCAGACTATCTCGACATAAGATAAGCCCTCGTTTCTTAGAAACGAGGGCTTATTTGTTGATCCGAAGGTTTGCCTACAACTCGATCTTCACCACGTTCGACTCCACGATCCGCGCCGAGAGCTTTTCGACGGCGAGACCTTGCGGGAAGCCGAAGATTCCTTTTTGGATCACGAGATCCATGACGTTGTGGATCTCGGTGACAGTGAGGTTCGGTTTCGGTTCCGGGATGATGAGTTTGGCTTTTTTCTTGAGGTTGGTCATGAAGTTCAGTTCGAGATTGCGTTGCATGGAGAGTCCCTCCTTGGGGCGTTTTTTGGGATTAGATGCGGGTCAGGTCTTCACGGTTGGTCAGTTGGATGTGATGCAGTTGGTACGAGCTCAAACTTGCGAGCGCTTCACCGACGGCGTATACATCATCCTGTGCGGCGGACGGCAGAACGCGGGAGTAGCTCTTGTCTTTGTACAGCGGTGCGCCTTTCTCGTCAAAGCCGGTTTGCAGGTGCAACGACATGCTGGAGAAGCCCTCGTTGGTGTTGATCATGTGAAATCCCTCCTGAAGTTGTTATGTCTTACACCTATACCGTGCAACGTCGGAGACAAAACAGGGACAAAGCAAACTACTTTTTTGAGAAAAAAATAAAAGCCACCCGGAATCGAGTGGCGTGCGTACTGCTGTTCTAAATCAATCGGTAAATGAGATTGGGATAAAGTTCTTGAATACTCCGATTGCCTTCACTTTGTGCTTACTGTCCAACTCCGTTGAGTACCTCGAGAAGAAAACATAGTTAGTAGAAGTAGTTGTAGAATCAAAAATCGGATTACCAAAGACTGAAATAAGGCCCTTCTCCAATGAGTCCTGACTCTTTTCAACCGCTTTCTCTTTGACCCAAGAAATGTAGTCATTTTTGTTCGGATTTGTAATCGCCATCAAGCCAAACAGAACAATCAGTAGAATCCAACCTGATTTCTTCATCTCTTGCCCTTCCTACTATTGGATGGTACTGGTTTTCCTTTATTCTCTTGCTCCATGCCCATCACAAAGATCGCTCCACCAAAACCCAAAATTGAGGCTACGTCACCAGCTTGTTGCGCTACCGATGGATTACTGAACCAACTGGGAACACACAAAATGAGTACCAACAGAAACGCAGCCATCATCAGGTAGTATTTTGTTCTGTCTTTCTTTCCTTTGAACTTAACATAAGCTTGATTGATTTGGTAGGATGTTAGCAAACAGGCTCCAAGAACAAAAATCACCATGACATTGACAGGGATTTTCGCGTCAAACCCCAAATAAAGGGATGCCAATTTCAAAACCGCTACTATCATCAAAACTTGTCCAACGTACTTACTAAACAACTCTCTCACCCCACTCACAAATTATTCTTAGTCAATATACAATCTCTCAATTATATTAGTCAATGGTATGGAGTTATCTCGAAAGTCCTTGTCCCTGAAACCTCTTTTTCGATGCACGGTATAGGTGTAAGAGAATCCAACCATTGGAGGAAGAAGAGATGAGCGACAATCTTTGCACCAAACACGAAGTAGCACAGCGTTTCGATGTCTACGTCGACACAGCTCAAAAGTGGATGGCCTTGCTCGCCAAGGGAGGTTTCCCGTTTACGAAAGTGGGTCAAGCCCGTGCGATCCATGAGAAAGACCTGTCCGTCATTGACGAATTCGTACGCCTGCGTAAGAACGGTATCAAAACGGAAGAAGCCGCCGTTCTTGCCGTCTCTCACTGGAAAGGGCGAAAATCCGATGGAGACCACGGCCCGCATCATTCCGGTGAAGATCGCGGGCTGCATATCCTCTTGGAGATGTTCCAACCCGATCACTTGAAGTGCATTCTTTTGGAGTTGGCTCCTCAACGAGATACCTCGCTTGAAGACATGATCGCCTCCATCGACAAACGCCGCTTGAAGGAAGCCTTGCTGGAGCGGCTTTCGGATCGGGAGGTACGCGATGTCTGCAAACGATTTGTGTGCTGTGCTTGAATGAATAGCAAAGAAGAAAGCCGTGAACTCGTGTCACGGCTTTCCCTCTTTCATGTCAAAATCAGCCTGACAAATTGGTTATGTCAATAAACTCGCGACATTGAAGTCAATATGAAAATGCTCCAAAACCCTTCAGAGTATTTTATTGTATTCCTAACCATTAATAATCTACAAGGAGACCGAGTCATGCTCATACGCCCAAAACATCCAGATTTCATGCATTGCCGAATACGAGCAGGCTTCTCACAAAGAAAACTGGCTCGTGAATCAAACCTCAGCTCCCCGTTTATTTCCCAATTGGAAAACGGGACACGCAATGCCGGGCCGCAAGCTGCGAAGGCGATCTGCGCGTCGCTGGATTGCGGATTTGAAGAGATTTTTGAGCTGATTTCTGTAGAGGAGTCCGAAAAAGGAATGGAAGTGGGGGGAGAGCGTGAAACGTCCAGAAGCTTCTTCAATCTCAGAAGAATGGGTCGTCCTCGGTTCTCGTCTTAAAGAACTGCGCGAAGCTCGGGGTTTGACGCAAGTGGAATTGGCAACCGGGTTGTGTACGTCGAGCATGATTTCCCAAGTGGAATCCGGCAAAGCAAAACCTTCTCTTGATCTGATCCTGGAGGTGGCAAAACGATTAGAGGTAGATGCAGACTATTTTTTTGTGGACAAGAAACCGTCTATGGATGCTCTATCTCTCTGTTTGGTCAATGTCTACTTGAGTGCCAAGCAATATGAACGAGCGGCGTACCTGCTCCGATCTTTGATCAATACACATGGGCATCTTCCCGAGTCTCTCGATTTCCTGATTGATTATACTCTGTGCTGTCTCAATCTTGGGAGATTGGATGAAGCAGAGAAGTACCTCAACTTTATGGGAGATCATGATGAACCCGCGACTCTTGCACGATTGCTTCACTACCGCGGACTCCTGCATTTCCACGCGAAACGCTATGACAAAGCAATTTTCGTATGGAACAAATCCCTGTCTCTCCTCGATGAACCAAACAGACGCACAGAAATTCTATTGCTTCTGACACAAGCCTACGCCAAGCTTGGAAATCAGGAGCGAGTCTTGGAGATCATCGAACAAGCCATTCCATACGCGGAATCGGGTCTTTCGCTTAAAGACCAAGCCAATCAATTGATCAAACTTGCGAAGACGCTCCACAAGCAGGGAGATTATAAACAATCCATCCACTATGCTGACCATGCCAAGCATCTAAACGACGTTCACCGTAATCTCGTAGAAGCCGCGTGCAACCGGGTCGCAATCGCTCTCTTAAAAGCCAAAGAGCAATTTGTGCCCACGCTGCTCGAAACGTCGATCAAACGGTTCGAAAAACTGAAGAGTCCCGAAGCCGGGGCAAAAGCGTTGCAACTGGCACTCCATCTTCTGTATCTTGGCGATGAACCGGCAACTGTCGCCGCCATTCAGAGAGCTAAACCATGGATACCTGACGAGAGCCCTTTCCGTGAAAAACTTGAATCAATCCTTGCCCTGCTTGATGCAAAACAGGGAAGAAAGAGCGGAGAGAAACAACTGCACGAGCAGGCGAACCGCCACTTCTCCTCGAACCGTGTCTTAAAATGGGGAGACGCAATCTCCCATCTCGCGTGGATTCGCGCCGATAAAAATAAGTTTGGCGAAGCTTGCGATCTCCTTCTCTCTGTTCGCAATGCTACTCATGAGAAGATGCAAGCAAACGGGATACGGTTCTCGCATTTCCCAACACAAACAGCCTCCCATTAACTCTGGAAGGCTGTTGATTTTTTATTAGCACATTGCCTCAATTGAGCTGTGAAAATCGCTGTGGTTGTACTTCGAAGCAAATTCCACAACTGTGAGATGCGTGAGGTCGAAATAGATATCTTGGAAACTGTCGCCGACAAAGAAGAAGGGGTTGGAGGCAAAGTTGAGGTCAAATTCATTGGGGTCTTCTGTGGGGGTTACGAGGTGGACTTCCAAATGTTCGTCAAAAACAGCAAGGCTTACGTTCTCATTGATCAAGCAGCCGGAGATTTTGAAGTATCCACCTGTATCCTCATTCGGCCAGCGGATGATGATCGGACGGTGCACGACGGTTTGAGTCAGCATGGGAAGTCCTCCTCTATGGGGTGATATGGTAGAATTGATGCGTTGCGGGGTATGTATTCATTATAACGTTCACTATAGTGAACATCAAACGAATCACTTCTCATTATCATTGATTAGAGTCAATTATCTCCCGAATGCTCTCGTTTGTTCAATTAACGGAACGTATGTTCCTGTACAGAGGAGGTTCATGGTGACAACTCTAGGTGAATTAATCAAAGCAGCCCGTCTAGAATGTGGACTTCGGTCAGAAGATTTGGCTGATGCCATCGGAGTATCTAGAACCTATATAAGCAAATTAGAGAACGATAGGATGTCGAACCCTTCCTTAGAAGTCTTGCGAGACCTCTCTCAAATACTCAAGAAACCGGTGAGTTATTTTTTTGATACACCGATTGCGGTTCAGTTTTTCGAGTCGCTTCCTCAAGATGTTCAGGAACATGTGCGAAAGATCATCCTAGAACCATCCGGCGTGACTTTGGAAAGTGATGGTTCGCAAGTACTGGAGGCGTTTATCTCGTACTTCCGTTCTCAGAGCAGCAATTTATAGAAAAAGAGACATCCCACACGAAGGGATGTCTCTTCGTTTGTGTGTCGCATTTTGAAAGTGCAGAGTGTCGCGGTCACTGTATATACAGCGATTCCCGTATA